>DAOULX010000032.1:0-2578 GCA_034414775.1 Dehalococcoidales bacterium
ACGCAAAGCCATTAACGCCGGGTTGGATGCTATCATTGTCTATCCAACGGCGGTCATTGGCCCGCATGATTACCAGCCGTCGTATTTCGGTCAGGCGCTGGTGTCTATGGCATGTGACAGTCTACCGGCGCTAGTTACCGGAGGATTCGACTGGGTGGATGTACGCGACGTGGTGGCCGGTGCCTTGGTCGCTGAAAGGCAGGCACCTAAGGGGTCGGGCTATCTGCTATCGGGGCATTGGTTTTCGATGTGTGATATCGCCGCCATTGTAAAGGAAATAACTGGAACGGTTTCACGAAAGCTGGTCTGCCCTTTATGGCTGGCCCGGCTCGGCGCCCCGATATTTGAAGCGATGGCCCGGCGGAACGGCAAAGAACCTTTATATACCGGGGCATCGCTGCGGGCGCTGCGGAGCAACCGCCACATCAGTCACGAAAAAGCTGCACAGGAGCTCGGATACCGGCCCCGCCCGCTCCGAGATACCCTTGAGGATACTCTGCGCTGGTTCCAACAGGAAAGCCATTTTGAAATACCTTTCGATACCCGGAGTGAAACCAAGACGTGAAAGAGCTAACCCTTTTTAACGGCCTGTTAGCCGGGTGGTTTGTTCTCGGGGCAGTAGTATTCATCGCGCTTTTTTTCGTGGCAGCACCCTACGGGCGCTATACCAGTCGGGGCTGTGGGCGTACCATAGCCAACCGGACAGGCTGGGTGCTCATGGAAGCACCTGCCCCGGTTGTCTTTGCCATTTGCTTCATCACGGGTGGACCGGCTGTAACAATTCCCTCGTTCTTGTTTCTCGTCTTGTGGGAAGCCCATTACCTGCACCGGGGATTCATCTATCCCTTCAGCCGTCGTGACGCAGCCGGCCGGATGCCACTGGCGGTGGTGAGTCTGGGATTTCTCTTTAACATCATGAACGGATACCTCAACGGACGTTACCTTTTTCATTTTTCAGGGGGTTATTCAGCCGGCTGGATCACCGATCCACGCTTTATCATAGGTGTGGTGCTTTTTTTCACTGGACATATCGTCAACCGACGTTCAGACCAGATTTTGCGTGAGCTTCGCCAGCCTGGTGAGCAGACCTACCGGATTACTTCGCGGGGCCTTTACCGCTGGATTTCCTGCCCCAACTATCTTGGCGAGATAATAATATGGACGGGTTGGGCAGTAATGACATGGTCGCTACCGGGCCTGGCTTTTGCTTTCTGGACAACGGCTAACCTGTTACCACGAGCCAGGGCCAACCATGTCTGGTACCGCCAGCGTTTCCCGGATTACCCTGCGGAGCGCAAGGCCCTTTTACCGGGGATATGGTAAACTAGATTGGTGTTATAGAGTCCTGGCACTCATTAGATCCTGATATGCACACAGACCGTCCTTCCAAATACCGGTGGTACCTGCTAATCCTTGCCATGCTAACGTACGGCGTGGTAGCCGGCCTCGACCGTTTATGTATGCCAGTCCTCTTCGATAGGATGGCCGAAGACCTTAATCTGAGCATGGTGGCCATTGGTGCGGTGTGGGGGGCGGACCCGCTGGCGGGTGTGTTTATAGGTTTACCGGGGGGCCTGCTGGCAGACAGATTCGGCGTCCGGCGGACACTGGTCGTCATCTGCATCTTGGCCGGGGCGTTCGGCGCCTTGCGCGGACTTTCAGTCAATTTCCTTACGATGGCTGTCGCGATGTTCTTCTTTGGTCTGACGGCCGCAGCTATACCAAGCGTGGTTCCCAAAGTGACGGCGGACTGGTTCAGGGGCAAGCACCTGGGTGTGGCCAACGCCCTTATCCATGTGTCCTGGGCGGTCTTCTCCATGTCGGCGACCATGTTCAGCGCCACGCTGGTGGCGCCGGCTATCGGAGGATGGAGAAACGTGATGCTACTCTTCGGTACCCCGGCGGTGATACTGGGTCTGCTATGGTGGTTCACGGGACGGGAGCCACCGAAACAGGAGCGGATGGACATACCGTCGAAAAGCACGGTGCCGTTCCGGGAATCATTGCACCATGTCTTGCGTATAAAACAGATATGGATAATCGGGTTCATCAACATGTCCCTGTGGGGGACGTCGATGGGATTTATCGGGTATCTGCCTCTCTACATGTTGGGCCAGGGCTGGTCGCAGGCGGCCGCCGATAGCACGGTTACTCTGGTCGCGGGCATCGGCATGATCGGGGCGGTGCCGACCGTCATGATAGCGGAAAGGACCTCCCGGAACGGAGTGCTGGTTATTGCAATCGTGTCGCTGGCCCTTAGTATAACGCTGGTACCCTTTGTCAGTGGTCCGGCGATATGGCTACTGATAGTATGGGGAGGTATGATGCGAGCCGGCGCTCAATCCATCGTCACGGTGATGATATTCGAGACGAAAAACATCGGGAGCACTTACGCCGGAACAGCTATCGGATTATCGAACAGTATCGGGATGATGGGAGCGTTCGTCGCACCGCCGTTGGGTAACAGCCTGACATTTATCAGTGCCGGCGCCCCGATGTACTTCTGGGGGGCTCTAGCTGCCACAGGAATGCCCTTGCTGTATATACTAAAGAGACAACGAGAGCGACTTTCCAAGAC
>DAOULX010000033.1:0-3836 GCA_034414775.1 Dehalococcoidales bacterium
GTCTGAGGGCCGGTGGTGGGGCAGGGCGGCGTTCGGCCCCGAGGCAACAATTATATCGAACGGCAAAGATTCGCTGCCATTTTCGCGGAGGCGTTTCTCCAGGTCCCAGGCAACCTGTTTCTCGGTCAGGCCGGGCTTGATGTTGCCTTCCATAACGTCAAAGGTGGCATCGGCGATGGCAACGGCTCGCTCGATAAGTGTTATTTCCTCCGCGTCCTTGACCGCTCGCAGGGATTCGACCAGACCGCTCAGGGGAGTCAGACGGACAGAGACCTGTTTTCTTTTCAGGGCCTGGCCAAGCCGTCGGTGGTGGTCGAAAGTGACGTCCGCGGCTTCGAATCCCAGCTTCTTGATACCCAGGTCGGAGATAAGGCCCGGAAACCAGTCCACCAGATTATTGGGGATACGTTGAACCTCGAAGTCTGGTGCCTCGGCGGCGGCCTGCTCGGTGTAGCGGAAGTCGGTCGCCAGTACGGCCGCGCTGGTGGTTATCAGTAATGCCCCCGCCGAGCCACGGAATCCGGAAAGATAACGCCGATTCTCTGGTTGGGTGATGAAAACACCATCGAGGCCCTTTTCGGCAAGACGGCAGCGCAGGCGCTTGAGCCGTTCATTCATGCCGGTCTCCCTGAGCCATGGGATGGGTATCCAGGTAGATGCGGCGCGCCCGACCCTGAGTGACGTGCGTGTATATCTGGGTCGAAGAAAGGTCAGCGTGGCCCAGGAGCTCCTGGACGACCTTGAGATCGGCGCCGCCATCAAGCAGATGGGTAGCGAAGGTATGGCGCAGCACGTGGGGGTGGACGCTTTTATTGATATTGCGGGAGTATTTAGCCACGATCTTCTGTACCCGGCGCGCCAGCAGCCGCTGCCCGTAGCGATTAACGAAGAGGGCGGGATTTTTTTTACCGCCTAATAATTCGCGGCGGCCGGCGTTTAAGTAGGTCTCCAGGGCATGTGCCGCCGGGCCGCCGATGAGGACAACCCGCTCTTTGGAACCCTTACCCCAGACGCGGATTTCGTTGGTGGCCAGGTTGACCTGTTCAGCGTTGAGGTTGACCAGCTCACTGACGCGCAGGCCGGAGGCATAAAGCAGCTCCAGCAGGGCGCGGTCGCGCTGTCCGTCGGCCTTGGATAGGTCCGGTGATTCAACCAAACGTTTGGCTTCATCCACGGTGAGGAAAGATGGAAGGCGCCGGTCGAGTTTCGGCGAGACGGTGGTCGCGGCCGGATTGGTAGCAAGCAGCTCTTCCCGCTGTAGGTAGCGGAAGAACGAACGTATGGCCGAGAGACGGCGGGCGATACTGGACTTGGCATATCCCTGGGACATGAGGTGGGCCAGGTAGCCTCGCAACGTCTGCTTATTAACGTCTCTTAGAGTTTCGATACCACCGCTTACTATGAACCCGAAGAACTCTAAAAGGTCGTTCTTATAGTTGCGCAAGGTGTACCGGGAGACGTTTTTCTCCGCTTCCAGATAGGCGATATATTTGTTAAAGACTTGGCTGGGCATTAGGGATAAATCCCTCTCTTATCTCCCTTTACGAAAGGGAGATGACCGTTCACTTTCTCCGACCAGTTTCCCCCTTTCGCAAAGGGGGAATAAGGGGGATTTTGTTCACACCTTCTCCTCCGGCACTTTGCCCTTATACTCGCACTTGGTGCACCAGGCCTGGCGTCCGTGCTGGGTAAGCAGGCCGCCGCACTTGGGGCAGGGCTGCTCCAGCGGCCGGAAGCTGGTGATGAAATCGCAGTCCGGGTATCCGGAGCACCCGTAGAAGGTGCGTTTCTTTTTGCTGACTCTCTGGACAATGTCCTTACCGCATTTCGGGCAGTTGGCCCCGACCTTTACCTGGTATGACTGGGTATATTTGCAGCCAGGGTAACCGCTACAGGCGATGAATTTGCCGAAGCGTCCCGTCTTGACGACCAGCGGTTTACCGCATTTCGGACACGCTTCGCCCGTCTTCTCGTCTTCCAGCTTGACCTTCTCCGCCGTCTGGAGCGCCTTCTGCAGGTCTTTATCGAACGGGGTATAGAAGTCGTTGATGACTTTCGGCCAGGCGCGTTCCCGGCTGGCGATTTCGTCGAGCTCGTCCTCCATCCCGGCGGTGAACTGGATGTTGATGATATCCGGGAAGTGCTGGACGAGCAGATCGTTGGTGGCGAAGCCGAGTTCGGTGGGCTGGAAGACTCCCTTGGCCTTGTTGATATATTCCCGGTCCTGGATAGTGGTGATGATCGGGGCATAAGTGGAAGGACGCCCGATGCCGAACTGCTCCAGCGTTTTGACTAGGGTGGCCTCGGTATAGCGGGGGGGCGGCTGGGTGAAGCGCTGTTCCGGATAGATCCCCAGCAGGTCGAGAACGTCGCCCTTTTTCAGCGGCGGCAGGGACTTTTTCTCCTCGTCTTCGGCCTCGTCCCGGCTTTCGCTGTAAAGGGTCATGAAACCGGGGAAGGTATTGACCGAGGCGGCTGCCCTGAGGAGGTAGTCCCGGTGGTCCCTGGCCTCGACATCGACTGTCGTGTTATCGAATAAGGCCGCCCCCATCTGGCTGGCGACCATGCGTTTCCAGATGAGGTCATAGAGGCGGTACTGGCTGGTATTGAGGTATTTCTTGATGTTTCCCGGCTCCCGGTGAGTGCGGGTGGGCCGGATGGCTTCATGGGCTTCCTGGGCGCCGCGAGCGCGGGTGGCAAAGGCGCGGGGACGGGCCGGCAGGTATTTGGGGCCGTACTTTTCCCGGATGTAGGCTATTGTTTCCCTGATAGCTACATCGGCCACACGGGTGGAATCCGTCCGCATGTAAGTGATAAGACCGACATTACCCTCGTTGGCAATAGGCAATCCTTCGTAGAGTTGCTGGGCGACGGCCATAGTCTGTTTGGCGCTGAAACGGAGCTTACGCCAGGCCTCCTGCTGTAAGGTGCTGGTGGTGAATGGCGCCGCCGGCTGTCGCGTGGCCTTCTTGGTGGCGACCTTGAATACGTCATAAGCTGCTTTTTTCAGGGCATCCTGTACCGCGGTAGCGTCTTTTTCAGTACGTACCTCCAGCTTCTTTCCGTCGAGGAGCCCGACCAACGCAGCGCGGAAAGGCGCCTTTTCCCTTTTCTTGCTCAGTTCGACTTCGGTCACCCAGTACTCTTCCGGTTTGAAAGCCTGGATTTCACGCTCGCGGTCGACGATTATCTTGACCGTCACGGACTGTACACGTCCCGCGGAAAGCCGTTTTCTTACCTTCTGCCAGAGCAGGGGGCTTATCTTATAGCCAACGAGGCGGTCCAGGATACGCCGCGCCTGCTGGGCGTCTACCAGTTGACGGTCTATCTGCCGGGGATTCTGAAAGGCGGACTTGACGGCGTCCCCGGTTATCTCCCGGAAAACGACGCGATGATAGGTCTGGTCGTCGGACCGGGTGACCTCGGCCAGGTGCCAGGCAATGGCCTCACCTTCACGGTCGGGGTCGGTGGCCAGGTAGATGTCGGTAGCGTCTTTGGCCGCCTGCTTGAGCTCATTGACCAGTTTGGCCTTGGCTTTGGGTACAACATACCTGGGAGCGAACCCGTTCTCGATGTCCACGCCGATCTGCCCGCGGGGCAGGTCCCGGACATGGCCCAGGGAGGCCTTAAGAGTATAGCCCCGGCCTAAAATTTTCCCCAGCGTTTTGGCCTTGGCCGGGGATTCCACGATGACCAATTTTTTAGCCATATTTTATAAAGTTCTCCGCTGAATACCCCTCAGCTTTGCTGGGGGGATGACAGCGGCCTTTTAGATGACATGGTGGTGGGGCTACTCCCTTACCCCTGATGCCCCCCAGCTTGCTGGGGGGTTATTC
>DAOULX010000034.1:0-27573 GCA_034414775.1 Dehalococcoidales bacterium
TGACTGAGCCACACCCTGGACAAGGCGATGCGCCGGTAAGATGACCAGGCCGGGGTCAGCGAAGTCCACCAGTGTCATCATCACGAAATCGTATGGCTCCTCGGCTGCGGGTTGGGAACTTGCCCGCCTGGCTCGCCGGTAGGCCAGGGCACTCTCGTAGCGGTGATGGCCATCGGCTATATAGAGCGGCCGGTCCGTTAGTGCCCGGCATATTTCGCCCACCGTGTTTTCGTCTTTAACCGCCCAGACGCGATGGCTTTCCCCGTCGATCTTATCGACGATCAGAGAAGGGTTACGGCGTGTTTCAATATCCAACAATTCATCTATCCGCCCACCGCCATCTTCGTATAGAGCCATGATGGGACTGGTATTGGCCTGTAGCGCCGACATCAGGTTCAACCGGTCACCTCTAGCACCGGACTGAGTACCTTCGTGGGGACGGATGACCATACTATCCCATTCCTCCAGCCTTACGCGGCAGGTCAAGCTGCGACGGCTCATGGGCTTGCCGTGATAAATGAAACGGTGCTCGTCCATGTAAATTGCTGGCTGTTTATCGACAGTGAGGACACCCGCCTGAAGCCATCTTTCCAAGGTGATGGCAGCCCGGGCGTAACGATTATCAGGATTTCGGTCGCGAGGCAGGTCTCTCCCGAACTCAACACGCACGAAATTAAAATCACTGCGGCGGTAGAGCTCTAGCTGTATCTCGGGTGTGATAACGTCATAGGGAGGACAGATGACCCTTGCGAGGCCCCCCACCTCGGCCGGATTATAATGTACAGCACAAAAGGGGCGAATATCAGCCAAGCTATTACCTGCTATATTTAGCGTCCCGTGTTTCTAAAACAGTTTAACCTAATACAGGTCGCCCTAACAAGCTGATAAATTCCTTTTTCTCCCCGTTTTCAGCTATACTATATCGATAGACGTGTTTCACGGGAGGTCAGTTTGATAGTCAGAAAGCTCGTCGTCGGGCCGATTGCCAGTAACTGCTATGTCGTTGGATCTGAAGAAACCAAAGAGGGTATGATTATCGATCCCGGCGCCGACGCCAGAGAGATTATTCGAGTGGTGGAGAAACTGGGATTGAAAATCAAGCTGATCGTACTGACCCATCGCCACCCGGACCACGTCGGGGCGGCGGCCCAGGTGAAGGAAGCTACCAGCGCGCCGCTGGCCTCCCATGCCGAGTGCGCCCGCTACCTGCCGCAGTCGCCCAGCTACATGTACGAGCCGCCCTACGAGGGCGCCCCCAAGCCGGAGCGGGTCCTGGATGAAGGTGATAAAATCGACATCGGCGGGCTGTATTTCACCATTCTACATACTCCGGGGCATACTCCCTGCGGCATCAGCATCTACGGAGAGGGACACGTCTTCACCGGGGATACGCTTTTCAATTACGGTATCGGCCGCTATGACCTCATCGATAGCGATGGCGAAGCGCTTTTCCACGGTATACGCACCAAGCTGCTCACGCTCCCGCCAGAGACCGTCGTCCACCCCGGGCACGGGCCGGACTCCACGATAGCCACCGAGATAAGGGCAAATCCGTTTTTGAGATAGATGATAGCTAGTCAATATCAAAATCGACGTTTGTCAATCCGTGGTAATAGTTTCCCCGTTGCGCCGTAAAGCACAACACCGAGTAGTCCGGGTCTTCCACGCCCTGGGGATAATAAACCTCAGCCCCATCCGTCCAGAGCATCTTCCTCGATTCAAGGTCCTGCCTGATTTCTATAGTTCCTACCAGCATCAGACCTTTGAAATTCACTTCATCGACGTAATAAACACAGGCCCGGCTGTTTTTCATTAATTGTTGTACCCTTTTTGATGAGGTATTGGTACTGAACCACACCTTTTTCAGGCCGTCGTGTTTCAGATTCAACATTGCTTTAATATTCGGGAATCCGCCTTCACCGTTCGTCCCCAACATGCATATTTTAGAACGCTCCACTAGCTGTAAACCTTCTGAAATGGCGATTTCTTTTTTCAACTGCATTTCATTCTTGTTTATCTTCTTGGCTGATTCGATTGCCTCCTTTAGGTTTTCATTACTCATAAATTGTGCCCACCTCCTCATACAACGTCGCGCAGGGTCATTATAGCTTGTTTTCGGGATAATAAAAAAGGGGGCACGGCCCTGCGGGTCGTGCCCCCGATTATTTTGTTGCATGTTTTTTTAAGACACCACGATGAACAGCGGGCTCATGACCAGGGTAATCGTGGCCAGGAGCTTGACTAGAACGTGCAGCGAAGGCCCGGCGGTGTCCTTGAGCGGGTCGCCGACCGTATCGCCGACGACGGCCGCCTGATGGGCGAAGGTTTTCTTACCCAGGACGGTTCCGGTCTCGTCCTTAAGCTGGCCATCCTCGATCATCTTCTTGGCATTGTCCCAGGCGCCGCCGCCGTTGTTCATAAACGACGCCATCATGATGCCACCGATGGTCCCCACCATCAGCACCGCCGCCACCACCATGGCAGCGTCATATCCGGGAATGAACCGGAAGATTACCCCGATAACGACGGGGCCCAGCACCGGCAGCAGCCCGGGCGCGATCATCTCGCGGAGACCGGCGCGCGTGGTGATATCCACGGCCTTGCCGTAGTCCGGCTGGTGCGGGTGGGCCGGGTCTTTGGGATTAAGTATCTCCGGGTCGGCGCGGAACTGCCGCCGCACCTCCTCGATGATCTTCGAGGCCGTTTTACCAACGGCCTTGATAGCCCAGGAGCTGAACAGATAAACGATCATTACCGCCAGCAGCGCCCCAACGAAGACCTCGATGCGGGCGATGTTGACGACGGTATACTGCCCGACCTCCCCGAACTTGATGAAGGAGACGCGGTCCAGGTAGGCCTGGAAAAGCAGGAAAGCGGCCAGTCCCGCCGAGACCATGGCGTAGCCCTTGGTCAGGGCCTTGGTGGTGTTGCCGACGGCGTCCAGCCGGTCGGTGATGCGGCGGACTTCCTCGCCGGCGCCTGCCATCTCGTTGATGCCGTTGGCGTTGTCAGTGATAGGCCCGAACGTGTCCATGGACAGGACGTACGGGCAGGTCATCAGCATGCCCATCGTCGCCACGGCCGTACCGAAGGCGCCTGCCCCGTGGACCCCGCTCTGCTCGCCGAACCAGAAGGCCAGCAGCAGTGAAATACCGATGACGAGCGCCGTGGCGAGGGTTGTCTCGAAGCCGACGGCCATACCCATGATGATGTTGGTGGCCGGCCCGGTCTTGGACGCATTGGCGATATTCTTCACCGGGTTATACCGGGCTTCCGTGTAGAACTGGGTAATGTAAATGATGACGACGCTGGCAATGATGCCGACCATCCCCGCCGCGAAAAGCCACCAGTTGCCCAGCATGTAGTGGACGGTGATCGCCAGCCCGACGATACAGAGGGCGATCGATACGAAATAGCCGCGGTTGAGGGCATTCATGGCGTTTTCGTTTTCTTTGGCCCTTACGAACAGCAGCCCGATCATGCTGGCGAACATACCAAAGGCGCGTACTCCCAACGGGAAGAGGATCCAGGCGATATCCCTGGTGGCCAGATAAGCGGCGATACCCAGAATCATGGCGCCAATATTCTCGGCGGCGGTAGACTCAAAGAGGTCGGCACCGCGGCCGGCACAGTCCCCGACGTTGTCGCCGACGAGGTCGGCGATCACGGCCGGATTACGGGGGTCGTCTTCCGGTATCCCGGACTCAACTTTACCGACAAGGTCAGCACCGACATCAGCCGCCTTGGTATAGATACCGCCGCCCAGCTGGGCGAACAAGGCCACGAAACTGGCCCCGAAACCGAATCCCACGATCAAATGAGGCGAGATCTCCGGATTGCTGTAACCACCGTAGGAAAAGAAAATAACCGTAACCCCGATCAAACTCAGGGCGGTGATAAGAAAGCCGGAGACGGCGCCGCCGCGCAATGCGACTGTAACTGCTTCGGTCAGGTTCTTCTGCGCCGCGGCGGCACAGCGGACGTTTGACTTCACCGCGATATACATGCCGATGAAGCCGGCCACCCCGGAGCATATCGCCCCAGCCAGGAAGGCCACAGCAGTTCGCCAGCCGATTTCCAGCCGGCTGAGCCCCTCTACCTCAGTACCGCCCAGAACGCCCACCAGCACCCCGATAACGACGGCGATGACTAATGAGTATATAGCGATGGTGGTATATTGACGTTTAAGAAAGGCCCAGGCACCCTGGAAGATGATATCACCGATCTCCTTCATCTTCGGTGTTCCCATTGGGCGCCTGAGGACGTTCCTTGCCAGCAGCGCGGCGAAGATGACCGTGATCACGCCGGCTGCGGGTACGACCCAAAATATTCCTGGCATTTCACCCCTTTTCCAGCCGTAAAACAGCTCAAGATTCGGTTATATTCACGGGCGGCCGATTAAGATTCCCAAAGGCAGGACCGGCCCGGCTAATTGGGATATATTACGGTAAAGTAAAAGAGCAGGGTACATTACTCCCTGCTCCGGTGCTTTCAATCATACCGTGAACTTGTTCATCTGGAAACTTAACAAAAGCATTATAACGGATATCGGAGGTATTTGTCCAGAATTCTAAGTTGAACCGCCATCAGATACGAGTTTACAGACTAAGAAGTTTCGGTCAAACCGTTATACAACCCAGTTATGAAATCAGGTTGGTGCATTTTCCTTAGAATTTGATCCTGGGTATATCGGCCTCTTTCATGCTATCGGCTCTCGTCCAGAAGTAGGCCTCACCGGTATAGAGATGAAAAACCGACAGTAACGGGTCGTTCGGCCCGGTAATGCCGAAATCTTTCACAAATGGCCTTTCTTCGATGCATCGGGCCCGGATCTTCTCATCGGTGATGAAGTTCACCTTCCCGGAGACCCGCATAACTTTGTTATCCTTGCTGTGAAAATATACTTCTACTTTGGGATTTTTTTCGAGCTGCTTGACCAAGGCCTTGACGGACTGTGCTTGGAAATAGAAGCCGGTCTCGTCAGCGTACCACATTCCCAGCGCCCTGACTCTGGGCTGGTCACCTTCCACAGTAGCCAGATAGCAGACACGGTTCTCATCGGAAAATTTAGCGCATTCTTTAAAGTCCATGAATTGAATATATCCTTTCCTTTGACCGTTTTACCTGTGCAGAAACGCCAAATACATCGTCTCCGGGGGCCTAATTCCAGGTTAATATGCCCCGCTGAAGATTGTCAAGCTGCATCAAGAATACTGGTACGATTGACTCAAGGACGGGATTTTATAGTATAATGTAATATAACCCGGCATTTCCTGCCGGGCGATTTAATAAACGGGAAGCCGAAATCATGGGCTTTTTCCCGTACCTGGGAGTGGTCGACGTGCTCGTTGAGGAAGAACTGGCACAATTTTCACCATCCGGAGAGACCCTGCTGACTATCGGTGTGTTTGACGGCGTCCACTTGGGCCACAAACACCTCATTGATGAGCTTGTTAAACAGGCGCATGATAAGGGCTTGATCGCCGGTGTGGTGACATTCCGCCAGCACCCCGAGGACCTGCTCTCCTCTGGTGAAATGTTGCCTTTTCTCACTGATGTTACCACCAGGATTGACCTTTTGAGGGAAGAGGGAGTCGATATTATCGTGCCTCTTTCGTTCACATCGGAACTGGCGGGCCTGGGAGCCGGCCAGTTTACCGGCCTCCTCAGGAAACACCTCAAAATGCAGGGGCTGGTTATCGGGCCGGACTTTGCTCTTGGAAAGAACCGTGAGGGAAATATTGCCACCCTCCAGCGCCTGGGTAAGGAGACGGGTTTCAGCGTCGCCATCGTGCCTCCACTGACCATCAATGGTGAGGTCGTCAGCAGCACCGCTATCCGGCGTGCCCTGGCTAAAGGAGATATGAAGAAATACCGGGAGCTTTCCGGCCATCCGTTCAGCCTGAGGGGTAAGGTGGTTACCGGGGCCGGACGGGGCATGGGGCTGGGATTCCCTACCGCCAATTTGGAGGTAAGTACCGGCCAGGCCCTGCCGGCCGATGGCGTCTATGCCAGCCTAGCCCATATCAATGGTAAAATATACCGCTCGATGACCAATATCGGGAAGGACCCAACTTTCGGGACCAACGAACGCACTATTGAATCGTACCTAGTCGAATATCACGGCGACCTCTACGGTACCGAACTCCTGGTCGATATCGTCGCCCGGCTGCGTGCCGAGAAGAAGTTCGCCAACACCGAAGAGTTGAAGAAACAGCTGGCCGAGGATGTCCGGCAGGGGAATATTATACTAAAAACGATGGATGTGAACTAGCGTGGGAAATACAGGAAAGTCAATCCAGGTGCCGGATATCGAATACGTGCTCAACCGCGCCGTGGCGGAAATTATCATCAAAGACGAGCTGGTACAACTGCTCGGGTCCGGCCGGAAACTGCGCCTGAAAGAAGGTTTCGATCCTTCCGCCCCGGATATCCACCTCGGGCATATGGTAACGCTCCGTAAGCTTCGCCAGTTCCAGGAGCTGGGGCACCAGATCGTGCTCATTGTGGCGGACTGGACGGCGCAGATCGGCGATCCCAGCGGCGTTTCGGCGACACGCAAAATGCTCTCGCCGGAGGACGTTAAAGAAAATGCCGAGACTTACATGAAGCAGTTCTTCAAGATTGTCGATAAAGAAAAGACCGAGGTCCGCTGGCAGAGCGAGTGGTTCGGCAAGTTCGACCTCTCGGACGTTATCCGTCTTACCAGTAAATTCACCGTGGCGCAGTTCCTGGCCCGGGATGATTTCAACACACGCTTCAACGAGGGCCGGCCCATCGCCATCACCGAGTTCCTCTATCCCCTGCTTCAGGCCTACGATTCGGTGGCCGTCCAGGCGGACGTGGAGTTCGGCGGCACCGATCAGAAGTTCAACTTCTTGGTGGGGCGGGAGCTCCAGGGCATGATGGGCCAGAAGCCGCAGCAGTGCTTCATGATGCCGCTGCTAGTGGGTACGGACGGCGTCCAGAAGATGAGCAAGAGCCTGGGCAACTACATCGGGGTGGCCGAACCGCCGGAGACCGTTTACGGCAAAACGATGTCCATCCGCGATGACTTTATCCTGCCTTACTTCGAGCTACTCACCGACGTTCCCGATGCGGAGCTGGCAGAGTTCAAAAGTCAGCTCGATGGCGGAGCCAATCCCATGGATCTTAAGAAGCGGCTGTCCCAAGAGCTGGTTACCCAACTCTACAGCGCCGAGGACGCCGCCGCTGCCGATGAGCATTTCACCAGGACGGTGCAGAAAAAGGAAATCCCAGAAAATATAAATGAAAGGGAAATTCGTCTTGATGAATATAGAGTCAAACTAATTAAAGCTAACACTAAAATTCCTGATGACGAAATGTACAATCTCGCTTTTATGCTTCCAGCATTAAATTTAGCTAAAAGTAATAGTGAGGCTATTCGCCTAATACAGCAAGGTGCCGTAAGTATAGATGGATTGAAAATAGACTTTCATTATATTGCTCTCGATTGTATCAAGAGTGGCAGTATTATCCGCGTAGGTAAACGCCGCTTTATTAAAGTCATAGACAAAGACAGTAAAGAGTAATCAAGGAGAAGCCCATGACACAGTTGCGCGTTCCTGGCCCCACACCCTGCCCGCCCGAAGTACTGGAAGCCATGGCCCGGCCCATGATAAATCACCGTGGGCCGGAGTTCCACAAGATGCTCCAGGAAATTACCGAAAAGATTAAGCAGGTGTTCCAGACCAGGAACGACCTGTATATCCTGACCGGCTCCGGTACCGGCGGCCTGGAGGCCGCCACCGTTAACGTACTCTCGCCGGGGGACAAGGTGCTTTCCGTGTCTATCGGCGTCTTCGGAGACCGCTGGGCAAAAATAGTAGGGACGTTCGGTGCCGATGTCATCCCGCTCAACTTCGAATGGGGCCAGGCCGCCGATCCCGATGCTATTACGCAGGCCCTTAAAGATAATCCGGACATTAAAGCCGTCATGATCACCCATAACGAGACATCGACCGGCGTTACCAACGATCTCGGCACAATTGCGAAAGTCGTCAAAGGCGCCGGTAAGCTATTACTCGTTGATGCTATCAGCAGCCTGTCCTCGATCGACCTTCCCGTCGACGAGTGGGAATGCGATGTTGTCGTTTCCGGCTCGCAGAAAGGCTGGATGGTGCCACCCGGTCTGGCCATGGTCAGCATCAGCCAGGAGGCTTGGAAGGCCTACGAGCAGTCAAAAATGCCGCGTTTCTACTGGGACTTCGGCCAGGCCCGCCGCTATTTGGAAATAGGTGAAAATCCCTGGACCCCGGCTGTTTCGGTGGTCTTCGCCATGACAGTTGCCCTGGATATGCTATTGAAGGAAGGCATCAAGAACATCTTTGCCAGGCATGCCCGCGTTGCTCAGGCCACTCGCGACGGAATTAAAGCGCTGGGACTGGCCCTTTTTGCTGACCCCAGACACGCCTCGAACACTGTCACGTCAGTGAGTATCCCGGAAGGTCTGGATGGCGCCAAGCTGCGGAAAATGTTACGCACCGAATACGGAGTTGTCCTTGCCGGCGGCCAGCAAAAGCTCGATGGTAAAATATTCCGTATCGGCCACCTCGGCATGGTGGAGGAAAGTGATATCCAGGAAGTGCTGGCGGCCATCAAGTCGGCCCTTCCCAGGGCCGGTTTCAATCCAGCTAAATAAGGAAGGGCCATGGCGGATAATCGAAAAAGAGTACTGATTACCGACGAGATATCAGAAGAGGGCATCGAAATACTGCGGCGGGAGGCTGATGTCGATAATCGCATCGGCCTCAATCCGGAGGATATAATCGCCATTATCGGTGATTATGAAGCCTTGATTGTCCGCAGCCAGACCCGGGTCACTGCCGATATAATAGGGGCCGGTAAAAAACTCCAGGTTATCGCCCGTGCCGGTGTCGGCATCGACAATGTCGATGTCGAAGCGGCGACACATTTCGGCGTGGTGGTGGTCAACGCCCCGACCGGCAACACCGTTTCCGCTGCGGAACATGCCATTGCCCTCCTCATGGCCTCGGCGCGGAATATTCCCCAGGCTAGTAACTCCCTCAAACACGGCGTCTGGAGACGCAATGAATTCATGGGTACGGAGCTGCGGGGTAAAACGCTGGGAATCATCGGGCTGGGGAATGTTGGCTCGGAGGTCGCCCGGCGCGCCCGGCCCTTCGAGATGAAGTTATTAGGTATCGATCCCCTCGTTTCTATGGAGTACGCTCAGAAGATCCAGGTCGAACTCGTCGATATGAAACACCTTCTGAAAGAGTCGGATTTCATTACCTTGCATCTGCCCCTGACGCAGCAGACTCGCAATATGATCGGCGCCAGGGAGCTTTCGCAATGCAAGCCAACCGCCCGTATCATTAACTGCGCGCGGGGCGGCCTTATTGATGAAGAGGCGCTTGTCGCCGCCGTACATCAGGGAAAGATAGCCGGCGCGGCCATCGACGTCTTCGAAAACGAGCCTGTCACGGAGAGTATTCTCTTCGGGGAGGACAATATTATCGTCACACCGCACCTGGGGGCCTCCACTACCGAAGCGCAGGTGCTGGCCGCCCGGGATGTTGCCGAGCAGATCGTGGACGTATTTCGCGGGCTCCCGGCTCGTTCGGCAATCAATGTCCCCTATATCCCCTCGGAGACCATGGCGGCGCTGGCACCTTATATCCGGCTGGCCAAGACTTTATGTAAATTAGTCTACCGGCTCGCTGACGGGCAGGCCAAGACCATCCGCATTAAATACGATGGCGACATCGCCACCTTCGATACGAACGCCGTTAAGGCCACCGTGGTGGGCGGCCTCCTTGAAGGCGTCAGCGAGGAGAGAGTCAACATCGTTAATTGCAACATCATCGCCGCCAAACGCGGCCTGACCGTGATCGAGGAAAAAGAGGCCAGCTGCCCCAACTATGCCAGCCTGCTCACGGTAGAGATGACGACTACTACAGGTGTCCGTGCCGTGGCCGGCACCGTCCGCCAGGACGAGCTGCACATCGTCCGCATTAATGACTACTGGCTGGATATCGTCCCCACCGCCGGGGCTTATTTCCTCTTCGCGGACCACAAAGACCGCCCCGGTCTTATCGGGGAGGTAGGTAAGATCACCGGCGACGCCGATATCAACATCAGTTCCATGCACCTGGGGCGCCTCGAGAAACGTGGCCAGGCCTTACTGGTACTAACCCTGGACGAGCCTTTGCCGGAGGCGCAGCAGCAGGAAATAGCGGCCCTTCCGGACGTCTATTCTGTCAAGGCGGTGGAGTTGTGATGGGCCAGACCTCCCCCTTGCCGGGGGATAGGCACAATTATGAGGCTAAGACTTTGCGTAAACAACATATTCAAAGGTTCCTCTGGATGGTCGTTGTAGCCCCTCTGGTACTTTTACTTGTTGCTTCCAGTTGCGCCTTTATCACCGGTTCTGCAATAACGCCGCCACCTTTGGACATTTCAGTCAACATGGCCCATATTTTAATCGAGTTCAATGAGGGAAACAATGACTTCATCATTCTTGACGTCAGGACGCCCGAAGAGTATGCCGAAGGTCACCTTAAAGGTTCCTTACTTATTAATGTCCGTAATCCCAACTTCCGTGAAGAGGTTGATATACTCGCCAATAATGCGACATACCTGGTCTATTGCCGTAGCGGGATGCGTAGCGCTGAAGCTTCAGATATCATGATCGAGCTTGGATTCAAGAACTTATATAACATGACGGGCGGCATCCTGGACTGGCAGGCGGCCGGCTTTCCCACCGTACAGTAGTTACTCTTTTATAACCGATGAATAGCCGCCAATATACCGTGGTTTTTCAACCCTCGGGACTCCGCGGCAAGGTAGGAGAAGGTACCACCCTTCTTGATGCTTCCCGCCGCCTCGGAGCCGGTATCGAAAGTATCTGTGGCGGTAAAGGTACCTGTGGGAAGTGCAAAATCAGGATTGAGACGGGCTATTTCCCGAAGTACCATCTCCGGTCAGGGGCTGCCTCGGTTGAAGTCACCGGTCAAACAACCAAGAAATTCCTCAGCCCCCAGCAGCAGCGCCAGGGCTACCGCCTAGCCTGCCAGACACGCATTCGAGGGGACGTCGTCGTTTATGTTCCGGAAGAGAGCCGCCAGGTACGCCAGGTAGTCCGTAAGGATGCCAGCGCCAGAAAGGTCAAGCTCAAACCGGCCGTTAAAACCTATTACCTGGAATTGAATCCGGCCTCTCTCCACGACGCCGTAGGTGACTTCGAGCGCCTCCGTGACATACTATTCAGGGAGCACCATCTCTCTGAACTGACCATCGATTATCCGGTGCTGCTGGAGCTGCAAAAAAAGGTCCGATCCAAAGGTTGGAAGATCAACACGTCGGTCTGGAAAGATAGGGAAATCATCGGGGTGGAACCGGGACGGGGAAGGCGGCCCTGCGGCCTGGCTGTAGATATCGGCACCACCACCGTTGCCGGTTATCTCTGCGATCTGACTACCGGAGAGATCCTGGCCACCGATGCCATTATGAATCCACAGGTTGCCTACGGCGAGGACGTCATGTCACGCATCAGCTACGCCGTGAAAGGCCCGACCAGCCTGAAGAATCTTCATCGGTCGATTATCCGGGGACTTAATCAGATCGCCACAAGTGCAGCCAGAAATGCCGGACTCCGCCGCCGGGACATTATCGATATGACGGTGGTGGGCAACACCTGCATGCACCACCTTTTCCTGGATATCAATCCCGAGAACTTGGGCAGAGCACCCTTTGTACCGGCGCGCCATCAGTCACTAGACCTTAAGGCGCGCGACCTCGGTCTCCTTATCGCCCCTGGCGCCTACGTCCATGTGTTGCCCATTGAGGCCGGCTTCGTCGGCGCCGACAATGTCGGCGTGCTCATCGCCGAAGAGCCTTATAATCAGGACAAAATGGAACTGATTATTGATATAGGCACCAACGGAGAGCTTATTCTGGGCAACCGTCATAAGCTGCTCTCCGCGTCCTGTGCCACCGGCCCGGCCTTCGAGGGTGCCGAGATCCGGCACGGCATGCGGGCGGCCCCCGGCGCCATCGAGAAGCTGGTTATCGACCCGAAGACAAAAGATGTCCGTTTCAAGGTCATCGGGGACGACAGCTGGAACGACGAAACGGACAATATCGGCGCCAGGGGCATCTGCGGTTCGGGGATTTTCGATGTCGCCGCCCAGATGTTCCTCGCCGGCATTGTCGATAAAGGCGGCCGCTTCTCCAAACGGCTGGATACTCCCCGCCTGCGCCAGGGGCAAAAAGAGCCGGAATTCGTCATCGCCTGGGCCTGGGAAACAGCTATTGGTCACGACATCGTGATTGGCCAGAAGGACATCCGGTCGATACAGCTCGCCAAGGGCGCTGTCTATTCCGGCGCCAGGGTTTTAATGAACCGCCTGGGAGTAAACAAAATTGACCGCGTCATCCTGGCCGGTGCCTTCGGCAGCTATATTGATAAGACATCCGCGGCGACCATCGGCCTTTTTCCGGACTGTGCCCCGAAAAACGTCACCGCGGTGGGCAATGCCGCCGGTGATGGCGCCAGGATAGCCTTGCTAAATCTGGACAAGCGGGAAGAAGCGGACGTCGTGGCACATCGCGTCGAGTATGTAGAATTGACCCTCGAACCAGATTTCAATAAAATTTTTACGCAGGCGCTGCTGTTCCCTCACGGCGAGGATATATTCCCTCACCTGAAATTACCGGCTAAAAGGAGGCAGTTATAATTGCTGCTTTCACTAGATTCGAGGTGAGAGACGAAGTACGCCGTCAACTGGCCGATACCAGCGTGGCCCGACAGCATATTCATAAGGTCGTCGAAGGCTGTCGGAAAATCCCCGGGCTGAAGGAGAAATATTTCGTCATGGACACCGAAACCAACGCCCAGAACGCCCCGCTACTCTAGGAAAGACAGGAAGACCCTGATGCCTACTTTAAGTCAGCCGAATACAAGGAGACGGTCCTCGATATCTGTGAGGGCGAGCCATGCATTGAGGTCAACCTGCACACCACCAATCTTACCGACAGGGTTCTTTTCCAGACAGGATAAGGGCATATGTGATAATAGTCCTTATCTGATAACCGTATACATGCTAAAATATCTGTAAAGTTATGAATTACACCGTCAGCCAGGACAGTCTTAATAGCCTGAGCCGCTACTGGAAAGACCCCGAAAATAACCTTATTTGGCCTTCCGTGTTCGTATTACCGGCCTGGATGGATGTCTGGGCACAAGTATTCAGTCCATCCGGGAATACTGAGTTCCTGATACGAACAGTACGTCAGGGTAATAGCATTATCGGCATTGCTCCTTTAATGCTGCGTGATGACGCCGCTATGTTTATCGGTGATACCAGCGTTTGTGACTACCAGGACTTTATAACGGCACCGGGACGGGAAGCCGATTTTTGCTCTGCCATTCTCGATGACATGAGGCAGAAGGGCATCAAAGAAATGGAATTGAAGCACGTACGCCCGGACAGTGTCGTAATCAAGACACTGGCACCTCTTGCCGAGAGCCTCGGCTATCAAGTGGTAGCCTTTCCGGAAAATGTCTCCTATGAAATGGACCTGCCCGGCTCGTTCGATGAATACCTTGAGGGACTTACCAGCAAGCAGCGCCACGAGGTACGGCGCAAGCACCGAAGAATGTTAGAATCGGGCGAGATCGAATACCGCACCGTCACGGATAGCACTGCCGAACCCGAAGTTATGGATGACTTTTTCAGGATGTTCGTGGAAAGCCGCCAGGATAAAGCGGACTTTCTCACCGACCAGATGAGGTCTTTCTTTCGTCTACTCGCCGATGCTATGTCAAGCATCGGCCTGCTAAAGCTCGGCGTGCTCGTGCTGGATGACCGGCCGGTGGCGCAGATTATCTCCTTCGATTATAATAATTGTATCTACCTCTATAACAGCGGCTATGATCCCGATTATACTTCACTGAGTGTGGGGCTGCTCAGCAAAATCTTGGCGATTAAAGACAGCATCGAGCGCGGCAAGAGCCGGTTCGATTTTCTCAAGGGGGCGGAGGTCTACAAAGGCCATTTGGGGGGCCACGAGATACCACTTTACAACTGCCGGATATCCATTAAATAGGATTATAGAGAATTCTGTGATAGACGAACGCAAACTGCGTATAGCGATGCTAAGCGCCCATAGCTGTCCGGTAGGTGCCCTGGGGGCCAGAGACACCGGCGGCATGAGCGTCTATATCCGGGAGCTGGCCCGTGAGCTCGGCAAACAGGGTCACGCCGTAGACGTCTATACGCGCGTCCATGACCCCTCCGATCCCGTCAGCGATTACCTGGGAGAAAGTGCTCGGCTTGTCCACATCAAAGCCGGCGAGGAAGAAAGCATCCACAAGCTGGCGGTTTATTCTTATTTGCCGGAATTCGCCTGTCACCTGGAAGGCTATCGCAAAGAAAACGGCCTTGGCTATGATGTGGTTTTCAGCCATTACTGGCTTTCGGGATGGGTGGGTGAGTACCTGACGCTCTGGTGGCAGGTTCCCCATGTTATCATGTTCCATACACTGGGGGCGGTGAAAAACGCCATCGGCATCGGCGAGGACTCCCCGGAGCTTCGCATAGTCACTGAAAGGGAGTCTGTACAGAACTGTCATCGTATCATTGCCGCCACAGCCGGAGAACGCCAGGAGCTTATCAGGTATTATGATGCCGCCCCGGACAAGATTGGTATCGTACCATGTGGTGTCAATATGGAGCTGTTCCGGCCGGTGGACAGTGCAGCCGCCAGGCAGGAGCTGGGACTCAACGACTCCAAGGTCCTGCTTTTCGTCGGGCGTATCGACCCCCTCAAAGGTATTGACCGGTTATTCAAAGCCGCCTCCCTCCTGCCTGACCGAAAAAGTTTGAAGCTGGTAGTGATTGGGGGCGACGAGTACAGCCGCAGCGAGGTGGACCGTCTGCTCAATCTGGCCGCCGAGCTTGGGCTCGCCGATTCGGTCACCTTCCCTGGCCTGATAAAACAAGACCGGCTCCCATACTATTACAGCGCCGCGGATGTTTGCGTGGTGCCTTCTTATTACGAGAGCTTCGGTCTGGTAGCTCTGGAATCGCTGGCTTGCGGTACACCGGTAGTAGCCTCGGATGTCGGTGACTTGAGAAACATCATTCGCCAGGGAGAGAGCGGCTTCGTGGTGCCGGAAAACACACCTCACCAACTGGCCGGGGCCATTGCCCATTTCCTTAAAGTGACGCCCCGGGACAAAGACTCGATCAACTACCGACGAGCTTCGGTCAGTCGTTTTGCCTGGTCAAATATCGCTGCAGAGGTGTCTGGAGAGCTACGCCTGGCACTGGATAGTCGAGTCAATCAAGTAACCGGTGTCGGATAACCATGAAAATCCAAACCCCAAGACTTGAATTTTGAATCCCTTCACGTTTCAGAGTTTACTGGAGATATTATGAGTGAAGAAACTTATCTACTGGTGATCGCTCCCCACCCCGACGACCCCGAGTTTGCGATTTCGGGGATGGTCGCCAGGCTGACCCGGGAAGGCAAGAAGGTCGTCTACGTTATCTGCACCAACGGGGATAAAGGCACCAGTGACCGGTCTATCGATCCGGAAGAGCTGGCCAGAACCCGCCAGGAAGAGCAGCGGGCGGCGGCCAAGGTTCTGGGCGTCAGCGAGGTAGTTTTTCTGGGGTACCCGGACCAGGGTATCGAAGATACGAACGAGTTCCGTAAAGAACTGGTACGCCAGATAAGGAAGTTCAAGCCATTCGTGGTCGCCACAGCCGATCCTTACCGCCGGTACATGTGGCACCGTGACCATCGCATCACCGGGCAGGTGGCGCTGGACGCCGTTTTCCCCTATGCCCGGGATCACCTGTCCTACCCGGAGCTCCTCGATGAAGGATTCGAGCCGCACAAAGCCAGGGAAATGTGGTTCTGGGCGTCGGAAGACCCCAACTTACGCTTGGACATTACGGACACTTTCGATACCAAGCTGGCCGCCCTGCGCTGCCACCGGAGCCAGGTGGGGGACGTGTCATCGGAGATGGAAACCCGCCTGCGGGACTGGGCGAAAACGAATGCCGAGGGTGAAAACTTCGAGCTCGCTGAGGCGTTCCACCGCGTTGAGATGCGTCACTAGGTCAGAAACCGTTCCAGGTTACGTCCCCGCAGATCCCTTCGTGAGGTCGTGCCGCAAAGACCGCATATTCCTGCCTTGATTGCCCCACGGCAGTCTCATCACCGTGGCCCGGTAAAACACGGGTGTCATCCTCCAGCGTATATATCTTTCCCGTAATTGACTCAATGATCTGGAGGAAATCGTCAGGCGTACTCGTCTTACCTGGGCCGCCGGGGAAAAGCGTATCCCCGGCAAACAGGTACTTTCCCAGCCGGAAGCAGAGACTCCCCGGCGTATGGCCCGGCGTGTGCAGCACTCCCAGGCGCAGGCTACCCAGCGAAACGTTATCGCCGTCTTCCAGGTACGTCTCCGGCGGTTTTTTTAGTATCGAAGAATCGGCCCGGTGGGCGGCCAGCGGCACCCGCAGCACTGACCTCAGGCTATCCAGAGCACCCGTGTGGTCGAAGTGGCTGTGGGTCAGCAGGATGTTTCCAGGCCGTGTCCCCTCCAGGCCGGCGAGGATGGTGTCCGGACTGGCGGGGGCATCGATGAGAAGGCTTTCACCGCTGCTTTTTTCTACAACGATGTAGGCGTTGGTACCAAAAGGACCGAGCTCCATCTTCTCGATACGCAGTTCAGAATCGTCGACGATAACGGACATGCGGATCAGCCTCCCCTTTGATAATACTACGTTAATGGGTTAGTATAAGTATAACATTTGAACGACCATGATAGAAACTGCCGCCAGACTGATCTCCTATGTGCTCAATCCTTTTCTGGTTACGTTTGTGATCATTGTGGTGATTGCGGCGGAGGCCTCCTCGGGTGACGTCGGGACAACGGCCCGGTGGGCAGCGATATCCATAGCACTTAGTGTATTGCCGGTCTTTAGCGTGGTCGTTTACCTGGTCCGGCAGCGTAAACTGGATGGTATTTTCGTGGCACCCCGCCGACAGCGCACCCGGATTTACGCTCTGGCGAGCCTACTGGGGGCTATCGGCGGTCTGTTGATGTGGCACCTGGGGGCGCCACACCTGCTGTTGACTTGTTTCATCGCCGGATTTGTCGGTGTAGTTATCTTTTTATTTATTAATCTCTTCTGGAAGATAAGCGCCCATACCGCCTTCGTGACCGCCTCGGCCACCGTTCTAATGATAGTCTACGGCGCGGCCGGCGCCCTGGCGTTCGTTCTCGTGCCACTGATAGGCTGGGCCCGGATCAGGCTGGCCATACACTCGCCGGCACAGGTTGCTGCCGGCGCGCTGCTATCCGGAGGAATTGTGGCGGCAATATTCCGGCTAGGTGATATGCTTGTGAGTTAGCGGGCCGGGCTTGACTTCACCTTTGACCGGCCTGACCAGCAGCAGGGGCGTGCTGCCCTCGTCGAGGACTTTTTCGGCGTTGCTGCCGAATATCCAGCGTCCGACCCCGGAACGGCCGTGCGTTGCCATCGCCACCATGCTGAATTTTTCTTCCTCCGCCAGTCTGATAATCTCTTCTGCCTCATCGCCCTGGAGGACTTCGCGGAAAACACCAGTAGCTTTGACCCCTTTGGCTTTTAGCTTGTCACCTAGCTGCTGGATATACTCATTTTCCTGTTTTTTAATTTTCCCCTGCTCACTGATGTTGGTGTAGGCGAAGACTTCGGTATGTCTGGGAAGTATGTGTAAAAGAGTGACCTCCAGGTCGAGCTTAGCCGCCATGTGGGTTAGGAAACCGAGTATCGATTCGCTTTCGATGGAGCCATCGACGGGGACTAGAACCTTGGTCAGCTTGTCTCTATAGACATCGGACCTGGCACCCTTAGCCCGGATAATGAGCACCTGCTTATGGGTAGCCCTCACTACCTTATTGGCGACATTACCCATCGCCCAGCGCTTGATGCCTGACTTACCTTGAGTCGATAGTACTATCAGGTCGATCTCGGCGCCATCCGCGTAGTCCACGATTTCTTCGGCGGGGTCACCTTTGAGCATCTTGTAGTCCACGGCGATCTCGCCGCCGCCCGTTTCGGCTGCGACTTGTGTGGCGTGTTCTTTAACCCTCGTCACTACATCCTTAAGATAACACTCGTGCATATGCGGTGATGTCAGCTCGTCCGGAGGACTGACGTAGACGAGCATTATGGCGGAACCCAGCCTTCCGGCCAGCCGCGCCGCATACCACAGGGTAACCTCGGCAAGCTCCGAGCCATCTAGAGGCACCATTATTTTTTCGTACATGTTCCCCCTTTATATTATGATGATACTCAAACTAGGACGGTGGTGTCCCCCCACCTTCGGAATGATTCGGATAGACCCATCGTCTAGGCCCTAAATACCGTATAAATTCCTTTTCGTACTTTTTTTTGATTTTCCTTTTGTAAATCCGTTCGCCGGCCTGTGTTAACAAGGCAGTAACCGGTTCCACGTTTTTTGATAACGCCCACGCTACTTCCTATGTCAGCGATAACGGGTCCTCCCTCTCCTCCTCACCCCCATCTCCGCCCAGGTCCATTTCCTCCTCGAGGACGGCATCAAGCTGCTCTTTGAGCCGCGCCGCCCGGGGATAACCGATGTGCAAACGCCTTTGCAGGAAAGAAGTCGAGACTTCTTCGTGCTGACGGGCCAATTCCTTAGCCTGCTCCAGGAGAGGATCACGCGGATGCCCGCCGATAGTGCCGGAGGGTGTGGAAGCCACCAGCGCCTCCATTCTCAGCTTGTCCGGCTCTTCGAAGGTCTGGCTGCCCCAGAAGTAGACAAGCCTCTCGATCTCGGTATCGGAAAGGAAACAGCCCTGGAGACGTTTTGGCTTGGCGGCTTCGGTAGGCATATAGAGCATGTCGCCCTTGCCCAGCAGTTTCTCAGCGCCGGCCCCATCCAGTATAGTGCGCGAGTCTACCTGAGAGGTAACGGCGAAGCTGATACGCGTCGGGAAATTGGCCTTAATCAGGCCGGTGACCACGTCTACGGAAGGTCGCTGTGTCGCCACGACGAGGTGAATGCCAGTGGCCCGGGCCAGCTGGGCCAGCCGGCAGAGATTGCTTTCGACCTCGTCGAAACCAGCCATCATCAGGTCGGCCAGTTCATCGACAACGAGCACCAGGTAAGGCAGTTTCTCGGATCCTTCGCGGTTCTTGTTGTACCCTTCGATGTGACGTGCCCCGGAGGCCGCCAGCTTCTGGTAGCGCTGGTCCATCTCCTGGCTGAGCCAGCGCAGCGCTTCCAGGGCTCGATTGGTATCCACGATAACCGGGGTCGCCAGGTGCGGAACGCTGTTATATTGCGTCATTTCGACCCGCTTGGGATCGATGAGGATAAAGCGGATATCCGCCGGTGTATTGTGCATCAGGAGGCAGCAGACGATGGTATTGAGGCAAACGGTCTTGCCGCTGCCGGTCGCCCCGGCGATAAGCAAGTGGGGCATCTTGGTGAGGTCCGCAGCGATGGACTCGCCGCCAGCACCTTTACCTAAAGCCAGTGCCATCCTGGTCTTGGCAAGGAGCTTCTGAAAGGCGCTCGTTTCGACCACGCCCCGCAGGCTGACCATATCGGAGGTCATATTGGGAACCTCAACACCGACGAACGTCTTGCCCGGTACCGGCGCTTCAATGCGGATGGTCGGCGCGGCCAGCGCCAGGGCCAGGTCATTGGAGAGGGAGTTAATCCGTTCTACTTTAACTCTCGTCTTGGCGATTTCCTCGACTCTGACATTGACCTTACCGTCCCTGTCTCTCTCCTTGACTTCTTTGAATCGGCGGTCCCAACCCGGTTCCACGCCGAATTGGGTGACCGTTGGTCCGGCATTGATCTGCACTACCTTGGCATCGACGCCGTAGCTGGCCAGCGTCTCTTCGATGAGCTTGGCCCGTTGCAGGTTGTCCGCCTGGCTGAACTGTACTTCCGGCGACGTATCGAGGATTTCCATCGGCGGCAGACGCCAGCCGTCAACGACGACTAGGTTCGGCGATTGGCCGTATTTCCTCCAGACGTCATCGGCTACCTGTCTCAGGTCAGACCGTGCCGGGCCGCCGGGAGAGGTAGTAGCCTCGGCACGGGGTAACGTACCACCAGGTTTGAGAGAAGCCGCTTTATCGGCCAGTTCCTCCAGCCGCTTGCGTGAGGTGGCTACTTCCGGCGGTAAAACTGGTACATCCATGACGCTGGGGAGGGGCGGCTTTTCACCGGTCGGCGGGACGAGGCGCGCGTCCCGTTGGGAGGGGGTCGTCACAACATGTTTGCGGGCCGGCTTGGGCGGCCGTTTGAAATTCTCCGCCAGCCAGGAAATCAGGTTACGCACCGCCCGGTAGCTGGGCCTCGGCGCCACCAGGACGATACCGATGACCACCAAGGGTAATATCCTCAAGGCGTAGTAGTAGTTCCAGTTGGGGTAGTTGACCAGATACACCCTCCCGAAACTGCCGCCCAGGCCTTTGTCCAGAAACTCGCTTTGATATCCGAAGCTTGAGAGGATGCTCCAGGCGGCCAAAACTAGAAAGATGGCGCCCAGCCACTTATTCCAGTCGAAAACCAGGGAGCCGAGGCGCTTCCGCCATATCAGCACGACCAGAGTGATGAAGGCGCCCAAAATGAAAGCGAATCCCCAGCCGAACGACGTCATCAGGTCGCTGAATGCATCGGTGATACTGCCCCAGAATATCGCCAAGAGCGCGATGATAACACCGATCATGATGATACGGCGCACCGTTGTCGATGCCAGGAAGCGGGAAAAGCTGTCCCATTCAGATGACGGCCGCGCCGGTTTTTTTACCGCGGTTTTCTTTACAGCCGGCTTTTTTACCGCCGGCTTTTTCGTCTGTGTTTGCTTCTTTTTAGCGGTCTTTTTGTTCGCCATGTTCGAGTATATTTTTCCCCTATACCCTCACCATAAACGGCAAAATCATCGGGCGCCGCTTGGTACGCTGGTAGTAAAATCTCTCCAGCGTGTCCTTGACCTTGCTGTTAATAAAGCCCCATTCGGCGACACGACCGCCGCCGTGGTCGATGGTACGGGCAAGCAGCTCACGGCTTTCTTCCATCATGTCTTTGAACTCACGGGTATCGATGAAACCGCGAGTAACGATGTCCGGGCGGCCCACCAGCTTGCCGGTCTGCCGGTTTACGGCGATGATGACCACGACGATGCCGTCTCGGGATAACATCCGCCGTGTCCGTAACACTACCCCTCCTACATCCCCGACGCTCAGCCCATCGACGTAGACATGTCCCGAACCAACCTTGCCGTTGACTTTGGCAGAGTCGGTCGTCAGTTCCAGAACGTCACCGTCTTCCAGGACGAAGATTTTTTCGGCAGGCATGCCCACCGACTCCGCCAGCCGTGAGTGCAGGCTGAGGTGGCGGTACTCGCCGTGCACGGGCACGAAATACTTCGGTTTCACCAGGCCAAGTACCAGCTTCAGCTCCTCCTGGCTGCCGTGGCCGTGGACGTGAACCTGCCCGAGCTTGTCGTACATAACCTGGGCACCCTGCTTGAACAGGCTGTCCACCGTGCGATTGACCAGGGACTCGTTGCCGGGGACCGGCGTCGCCGAAAGAACGATGGTATCCCCGCGCTGGATGTGCACGTGGCGGTGGTCCCGGTTGGCCATGCGTACCAGGGCGGAAGTGGGCTCGCCCTGGCTCCCGGTAGTGACTAAAACCGTCTTCTCCGGTGGCGTTCCCTTGACTTCGTCGATACGGCCCAGAAGACCGTCGGGCGCCGTTATATAGCCGAGTTCCAGCGAGATGCGAACGGTATCTGACATGCTACGGCCCACGATAAAAACGCGCCGCTCGTACTTGGCGGCGGCGTCGATGACCTGCTGGACGCGGGAGATTAGTGACGAAAACGTGGTGACAATCACCCTCCCCGGGGCTTCGGCGATAACATGCTCGAGGGATTCCCCAACGGTTCGCTCGGAGGGTGTGTAGCCAGGCAGTTCGGCATAGGTGGAATCGGACAGGAGCAGCAGGACACCCTCGGCGCCGAGCTGGGCCAGGCGAGAAAGATCGGTAGGTCGGCCGCTGACCGGCGTATGGTCGACCTTGAAATCGCCGCTATGAACGATGACACCTTCCGGCGTTCTCACAATCACTCCGGCGGCGTCGGGTATACTGTGGCAGACCGGGAACAGTTCGATGCCGAATTTACCGAGTTTGATTTCCCGGCCGTATTCCAGTACCTTAAGGTTAACGCCCTCACGCGTTTTCCTCTCCCTGAGCTTGATACGGATAAGCCCGTTGGTCAACCTGGTGGCATAAACCGGCACATTGTCAAACTGGGGCAGCAGGTAAGGCAAGGCACCGATATGGTCCTCGTGGCCGTGGGTGATAACGATACCCCTCAGTTTGTGTTTGCACTCCAGGAGATAGCTGACGTCCGGTATGACCAGGTCGATGCCGAGCATCTCTTCTTCGGGGAACATAAGTCCGGCGTCGATGACGACAATGTCCTCCTCGTACTCGATTATAAGCATGTTCTTCCCGATTTCTCCCAGTCCGCCCAGCGGGATTACTTTCAGCTTTGGCTTAATCATTGTCTTACGCCTCAAACATATTCAACTGCTGCGGTGGCGGCTCTTCCTCCCGGATGCTTTTCGTTTCAGCCAGTAGGGAGGGGATTTTCCGCATATCGGCCTCGATGGCCTGCCGGAGGCTATACTGGTGGAGTGCCGCCGCCGGGTGATACATTGCGAAGTAGATGATGCCATCTTGCTTTTGGGCGGTACCGTGGATTTTGCTAATGCTCTTACCGGGGAAATATCTGGCCATAGAATATCGCCCCAGGGTAACGACTATTCTCGGCTTGATAATTTCAATCTGGCTGTCCAGCCAGGGCCGGCAGTTTTGAATCTCGGTAGGCAGTGGATCACGGTTATCGGTAGGCCGGCACTTAATGACGTTGGCGATATAGACCTGGGAACGTTTCAAATCAATTGAGGCCAATAAACGGTCGAGGTATTGCCCCGCCGGCCCCACGAAGGGCCGCCCCTGCTGGTCTTCATGCCAGCCAGGGGCCTCTCCGATGAACAAAATCTCGGCGTCCTCCGCACCCTCTCCCGGTACCACCTGACAGCGGTACTTGGCTATGTCACATTTTACGCAGCCGTGAATCTGCCGGTACAGGTCAGTCAGCGCTGACACAAGAGTTCCCTGCTATAACAAAATCCTTAAGATTCACCTTCTCAAGGTATGATAACACCGCTATCAGGCCAAGTCAATTTATCGGGGACGAAAGTACGGGATTTGGGCTACTCGATTTCCGCCAGCTTTTCGAGGTGGTAATCTGTATTACCGTAGAATAACTCACCCGCGGCGGCCTTCCTGGTATAAAAGTGCAGAATGTGGTCCTGGGTGAAACCGATGGCCCCGTGGACCTGATGAGCCGAGGCACAGACACGCTGGCAGGCCTGCCCGACCCATGACTTGGCCACAGCTACCTCCTTGACCGCGGGCAGGCCTTGACTGAGACGCCAGGCTGCCTGGTAGGAAGCCATCCAGGCCCCTTCCGTATCGACGAACATGTCGGCGCAGCGGTGCTGGATAGCCTGGAAAGCCCCGATGGGGTGACCGAAGGCCATCCGCTCCTTGGCGTAGTCCAGCGTTATTTTAAGAACCTGCCGGGCGATGCCAACCATCTCGGCGCAGCGGGCGACGGTGGCCCGTTCTATGATTCTCTCTATCGCCGGCCAGCCTTGATTGAGTTCTCCAAGTACGTCCTCTATGCCGACCTCGACGTTGGTAAACTCGACGGTACACAGCTTTTCACCGGATATCGTCTTGTGGGGCTCGATATTTATCCCATCTTTATTTATGTCTACTATAAACGGGGCTATAGCGTTATTTCCTTCCCCAGTCCGAGCTATGCAGCCGACATAATTAGCCACATGTGCATCCGGCACCAACACCTTCCGACCGTTAAGTTTAAAACCGTTACCGTAACTTTCAGCTCTCGTCCGAACAGCATCCGCTGCATACCGGCGAGTTTCTTCATCAATAGCCAAGGTAACGATCGTGTCCCCGGCCGCAATACCTGGCAAGTACCGCTTTTTCTGCTCCTCGCTGCCGGCCGCCATGATGGCACCCGCCCCCAAGACCACAGTTGTAAAGAACGGGGTCAGGAAGCAGGCCCGCCCCATTTCTTCAAGCACCACCGCCAGATCGAGGAAGTCCCCCACCCCACCATGTTCCTCCGGCAAGGAAAGACCCATCAAGTTCATACCGGCCATTTTTCGCCACAGGTCTGGATTGTAACCTTTCTCATCGGCAGCCATAGCCCGCAGAATCTTCTCCGGCCATTCCGCTTCCAGGAAGCCCCTGGCCATCGTCTGGAGCATTTCCTGTTGCTCGTTAAGAGAAAAGTCCAACTACATCTCCTTTATCTCAGGCGTGGCAAGCCCAGGCCGCGCTGGGCGATAACATCACGGTCTATCTCCGAGGTGCCCTGCTCCAGGCTGAGGCCGAAGGAACGGAGATAGACTGAAGGTATCCGTCCCTGCCAGGGAGCCAGCGGTGATTGAGCGTCAAGTATGCTGTACTGGCCGACCAGCTGCATACCGAATTCAGCCACCCGCTGAAGCGTCTCGAAGCCGCACATCTTACTCATGGCGGATTCCGCATTCGGCACCATACCTTTACTCTGCATCCAGGTTACCCGGTAATGGTGCAGACGGGCCACCTCACAATCGGCCCTCAGCTGCGCTATCCTGAGTTGAGTAATATGATCCAGTAGATTATTTTGCCGTGCATATTCTTCGAGGTCATCGAGATAGACAGAGGCGAAGGCATAGGCAGGATCGGTGGTGCGCTCGTAGTCGAGCATGGACATCACCACGTAAAAGCCCTGGTTGAGGCCGCCGACCACATTTTCCGCGGGTATGTGGACATCATCGAAGAAGACCTCGTTGAAGTCGTGATGGCCAGCCATATTAATGACAGGATTGACGATAATGCCCGGCGTCTTCATGTCCAGCAGGAAAAAGGTCAGACCACGATAGCTGGGTGTAGCATCACGGTCGGTGCGGGCGACCAGGGCGTTCCAGTCGGCGAAGTGGCCGTTGGTTGTCCATATCTTCTGCCCGTTGACGACGAAGTTGTCCACATCCTGCCTGGCGAAGACCTCGATGGCGGCCAGGTCGGAGCCGTGTCCCGGCTCGCTGAGCGTCTCACACCATATCACCTTACCGGAGGCGATACCCGGCAGGTGGGCTTTTTTCTGCTCTTCGCTGCCCTTGAGCATCAGGGCCGGCGCTACGATCCCGGCGCCAATTGAGTCATAGCCGGGGCAGTGAAGGCGTGACATCTCTTCGCGAAGGATGAGACGATAGAATGGTAAAGCCCCTCTCCCGCCGTACTCCTCCGGCCAGTGCGCCGATATCCAGCCCCGCTCCCCCAGCTTTTCCGCCATGGCCCGGTGGATCTGTATCCAGTCCGGCTGGCTGGACATTTCGAAGAAAGTGACCCGTTTCTCGTGATATTCCTTAGGGCCTTCTTTCTCCAGGAAGGCGGCTACTTCTCTGCGAAAGGCCTCTTCTTCATGGGTAAAGGCGAAGTCCATTACAAAATCCCTCTCTCATCTCCCTTTAAAAGGGAGACGACAGGTCTTATTTCCCCTTTTCCAGTTCCCCCCTTCTAAAAGGGGGAGGCTTTGCCTCACAAGTAGAGTCTGCCCCAAAAGTCAGACACTTGACTCAAAAGTGGAGCGAAGCTAAGAGGAGGAAGAACTTGAAACCATTATACACTTGGTACTATCCTCTTAGCAAAATCGCTAGGAGGGTAATATGGAACCTAAATCTACTATTGTCGCTTTATCTATCTGCATTATTCTCATTTTACTATTGGTATTCTGGAATAACATTAAAAAGACAAAGACCTACAAGCAAACAAAGGCTTGGGCATATCGAGAATTTATGCGATTTCCCCCTAACGAAGCCCTTGAACGTATTGCTTGGGATGGATTCTTGCTTTTTAGCACGTTTACAATCTCCATTAAACTTGTCAGTATATCAGGGGTGGTTACCGTGAATGATGTATGGATAACCACCTTGATATTAGCTCTAGCGTTCTTAATTTTCGCAATTATAGTGAGACTTCGTATAAGAGAAGCGAACAAGACACAACCCAAACAGCCTGATTTAGGTGCAGAGGTTCAAAAATTAATCCCCGAAATTAGGAAAATGATTAATGCAATAAATAAAATGCGGGAAAGTGTGGATAGACATAACGAATTAAATAAACCAAAAGATATAGAAAGATGAGTAATATGAAGAAATCACAGGAGAAGTCTAGCAAAAAGGAAACAGAGAATCAACCACTAACAGAGGAAAGAGTCAGGGAGATTGTAAGAGAGGAGATTCTTAAGCACGATATAGAATTGGAGAAAGATATACCCACATGGGATTAACTTTCTCTAAAGCCAGGGAGTCCTTTATCACGGAAATAGGTTCCACATTGAGTAAGATAATCATTATAAACTTGGAATGGAGTACTACTATCACTAATAAGTTGTGCGGCAGTGGCACACCTCTCAATAACATATTCCCGTGCATTCTGGCGTATTATGCGAGGATTCTCACGGTCTTGGCTCAATGTCCTTTCAAGATGCAGCCGCAGTTGCTGAATAGCCAACCCTGCAACAAAACGGTCGGTTTCCAAAAGAGAATTCTCGATTTGAGAAACTCTGTCTGCGAGAGCAAATATTTGTTCTTGTTGACCTTGTGCTTTAATTTGGCTAAGTTCATTAGAAATTTTAGTACAACGGGCTTTAAGAGTAGTAATGTTTTCCTTAACATTATTTACGATGGTTTTTACACCTATGAATTCACCATGAAGTTCCTCAATATCCATCTTAACTCCCCATACTATTACATTGACAAACTAAATGGTTTATTTAGTTTTCCTATCTTTTCGTCTCGGAGTGTTCCAATAAGGGCTTTTGCACTTTGGGCATACTTTAGGTTCTACGTTAATATCGTTCGGTATCCATTCATGACTACATCTAAGACACTGAAAACCTTTGACCTTAATCTCTACAACCGGCATTTCAATCACCTCTACATCTACCTATATACTATTTTCAAGTATATACTTCCAAAATATATTTGTCAAGAGGTATTGACAAACCCATACTTCTGTGGTATATTATTCTTAGAGTATATATCACGGAGGCTTACAATGGACGCCAGACAGGAAAGAGGATTGGTAATCGCTGCCACTTCCAAAATAGAAAGGAACAAACTAGGCTGGAAAGTACCCTCACAATCGGGGAATGGCACTTATATAGTGAATCTAGACCACGGAGAACCATTTTGCACTTGCCCCGATTATGAATCAAGGCATCTACCTTGCAAACATATCCACGCTGTAGAATACGTAGTGAATAACCCCCCAGCAAGCTGGGGGGCATCAGGGGTAAGGGAGTAGCCCCACCACCATGTCATCTAAAAGGCCGCTGTCATCCCCCCAGCAAAGCTGAGGGGTATTCAGCGGAGAACTTTATAA
>DAOULX010000035.1:0-25896 GCA_034414775.1 Dehalococcoidales bacterium
CCGGTGTAAACGTCATAAGGCGTGACATTGCCCAGCCCTTCGTGGTAACGCCGGTAGTTGTAGTATTCGATAAACGCCCTGATGGCTTCCTTCAGTTCACCCGGCATATCGTGAGGGACCTGGTTAATTTCTCCTTTGAGAGTGCGGTGGTATCTCTCAATCTTGCCGTTGGTCTGGGGATGGTAGGGAGAAGCCATTCAAAAAAGCCAGACTTTTATCATGGGTTTTTATGCCCGGAGTACGTCTTTCCCGTTCTGTTAAAGACCTTTCGGATCGCCTCTACGGTTACGCGTGATGACGAGCAATTTGAAGACTATATATGGATGATATTCTATCAACTTGGTTTTCATTTTATGAACTCAGACAGAAATTGCAAATTGAAATTTAATGGTCTGACAAAACAAATTGATGTATTATCAAAAGATGAAGAAAACATATTCATGGTTGAATGTAAACATACAAACGAAGAGTCTCCCATATATGTTCGTAATGTACTAGCAGGAAGTAGATTATTAAAAAGCCCAGATTATTTTATGGATGGCGGATAGTAGGGGTCGGAGTAATTGCTCAGGCCATGGGCATAGGCGTAATGGCCTATGTAACAAGTATCTTCTTCCAGGCTATGTTCAGTGACTTGGGCTGGTCCCGAGGGGACTTGGCCCTTTCTATCTCGGTTGGTGCGGTCCTGGCAGCTATTACTGGCCCATTCGTAGGCGCTGTTGTTGATAAGCATGGACCAAATCGGATAATGGCTGTAAGCGCCTTCGCCACTGGTAGTTGCTTAATATTACTTGGGTATGTTAGTTCCCTGTGGCATGCATATATTATATTCTCACTTCTCGCTGTATTTCGTGTAGGTTTTGTTTCCATTCCAGTGATGGCAATGGTATCAAACTGGTTTTCTGAGAAACGGGGCAGGGCGATGGGAATAACCACTGCAGGGCAGGGCCTTGGAGGGTTTTTTCTTTCTCCACTTTCAATCTATCTAATCTCGAACCTCGGTTGGAGAGCGTCATGGGGGATTATCGGGCTGCTCACATGGGTAATCATGATACCTCCAGCTCTTTTTATCGCGAAACAAAAGCCGGAGGATATGGGCCTCATTATCGATGACAAGGTAGCGAATAACGGAAAGGCATCGGCAGTAGCCAAGGATGGTCATAGAGCTCCCCCCATAGGTAAAAGTTTGGTAATCAGGGAAATCTTAAAGATGCCTGCCTTTTGGTTTATAGCTCTGCTTAATTCTCTATATTTATTTGGCCACCTATCAATCTTCCAACATAGCTTTTCCATGTTTACCGATAAGGGTATCCCAGCTATGACTGCAGGCACCATGATAGGAGTACTAGGTCTATTAAGTCTGAGTGGGAAAATAGCGCTTGGCTATTTATCCGATAGGATATCAGTAAGATACGTCATGATGATTGGCCTAGCCTTGGCAGCCTTATCTATATTGCCGCTATTCTGGACAGAGTTAAACTGGGGAACCTGGGTATTTATTGTTTTCTGGGGGTTCTGGGAGTGTGGAGTGATAGCGCTTCAGCCTTTATTAGTAGCGAGTATATTTGACAGAGCAATAATAGGCAAAATGTTTGGAATTTTTAGCATATTCATGGTTATTCCCCAACTTATTGGAGCTCCTTTCACGGGCTATGTTTTTGATATTACAGGGAGCTATAATTGGGCTTTATCCGTGTTCGTTATCTTATATATCATAAGCGCGGTTTTGGTGTTCTTCACGCGTCCTCCGAAACAGAATTAGTCTCTTTCAATTGCTCGAGATCGAGAGATATTGACCTTCTCAATCATAATATCAACATTTTCAAATTTAGCAATATAGTGACCTGTCTTAATCCCTTAAAACTATTCCAGTTATAATACTCTTCTGCTAATCTAAACAAAGCAAAGCATTGTTTCCTCCGAAAATAGGTAAAATCAGGCAGGCGCGACACTCACCATAAAGCTAAGGTTTTCCAATCTAACTATTGATCTGCGAACAGCTTGTCGTACATTCCTTTGATCGAAATAGGCGCCGCCAAGGTCATTGTAGTTAACGCCCCGGGATAGCATGTGATACATGGTAACGAGGATGGTATAGGCCACTGCCAGAGCTGCCATCACATCACACCCGGGCTGGGGGGCTAAGACTCAGCCGGGAAACAGGCCGGCCCGATATTCTTCCGTCAGCAACCGTATCTGCCTGGTAAGGCGCTACGCAGGGCAACTGAGATTAAAGCCCTATGCCAACCTTGCATATCGGCGGAAATAACGTTTATAGATCATAGACATGACTCGTCTATTGAACAATCTTTTCCCGGTTAACCAGTTTAACCGACATCCTGATCGCCTCGGTAAGACTTTCGTGATTCGCGGTGCCCTTACCGGCGATATCAAAGGCGGTGCCGTGATCCACCGACGTCCTGATCAGCGGCAAACCCAAGGCGACACTGACACTCTTTTCAAAGCCGTATACTTTAACAGGAATATGCCCCTGGTCGTGGTACATGGCCAGGACAGCATCAAACTCGCCATTAATGGCACGATTAAACACAGAATCGGCCGGGAAAGGACCTCGTGCATCGATACCCAATGACCGAGCATCCCTTATTGCCGGGATGATTTCCTCAATCTCTTCGGAGCCCAGCAGACCTCCCTCGCCGGCATGTGGGTTGAGGGCTGCCACAGCGATACGCGGATCGCTTGTCCCCCACCCCCGGAAAGAGCTATGGGTTAGCTTGAGTCTGGCCAGGATTCGCTCTCTGGTGACGAAATCGCAGGCCTTGCTCAGGGGATAGTGAGTCGTGAGATGGACTACCCACAGCGATCCGCTTACGAGCATGGTCGCATATTCGTTGGCGCCGGTAAGTCTGGCAATATAATCCAGATGTCCCATTTCTCCATAGCCCGCTTGTCTGGTAGCTTCTTTATTTATCGGGGCCGTCACTATAGCCTTGACATCGCCCTTCAACGCCATCTCGACAGCCTTTGAAACATAGTCCATGGCTGCCCGGCCGCAGGATGGACATATCTGTCCCGGAGTCACATCGGCACGATCGAGATTGTGCAAATCAAGCAGGTCAACGGTACCGGACTTTCCTTTGACTTCGCTTGCTTTATTGACTATGCGCAACTCCAAGGGGCAATCTATCAGATTTATCGCCTCCTGCATAGTGACGCCTTCACCCACGACCAATGGGCGGCAAATCTCATAAGTTCCTCCTGAGGCAAGCGTTTTGACGATGACTTCCGGGCCGATACCGGCGGCATCACCCATCGTTATGGCGATGACCGGCCTCTCTTTCATAATCATGCTACGCTCCTGACTTTTCAATGCGGCGGCATTCGAAAATCACCGTGCCTCCATCGGTATAAGGCGCGCCGGGATCAACGCATTGCATATAGGCACGTCTTTTGTCCCTGGATAGTCCCAGTTTTACCGGGTCAGCCCCTTCATCCAGCGCCACAACGTAGTGGAGCAAAGTCGCCAGGGCGTGGATGCAAATGGCATCGGTTTTGTCCATCAATACTCCGGCGCCATCAATGGTCATCTTGTTCCCCACCTTGTAAACCGGACACTTTCCTTTTATCTCACATACCTTGATTTGCAGCATATTCCCTTCCCCCTACGATTTTTTTCATTAATCCAGAGTTCCCTACCTTTTTAAATTGTATTCCATCTATTGATATGTTTTAACAGTCCTCATAATAATCCCGGCGGGGAAATCTTTCCACTCAAAAGATATACCAAAATATTGCATGGCGTTTTTTGCAGTTTAGTGTTAAGTGCCTGTCTTCTCAAAGACAGACCACGCCACAGGCTACACCCTGAAGCATCCATCCTGCCTGGCACTCTCCTTATGTTTGCCTAGGGCTATTCTCACCGGAAGACCACATATTTCTTTTACATGAGCTATATAACAAGTTTTAACGCTGGTTTGGTGGCGTTTTTTAATCCATTATCGGAGTTCAGCATATGTACCCATCCAATAAAAAGGATACATAGCGCTCAAGCATTGTCATCAGCTCATACCCGAATGTTAACGCCAAACTGATACACTACCATCATTTGACATTTCAAGTGTTTGTGAATAATATATCAACAACATGAGGCAAGCGGCTTCCGCCTTTTCTTGTGGCTGTGTGGGATCCTTAAAGTCCCCAACTCAATCGGGGTACTATTGATAGGTGACACTGACAGGTAAAGGAACTCGGAATGGTTGCTGATAATGTAACCAGGCGGACCCCATCCGTGCTATCGGGTAGGACGATTCTCTCCCCTATAAGGCCCCGCAGCAAGCTGTGGGGCTCTTTCAAAGATAATAAACATCCTTCTTCTTTATTACTGCCGGTGTTGGGAACCGGAAAAGGAGGTTCAAGTGAAGATTCTCTTGGTAAATCCACGCGGTGAAGATTCTTTCTGGAATTTCAGACGGGTTTTAAACATAGTCTCAAGAAAATCCATCGTGCCCCCTTTGGGCCTCTTGACTGTCGCGGCGATGCTTCCACCGGACTGGGAGAAAAAGCTGGTAGATACTAACGTAACCGACCTGGCCGATGATGATATCCAGTGGGCCGACTATGTATTCCTCGGCGCCATGCAAGCACAGAAAGACTCGGCCCGAAAAATCATCAGGCGATGTAACGATCTCAAGAAGAAGATTGTTGCCGGAGGACCGCTTTTCACCACGAACTACCAGGACTATGATGGAATAGACCATTTCGTCCTCGGCGAAGCCGAGGCTACACTTCCCCCCTTCTTGAAGGACCTGGAAAACGGCCAGGCTAAACCGATATATGTATCGCCGGAAAAACCGGACCTTGCCACAACACCGATACCCCTCTGGTCACTGATAAATATGGATAATTATCTTACGATGAACGCCCAGTATTCCCGGGGATGTCCCTTTGACTGCGAGTTCTGTGATATTATTGCCCTATTCGGTAAACACCCCCGCATGAAGACCGCCGCGCAAATGGTGGCGGAACTCGAAGCATTATACCAACACGGCTGGCGTGGCCAGGTATTCATCGCTGATGATAATTTTATAAGTAACAAGAAGATAATTAAGGCCGAGGTTTTACCGGCGATGATCGAGTGGGCCAAGAAACGGGGCTATCCCTTTAATTACTTGACGGAATTGACGATCACCGTCGCCGATGATGAAGAGCTGATGCGACTGATGGTTGAGGCAGGGTTCAAGATTGTTTTCGTCGGCATTGAAACACCCAATGAAGCAAGCCTGGTGGAGTGCAATAAGGCCGCCAATAGAGGACGAGACATGGTTGACATGGTGAAAAAGATCCACAACCATGGTCTCGAAATTTACGGCGGATTCGTCATCGGATTTGACAACGATGATAGCTCAATATTCGATCGGCAAATAGAGTTTATCCAGAATAGCGGCATCGTCATATCTCAGGTCAGTCTACTTATGGCTCTACCGGGAACCAAGCTATACAACCGTCTCAAGAGCGAAAATCGCCTCATCGAGGAAAGTCATGGCGATAATACCGATTTCTCTCTGAATTATACTCCAAAAATGGACTCGACGCTTCTCATCAGTGGCTACCGGCGTGTCCTCAATACTATTTATTCACCGAAACAATACTACGAGCGAATGCGGACTTTCTATGGCCAATTTAATCCGCCGGAGGACCGCAGCACCCACCCTCCGCCACCCTATTACACGTCTCTGTTTAAACTGTTATGGATATTGGGGTTCATGGAAAAAGGCCGGGCTCATTTCTGGAAGTTGTTCATTATTACCATCCTGAGATATCCCAGACTTCTTGCAATGACTATGCGCCGCTCTGTATACCGGCTGCATTTGAGCAGGATAACCCAAAGAATCATTAATGATTCATGCGCCTGATAGCTGTTTATTCCTTTCTAAGCCGGTTCAGCTATCTACAGCGGTTCAGCCGAGTTCCTCCCGCTTAAAGAAGCCACAGACCGGTTAAGGGTGGGTGTCCTTTTGTTCCTGATATAGGTTATGGGGCAATGGTACCGGCATTGACATTGGCATGGCGGGGGCGGTTGTGGTATGATAGGGAACAGTGTTACGGGAGAGGAGCTAAAATCTAAAGAAGGAGATAGAAGTGTGACTTGAGGCAGGGAAACAGGCACAATGTCTGGGGGCTGGCAGTCTATCGTTAAGGAATCACACCCCACTCTTCCGATTCTAGAACTCAATAGATTAAGCAGTCCGTCAGCAGCGAGCTGTTTACCTCACTTCATTGCGGTATCTCCGGTCCGTTCCCAACTGACACTTCAGCCGCCCAAAAAACAACCCCCTCACATTCCCCCTAAAGACGTCATCGGTATTTCTCTTAATTCCGTTGAGATGGCGTCATTGTGTATGTTTTTTGTCACACGCCGGGAAAATGATAGAGATTGAATCTTTGTGCATCGAGAAACGGGACATTTTAAACCTTATCGGGTACGGGAGTACGGTTACCGTATCCAGCCGCATCGGTTCCCTGGTTGACGACTATCTGGACAACTATCATGATTTCATAGCTCCATCGTTCAAGTATGTTTACCGGGATATAAAAAAGATAACCCCAAAGAGTGTCAAGGTCGGCCCGGTAACATTGGAAAGTGCGGTACTGGCGCGGCTCATGGCCCGGTGCGAGCGAATAGCCGTCTTTGTTTTGACAATAGGCGGATACCTGGAGGAGCTGGCCGATTATCTATCCATGAAAGGGATGGTCCTCCAGGCTACCGTTCTCGACGCCGTCGGATCAGGCGCCGCCGAGATACTCGCTGAAGAAATACAGTCTGATATTCGGCGTAATGCCGATCGCCGGGGCCTTGTTATCAGCCGCCGCTTCAGTCCGGGCTACTGCGATTGGGACGTGGCGCAGCAGGGGGAACTGTTTCGACTGCTCGGCGGCGAGGTGACCGGCATTGAACTCACTGAAAGTTTATTGATGTTGCCGCGCAAGTCTATCTCCGGGGTCATCGGTATCGGCCTTCCCTGCCACGGCATAGAAGAATACAATCCGTGCGTAACCTGCCGGAAAAAGGACTGCCCGGGCCGCAGGAGATGATGACGGCTTCATGATACGTAAAGGACTTGACGGAGGCACGTACCGGCCGCTTGCCCCCGAAGATATCGACAAGATAAACCAGACCGTACTCAGGATTATCGAAGAGATAGGCTGTGAGGTAAACTCTCAGCCGGCGCTGGAAGCATTTCAAAAGGCCGGCGCCAGCATCGATGACAAGACCCGCCGGGTACGCCTGCCTCGGGAAAAGTCCCTGGATCTCATCGCCCAGGCCCCTTCCGAGATAACGCTCTACGGGCGGGAAGAAAAACACGATATCCAACTGGGTGGCCGCCGCGTTTATACCGGCACCGGCGGGACAGCCCTTCATATTTACGAGCCCGACAGTGGTAAGCATCGTCAGGCCGACCTGCGAGACCTGAAAAACATCGCCGGCCTGGTAGACAAGCTGGACAACATCCACCTCTTTCTGCTACCCACTTACCCCAATGAGTTATCGCTGGAACGGGTGGATGTCAACCGGTTCTTCGCCGGGCTGGACAACACCACCAAGCACATCATGGGTGGTATCTATACGCCGGAAGGCATGGAGCAGGTCATTAAAATGGCCGAAATAGTCGCTGGTTCGCCGGAGGCCCTCCAGGAACGACCGATAATATCCCTCATCACCTGCGTCATCAGCCCGTTCATCATCGACGCCCATTACGGAGACCTGGTAGTCCAGGCGGCCAGGAGCAGCGTGCCGGTGGTCTGTCCGTCCGAGCCGCTCTGCGGGGCGACTTCTCCGGTCACGCTGGCGGCCAACGTGGTTGTCCAGACAGTGGATTCCCTGATGGGAGTTATCCTGGCCCAGGCGGTCAATCCCGGTACTCCGGCCATCTTCGGCTCGGTGGCTACCAGCACCGACCTGCGCGATTTAAAATACATCACGGGGTCGGTAGAAATGGGGCTGCTCAACGCCGCCGGCGCCCAGATGGCCCAGTTTTACAAACTACCCTTCTACGCTACCGGCGGTATGTCGGACTCCAAGAAACTCGATGTTCAGAGCGGCTATGAATCGGCGATAACCAATCTGCTCTGTGCCCTGGCCGGTGCCAACTTCATCCACGACGCTGCCGGACTTATGGAATTCGCCATGACCGTTTGCTACGAAAAATATGTTATCGATAACGAAATACTCGGGATGGTAATGCGGGCGGTGGAGGGTATCCGCGTGGACGATGAAACGCTGGCCTACGATCTCATCAAGGAGACCGGGCCGGGTGGCAACTTCATTACCGCCAAGCATACCCGCCACTTCATGCGCAAAGAGCACTACCAGCCTCTCCTCAGCGACCGTAATAGCCGTGAGAGATGGGAGGCGGAAGGAAGCCTGTCCACCTGGCAGAAGGCCGCGCGGAAGGTAAAGGAAATACTCGACAGCCACTCCGTACGCCTGCCGGAGGACTCGCGCGCTCGGGTGCTGGCGGAAATCCCGGGTATCATCGACTGACCTGAGAGGAGACCAGTATGAGTGACAAATTGATCGGATTGATAAAAGAGAACGTTATCCAGGGGCGAATGACACAGGAAGACGAAGGCATCGAGGCCGGCACAGCCGGCGAACCAGGCGTCACCGAGTTGGTCGAAAAGGCCATCGACGCCGGACTGCCGCCGCTGGAGATTGTCGATAAAGGGCTGACGGCCGCTATGGACGTGGTGGGCAAGAAATACGAAAACGAGGAATACTATATCCCGGACATGCTCGCTTCCGCCGAGGCCGTTGGGGCCGGGATGGAAATCCTGGAGCCACACCTGAAAGGCAGTGGCGCCGAACATAAGGGGAAGATAGTCTTCGCTACCGTCAAGGGAGATATGCATGATATCGGCAAGAACATCGTCTCCATCCTGCTGCGGGGCGCTGGCTACACCGTTAAAGACATCGGTAATAACGCCGAGACGGAAGACATCATCGCGGCCGTCCGTGAAGAACACCCGGACTACCTGGCGCTTTCAGCCCTGCTGACCAGCACCATGGTGAACATGGAGGATGTTATCCGGGCCCTGGAGGCGAACAACCTTAGAGACAGCGTCAAGGTAATCATCGGCGGGGCACCACTCTCTCAGGAATATGCCGAAAAAATCGGCGCCGATGGCTACGGCGCGGACGGTTTCCAGGCCATATCATTAATAGAATCCTTGAGTAACGATGCCGCACGAACCACACCAACCGCGTCCATTTCTTGAGGAGGAACTCATGCCCAGAGAAGGAACCCTAATAAAAAACCCCATCGAGCGCCTGACCGCGCAACAGGTCCAGCAGGTACACGATGCTTCCATCCGGATACTCAAGGAGATCGGGCTGCTCTGCTTCAACCGGCAGGCTGCCGATATATTCCGGAGTCACGGTGCGGAGGTTGTGCCGGTGGACGGGGCGAGCGTGCCGAGCTGGACGGTGAAGATACCGGAAAAGCTCGTCGCCGATGGGCTTGCGTCTGCCCCCTCCGAGATAACGCTGGGGGCCCGCCGCCCGGACAACGTCCTGGTCATGAAAGGCGACGAGCCGCGCGTCTACTTCATCACCGGCTCAGAGACGAACACCTGGCTGGACGTGTCATTCCAGACATACGTAAGTAAGACGGACTCCGGCCGGGAAATTAAAGTACCGGAGTTCCGGCCACGCCGCGGCACCGTGGCCGACCTTTGCGCCTCCGCCCACGTCTGCGAGCACCTGGAGACGGTCGACGGCTACATCCGCACCGTCAACATCCAGGATAAAGAAATCAATGAGACTAACAAGGACGTTAACAAGTTCTTCGCTTCCCTGGATAACACCACCAAGCACGTCATGTCCGGCCTGACCTCTCTGAGCCAGCTCGATAACGTGGTGAAAATGGCCGAGATAATTACCGGGGGACCGGCAAAGCTCAAGGCAAACCCGATTATCTCTTTCATCACCTGCCTGGTCAAGAGTCCGCTCCAGTTCGTCGATGATACCACGGAGACCTTCATCGAGGTATGCAAGCGCAGCCTGCCCATCGTCGTTTCCTCTTCACCGCAGGCCGGGACATCGGCGCCCATCAAGGAGGCCGGCATCATGGCGCAGATCAACGCCGAGGTGCTGGCCGGCATCGTCCTGGGACAGCTCGTCAACCCGGGCACGCCGGTCCTTTACGGCAGCGTGCCGGTACGGGCGCGCATGGACACCCTGGGCGACTCCTACGGCTCCGTCGAGACGACGCAGTACAACATCGACTGCGTGCAGATGGCCCGTTTTTACAATCTTCCCAACTACTCCACCTCCGGTGTCTGCGACCCGAAGGTGCCAGGCCAGCAGTGCACTGTAGAGCGCCTCTTTTCGGACATATTGGTGACGCTCAGCGGCCCGCAGTTCCTGCACTGCGCCTTCGGACTGCTGGACTGTAACTCCATCTTCTGCCTGCTCCAGGCGGTGCTCGACGATGCCCATTTCAAGATGATACGGCACTTCTTACGCGAGCCTGCCATCAATGAAACGGAACTGTCGAATGTGATGAAGCAGATTACCGATACCGTGGCCACGCCGCAGAAAATGTTCATCAACTATATCCGCCCGGTGATGCGGACCGGTGAGATTTCGCCATTGTACCCGTTTGAAGGTACCGAAGAAGGTGACAACGTCTTCGCACTGGCCTACGAGCAAATGCAGGCGCTGCTGAAAAAACCGGTCGAGCATATCGACGCGGCCACGACGGAGCAGATTTTCAAAGAGATCCCCGGCCTGCTGCCGGGCCTGAACGTTTGCCAGGGAGGAGACCGGCCATGAGCGCTGAACTGCTGGAGAAGATAAAGGAGAACGTTATCCAGGGCCGGAAGACCCGCGATGACGTCGGCCTAGATGAATCGCTGAACGGCACCCCCGGCGTTGTTGATCTGGTGAAGGAAGCCCTGGAAACCAAAGTCCCCGTGGAAGAGCTTATCACGGATGGTCTGACGGCCGGAATGGAGGTGGTGGGGGAGAAGTTCTCCACCCGGGAATACTTTATCCCGGACATGCTCGCCTCCGCCGACTCCGTCGGGGCGGCCATGGAAGTCCTCAAACCCCACCTGGAGGAGGCCAACGTGGAGACCAAGGGGAAGGTGGTTATCGCTACCGTCAAGGGGGACATCCACGATATCGGCAAGAATATCGTCGCCATCATGCTCCGAGGATCCGGATATGAGGTTCACGACGTTGGCATCGATGTGCCGGAGGACACCATCATCGAAGCCGTCCGAAATGAGGCGCCGGACTACCTGGGACTTTCCGCTCTGCTGACAACGACAATGACCGAGATGCCGGTAGTCATCAAGTCCCTGGAAGGCGCCGGTCTGCGGGACAAAGTGAAGGTTATTATCGGCGGCGCCGCCGTCTCTGACGAATACGCCCAGGAAATCGGCGCGGATGCCTTCGGCGCCAATGCCTTCGAGGCGGTCCGCCTGATGGACGAAATGAATAAGGTAAAAAGCTAACGACAGAACGAGATAAAGGTTGGTGATTTTTTATGTGCGGTATAGCCGGATGTTTTGGAAAAAGGGATACGGAAACGATCAACAAGATGCTGGACGCGCTGCCCCACCGCGGCCCCAACGATCGAGGCATCCATGTCCACGGGGACATGGTCTTCGGGCACACACGGCTGTCCATCGTTGACGTGGCCAAGGGCCACCAGCCCATCCTGGCCGGGGGTGGCCGGAGCGGCATTATCTGTAACGGGGAGATATATAACTTCAAACAGCTTCGCAAGAATCTCCTGGACAAATATGATTTCACCACCGATTCCGATACCGAGGTCATTCTCCACCTTTACCGGGAAAAAGGATCAGCCTGCGTCAAGGAGCTGGACGGCATGTTTGCCTTTGCCATTTTTAATAGGGACGACTACATGCTGGCGCGGGACCCCATCGGCATCAAGCCGCTTTACTACGGCTACGTCGACGGCAATATGTATTTCACTTCCGAACTGGGCGCCATGACGCTGGCCGGCGTGGACGAAGTGCACGAGTTCCCGGCGGGTTATTACTACACCCCGCAAGAGGGCTTCGTGCAGTACTACGAGGTGCCGCCTATCGACGACGGCCTCTTCACCGACATCGACGAGACATCCAGGCTCATCCGGGAGACCTTCATCGACGCAGTAAAAAAACGCCTGTTGGCGGACCGGGAGATCCACGTCGGCTCATTCTGCTCCGGCGGCATCGATTCCTCGCTAGTAGCGGCCATCGCCGCCGAGGAAATCCCTCATCTGCACACCTTTGTCGTCGGCATGAAGGACGCCAAAGGCGACGAGAGCGACGACCTCAAGGCATCCCGCATCGCCGCCAAGCACATCGGCTCGACCCACCACGAGCTTATCTTCACGGAAGATGAATACTACGAGGCACTGCCGATTGTCATCAAGAAGCTGGAAAGCTACGATCCCTCGCTGGTACGCTGCGCCGTGCCCTGCTACTTCACCTGCAAGCTGGCGGCGGAGTACGTCACCGTGGTGCTGACCGGGGAGGGCGCCGACGAGCTTTTCACCGGCTACCACTACATGAAGCACTATCCCGTCGAAGTGCTCAACAAGGAAGCCCGGCGCTGTATCGGCAACCTACACAATATCAACCTCCAGCGGGCCGACCGCATGGGGATGCTTTTCAGCCTGGAGCTGCGGGTACCGTTCCTCGACGTGGCCATGGTCGACCTCTCCATGAAGATACCCCCGGAACTGAAGATTAAAGAGTCCGAGAAAGTCGGCGATAAGATAGAGAAATGGATACTTCGCACGGCCTTCCAGGATACCGGCTACCTGCCGGACGACATTCTCTGGCGCTACAAGGTGCAGTATACCCAGGGCGCCGGCTGCGAGGACCTGGGCGAAAAGCTCGCCAACAGTGCTATGACCGATGACGAGTACGAACGCATCAAGGCCGAGAACCAGAAAGCCACCCTCAACAGTAAGGAAGCCGCCTACTACTTCAAGATATTCCGCGAATACCATCCGCAGGACTCCGTGCTCGGCTCCATCGGCATCTGGACGGGATTCGACTTCGCGGAGGAGCGGGAGAAGGTGCGGGGCACTATGGACGGCGACCTCAAGCACGTCCGCGAGGAGACCTCGACCGGGGCGAGGTAGGCAATGCGGTTGACCATCCTGGGCTCCGGCGGCTGCATGGTCATCCCCAAACCGTTGTGTCGCTGCCGGGTCTGCCGGGAAGCCAGGGAAAAAGGCATCCCCTACGCGCGGGGCGGGCCAGCCGCCTTTCTTCACGACGTTAACCTACTGATAGACACGCCCGCCGAGATAGCCGCCCAGCTTAACAGGGAGAACATCCGCCGCATCGATTACCTGATGCTTACCCATCTCGACCCTGACCACATCGAGGGGCTTCGGGTGGTGGAACAGATGACCCTGGACTTCCGCACCTGGCTCGCCTACCCGGAGAAACAGATTACCCTCCTGCTGCCGGAGCCACTCGAAGCGCCTTTGCGGCGCATCGCCACGCAGTACGGGCCGGCCATCGACCACTACGTGGACAGCGGCTTCCTCGACCTGCGGCTTTTCCGGGATATCACACGGGTGGAGGAAGTCAACATCACGGCCGTACTCATTAAAAACGGTCCGCGCCCGGTATTCATCTACATCTATGAAAAGGACGGCCGCAAGATAGTCTATGCCCCGTGCGACATTAAGCCGTTCCCGGAACACAGAATGGAGTTACACAACGCCGATATCCTGGTCATCCAGCCGGGCATTTTTGAAACTGGACTGCGGCACGGTTTCCGCTACCCACCGGATCATATCTCCAGGAAGACGCTATATACCTTCCAGGAGACCCTGGCATTGGCCGGCCGAATTAGGGCCAGGCAGACGGTCTTCGTCCACCTGGAGGAATACTGGCACCGCAGCTACGACGACTACCAGCTCCTTGAAAAAAAGCACGCCGGCGTACGTTTCGCCTGGGACGGCCTGACGCTGAGGGTATAGGAACGATCCTTCAGTTGCTATCAGACCTGGTAAGTATCCGATCGCTATAACGTTGAGTTTTCAATCGCCGGGCCGCGCCGGCATAATGCGCCTCAATTGCCATAGATCCGTACACCCGGTGGGGAAACGCGTCCGGACGTTGTGTTGGCGATTATTCTGAGTTATAGGTCAATGAAGTTCAGTTTTTTTATTTAATCGGCAATGAAAAGTAGAAGGTTGATCCGGCCCCCAAGGCGGACATTAGCCAGATCCGCCCGCCATGGGCTTCGATAAGAACCTGGCACACCTTTAATCCCAGACCCACGCCTTCTATCTCCTGCCCGTAGCTCTCGAGCCGCTCGAAGTGTTGAAATAGTCTCCGTTGGTCATGAGGAGAAATACCGATCCCCTGGTCGGCGACAGCGACAGTAATATGGTCTTCCTGCCGGCTGACGGAAATCCGGACTTCTCCGCCATCGGGCGAATACTTGATGGCATTATCGACCAGGTTGTAAAGAACGCGTTCTATCCTCAACGAGTCGGCCGGGACAGCTGGTAAATCTGCCGGTATTTCCACTATCAGCTTGTGCATGGGTGACTTCGGCTCTAGTTTTTTAACCACGTTGGCAACCACCTCGGAAATATCACATGGCTTGAGCCTGAGGATAAGGCTTTTTTGCTGGGAGCGCGACAGCTCCAGCAGGTTATCAATAATGACGGTCAGGGACTCGGCGCTGGCGAGGGCGTCACGGATCAGTTCACCGGCTTCCTCCGGCGGAACTCCTTCCGAGGTGGCCACGCTCAAGGCGCCGATGATAACCGTCAGTGGACTCTTGAGCTCATGCGAGACCATCCCGATAAATTCGTCCTTCATCTGCTCAATCTTCCGGGATAATTGTAGCTCTTCCTCGGTGACACGCAGCTCCTGCTCGACCCTCTGCTTCTCCCGGCGTTCCTGAGCGTCGCGGACTTCACGCAGGACGGCCGGCGCCAGGCGTTTCAGGTTCGACTTCATGATATAGTCGTTGGCGCCTCCCTTCATTGCCTCCACGGCCAGGTCTTCGCCGATATGGCCGGACACGATGATGAAGGGCAGGTTGGAATCGCGACGGCGTAGTAGGTCCAGCGCTTCCACACCGTTGAACTCGGGCAGGGCGTGATCGCAAAGGACCACGTCCCAGCTTTCGGCGTCTAACGCCGCGCTCATCTCCCCGGCGGTTTCAACACGCCGGTAGACAACCGAATAGCCGACCCTGCGCAGCTCCCTTAGGATGAGAGCCGCGTCCTTTTCCGAGTCTTCGACCAGGAGCACCTTTAAATCATTCATGGCTTACATGTAATAGGTTGGCGCTGGCTGATTCCACACCAACCAGTACAGGCCGAGCTGCTTGATGGCATCGGCGAAATCGCTGAATCTCATGGGCTTACGTACATAGCTGTTGGCGCCCAGATCGTAGCTGGCCACGATGTCCCTGTCTTCGCTGGAGGAAGTCAGGACGACCACGGGAAGGAGTTTTGTTTTCTCCTCGGAGCGTAACCGGCGTAACACCTGGTGGCCATCGACCCTGGGCAGTTTGAGGTCCAGCAGTATTAACACCGGGAGGTCCTCACGGGCACAGCCACTCTCCCCCTTCTCACCGAACAAATATTGTAATGCTTCAGTGCCATCCTCAGCCAGGACGAGCCTGTTGCGGACTTTCGCTTTACGTAATGCTCGTTTGGTGAGCTCCACGTCGTGGGGATTATCCTCGACCAGGAGAATCACCTTATCTTCCATGTGCCACCCCTCGATTTTTCCAGCGTATAATATATTATATCAATCTGTCCAGCCGCAACCAGCTGGCCTTCCTTCCGGACTAGTCCCTCGATACGCAATGTCATATTTTTGCAACTTTCAAGTTCCCAATTTTATAACTTCTTAACGCCCGGCACATTATATTATATTGAGAACAATGAAAATAGGAGGAATACGTGATGGCAATAGACCCGGTCTGTAAAATGGAAGTCGAGGAAAAGAGCGCGCCGGCCAAGTCCGAGTACAACGGTACGACCTATTATTTTTGTGCCCCCGGCTGTAAAAAGGCCTTCGACGAGGACCCGGAGAAATACCTGGCCAATTCCTAGGCTGACTGGCTTCACTGGTGTATATGTTCTAAAATATAATTAGAATGGTAAAACAGGTAAAGCCGACGAAAAAAGTAACCCTGCCGCTCTCTGGCCTAACCTGCGCTTCCTGCGCGGCGACCGTCAAAAAAGCGCTTTCAAGAACGCACGGCGTTGAGAGCGCCAATGTCAACCTGGCCAGTGAAAAGGCCTCCGTAGAGTTTAACCCTGAGCAGGTTAACCCTCAAGCATTAGCCAAAGCGGTGGCTGATGTTGGCTACGGCGTCAACACTAAGAAGGTAATTCTGAATATCGGAGGCATGACCTGCGCTTCCTGCGTTTCCCATGTGGAGAAGGCGCTGCGGGAGGTAAGCGGCGTAATCTCCGTCTCCGTAAACCTGGCCACCGAGAAGGCTACCGTGGAATACCTCTCTGGCGAGGCCACCCTGGCGGACTTTAAAAAGGCCGTCGAGGGCGCCGGCTACACGATCCGGGAGGGAGAAGAGACCGGCCAAAAGAAGGTAACCTTGGCCGTGACCGGCATGACCTGCGCTTCCTGCGTTTCCCATGTGGAGAAGGCCCTTAAAGGAATTGAGGGAGTTGCTTCGGTTAACGTGAACCTGGCCACGGAGAAAGCCACCGTGGAATATGATTCCGCCGTAACAGGCATGGATACCTTCCGCCGGGCGGTGGAGGGTGCCGGCTACGGCATTGGGACTGAGGTCAGCGAAGAGCTACTCCGTCCGGACGCCGTAGCTGAGGGCAGCCGTCGCGAAATCACTGCCCTGAGAAACAAGCTGGTACTGGCCGGGGGCATCGGCGCCTTTATGTTGCTCGTGGCTATCTCTGGATTCACCGGGGAATGGCTGCCGTCCTTTTTCGGCAACAAGTACCTGCTGTGGGTCCTGGCCACGCCGGTACAGTTCTGGGCGGGCTGGCAGTTCTACCGGGGGGCCTGGGGCGCCCTGCGGCACCGGACCACCAATATGAACACTCTCATCGCCGTGGGCACCTCGGCGGCCTATTTCTACAGCGTGGCGGCCATCCTGGCCCCCGGCTTTTTTACAGCCGGCGGCCGTGAGGCGCACGTTTACTTCGATACGGCGGCGATTATCATCGCCCTTATCCTGACGGGACGCCTGCTCGAGGCCAGGGCCAAAGGCCAGACCTCCGACGCCATCAGGAAGCTGATCGGTCTGCAACCCCGGACGGCCCGGGTAGTACGCGAGGGGCGGGAACTGGATATCCCGGTGGAAGAGGTAGTCGCCGGGGACATCATCATCGTGCGACCGGGCGAAAAGGTACCGGTGGACGGGACAATCACAGAAGGACATTCCAGCCTCGACGAGTCGATGGTCACCGGCGAGAGCCTGCCCGTGGAAAAGAGCGCCGGGGACCAGGTCATCGGGGCCACCATCAACAAGACCGGCAGCTTCCGCTTCGAGGCGACCCGTGTCGGCCGGGACACCGTGCTGGCGCAGATCATCCGGCTGGTGGAAGAGGCCCAGGGCAGTAAGGCGCCGATACAGCGCCTGGCCGATGTTATTTCGGCCTATTTCGTACCGGCCGTCATCGGCATCGCCGCCGTCACCTTTATCGTCTGGTTTTTCATCGGGCCGTCTCCGGCGCTGACGTTCGCATTACTCAACTTCGTGGCAGTCCTCATCATTGCCTGTCCCTGCGCCCTGGGCCTGGCCACGCCCACGGCCATCATGGTCGGTACCGGCAAGGGCGCCGAGAACAGCGTGCTTATCCGCAGCGGCGAGGGTCTGGAGACCGCCCACAAAATCCGGGCCATTATCCTGGACAAGACCGGGACGCTGACTCAGGGCAGGTCGGTGGTCACGGACATTATCACTAATGGCGGCTTCGAGGAGGGCGAGCTGCTCCGGCTGGCGGCATCGGCGGAGCGCGGCTCCGAACACCCGCTCGGCGAGGCTATTGTCAACGCCGCCAGAGAGCGGGGACTGGCGCTGGCGGAAGTCACCGGGTTCAACGCCGTCCCCGGCCACGGCATCGAAGCTGCGGTCGAAGCCCGGGAGGTGCTGTTGGGCAACCTCAAGCTGATGCAGGACCGGAAATACTCCCTCGACGGACTGGAGGAAAAGTCGGCCGGGCTGTCGAAGGAAGGAAAGACACCCATGTTCCTCGGTGTCGACGGGCGGGCCGCCGGGATTATCGCCGTGGCGGACACGCTCAAGCCGGCGTCCAAGTCTGCCGTGCGCGAGCTGCACCGCCTCGGTCTGGAAGTCGTGATGCTGACCGGCGACAACCGGCGCACCGCCGAGGCCATCGCCCGGGAAGTCGACATCGACCGTGTCCTGGCGGAGGTACTCCCGGAGCACAAAGCCAATGAGGTCAAGCGCCTCCAGGAAGAAGGCAAAGTCGTGGCCATGGTCGGCGACGGCATTAACGACGCCCCGGCCCTCGCCCAGGCCGATGTCGGCATCGCCATCGGCACCGGGACGGACGTGGCCATGGAGGCGGCGGACATCACCCTGATGAGCGGGGACCTGCGGGGAGTAGTGACAGCTATCTCTCTGAGCAAGCGTACGCTGCGGACGATCAAGCAGAACCTGTTCTGGGCGTTCGCCTATAACGTGGCGCTGATACCGGTGGCCGCCGGTGTGCTGTACTTTATCTTCGGGCAGAGCGGCACGCCGGAGGGTCTGCGGTTCTTCTTCGGCGACTACGGCTTTCTGAATCCCATCCTGGCGGCCCTGGCCATGGCCTCGAGCTCGGTTACGGTGGTGAGCAACTCGCTGCGGCTGAGGGGTTGGAAAGCGCCGAAGCTGGCATAAAACTAGAGCAATGTACTTTTTTCTGTTATTCACGGTACTTCAACTTGACAAGGTAATTACTTTTTATTATAATAATAGTATTAGATAGGAGGTTTCAGAACATGAGATTCGTGATAGGTGGGCAAGGCTACGAAATAGAAAGAAAAGATATTCTAAACGCAACGAATGGCGTCTCCCCTCTTCCCTTCGATGGTCGAAACAAGTATTATGTTGAACTTCACGGATTGGTATATCCTATCAAACAACCTATTCACCTCGTAACGGGTTTGCCTTATACTGGTGGATTTACGGCTCAATATGCTCATCACATTCTTACTAAATTAGGATTTATAGTCCATCAGTTACAAACAAACAATACGGGTCCCGTATATAGTCCTGATGCCGTAGAAGAGGCAAAGAAGTTTGCTATCACCCTTGAAGAAGACGAGGATGGTTTTATTGTCGCAAGTTGTCCGGCCTTGCCGGGATGCCACTCACAGGGACGGACCGAAGAAGAGGCAATCGCTAATATTAGAGAGGCTATTCGAGGTTATATCGCCAGTATGCGTCGGCATGGGGAACCCATACCCACTATAAAGGAAGTTCGAGAAGTAGAGGTTGTTGTCTAGATGCCCCGCCTGCCGATAATTTCTGGGGACAAATTCGTCAAAGTCATGCGTAAGATAGGTTACAATTGGGACCATACCGAGGGGAGTCATATGATATTATTACACCCCTCAGGACAAAGGCTTTCCGTACCCCGACACAGAGAGTTGGGACGCGGTTTATTAGGCGCCCTTATAAGGGACGCTGGACTCAGCCAAGATGCATTTCTCAAACTATTACGCAGTTAAACATACCTACTATTACAAAGATCCATCTCCAATTTGCCCCTCCCCTCCCCTCCAAGCTATAATTATTCGTATCCCCGTTTAGAGTTTAATCTTTAATATTTAGAGTTTGTTCCCCCGGGAGGAGCCCATGCTTAGCTGCTACCGCGTCCTGGACCTGACCGAAGCCCGCGCCTTTATCTGCGGCCGGGCCCTGAGCGACTTCGGGGCGGAGGTCATCAAAATCGAGAAGCCCGGCGGCGATCCTTCCCGCTTTCGCGGCCCCTTCTACGGCGACGACCCCGACCCCGAGAAGAACCTCTGGTGGTTCGCCTTCAACGCCAACAAGAAGGGCATCACCCTGGACATCGAGACGGACGCCGGAAAAGACCTTTTCATGAAGCTTGTCAGGAACGCCGACGCCGTCCTGGAGTCCTTCGCTCCCGGCTACCTGGACTGTATCGGCCTCGGCTACGACGCCCTGAACGAGGCCAATCCCGGCATCGTCCTGACCTCGATGACCGGCTTCGGGCAGGAAGGCCCCTACCGCGATTTCAAGGACCCGGACATCGTGGTGCGGGCTCTGGGCGGCCTTATCTATACCGCCGGATACGACGACCGTCCTCCGCTGACCATCAGCTACCAGCACACCCACAGCGTCGGGGCCATGAACGGTGCCGCCGGCACGATGATCGCCCTGGCCCATCGCGCCCTCACCGGCCGGGGCCAGCGCGTCGATGCCGCCACCCAGCAGGGCCTGGATATTATCTGCTCGGCGGAAATCGAGGGGCCCTACGCCCTCTTCGGAGAAATACCCACGCGGCACGGTCGGGCGAGGGCGGCCGTTACCCTCGCCGACGGCTCGACCTTTTACAATCCCCTGCTCTGGGAGTGCCGGGACGGCTACGTAGCCCTGAACCTGCTGCTCAATCCGACCGCCGCCAGAAACAACCGCAGCATGATGGACTTCATCAAGCGGGATGGCATCGATATCGGCCCGTTCGAGATCTGGGAATGGGAGACGAAAAGCTGGGAGCAGATGAGCCGCACCGAGGCCGAGGCGCTGATCACGGCGATCGGTAAGTTCTTCGCCAACCACACCAAGGACGAGCTCCTCAAGCTGGCCACGGAGAACCGTTTCCAGCTCGGGCCATGCAACAACGCCGCGGATGCCCTCAAATACCCTCAGCTCAAGGCCAGGGACTTCTGGCAGGACATCGAGTACCCGGAGCTGGGGGCTACTTTGAAATACCCGGGCGGCGCCGTCAAGACTACCCAGGGCTACGTCGGCCCGAAGCGGCGCGCCCCACGCATCGGCGAGCACAATGAAGAGGTCTACGGGGCGCTGGGGCTATCAACTGACGAGATTGAGGAACTAAAGAAACAGAAGGTGATTTAGACCGTCATTTAAAAGCTGTCATCCTGAGCCCTTCGGCTACACTCAGGGTAAACTCCGCGAAGGATCTCGGGGTGGGGAGTGTACCACCCCTCTCCGCCGAGATTCTTCGGTCGCTTCTCTCCCTCAGAATGACACCCGTTGAGGAGGTCGTGAACTATGGCACCCAGACCTTTCGGAGGCGTCAAGCTGGTCCAGCTCTGCTGGGCGGGGGTCGGCGTTTATACCTGTAACTTCTTGAGCCACTACGGCGCCACTACCGTCCGTGTCGAGACGGCGACCCGTCCGGACCCGGTACGTCTCTTCGCCCCCCTCGCCACCACCACCAGAGAAGGCGAACCGCTCGGCCTGGAGCGCAGCGCCTTTTTCTCCATTACGCACACCGCCCCGGAGTACGATATCGCCCTTAACTTCAAGCTGCCCGAGGCCATCGAGGTATTCAAGAAGCTGGTGGCCTGGGCGGACGTCGTCGCCGAGGGATTCCCGGCCGGCGTCATGGACAAACTCGGCCTTGACTACGAGGGGCTTCGGCAGGTCAACCCGGAAATAATAATGTTCCGCACCTGCGGCTACGGGCACACCGGCCCCATGGCGGACCAGCCCGGCTTCGGCAGCATCCTGACGGGCGTGACGATGATGGACACCATCGTCGGCTGGCCGGACCGGCCCCCCGTGCCCCCCTCCACCTATTACACCGACCAGCTCAACCCGATGTACGCCACGCTTTCCATCATGGCGGCCCTGGATTACAAGCGGCGCACCGGTCAAGGGCAGTACATCGACCATTCCCAGATTGAGACCGGCCTCAACTATATGACACCCCTCATCCTCGATTACCAGGCCAACGGGCGGGAGCTGGCGTTGAACGGTAATAAATGTGATTACGCCGCGCCACATGGCGTCTATAAATGCAAGGGCGGGGACAGGTGGGCAGCCATCGCCGTCACGGACGATGAAGAATGGAAGAGCTTTGTAGAAGCAATCGGCTATCCAAACTGGGCCAAGGACAGTAGATATGCCACGGTAAAGGGCCGCGTCCGGAACAGCGATGAGATCGACCACTACATCGAGGAATGGACGGCCAACTACCCGCCAGAGGCGGTCCAGGCCATCCTCCAGGCAGCGGGGGTGGGGGCGGGGGTCGTCAACGACGCCCGGGACCTCGACCAGGACCCGCAGCTTAACTACTACAACTTTTATAGAGAGATGGACCACCCCTACATGGGCAAGCTGCGCTACTATCACCCACCCGGCGTCAAGCTATCCGACGCCCCAGCCGAGATACGCCGCCCGGTATTGGTAGGCGAGCACACCGACTACGTCTGTAAAGAGATACTGGGGATGGGGGAGGAAGAAATCGAGGGGCTGAAGGCGAAGAGCGTGTTCGAGTAGACCCTGTTGCACTCCCCGCCCGCATTGAGTAGTATTAAGACGTGGACTTAAGTCAGTTTTTCGGCCCTTTCCTGCCGGTGCTGGAGAGCGTGCCCTGGCTGCGGGCCGGGCTGGGGATTGTCCTCGTCTTTTTCCTGCCGGGTCTCGCCTGGACCCTGGTCTTCTTCCGCCGCGTCAATATCATTGAAAGAATCACCCTGGCTATCGGGCTTTCCATCGCCTCGGTGACCCTCAGCATCATCGTCCTCAACGTCCTCTTCCATGTCAGGGTCAGCGGTGTCAACGCCGTGATGACCATCATCGTGATAACGGCCGTTCCCCTGGCCATTTACCTCTTCCAGTGGCTCCGGGCCCGCCGCGCCACGGACATCAATGGTGACTGAATGCACGACGTAATCGTGGTCGGTGGCGGTCCGGCCGGCAACCACGCGGCCGCCAGGCTGGCTGGGGCGGGGCACAGCGTCCTGGTGCTGGAGGCCAGGGAGGCGGTTTCGGGGAAAAAGAGCTGCACCGGCATCGTCGGGCGTGAGTGCGTCGAGGCCTTCGGCATCGTTGATCCCGCTGTCCTCCGTAAGGTAAACAGCGCCCGCCTTTTTTCTCCGTCTGGGAAAGAGCTCTACCTGCACCGTGACGAGATCCAGGCCTGCGTCCTTGACCGCGTCGCCCTTGACAAAATAATGGCGGAACGTGCCCGGCACAGCGGGGCGGAATACCGCTATGGCCATCGTGTCAAAGATTTAAAGACTGATAACGAAAAGGCTATGGTCACCGTTACCAGGACCGGCGGTGAACACGCAATCGCGGCCCGCGCCGTTATCGTGGCAGCCGGTTTTTCCCCCGGCCTGATCTCCGGGTTGGGATTGGGGACCTACCGGGACTTTACCATCGGCGTCCAGGCGGAGGTTCCCGCCCCGGATATTAGCGAGGTGGAGGTGTATTTCGGGAACATCGCTCCCGGTTTTTTCGCATGGCTGGTCCCGGCCGCGCCGGGACTGGCAAAGGTAGGCCTATTGTGCCGCGAGCGGCCCGGTCACTACCTCAGAAACTGGCTGGCAGAGCTTGTTTCCGCAGGGAAAATATCCTCGTCAGATGTAAAACCGGTATACGGGGGCATTCCGCTTCGGCCGCTGCCCCGGACCTACGGCGAACGTCTGCTGGTTATCGGCGATGCGGCCGGTCAGGTCAAGCCGACCAGCTGCGGCGGCATTTATTACGGGCTCCTCGGCGCTGATATAGCCGCCGCCACGCTACATGGCGCGCTAGGAGACGATGACCTTTCCGCAAGACGGCTAGCCATGTACGAGCGGGGGTGGCGGAAGAAACTAGGAGGCGAGCTCAGAACGGGCTACTGGGCCCGGAGGCTTTACGAGCGCTTGAGTAACCGGCAGATCGACCGCCTCTTCGACGCGATTCGAGCCGGCGGCATCGATGAGGCCCTGCTCAAGGCACCGGACCTCTCCTTCGACTGGCATAGTCGCACGATAGTCAGCCTTTTAAAATACCGTATCATCGCCAGCATAGTAGGCGTGTTCAAACCGCCCTTCAGTTCCTCCCCATCACGCCATGATTGACCCGCCAGCCGTCCAGCGTTTAGAATAGAGACAGCCCAGACAGGAGATTGTTAGATGACGATTGCTGACCAGCATGCCCCGACCCTCGGCCAGGGAGCCGCCAGGTTCCTGGCGACGCTATCGGCCGGGAAAAGGCAGGCCAGCCAGCCGGAGGTATACAAATTCGCCCGGTGGTACGGCTGGGAGATACAGTTTTCCAGACTGGATGCGCACCAGGTAGAACGCTACGCCGACCAGCTTTCGACGTCCGATACGGACTATGCCCGCAAATTAGAGCTCGTCCGATCCTTCCTGGCCTACGCCAAAAAGGCGGGCTGGACCATGACCAACCTGGCAACCCACCTGAAGACCAAGAGGCCCAAAGCCGGTCTGGTAGCTACCGGAGGCCGTGGTCTACCAGAGACGGTTTCCCTGACACAGCAGAGGTATGATGAGATGGCCACCGAGCTTAAAAACCTCAAGGAGCGGAGCCGGAAACTCGTGGTGGAGATACAGCGGGCCGCCGCCGATAAGGACTTCCGCGAGAATGCCCCGCTGCAGGCCGCCCGGGAGGAACGCGGCCACGTCGAAGGCCGTATCAAGGAACTCGAGGAGGCACTCAAGGCAGCCACTATCATTGCGGAGAAGAAAGAACCCACCGTGAAGACGATTGTCGGTGATAGTATGATTCTCGAGGACCTGGCTTCCGGCGATGAGCTCCGTTATATGATCGTCGATCCACGCGAGGTAGATGCTACACGCGGCAAGATATCGATCGTTTCGCCTCTGGGCAAGGCCCTCCTCGGCCGAAAGAGCGGCGATACGGTGGAGATAAATGTGCCAGCCGGCAAACTGCGTTTCCGTATCAAGCGCATCGAACGCTAGCCGGAATATGCTATAATAAACCTGTCTTCATGGGGATATAGCTCAGCTGGGAGAGCGCCGCGTTCGCATCGCGGAGGTCGGGGGTTCGAATCCCCCTATCTCCACCACCTGTTTGCAAAAATTTGCAGAAGTTTAACAAATATTAGCCTGAATACTATCCTTTGACCTAAACTGGCGTTATAATCAATGGAATGAAAAGGCTGATATTACTGGTTCTAATGGTAAGTTCGCTATTAGCGGCTGGTGCGTGTGGCTCTGAGATTAATCCACCCGCTGAAAATCCATCACCGGTTACCGCAAATACTTCTTCTATATCAATTCCCGCGAATCTGACCAAAGAAAATGCAACGCAAATCATCGAAAGTGATATTCTTATCAAGCTCTCGATAAACAAGAATACCTATGTTCCCGGAGAGTTGGTCTTAATAACCGCATCTGTTGACAATCTATCACCAGGTCCGGTGGAGTACGCTCTTGCCAACGAAGGTGATCCAACACCTTATGTTTATCTGGAAGACAGCCCCTATTTCCACGGGTTTCCGTTGGAGGAAAACCCTGGAGTAGTACGTACTGTACTACCGAGGTATAATACAGGCCAGCTTAATCCGAACGAACCTGTTACGAGAAACGTGGTCTGGGACCAGATGATTCTGTTCAAGAACCAGCAGGCGCCCGAAGGGACTTATAGCGCAAGATGCGGTATAACGCTCGGCAATTATCAAGATAGAAGCTCGCTCAAACCATTATCGGTTAGCCTGCACATTTATATCGTAGGAGCTCCTGAATGGATTACGCCGGAACAGGCCGAAGCCATTGCATTGGATCTGCCGGAAGTAACAAGTTGGCGGGAAGAGCATTCCGGGAAGAACCTGATAAATGAGGTGGACCCCGAAATTTAGACAGGTTGTTAAGGTGGAGTCCTGCTCGTAAAATAACAAGAGAAAAGGAGCAGGACGTGAAAGGAAACCGAAAAAAGTACAGCCCGTCGTTCAAAGCCAAAGT
>DAOULX010000036.1:0-24934 GCA_034414775.1 Dehalococcoidales bacterium
CCTTGCGGCTGTCACCGTAGCCGATGTTCGAGGTCTGGATGCCGGCAGTGCCCCAGATAATTTCGTTGTACTCGTCGAGAAGCCGTTTTTTATCGGCCAACGGGATGTCGACCGGATTCTTGTCCACGCCGCTGGGAACACGGTCGGTCACCGGTTCGGCGGGGGCCAGGCTGCTTTCACCCCGCCCGGCCGCCCGAGCCTGCTCGACGGCCTGGGAGATGCGCCCGGGGAGGTCGTCCAGGCTATTGAAACAGGTAAAACCCCACCCCCCTTTGACCAGGGCGCGTATGTTACCGCCACTGGCCGAAGACCGGCCGACTGATTCCAGCGTCCGGCCGCGATAGGTTATATGAGAGGTCTGACTTTTCTCCAGCCGGGCCTCCAGATAGTCGGCGCGGTGTTTCTTTAGCTCATCGGCCAGGCCCTGAGCAGTGGCATCGATGTCCGGCATAGATGAAAGTCCTCGTTGAAAAAAAGAAGGGTGTTTACAGTTAAGTAAGTTTAGCGGACAGCGGGAGGAATGTCAATTTCAAGCAAAGTAAAATTGTTGGCTTCTTATTAGGCACTTTGTAGTAAGCATAACCTATATTCCTGGATAAGCAAGATGGTTGCAATCCCTGACCAATGTAAGTATTGACACCCTTTTTAATCAGACTTATAATGAGTTTAATTGGAGTGAAGAAATATTTAGGTGTGCGGACAAAGATGGCGTACCCGTTATTTGTACAAAAGACACGTGGTACAACCATATAATTGCCGAACATCCAGAAATAAGAGGATGTGAAGCATGTGTTCAAACTGCAATTCAGCAACCCTACCAAGTATACCAAGATGGCACTCACCTGAATCGGAGGGTGATTTACCGCCCCTTTATACTGCCAGCCCCTTATCACAGGGAATATCTTCGTATCGTTCTGCAATATAGAAAACGAAGATTTAGAGGTATTATAGCGTATGTAGTCACGGCATATGCTACGAGAAATATTAAGAAGGGGGATATCCTTATATGGCAAATGCCATCCATAACCCCTTAGAAAAATTCGAGCTAAATCGAGAATCACTATACCGTACGCTCCAATCATTTTCATGTGTATATCATGATGATGAAGATACCCTATTTATTAGACCAAGTGAACCGAAACCAGCTACTTCGCTTGATTGGAATGGTGAAGTGTGGATTCGCATTAACCCGGAGACAAGCGAAATCGTAGGCTTTGAAATTGATAATTTCGAGTCTATATTCGTTAAAACTCATCCAATGCTAGACCCTGTCTGGAAAGAGTATAAATCCTCCTGCAAGAGGAAGGGGAAGGCGCAGATAAGAGACAATACTTGGGAATCATTTTTACGTATAGTCCTAGAGTATTTATCCGAATTATTTAGAACTAAGCCACAGCAATTAGAACTTAAACAGTCAAACATACTTTAACTCCTGCTGTTTATAGGTGTCTTTTCAAGCACTCTTTCATAAGACTGAACTTTACCCAATTTCCCCTTCCTTGACACTCACTCTTCCATTATCCTAAACTATAGTAGAAAATTCCCTTCTCCTACGGAACCCCATCACCTCGGCCAGCGAGAACAGGTGCGCTTTAAAAACGTCCACTCAAACAGAGAGGAGGCAAGACCGTGACCTATCAGACTATCCTTTACGAAAAGGCCGATGGCATCGCCACCGTTACCCTCAACCGGCCGGACAAGCTGAACGCCCTCAACAGCACTGTCTATAAAGAGCTCTACAACGCCTTCGAGACCGCCGAGAACGACCCCGAGGTACACGTACTCATCATCACCGGCGCCGGAGACCGGGCCTTTGCCGCCGGCTCCGATGTCGCCGAGATGGAAAAGATGGGCCCCCTGGAAGCCCAGGCTTTCATGGGCACCATCCGCAAGGCATCGGATTTCCTTTATGCAATGTCCAAACCCACCATCGCCGTCATCAACGGCTACGCCCTGGGCGGCGGCTGCGAGCTTTCCATGTGCTGCGACCTGCGTATCGCCTCGGAGAAGGCGCGGTTCGGCCAGCCGGAGATATCCCTGGGATTAATCCCGGGCGCCAGCGGCACCCAGCGGCTGCCCCGGCTTATCGGTGCGGCCAAGGCCAAGGAGCTCATCTTCCTCGGGGACATGATCGACGCCGCCACTGCCCTCAACCTGGGGCTGGTCAACAAGGTCGTCCCCGTGGACAAGCTCATGGAAGAGGCTATGGCCTGGGCGACCAAGCTGGCGGGTTTTTCCGGCCCGGTGCTGGCGATGGCCAAGGCAGCCATCAACACCGGTCTGGAGACGGACCTGGCTTCCGGACTCAGCATGGAGACCGGGTGCAACGTCCTCTGCTTCGCCACCGAGGATCAGAAAGAAGGCATGAGCGCCTTCCTCAATAAGAGAAAGGCGGAATTCAAGAACCGGTAACAACATTGTCATTCTGAAGGAGCGAAGCGACGGAAGAATCTCGTTCTCCAGGAACCACGAAATTTTTTACTAGGCTCGGAATTACAATATCATAACTAATACTCTACTCGAAGGAGGTTTAAACCGTGGCAATTAAAAGCGTATTTGTCATTGGCGCCGGAACGATGGGCAACGGCATCGCCCAGGTCAGCGCCCAGGCCGGCTACGACGTGACCATGTCCGATATCAAGGACGAGTTCATCCAGAAGGGCCTGGCCACCATTGAAAAGAGCCTCGACCGCAGCATCAAGAAGGGCGCCCTCCAGGAGAGCGAAAAGACCGCTATCATGGGCCGTATCAAGACGACCCTAGACGTTAAAGACGCCGGGGACGCCGACATGGTCATCGAGGCGGCGCCGGAGATAATCGACCTGAAGAAAAGCATCTTCCAGCGGCTCGATGAAATCTGCAAGGCGGACGCCATTATGGCCACCAACACGTCCTCGCTGCCCATCGGGGAAATCGCCGCGGCCACCAAAAGGCCGGAAAGGGTCATCGGCATCCATTTTATGAACCCGGTGCCCGTGATGAAGGGCGTCGAGGTCATCCCCGGCCGGCACACCGCCGATGACGTCATTGAAGCCTCCAAAGAATATGTCGTGAAAATCGGCAAGGAGCCCTGCGAGGCCTGCGACTACGCCGGGTTTATCGTTTCCCGCCTGGTGGACGCCCTGATGAACGAGGCGTTTTTCTGCGTCATGGACGGCAACAAACCGGAGGAGGTCGACAAGGCCGTCAAGCTCTGCCTGAACCACCCGATGGGCCCGCTGGAGCTCTGCGACCTGGCCGGGGCGGACATCGTTCTGCACGGCCTGGAGACGATGTACGCCGATTTCGGCGAGCGCCTCATGCCGGCACCGCTGCTTAAAAACATGGTGCGCTCCGGGGACCTGGGCCGCAAGACCGGCCGCGGTTTCTACGACTATACGCAGAAATAACATAAAGACATTAAACAGGAGAGGTAACAATAAATGCCAAACGATCAAGATGTTGTCATTGTAAGTGCGGTGAGGACGCCGTTCGGCAGGTTCGGCGGCTCGCTGCGTGACTACGACTACTATGAACTGGGCTCCATCCCCATGCGGGAGGTAATCAAGCGAACCGGTATAGCCCCGGACACCGTTAACGAAGTCTTCTGGGGCGTCGGGGATACCTCGGCCTGCCGCGACCCCTACACCCCCGTCGCCGGCCGTCAGTCGCTCATCCGGGCCGGCCTTCCCCATGAGACGGTCTCTATATCATTCGATATGGCCTGCGTCTCGGCGATGAACGCTGTCAGGCTGGCGGCCCTGGAGATGAAAGCCGGCGAGATTGAAACGGCTATTTGCGGCGGCGCCACCTCTTTCGGACAATCGCCGCTTGTCGCCAGGGGCCTGAGGTTCGGCGGCTTCCGCCTGGGTGACGTGAAGATGGAAGACCCGCTCTACGCACTCGGTTACAAGGACTTCAACCCGGTATCGGTCGATAGCGATAATGTAGCCTTTGAATACAAGATAGACAGGCAGGAGCAGGACGAATGGGCGTTCCGCAGCCACCAGAACTACGGCAACGCCTGGAACGCCGGTAAGTTTAAAGAAGAGATAATGGAGCTGTCTATTCCTCAGCCCAAGGGAGACCCCAAGGTCCTGAACATCGATGAGCAGTACCGTGCCGAGACAACCATGGAGCGGCTGGCCAGTCTGAAAACCGTCTATAATACCCGGGCTATTACCGCCGGCAACGCTCCCGGCCTCAACGACGGCGCTACGGCTATACTGGTTATGACGCGTCAGAAGGCCAAGGAACTCGGTCTGGAAGTCCTGGCCACGGTGATCGCTTCGGTATCGGTAGCCATCAACGCCAGCCGCATGCCGGAAGGCCCCGGCTATGCCATGAAGAAAATCCTTAAAAAGGCTGATATGACCTTCGATGACATGGCCTGCATGGAGATCAACGAGGCCTTCGCCTGTGTACCGCTCGTATCCATGAAGCTCGCCGTCGATAAAGATGACAGTAAGTATAAAGAGCTACAGAAAAGGATGAATATCAATGGCAGCGCCATCGCCATCGGTCACCCCAATACCGCCAGCGGTGCCAGGCTCATCATGAACCTGATGTACGAGCTACGGCGACGGGGCGGCGGCTACGCCATGGGCGCCATCTGCGGCGGACTGGCCCAGGCCAATGCCTGTATCATCAAGGTGGAGTAAAAAATTAGTTGTGGTTTAAGCGAAAGCCAAAAAGAAGAACACTAACTGCTGGAGAAAAGCACATTCTTAAGCTAATACAGCAAGAATATGGATCCCAGAATACTGAAGAACAAGTGTTTTTTTCAAAGAAGAACGAGGCTGTTATCTTCATTAAGGCTTCTGATGGTACAATTCCTATCTGCGTTGTTTTAACTAATGTAGCTAAGTTTAGAGAGAACGGAATAATTGGAAGCGAAGAGGAACTAATAACTAAATGGCTTCGGATTCCAGAAAAGGGATAAAAGAAAAATCACATAAGGAGTATCAATGGACGTATCGAGCTTCTCATGTAAAGGTAAAGTAGCCCTGGTCATCGGCGGGGCCGGGGATATCGGCAAGGGCATCGCCGAGACCCTTTCCCTGGCCGGTGCCGATGTCGTCATCAGCAGCCGTAAGCAGGAAAACCTGGACAAGGCCGCCGAGGAGATTAAGGGCAAATCGGGCGGCAAAGTCCTGGGGATAGCCGGACACCTCGGCAAACTGGACACGATCAATGCGCTAGTGGAAGCCGTTATGAAAGAGTACCAGCGCATCGATATCGTGGTTAACAGCTCCGGCTCCAGCTTCATGGTCCCCCTTACCGACGTCGAGGAATGGCAGTGGGACAATGTCATGAACGTAAACGTCAAGGGGCCTTTCTTCCTTTGCCAGCAGATCGTCCCCATTATGAAGGAGCAGGGTGGTGGTAGCATTATCAATATCTCGTCCTATATGGGCGTCCGCGTCGAGGAATCGCTGGGTATCTACTGCATCAGCAAGGCGGCCGTCATCCACATGACCCGCGTCATGGCCAAGGAATGGGGGAAGTGGAACATCCGCGTTAACTGCATCGCCCCCGCCTGGGTACACAGCCGTCTCTCCGATCCGTTCCTGCAGATGCCGGGGGTCAATGACCGCATGCTCAGCCAGACGGCCATCGGGCGCTTCGGCGAGCCGGACGACGTGGCGGCCATAGCGCTTTACCTAGCCTCTGACGCCGCCCGAAACCAGACGGCCGGTATCTTCCCGCTCGATTACGGCATGCTGACTTGATATTGTCATTCTGAAGGAACGCAGTGACTGAAGAATCTCGGAGGGGGGCGATAAAACCCACCAACACGAGATCCTTCGCTCCGCTCAGGATGACAATAAAAGATACATGAATTACTGTAAGGAGGCGCTGAGATGTCTTTAGAAGGAAAAACAGTCCTCGTTACCGGAGCCCGACAGGGCCTGGGCAAGTCCATTTCTCTCGGCATGGCCGAAGCCGGGGCTGACCTGGTAGTCTGTGACCGCGTCATCGATGACGGCAAGCTAGACGAGACCGCCAAAGAGATCGAAGCTACAGGACGGCAGACTCTCTCCCTCGGCGGGGACATCACCATCGAGGAGGACGTCGACAACATCGTCAACAAGAGCCTTGAGAAGTTCGGCAAGATCGACGTGCTGGTAAACAACGCCGGGGTGACCTCCCAGGACTCTTTCCTTAATCTGCCCTACCGCCGCTGGCGCTTGATTCTGTCCGTCAACTTGGATGGCACTTTCCTCTGCTCCAAGGTTGTGCTGCCCCACATGCTGGAGAAGAAGAGCGGCACGATTATCAACGTTTCTTCGATACTGGCCCACCAGATACGCATGAATATCGCCTACGGCGTAACCAAGGCCGGTGTCGAGCGATTCACCCTCGGCCTGGCCCGGGAAACACGACGGGATGAGGGTATTGCCATTACGTGCATCCGACCGTATTTCGTGAAGACGGAAGTGGTTATGGGCTTCATGGACGGCCGCGACACCAGCGACTTCGAGGAGCCGATTATCTGGCAGAAATACCCGGCCATGCTGGCGGCCTCCAAGCCGGCGGAGATTACCGGCAAGATCTGGGACAAGGCCGCCCTGGAAGAAAAGTTCGGCAAGGTAGAGTAGAATAATACAATTACCGGTATCTTGATACTGCCCGGATTCGACCGGATAGTCGTTGATGAAGCTAACAATCATTTTGATCTTATTGCTCGGGGCGGCATTAACGGCTTGCGGAGAGTCCAACTCAACTCATACCTCTGCCACAACCGACACTTCTCCAATCCCGTCAACCCTGGAGCCGGCGTACGCTTCTGAAATCACGGAAACCGTCCTGGAGGGTCTCAGCCAGGGAAACCTGGAAAAATACACGCGCTATGGCAACGCCGAGTTCAAGGCAGCGGTGACCCAGGAAATATTAAACACCACCAAAGTACAAATCAATAGCCAGTTCGGCACTTATCAATCGAAAGAGTACCTTTCTACCGAAGAACAGGACGGCTACACTATCGTCCACTACCGGGTGAAGTTCTCCAAGGGTGAAATCGGCGTCAGGATGGTTTTCGATGGAGACCACCTGGTAGCCGGACAGTGGTTCGAGTAGGCGGCTTTTATCTGAAAAAAAAGAATAAAAACATTATAAATATGAATATCCGACTCGATAAGGGAAAGAGGATTTTTTTAGAACGAACATAATCTCGATGACTGTTTTCTAAAGGTTTTAAGATTCTCCTTGCCCTCAACGCTGCCGATTTTTTGACGTATATCGTACAGTAGTGGTTAATTATCAGTGAATACATAGCCGCTCGCAGATTAGCCCGCTTCACCAGGCACCTTATTCCATTATCTTCCAAAATTCCCACCCAAAAATAGGCGATAGGTTCGTTTGGCGCCGTGGCAACATACATGATAGAGTCATTTGGCGCCGTGGCAACATACATGATAGGGTCGCTAGGAATCTTTATTTTAGGAGGTAAAGGGGGCAGTTTGCTCATAAGCGCCAAGTTGCAGTCCGGGCAAATCTTTACCCAATCTTCAAATTCATCGCGGCAGTTCGGGCAGAACGGCATAGCAGGTGTATATTATCATATTGTCGTTTCCTTTAAAACCAATAACTGCTCTTAGCTAGACCCTCTCAGAAGTAATAGTGGACAATCAGGTCCAGCCGGCCGTGTTTCATCAGGTACAGCCCGGAAAACCTCATAACCTAGCGGATACGCTCGCGATAGCCCGGCGCATAGCAGTGCGCCGGGTACTTTTTACACCTGGGCTTGTGATCATAAGGACACAGCAGTAGCTTGGCGATGCCGTGGTCGAGTAGATTGCGGCAGTCCTCGCAGAGAGCCGGCGGCCGCTTGTACAGCACCTGCCGTATTCTTTCATCGCGGACGGGGTATTCGTTACGGTCGCATTCGCCGTGTCTTTCCCGGCAAAATATCCCGACGAAACCCGCCAGGAGCTTCGGATCTTTACCTTTTTTCCTGTCCAGGCTTTTAAATAGTTTGGGCAAATGTCTATATCTTATAAACAAACGCACTGGATGACAATGATAAAAATCGGGCCTGGAGCTGAATTAACTGATGTTTAAATACTGAGGATAAAGCCAGGCGAGGTGAACGGACCGGAAAATAATAGGCGCTGGGAGAACTGCTATTTTTTAAATGACTTCATGGCGATGACAAAGGCCGTCACGCCAAGCATCGCTGCAACCACCATGGCGATCCACCAGAAATCCCCTAAAAATCCTTTACTCTCGGTTGAACCTGTTACCGGTCCGGCCAGGCTGGTTGTCGGCGTCGTCGCTTCGGCGACCTCGAGTGTCCGGGACTTGCTGTTATTGGTATCGTCGCTCTCGCTGACAACACCATCGACATCGGCCAGGGCGGTTATCTCATGTAAACCGGGTAAGGCTGTCCACGTAAAGTCCACCGTGGCGATACCACCAACATCCAGCTCGGGGATTTCAATATAGTCCGTTGGAGAGCCGTCAACCGAGAGCGTAAGCCCTGGTTTGACAGCCATATCGCTGCCCCGGTTCTCCAGCTTGACGGTAACGGTCACCGGGTCCCCGGGGGCGGCATCCAGCGGCTCCCAGGTAATCGACTTGATAACGAGGTCCGGGACGATGGTGCTGAAATCCAGTTTCTCCTCGTTGTTAGTCTCATCCAGCTCTCCGATATCGTTATCTACATCGACGGTCACGGCGATCGAGTGCGGCCCGGTTTGCAGACGAACTACGATGTAGACCACCTCCGTGGCCCCTGCCGGCAGGTCGCTGATGTTCTTATATATCGTGGTATTCCCGTCGATAACGTACTTCAATTTGGAGGCCGCCGCCGCACCGGTACCCCGGTTTTTCACGACGATGTTAAAGGTCACCTCATCGCCGATGATCGGGTCTTTAACCAGCCAGCCGACATCCTCCAGGGTAAGGTCAGGCGTCAGCGAGGCAAAGGCGACCTCCCTTTCATTGTTGGTTTCATCGGCTTCTGTTACGCGGCCAGCATCGTCGGCGACTATTCGGATATCATGGATACCGGCTTCGGCCTCCCAGGCGAACTTGCTCATCACGGTAACACCGGGATCAATCTCCGGCAGCTCCTGAGGAGTGAGCTCAACTCCATCGATATAGCAGCTCACCTCCCCGGCGGTAGACCGGCCGCTTCCCTGGTTCTTCACTTGAGCGATGACAGTGATCGCTTCACCGACGGCGGCATCCTGAGGTTCCCAGGTAATGTCCGCCACGGTCAGGTCAGGCGGGGGCAGATTAACAACCGTCAGATTATTGGTTTCATCTATCTCAAAGAGCTGGTCGCTGGCGTCGGTGACTATTTTTATCGCGTGGGTGCCCTCAGCCACAACCCAGAGGAACTCGGTCGAGACGGATTTTCCAGCGTCAATCCGGCCGATATCGGTGTAGCCGGCGACTTGACCATCGACGTAATAAGCCACCCGCGTCGGCCCGGCACTCATCGTGCCCAGGTTTTCGATTTCGATGATAAAAGCGACCTGTTCACCGGCGGGCAGGTCCGCCGGAGACCAGGTGACCGAGCCGACAGCCAGATCCGGCATATTGGCGGTAATATACACAATATATTCGTTATCGTTTTCATTTCCTTCCGGAACGCTTGAATAGGCATCGGCGACCGCCCGGAAGGTGTGGCGGCCGGCCTCAGCCGTCCAGGTGCAGGTCTGGTTGACGGAAGAACCTGAGCTCAGTCCGGCCACCGAGGTTGGATTCAACATCTCGTCATCAATAAAAAAGGCGGTATGGAAGTTGGTTGCCTTGCCCTCCCCTTGATTGGTGACGGTCACCGTGATGGTAACCGTATCCCCGATAGCCGGATTCTCCGGAGACCAGGTAATGAGTGATATGTACAGTTCCGGAGGGATAAGGGGAATGGTCTTGTTCAGCCTGTTGTTGTCTTCGTGATGCTCTTTTAGTCTGTCGTCATCATCGGCGGCGATACTTACAACGTGTGAGTTCGAGGTAGCCTGCCAGGTGATCGTCTCGGTAGCTTCAGCGCCGGAATCGAGAGCCGGGTAGTCGAGCCAACCCTGGAACTTGCCATCGATATAGCAGGCGGCCCGGAAAGCCAAAGCCCGTCCGCTCCCCAGGTTCTTCGTGATTACCGTCAGCGTGATAGTGTCACCGATGGCGGCGTCCTGCGGCTCCCAGGTAACGTCCTTGACGATGATGTCGGGGGCCAGGGTGGAGAAGATGACCGTCTTTTCGTTATTGTCCCCATTACCCTCGGCAAGATTCCCGGGAAAGTCGGCGACGGCCCTGATGCTGTGTTCATCGGGCACGGCCGTCCAGGTAAAGGTGACGTTAACCGAAGCACCGGCGTCCAGAGTCCCGACTGTCAGCAACGGTTGATTGAAGTCATCGATATAGTACATGAGCAGCGAGGAATCGGCTCGGCCGCTGCCAATGTTTTCAACCGTGATATCGAAAGTTACCGTGTCGTTCTTGGAGGGATTTTGCGGTGACCAGGTTATATCCGAGACGATGAGATCCGGCGCCAGCGTGGTAAAAGTAACCGTCTTCTCGTTATTGGTTTCATCCCCTTCGACGATATGATCGTCTTCATCGACCGCAGCCACAAGTGTGTGTTGACCGGTCTGGGCGATCCAGTTATAGGTTATCGTGGACGTCCCATCGGGATCGATGCCGTACAGGTTCTGGGTACCGCGGGGGCTTCCATCGATATAAAGATTGATGCGGGTCACCGATGATCTGAGGCTGCCCTGGTTCTTGACGATAACATTGAGAACGACGCTGTCGCCCTTCGATGGGGACTCCGGCGTCCAGGTAATAGCCTGTACGGTCAGGTCCGAAGCCAGGGTCGTCAACGCAAACGTCCTGGAGTTGTTGGTCTCGTCCGTTTCGGAGATAGTCCCGGCTACATCGGCGGTGGCCTTGATGTTATGCGTCCCCGGGACAGCCTCCCAGATGAAAGAAACGGTGGTCGACTGGCCGGGCCCAAGAGAGTTTACCGGTAAGGTGGTGATTATGGCTCCGTCCACATACCCTGTCAGGCTGCTTGGGATGCACGTGGCAGTTCCCTGGTTCTTTACGGTAGCGGTAACCGTTGCCGTATCCCCGATGGCAGGATTTGTGGGGAAAAGGCTTATGTCCGTCACGGTCAAGTCAGGCCCGGAATCGGCCGAGACGGCCCCACTCGGCAGGCCTGAAGTAGTAACTCCCAGTATCAAGGCCAGGCATAAAACAGCCACCCCGGAAACAAGCCTTTTCAAATTTCCGCGGACAACGGGCAAGAGTACCCCTCCAGCTTTACATGTATACTAATCCATTCTAGTTCGTGGAAGCCTGTGAAACCAATAGTCTTTTAGTCAGGGACTAGCTGGCAAAAGGTACTGGGGGTTTCCATCCACAGGATGGTGATTTGGCGTTAATATTGACTTCCGGTGTAGAATAATTAATAACCGTTCAATGTGCGTCGGCTGATAATCGTTTTCGAGGTGAGAAATGGGCAGAACACTGGGAATCCTGACCGGCGGCGGCGACGTGCCCGGTCTCAATCCGTGCATCAAAGCCGTCGTTACCAGCGCCCTGGAGGAGGGCTACCGCGTCCTGGGGGTTCGAAGGGGCTGGATGGGGCTCCTTGGCTATAATCCCGATGATTCCGCTACCCTCAATCAATATATCTGGAACCTCCAGGCTGAAGATGTCCGGACGGTAGACCGCACCGGCGGGACTTTCCTCCACACCTCAAGGACGAATCCGGAGAACGTGCCGGACAACCAGGTACCGGAGTTCCTGAAGAACGGAAAGTGGGGCTCCAGAACGACAAAAGGGACACTGGACTTCACCGACCATATCATGAATAACGTCAAACAGCTGGGAATAGATGTCGTTGTGCCTGTTGGCGGGGATGATACGCTCAGTTTTGCGGTACGCCTGCATAAAGAAGGCCTGCCGGTGCTGGCGATTCCCAAGACGATGGACAATGATGTCAACGGCACGGACTACTGTATCGGCTTCTCGACAGCGGTTACCCGCAGCGTCGAATTTATTACGGCCATCCGCTCTACGGCCGGTTCCCACGAGAGGATCGCCGTCATCGAGCTATTCGGGCGCAACTCCGGCGAGACCAGCCTGATTAGTTCGTACCTGGCTTCGGTTGACCGGGCGATTATTTCCGAGGTGCCGTTTGATATCGGCAAGCTGGTGAACTTCCTGCTCGATGATAAATTGGCCAATCCTTCTCACTATGCTATCGTGACCATTTCCGAGGGGGCCCACTTTGAGAACCGGGACGTCATCGAAACAGGCGAGGCTGATATGTTCGGGCATCGCAAGCTCGGCGGGGTGGGGCTCGTCCTGGCGGAAGAGATAAGGGACCGGACCGGCCAGAACGTGATCTACCAGACCCTGGGCTATCTGATGCGCTCGGGGGCCCCGGACTCGCTGGACCGGATGGTCGCCACGTGCTACGGCCACCTGGCCATGCAACTCATCAAGCAGGGGACTACCGGCCGGATGGTGGCCCTCGACGACGGTCGCTATACTTCCATCCCGGTGGAGACAATCGTAACCGGCCGGAAACGCGTGGACGTGGACAAGTTTTACGATGTCCAGAACTACCGGCCTAAAATCAAGGAGCACATCGGCATGCCGATGTTCCTGAGATAGGCATGGCCGCTATTTGAAGGCGTTTGTCTCCGCCGCCTCGCCGAAACAGAGCAGGCCGTCACCGGCGGCCAGCGGCGTCTCGTCGCCGGGGTTGGGAATTACCCAGTCCCCTTTTTCAACGGCCAGGACGGAGACACTCCTCTCGGCGAGGCCGGTCTCCTTGAGGGTGTTTACGTCAGATTTCACCACCAGGCGGGTCACAACGTATTCGCCGGTCTGGTAGAGGACTTCATCTTCTTTCAGGGTTGTATCGGCACGGTGAGGGCGCAACAGTCGCACGAAGACATTACTCAAATGGCGTATTATTCCCACCCAGACCACCAGGATAAACGCCAGGACAACCACGATGAAAATAACAATGTGCAACCGCGGCGGCATGACCAGCCCGGCCCGCACGTACAGTATCAACAGCACCAGGAAGGTCATGATACCGATGCTGCCGAGCACTATCAGCCAGGTGACGATGCGGCGGCGCCGGGGGTGATTGACGACGGACTCGGCCTCCCGGGTGGTAAAGCCGGTGCCGGTGAGGGCGGAAAGGGCTTGGAAACGGGCCTTGCCCCGCTCCATGCCGGTGGCCTCCAGGGCCAGGGAACCTATCCATAATACCAGCAGCCAGACGGCCAGAAATATAAACCCAACGATTATCTGCATCTATTGCCTCCTCTCGTACGCCGCTAAGATTATACCCGGCGGGAAGGGTGATGACAATCTAAAGGGTTGCGTAGTGATGGAGTGTAAATTATACTTTAGTCAAAAACCAGCTTGATTCTCCCTTAGTCCCTCCTTACAAAGGAGGGAAACAGGTAGGAGAAAGAAGCCAAGACCATCCTCTTCCCTTTGTAAAGGGAGACTGGAGAGGGATTTTGGGGAGGAGAGGGGGACCGAGGGGGTGAGGTAGGTAAATGAACAATGATGTATTTAAACACAAACAACATGTTCAATATTTAGGTGAATCGGGCTATACGCAAACCTGTATTTTAGCTGTAAGTGCAATAATTAATAGTGGTATATTACCAGAAAAAGCAACTATAGTAACTTATATTTGTGACAGACGCTCAAATATATTACAAGAGGAGCATCTAATAATATTTTGGAATTGGTTATACATACCAATTGTGGTAATACCAAGTGGTTTTGCCAGTGGTTATCCAGGAGAGGGTCCTAGAGGATTCAATTTAGTAACTTGTATGATAAAGGATAAAGGTATTCCAGTAGATGAAATTCATGTTGACGAAACGGTCTTTAAAGCTATTGATAAAGGTAAAATAATATATACAGACAACCAAATTTTCAAAAATATAAAAGCCAGAAGTGAACCATATGACTGGTATCATATTCCAGAGAACTATGAGGAAGCGTTAGAAAGAGGACAATTATGGCGTCATTCTTATCTTCAGGGTTATAAATCCAAAGATTCAATATCTATAGCCATTAGTAATATTGATTTATTCAATAGTGAAGTTGGTAGAAAATTGAAGCTTGCTGAAAATGAAATACAAAAAGGAATTCACACAGAAAATTGGCAAAATATTGGACTATTAGTTAGAGACGCTTGGATTGAATTATCGAGAAGTCTTTGTGACAAAGAAAAAGTTGATATTTCAAATATTGAAAAGGACAAAGTTATTGATAAGCTTATAAAACTTCGAATTGATAAGTATGTTTTAAATCTTTGTAAGGCATCATTCGATCTAAGTCTAAAAGTACAACATGATAGGAAGATAAAGAAAGAAATTGCTATCGCATGTTTTACATCTTCTGTCTTTTCTATGCAATCAATCCTCATTAAATATTTAAAACACCATGAATTTAAATAGGAGGACCCCCCAAATGCACACACCCACAGCTAAAATAGGCGTCATCGGCGGGACGGGGCTTTATGATATCGAGGGGCTGAAGGACATCCGGGAAGTCAGCCCGGAGACGCCCTTCGGCAGGCCCTCGGACACCATCGTGGTAGGGAAGCTGGGCGGGACTGGCATCGCCTTCCTGCCCCGCCACGGCCGCGGCCACCGCATCTCCCCCACCGAGGTCCCCTCCCGCGCCAATATCTACGCCCTGAAAGCCCTCGGCGTGGAGCAAATCATCTCCGTTAACTCCTGCGGCAGCTTTAAGGAAGAACTGCGCCCCGGCCACCTGCTGGTACCGGACCAGATAATCGACCGCACCCGCCACCGCGCCGATACCTTCTTCGGGGAGGGCATCGTCGCCCATGTCCAGTTCAGCGATCCCTTCTGTCCCGTCCTCAGCCAAGTGGTCTACCAGAGTGCTTTGGATGCCGGTGCCACTGTCCACAAGGGCGGCACCTTCATCGCCATGGAAGGCCCATCTTTCTCCACCCGTGCCGAGTCCCGTCTCTACAAGACCTGGGACGCCGATGTCATCGGCATGACAGTGCTGCCCGAGGCCCGCCTGGCCCGTGAGGCCGAAATCTGCTACGCCTCCATCGCCTGCGTTACCGACTATGATTCCTGGCACGAGACCAACGAGACCGTCACCGTCGAGGCTATCCTGACGATCATGCGCAACAATATCGATCTGGCCAAGAAGACGATCCGGCTGGCGGCAGGGCGGATGCCGGAGGTCCGTGACTGCCCTTGCGCCTCGGCGCTGGGACTGGGCATCGTCACCAACCTCTCGCTGGTATCAGAAGAACAGAAACAGAAGCTCGACCTGCTCATCGGCAAATACCTGAAGAAAGAATAATTATGTCAAGTATCGCGTACAACTGCCTGCCCACTATCGTCGGTAGCATGCCTCATACCGACCCCGTTAAAGCATGCGAGCTGGTCGCCCGCTACCTGAAAGATATCCCCGCCTGGCCCCAGCTACCCCGGCGCTCCTACCTGGAGAACATGTACGTCCAGTACAGCGAAGGCTTCCCCGGTATCGTCATCGAGGGTGACCATATTCACGTCGATACGGCCGGAGACTTCCAGAAACCGCTGGAGGAGCTTTACGCCGCCTACCTGGAGGACGACTTCGGCCGGTTCCCCGTCGGGCGGGACTACGCCGCCGGGCTGCATGCCTTTTTAGAACGAACGGACCTCTCGCCCCGGGCCGTCAAGGGCCAGGTAACCGGGCCGCTTTCCTGGGGATTGACCGTCACCGATGAAAACCGGCGCTCGATACTCTACCATGATATCCTCGGGGACGCCATTCCCAAACTCCTCAAGCTCAAGGCGGCCTGGATGGAAAGGGAGCTTTCGCAAATATCCCAGAACACCATCGTCTTCTTCGACGAGCCGATCATGGCTTCCTACGGCTCCATCGTCGCCGCTGGCCCTTTTTCCAAACCTGAGAAAATCGCCGAGATGATTGATGAGGTCTTCGAAGGCATATCGGGCCTCAAGGGGCTGCACTGCTGCGGTAATACCGACTGGTCGGTGCTGCTGAAAACAAAGCTGGACATACTTAACTTCGATACTTATAACTACGCCGAGTCGGTCAGTCTTTACCCTGAAGAGATAAAGAGTTTCCTGTCGCGGGGCGGCTGCATCGCCTGGGGCATCGTACCCAACGAAGACGGACCGGTCAGCCAGGAGGCGATCGCCAGCCTGAGAGACCGCCTCGAAGAGGCCATGGTCCCGTTCACCCGCAACGGTGTCCGTTTCCGGGACCTGGCGGCGCAGAGCCTGCTCACCCCGAGCTGCACCCTGGCTTCCCTCAGCGAAGACGGCGCCGAAAAGGCCCTGGAGCTACTTACCGGCCTTTCTGATGAGATGCGGAGAAAATATACGTAGGTCAACCATTTGTCATCCTGAGCGAAGCGAAGGATCTTGGGGTAGGGAGGTTGAAATCCCCCAACTACCCGAGATTCTTCAGTCACGGAGTTTACCATGAGCGAAGCCGAAGGGCTCCTTCAGAATAACAGGCTATGATCACTCCATTTTTGTCATCCCTTCACTGTTCCTGATATGATACTATCGTCATGCCCGACCTGAATATCATACTCGTGGGCGTCATCGTCGTGGTGGCGATGGCCATGTTCATCTGGGGCAGGGTCCGCGTCGATATCGTAGCCCTGTGCGTCCTGGTGGCCCTCTTCCTTTCCCAGCTGATAACCCCGGCGCAGGTTCTCTACGGTTTCGCCAATCAGGCCACCGTTACCATCGCCTCGATGTTCATCATCAGCGCCGGTCTGGTGCGTACCGGCCTGGTGGAATGGGCGGCCCGCCACCTCGACCGGCTGGCCGGAAAGACGGAAGTCCGGCTGATGGTGGTACTGGGGCTAACGGTAGCCGCTCTATCGGCGTTTATTATCAACACGGCCATTATAGCCATCTTTATTCCGGTAGCTATGGTGCTGGCGAAGAGCCGCAAAATCGCTGCCTCCCGCATCCTGATACCACTATCGTTCGCCAGCCAGTTCGGCGGCGTCTGCACGCTTATCGGCACCTCCACCAACCTTATTGTCAACTCAATCGCCGTAAATAGGGGCCTGGAGCCGTTCGGTTTCTTCGAGTTCCTTCCCCTGGGGCTGGCCATGGTCGGTGCCGGCATCATCTATCTCGTCATTGTGGGACACTGGCTGCTGCCGGTTCGCAAGGGTGAAGCCGAGCAGGTCGACCGCTACCGCCTGGCCGATTACCTCGTCGAGATGCAGGTTGCCGAGAAATCACCATTAATAGGCCAGACCTGGGAGCGGAGCAACATCGAGAGCAAGAGTAAAGTGGAGCTAACCAACCTGCTCCGGGGAACCAAGGCCGTCTCCCGTCCCGGTCGCACCGTCATCAAGCCTGATGATATCCTGCTCCTTCACGGCAACGTCGAGCAGATTCTGGAGATGGAAGGCAAGTACGGCCTGACGCTGTTGAAAAATGCCCGGGTGCGCGACCAGGAACTCAGCGCCCATAACATGAAGCTAAGCGAAGCGTTGATACCGCCCAACTCCATTCTCATCGGGCGCACTTTACAGGCCGATAATTTCTTTACACGCCACCGTCTTACCATTCTGGCGATACAGCGGCGGGGGCGCACCCTCCGCCATCGCCTGGCGGATACCAAGCTCAACGAAAACGATACGGTGCTGCTTCAGGGCCACAAGGACGATATCGCCCACATCATGAACTCGCCCAATGTCATCGTGACCAATGAGCTGACCGACCTCTACCTGAGGAAAGACCACGCCTTTCTGGCCCTGGGGGTGCTCCTGGCGGTGGTCATCCTGACTACGCTTAACGTCCTGTCTATAATGCTGGCGGCTATCCTCGGGGCCGTTGCTATGGTCGTCACCCGCTGCATGACCATCGAGGAGGCTTATAGGGCTATCGACCGGAAGATTATATTCCTGCTCGGCGGTATCCTGCCGCTGGGCCTGGCCTTGGAAGAAAGCGGCGCGGCTACCTGGATGGCGAACAACATTTTAACTTCATTGGCCGGCTACGGGCCGGCCCTGCTGCTGGCGGTATTTTATTTAATCACCGCCGCTTTGACAGAGGCGATATCGAACAACGCCGCCGCGGCTATACTGGCGCCCATTGCCTTCACTACGGCCGTTTCCCTGGGTATCGAACCCCGACCACTACTGATCGCCATTACCTTTGCCGCCTCGACAAGTTTCGCCACGCCAATTGGCTATCAGACGAACACCCTGATCTACTCACCCGGCGGCTACCGTTTCTCGGATTTCACCAGAGTCGGGGTGCCGCTGAATATCATCTTCCTGGGAATAGCCACGTTCCTTATCCCGTTCATCTGGCCGTTCTGATGCGACATTCCACGGAGGTTAATCATGGAATGCAATATCGAAGCTAATATTGCGAAGTGCAACTGCACCTATGAGCCCTGTTCCCGCAAGGGTAAGTGCTGCGAGTGCATCAGCTACCACTTGCGCATGGACGAACTTCCCGCTTGCGTGTTCCCGGCCGAGGTTGAGCGTACTTATGACCGCTCTTTTACCCGGTTCGCCGAGGTAGTACAGCAGAGGCGTGACAGGAAACGTTGATTTAAGCTATTATTATTACCGATGAACAAAACGAAGCAAGTTGCATGGCACAAACACCTGAAAAAGGCCAGGAAAGCCAGGGAAAAGAGGAAAGCACAGGCCAAATCGGCCCGATAAAATTCCCCCGGCCCAACCACCGTGTGAAGCAATTGATGATAACCGTCTGGTGGTACCATGAAGTCCGTTTATCTCCTCACCGGTAGCCCGGGTTCGGGAAAGACCAGCCTCATCAAGCAGACCCTGGCTGGATTATCGTTGCAAGCCGGCGGATTTTATACCGAAGAAATCCGCGAGCGCGGGACGAGGCTCGGCTTCAAGCTGGTCACCCTCGGTGGCGAGGAAGCTATCCTGGCCCATATCGATTTCAAGAAACCGCCACGGGTAGGAAAATACGGGGTTGATATTGGAGCCATAAATAGAGTCGGCACAGCTGCCTTGCGTCAAGCCTCGCGGAACGGTGACCTCGTGGTAATCGATGAAATCGGCAGGATGGAGCTGCTTTCGGAAGAATTCCGTAATACCATTACGGAAATAATCGGCAGCGGCCGGAAAGTGCTGGGGACAATCATGCTCGCCGCCGATCCCGTGGCGGATACCATCAAGTCCCAGCCTGGAGTACACCTTGAGATAGTAACCAGGAATAACCATGTGCAGGTGCTCGAAGACCTGCGTATCTGGTTGAAAGGGGGATGATATGTCGGAGCTGCCCGAGCTGATTCAGGCCCTGCTCGACCCCCAGGCCTACCCCGATCCCCCCGACCGGGTGGAGCTGGTGCAGACGCAGATCTCCTACGTCTTTCTGGCCGGTGACTACGTTTACAAAATCAAGAAGCCGGTGGACATGGGCTTCCTGGACTATTCGACTCTCGAAAAACGGCTGAACCTCTGTCGCAAGGAAGTCGAGCTTAACCGCCGGCTTTGCCCGGACGCCTATCTTGATGTGGTAGCGGTGACTAAAACTGATGGCCGCTTTTGCATCGGTGGCGAAGGCGCCAACGAGGAGTATGCCGTCAAGATGCGCCGCCTGCCCCGGGAAGCCATGATGGACATCCTCCTGGAGCAGGGCAAAGTGACCCCGGAAATGGTCGGCCGCGTGGCGGCAAGGATCGCCGAATTCCACGCGCAGGCCGCCACCGGTGACGAGATAAACCGCCTCGGCGGCCTCGGCGCCGTTATCAAGAACACCGAGGAGAACTTCGAGCAGACGGAAAGGTATTTCGATGTCATTATCGCCCCGGAGACTTTCCACCGCATCCGCGACTACACCCGCGACTTCATTAAGGAGAACACACACCTTTTCGAGCGGCGGGCGGCCGGGGGCCGGATACGGGACTGCCACGGCGACCTGCATGCCGCCCACGTCTGTTTCAGCGACGGCATCTGCATCTACGACTGTGTCGAGTTCATTGACCGGCTGCGCTATACCGACATTACCGCGGACGTTGCCTTCCTGGCGATGGACCTGGACCATTACGGCCGAAGCGACCTCGCCGATATCTTCGTGAGTAAATACGTGGAAACCAGCGGCGATACCGAGCTTTTAAAGCTGCTGAACTTCTACAAGTGTTACCGGGCCTACGTCCGCGGCAAGGTGAGCTGCTTCCAGTACGACGACCCGTATATTTCATCGGATGAAAAGGGGAAGATTATCGACTCCGCCCGGAGCTACTTCAAGCTGGCAGAGTCATATATCTGACAGGAGAGGTGCCGCATACATGAACGAAACGCTTGTTTATATCGGCTCGGCTATTATCATCCTCTGGGGCATCGCCCATATTGTCCCCACCAAGGCTATCGTCAACGGCTTCGGCGATATTACGGCAGACAACAAAAAGGTCGTTGCCATGGAGCTAATCGCGGAAGGCCTGACCCTCATTTTTCTCGGTGCGCTGCCGCTCCTGGTTTCCCTGTTGACCGACGATGCCAGCAAGGCAACTGACACCGTGTACCTGGCCTGCGCTGGGATGCTGCTGGTCATGGCGCTACTAACCGGGCTCACCGGCGCCAGGACGGCGACCATATGGTACAAGATCTGCCCGGCCATCAAGACGGTCGTGGCGGTGCTATATATTTTGGCGGTGTTGTTGTAGCAGACCGCCTAGTGCTTCCAGTCCAGGTGCCGCCCGCCCATGAGGTGGGCGTGGAGGTGGGGCACAATCTGTCCGGCGTCCGCTCCGCTATTGATGGTCAAGCGGTAACCGTTCTCGGCGAGGCCCTTTTCATGAGCTACGTGATTGGCCGCCCTGACCATCTTCCCGACCAAGGGTGTCTCTTCTTCAGCCATGTCAGCCAGCGAGGGGATGTGCTCCCGGGTGATGACAAGGAGGTGGACGGGCGTTAGCGGCCTGATATCCGGGAAAACGACGACGTCCTCATCCTGGTAAACGATTTCGGAGGGTACCTCGCCGGAGGCTATTTTACAGAAAATACAGTCTTTATCAGTTTTCATCAACAGCACCCCAAACCAATAGCGGTCTTGAAAAACCGCGCCTCGTTTAACGGTAACGGGCGGCCCCTGCTAGTTTTATAAGTCCACGAGCGTCAAGGTATCCATGCCGCGGATATGCGGCCTGTTGCCTTCGACGGTAGCCAAGGCGCCCAAAGGATTTTCCTGGAAAAAACCAGGATTTCTTCCTTGTTTATCAAATTCCTCTCATTTCTCCTGGATTTTCCTCGTTGCAGGGTACGGGACTAATAAATAGAGTACAATCATTTTTCCAATTTTTCAATGACGGCGTCGGCGACGCGCGATGTACCGACGGCCGAGGGATCATCGCGGCGGGGCTTCATGTCATAGGTAACACTCCTGCCCTCGGCGATAACGGCAGCGATGGCCTTTTCTAGGCGGTCGGCGGCGTCAGTTTCTCCGAGGTGCCGCAGCATGAGGACCCCGGAGAGCATTTGCGCCATGGGATTGACGCGGTCCAGTCCGGCGTATTTGGGGGCGCTGCCATGGGTGGGCTCGAAGATGGCCACCCCCTCCCCGATATTCGCCCCTGGGGCCAGACCTAATCCACCCACCAGACCGGCGCAGAGGTCGGAGATAATGTCCCCGTAAAGGTTGGGCGCTACGATAACATCATACTCCTGCGGTCGCCTGACCAGCTGCATGCAGAGGTTATCGATGAGGGCGTCCCGGAACTCGATGTCCGGATAATCTCGGGCGACCTCCCGGGCCACGGCCAGGAAAAGCCCGTCGGAAAATTTCATGATGTTGGCCTTGTGCGTGGCGGTGACCGATTTCCGGCCGTAGGTGCGGGCGTACTCGAAGGCAAATTTCACGATGCGTCGCGCGCCGGAAACCGTTATCATCTTGATGCTGAGGCCTGAGTCATCTTTGATGACATCGCCCTTCTTGCTATTAATAAAGTCGATAAGTCCCTGGGCATCGGCGGTGTCCTTCTCGAACTCGACGCCGGCGTAAAGGTCCTCGGTGTTCTCCCTGATGATAACGATATCGACGTTTTGGAACGGCGTGGGGGCGCCGGGATAGACTTTACAGGGGCGGACGCATGCGTAGAGGTCCAGGCTCTGACGCAGGGCGACGTTGACGCTGCGGAAGCCCGTGCCCACCGGAGTGGTTATCGGTCCCTTGAGGGCAACTTTATTCTCCCGGATGGACGCCAGGACGTGGTCAGGCAACGGCGTGCCGTATTCTTCCATGACCGACGCACCGGCATGGATGACTTCCCAGTCGAACCGTACGCCGGTGGCTTCCAGGACCCGGCGGGTGGCTTCTGTTATCTCCGGCCCGACACCGTCGCCGGGGATGAGCGTTATTTTATGAGCCAAGCGTTTTTCCTTTCCCTTTACGTGTCATTGCGAGCCATCCCGACGAAGTCGGGAGACGTGGCAATCTCCCCCAATTAATTAATTCAAGCCTCTACTTGAAGTTCTCCCATCCCCTTAATCCCCTTCCCGAGGGGAAGAGAAAATAATCTGGAAGAGGGGCTGCGTCCCTCTTAGACGCCCCATTCTGCCCCCGGCTACACCTTGAAGTCCCCGTGCTTCTGGATATAGGGCATTAACCCACCCTCGTTGAGGATATCCAGCATGACGCCCGGAATCCTGCCGAAGGTGAGGACACTGCCGTTGGTCATATCCCTGACGGTCCCTTCCGCCAGGTCTATCTCCAGCTCATCGCCGTCATCGATTTTGTCCGTATCGCATATGAGCACCGGCAGCCCCAGGTTGATGGCGTTGCGGAAGAAGATGCGGGCCACGCTTTTGGCCAGGACGGCGCTAACACCGGCCATCTTGATGACCAGCGGGGCGTGCTCCCGGCTGGAACCGAGCCCGAAGTTGCTGCCCCCCACCACTAAGTCCCCCGGTTTCACTTTATTTCCAAACTCCGGGTCGGCGTCCTCCAGTACGTGTTTGGCCAGCTCCGGCAGGTTGCTGCGCAGGTGCGCGTACCGCCCCGGAATGATATGGTCGGTGGAAACGCTGTCCCCGAACTTGTGGGCCCTGCCCCCGATCACTACAGCACCTCCCGTGGGTCGGTAATTTCCCCTGTCAGCGCCGTGGCCGCCGCCGTAGCCGGGCTGCTCAGATAGATGAAGCTCTTGGGATTTCCCATGCGCCCCAGGAAGTTGCGATTGGCGGTAGAGAGGCAGACCTCGCCGTCGCCCAATGCCCCCTGGTGCAGCCCCAGGCAGGGCCCGCAGCCGGGCGGCAGCACGATGGCCCCGCTTTCGATGAACTCCCGGATATAGCCCGCCGCGATGGCCTGGAGCATGACCTGCCGCGACGCCGGAGCGATGATGAGGCGGACGTTTCCGGCAGGGCGTTTCTTCCTTATAATATCGGCTGCTATGGCCAGGTCCTCCAGGCGGCCGTTGGTGCACGTCCCGATGACCACCTGCTGCACCTTCGTCCCTTTGAGCTCCCGGGCTAAGGCAGTATTGTCCACGGTATGGGGCTGGGAAACCGTAGGTTCGAGCCCGCCGGCCTTCATGCTAATGGTCTTCTCATATGTCGCGCCACCGTCGGCGGAGAGCGGGCGGAAGTCCTGCCCCCTCCCCTCCTCTTCCAGGAATTTCTTCGTGGTATCGTCAGCAACGAACAGTCCTACCTTGGCGCCGGCCTCGACGGCCATGTTGGCGATGGTAAACCGTCCGGCCATGCTCATTTCATCGATAGCCCCGCCGTGGAACTCCAGGGACTTGTAGGTAGCTCCATCCGCCCCCAGTTTGCCGATGAGGTGAAGGATAAGGTCCTTGGCGGAGACGCCTTTCTGAAACTCCCCGGTTACCTCGATCTTGAATGTTTCCGGGACGCGGAACCAGGTCCGGCCCAGCCCGAAGGCCACAGCAACGTCCGAAGAGCCCATGCCGGTGGCAAAGGCCCCCAATCCCCCGGCGGTGACGGTGTGCGAGTCCGCCCCGACGATGATGTCCCCCGGCCGCGCGTAGGCCTCGGCGACGACCTGGTGGCACACGCCGTCGCCGGCCTCGGAAAGGACGCAGCCGCTCCTCTGGGCGAAGTCCCGCAGCAGGATATGGTCGTTGGAGAGGTTGGCGTTGGGACTCGGGGCGGCGTGGTCTATAAACAGAACCGTGCGCTCGGGACTGGCCAGGGACAGGCCGCCGGACTCGAACTGCCGGACGGTCAGCGGGCCGGTGGTATCCTGCACGAAGCTGAGGTCCACCTTGGCGATAACGATGTCCCCGGCGCTGGCGTCAGCGCCGGACTTTACGCTCAATATCTTCTCGGCGAGTGTTTTGGGCATTTTACTAGCTGTACGGCACCTGTATATTTACTAACGTAATTATTACTGTCATCCTGAGCGTAGCGAAGGATCCCGGTTGGATGGGGGGAGTATACCACACCCCACCACGAGATTCTTCGGTCGCTTCGCTCCCTCAGAATGACATCCTTATTATTGCCTCTTCCGCCACTCCAAATAATACAGTAACCCGGCGATGGTCTTGGAGTCCTCGACCTTGCCGGAAGCCAGTAGAGCCGGGATTTCCGCCAGAGGCACCCTGACCACCTCGATGCCGGGGGTATCCTCGGCGTAGAGCCGGGACGCCGAAAGATCCGTGGCCAGGTAAATATGAATGTATTCGTCGGAGAAACCGGGCGTCATGTAGACACCGCAGAGGCGCACCACCTTTCCGGGCCGGAAGCCCGTCTCCTCCTGCATCTCCCGTATCACCGACTCTTCGGGGTTTTCGCCTTCATCGATGCCGCCAGCCGGGATTTCCAGAAGCTCCTTCCCCGGGGCTTGGCGGTACTGCCGGACTAGCAGGACGTTGTCCCCGGCATCGATAGCGACGAAGGCCACACACGGGGCGTGCTCGACGATCTCACGTGTACTTCGGCGGCCGTCCACCGTGCGTACCGTATCGACACGCAGCTTCACGA
>DAOULX010000037.1:0-35934 GCA_034414775.1 Dehalococcoidales bacterium
GGCAAGCGACGAGCGGATATCTGGTAGAGGTGGAAAAGATAAGCATGAGCCAGATGGAGGAATGGAGAGAGAAATATCCCGAAGTATTTGAAAGGGAGTATGACCCGTCTTCGGGGTTACGATTTAATGCGTGGGTGGTAGGAGGTCTTTAATTATCAACGTTACTGATGCCTCCATGCCATAAAACAGTGCCCAATAAAACATCATATCACGTTATTTAATTAACAGGTTGGGTAGAAACAAGGCAATTTGGGGGAAACTTATAACAAGAGCAATACAAACAACCGAAATCAAAGCAAAGGGGTAAACACCACGAATGATGGTCCCCATGGAAATGTCTTTATGCTCTGGAATAGCGGAAAAGGATGCTTTTAAGAAGAATATTCCGACGGCGTAAGGAGGCGTCATCAGGGCGGTTTGAATACTAATCAAAAACAATATGCCAAACCATATTGGATCTAAATTTAGAGATTGAATGCAGCCCTGGAATATTGGCCCAAAGATCAATAGCATCGCGGTGGAGTCTAAAATCATCCCGCAGAGAACTAAAAAAGCCAGTAACGCTAATACGACGACTGTCGGTCCTCCGGGCATCTGGGCGACCAGGTTTCTGGCTAAGTCTGCGGCTCCGATACCATTGAATACTGAGCTGAAGGTGCTCATCGTGATAATCATCCAACCGATCATCGAAGTGAGTTTGAATGTTCCCCAGAGTGCTTCCGAGAGTACTTTCCAGTTTAGGCGGCGTTTGATTCCGGCACAGATAAAAGCTCCGGTAGCTCCTACGGCCGAAGCCTCCATCGGTGTCACAATCCCCATATAAATGGAAACTAACATCGCTAATATTAGAGCTACAGGTGCCAGTACTCCCTTTAATTTAACGAGCCGGGCGTGCCAGCTTACTTTGTCTTCCGGCCTTGTCGATGGGCCTAAATTGGGATTCAATCGGCAGGCTACTAGTATATATATAATATATAGCGAGGCAAGCAAAAAGCCAGGGATGAAACTTCCAAGGTACATCTTACCTATTGATAGTGAACATACGGAGCAATAGATAATTAAGACTATGCTGGGCGGAATTAGGACTGAAAGGATAGACCCGGCTAATATAAGGCCACTGGAAAGCCTTAAGTCATAATTTCGTTTTTTTAACGGGGTCATGGAAATGGCACTTATCGTAAAGATACTGGCAACCAAGTCCCCGCAAATGGTACCGAATACGGCACCTCCAGCTATGGTTCCCATCCCTAGTCCGCCTTTAAGATTGCCTATCCAGGCATACAGGGTATCAAAAAGATCTTCGGCAATACCAGATCTATAAATAATCCAGCCCATCAAAATAAAAATGGGTATTGCAACCAGGTTAACATCCCGGAGACTGCCAAAAGCTGTGATCGCAATCAAAGGCAGGTGATCAAATCCCCAGAAGGCGATGGCAAAAATCGTTGCTGTGGCACCCATCGCAAAGGCTATGGGCAGGCCTGTTGTTAAAAGCGCAAAGGAACAAACGAAGAGCAAGATCGTTATTATTTCAACGCTCATTTTCCCGTTTCATCATTTTGCTTTCCATTTTTCCCGAATCCATTTTCCGGTCAGTTATTAAAGAATGGACATTACGAACAAATATAGCCAAACCCTGAAGTAACAATAATACTACACCTATAGCTAAGGCTACTTTTCCGGGCCAAATCGGCCCCTTAAATGCATAGCCTGAATACGATTCATTTGATGCGGTGGAATCCCAGGCAATATCTGTTGAAACCATGGCTAAACATACGGTGAAGAATAAGAACGCAAAAAAAGTTACGATATCGCTGATCCTTTTCCCTTTAACACTCCACCGGCTGTATAATAGGTCCAGCTTAACATGACCATCTTCAAAGTACACATAACCACCCCCCACCAAGGCGAGTGGGTAAAAAAGGAGTAACAATATTTGCCAACCCCAGGTTGGAGGTGAGTTGAAGGCGTATCTCATGATTACTCCATAAAGAGTTATAGCAACAAGCGGAAGAAGTAAAAACATTAACCCTTTCGCAATCCAGCGGTTTAAATTGTCGATTGATTTAAATAAACCTACAATTTTATTCATAAATTTCTATTCTAAATAAAATTTCAGATAAACTGAGTCCCGGATAAATGTATACCTGATTAGTCCTATTATATTTATCCCAATTGTCTTGATATGATTATATTCAGCAGACTTTATTCTTGGTGGCAAGTAACCCTTGATATCAACTAGTAAAATAAGTAACAGAAGGGTTACTTGCCACCACCAGCTATTCCAGTATTATTTGTTTTACCTTTTTAATCAATACCGTTGAATTCCATCCAATCTAAGAGTAATTGAACCCCCTTAGCAGCTGCAGGACTTTTTTCGGCTATGGTCACGTCTAACCGGGCTGCTTCTCTCACTTTAGCTTCTTCTTCTTCAGGCAGCGTAACGAATTCAAGCCCGTATTCCCTGGCTGCTTGTTCCGAGGCTGCTTCTCCTGCCATATGCACTTTAAATGCATCGAAAATATTGGCTTCAATGTGGTCCTCAATTCGCATCTGCAGCTCCGGTCCAATTGCATCCCAGGCTTTTTTACTAATAACAATATGGCCGTCAGCGACATTATTCGCTGTCTTAAGATAATATTTATCAACTTCCATCAATTTTTGAGTTTCTAAGAAGTTAATAGCTTGGGAGGTGCCCACGACCGTACCCAGTTTCAAGGCCGAGTAATAATCAAAACCGGGGATATCCGTCTGAACAACTCCGAGTTTTTGAAGAAATACCTGGCCACCTACGAGAAAAAATGGCTTACCTTTAAAATCTTCAACTGTATTGATTGGAACAGTGGTTCCTAGGTAAACAATTCCACCGTATGCAGGACATAAAAAGTGTACGCCATGGGCATTATATTCTTCATTGCATATGTCGGCTAATCCCCAGGTCATGTAGATCTCCCAACACTCATACGCATCGCCAGGTGCGTAGGGCAAACCAGTGGTTAAAAGAGACGGACACTCGCTAGCAGCAAACATTGGTATTACATTACCTGCTTCAATCGCCCCCGTCTTTAAGGCATTATAGATATCGGGAATGGCAACAAGGGAATTCATGGGGTAAGTTTCCACTTGTACAATCCCACCGGTTGCCTCTTCAACTAGTTTCGCAAAAGTCTTGATTGTTCCGTAGAGGTAGTCACCCTCGACAGCGACAGACTGGTACCTCCACGTAAATGTCTTCGCGGGTTCAGTTGTTGAGGTGGCTTGTGCGGTTGTGGTAACAGTCTTAGTCACCGTTTCTCCTCCGCATGCCACCATTCCTAAGCTAATCACCAAAATGGAGACCATCAACAACATCAGCCATTTAGCTTTCATTTTTTCCTCCGTTAAGTTTTACTAATCCAATTAATTGTTCTCATAATGGATAGAACGTAGCCAACTAATACAGGATTCAATATATCGTCAGGATTTTAGGCTTTTCGGTATCGATTCTTACAGAAATTTTACACCTCCCTTCTTCACAATTTTTTATACATATATATTAATAACCCATAGTCTAATATGCAATCAATGACCGAATTATATATTGAACCTCCAAAATAAGATTATTATAATGTTAATTTTTTCCCCAAATAGCGGCTCGATAGATTTCTGCCACGTTTTCAGGGGTGACCGGCCGGGGATTTCCCACGTTTAAGTTCGGAAAGATATCGGCTAACTGTTCGACCAGTATTGAGATATCAGTTTCTGTAAGTTTGACATCCATGATCTCAACCAGTTTAAGTGGCATTTTTACATCTTGGATTAGTTTCCGTACTGCCTCCACGGACATAGCGGCAGAATCAATCACAGTGAGTCCCTGAATATCCTCACCCATCATCTTGGCAATCATGCTAAATTTCTCAGGATTACCTTGGAAACTGAATTGCATGATATGCGGTAATAATAATCCACAGCCAGTACCATGCGAGATATGAGCCTTTTTACTAAATTGTTCATTCATTTTATGAACAAGGCCGCCACTAGAAAGGCCGCCCCCTTGAATAGCTAAGGAGGCGGCAATAGCCATGTTAAACCGAGCCTCTATATTCCGGCTTCCATCGTGGTAAGCGGGACGCAAATTATTTGCAATAAGCTGGATAGCCGTCCCATTAATCATATCCGAGAGAACGTTGGATCGGGTACCGTAGTACCCTTCCATACAATGCGTCAGAGCATCGATACCAGTCTCGGCTGTAATCCTTGGAGGCAACTTTAAAGTCAGTTCCGGGTCAACTATCACAGCATCAGCATATATTTTAGGATTTATAACCAGTTTTGATGCTTTACCTTCTTTATCATCGGACACTACCGCAGCCCAACTCCACTCTGAGCCACTACCCCCAGTGGTAGGAATCAATATTTTTGTAATCTTCTTTTCCACCTTCTGTCCGCTAATCAAATCATAAGTGTTGATACTTTTATTGGCAGCAATCAGGCTCACGACTTTTGTGGTATCCATGACGCTGCCACCTCCGATACCAACAAGAAGGTCATAATCCTGAGCCATGACCTCTTGGGCCAGTTTCTCAATACCACCTATGGTAGGTTCCGTTTCACATTTGTCATAGACTGTAAATTCGCAGCCAGTACTATCAAGATGAGGTGTAATCCCCTCCACAATACCAGCGCGTCTTAGACCTTCATCAGTGAGAACAAGTATTTTTGTAGGGGTATAACCTTTAATCGTTTCGCCTAAAGTGCTAATAGCCCCTAATCCAATTACTGTATTTGGAATGAACATCTTAATTAATTCGTTCATACTGTTCTCGATAATTTATTATTACTGATTGGGATTTTGATTTTCCTCAGGCATATATGGGATGTTTCTTAATGGGTAATTTACAGGTTTCAATTCAGTCATGTTAAGCCCGATTAAGATAAATATTATTGGTTTCATAACATTCATAAAGATTACTGGTAGATGTACCGTTCCTTTCGGAACAAAAACTGCTGATGAGGTATTAATAGTAATTTTTTCTGCTTGATCGCCTTCTCCCATCCACATCTCAACCTCGGCTCCGAGATCCTTCAAGTCCTCCCTGTTAGTCCCGCAAAACCAAAAAATCTCATCATAGTCATGTTTATGAGGTCCTGATGTAGGAGTTGCCCCAATTGCTGTTTCTTTCCATACCCAACTAATTTCAGCCAATGTATGAGCTTCTTTGATAGGCTTATCCCCTAAGAGAAAGGAGAAAGGGGGTGTAGTCATAGCGTCTCTTACAGTTGTCCAGTCAAGTTCATCTCTCCCTCCAATGCGTGTCGGCTCTCTAACTACGTACTTTTCGTATTTCGATTCTGCCATCTCATCCTACTTACTTAATAGTTATTATTTGTTGTTTAATCCATTTTACCCTAGAGATACTTTCCCGAGTAACGCACAATTCATTAGACAATATGTATAATTCGTATATGATACTCCGATATTTATATTAAGACCACTTTATATTAAACGATTCGTAATTGTCAAGGCTTGTTCCCTTAGTCCCGGCTTCAGCCTGCCAGATATTCCTTAAGTTAAAATCCTACCCATTTTCAGTTGGTATTTTACTTCTTTTATGGAGCAGGGGACAAAACCTTAAGTGTCCATTAACTTATGTCTCAATTGTGTCCCATTTTCCCTGACGATTCTCACTTTTCCTGGACGAACGCCTCGGTTTCTCCTGGCCCGCCGCAGCTTTCCGAGGTAATATTTTCAAGGTTGGTCGATACATTTACAGATAGTGCCGCACGAAATCAACCGGACCCTCTAATTCGATGATGCCTTCTTTGAGATCGATGACCACTCTAGCTTCTGCCACTAGCTAACCTCCTTCAAATATCGGTATAAGCAGGTCAGAGCAAGCCAGCACTATTTTAACATTAAGTAGGCAATAGTAAAAAGTGTACTGTGTTGTTACATGGGATACAGGAACGGATGCAAATCCAAGCTGTTGAAGCCATCTGGTGCCAGATTTTCCAGGCTATATAGATCTCGGCAGAATAAAAACTGAGACCTATCCAAATACACTAACAGGACGTAAAACCTCCATCGCCGCCAACATTAATCAGATTCAGCTCTAATATTCCACACTGTGGTGAAAAAGTGCCTCGTCCACTCGTTAGCCACCTTCCGGTTGGCACAGAAGATCATTCGTAACGTGGGGTGCAGAACATAGAGCTCGGCAATGGCCCTGGCGCAGAATCCCGGAGTATAGTGATGAATCTTCTTTGAATTCAGAAAGTCGGCGTAGGGGGCTTCAATCACAAGGGCATGATTTTCCTGAGCGGCCAGTTCGGCAACCCGCTGGTGGAGTACCGGCATCGTGCCGAAGTCGGCAAGAAGATTATCGAGCGTTTTTCTTTCAACTACCGCCAGCGTTTTATCCCCATCCATGACGGCATAGTCGCCGGCCGGAACGACGCCGCGCTCGGTTTTAGAGCCGGGGAATTGCCAAGGGTACCTCTCGTTGCTGTGAATTCTGACAACCATTTCGATACCGATTTGACGCGATACCAATTTGAAAGAAGGCCGGTGTTGCTCGATGGACCTCTGGGTCAACCAGAAGATCTGCTCGTAGTTTTCTCCTGGTCTTCCTTTGTAGGACTTCTTCAGAAAAAGGAAATCACAACGCTTGTAGCGGCTACGGTCGAGAATGACCGAGACCCGGCGTCCGCGTTCGTTGAAAGCGATGATGTCGACTCGTTCCAGCTCCTCAAGTTCCTCTTCCGGAGTCGGCGGTTCTTCCTCACGCAGGCAGAAAATATGCCGACCGGCAGCCGGCCACTTGTCCTGGGTACGAAGTATCAACCATGGCCGGTCACCCCTGATAATTTGAAGACGGTATGGGAAACGCTCGTTTTGTGTTCGCTCTAGAATCCAGGTCCCTTTGGCCACGTCTTTGCCGCAAGTCACGGTTATTTAGGAGCAAACATGACTGACTTAGGTTTATTCCGCATATTCTCGGCCAACTCAGAAATATTGCCATACCACATACAGGAGGCTTGGCAATGTTTAACGCAAGATGGTTGCTCCCCTTTTTTTGTTCTTGAGGCACAAAGATCACAATTAATGGTAGGGAAGGGGATATAGTCAATTCTGATTTCTTCGTTCGGCAATTGCGTAATAATCTCATTCAGATGAATACCACCTATACCAATGGGATAATTATGCTCTTGCTTGCATGCCACTTCACAGGTACGACATCCAGTGCAATATTCATATTGGATGAGCAATCCGTAATCTGACATTCTAAGCTCCTTTTTAGTCTTTAATTTTAGTCAATCTGCAAAGTCCATTCCTATACGTCGCACCGCCGTATCCTGAGCGACTTTGTGTTCCCATAGGCACAAGATTATTAATGTTGTATTCCCAAATACCAAAGAGATAAGGCTCTTTGCCTTCTGTTTCAGGTAACCACCAACCGTGGCAACAGGTAACAACTCGAGGATGGGTGACTAATGTAACCTGAGCTTTTGCCTTCACTCTTCCTCGCTTGTTTTCGATGTAGACCCATTCCCCATCTATGATACCCAGTTCTTTAGCTGTCTTTGGATGGATTTCTACGATGGGATCAGGATCAATCTCCCTTAACCAGGGTATCATTCTATGTTCAGAATGGAAAAATACTGGAGACCGCCGTCCGGCCATAAGAATGAGAGGGTATTCATTCCATAGTTCCGGAGTGGAAATCGGGCTCTCCGGAGGTTCTTCGAAATAAGGCAGAGGATCGAGTCCCCACTGCTCGTATTTCTTGGAGTAGAGTTCAAGCTTCCCGGTTGGAGTTTCGAATCCGGGCTTGCCATCCTTGCGCAAAAGCCCTCTCTCATGACGATAGTACGGAACGGTATCACCCTCAGTAGGCATCGCCCAGCTTCCCTGCTTAACTATCTCATCATAGGTTAAACCACTAGGCTTTAAACGATCGTTCATCAAATCTTTAATGTTATTATAAGGTATAGGTTTATTGGATAGTCGCCTGGCCATTTCTATATTGATCTCCCAATCTGATTTACACTCTCCTCCATCTACTGCTTTTACCATCACTGCCAGTGGCGGCCCTAAAGTGCAAAAACTTTCTTTCTCCGGGAAAGTGGCCGCCGGCAAGAAAATATCAGCAACTGCCATGCTAGTTGGATTCAGAAATAGATCTACCACGACCACAAAATCTAGCTTTTTTAAAGCATTGTAGTGTCTCCTGGGGTCAGCAGCCTGTCCGCCCAGAATATTTGAAGTCTGTATCCAGGCGGCCTTAATCGGATAAGGTTTCCCAGTCTCCATCTGCTCTAAGGTCAGGTCCGGTTGAGCCCACGCTCTATATCCCTTGTACATCGGATACTCTTTAGCTCCAATCCTCTTCTCGTTCATCTTATCAATGAACTCTTCTCCATAAAGACTGAGTAAACCTCTATGGTCGATGGGATATGCGGTGACTCCGAAAGGAGAGCGCATAGCAACCATCCCTCCCGGGATATCAAAGTTGCCAGTTATTGCCCAGATACTATTAATAGCCTGAGCAACGGCTGTGGTTTGGGGATTAGAATCAATAGGCTGTCCCCAGTGAATCGATCCCGGCTTGGCGGCCGCAAACAGGCGGGCAGCTTCAATTATTTTTTCCTCATCCGCCCATGTAATAGCTGCTACCTTCTGGGGCGGGTATTCTTGCACCCTTTCCTTCAACTCTTCAAAACCATAGCACCATTTCTCAACGAATTGTTTATCGTATAGCCCTTCGTTAATGATGACATTTAACATACCCATTGCTAGAGCACCGTCAGTCCCAGGACGAACCTGTAAGTGAATATCAGCACGGGTAGCGATCCAGGGCGTCCGGGGATCGACCACTATTATCTTAGACCCCCTCCTCATACAATCTACCACCCAATGTGTGAAAAAGTTGTCTGTACACCCATTAGCAACGCCTTTGGCCCAATTAATAATGACTTTAGGGGGCGTCCATCGCGGATCATCATACCGCTTTACAAAAAACTCGGATGCATCTGCATAGCACCTTTCACCCTGAATACTTACTTGAGTTCCCGACCTCGGTGTAGCACAAGAATGTCCTACCAACCCCATCTGTATCCAGTTGGGGCTCCCATAAGAGTATGCCAGGTAGGTGATAGGCCCACCTATATCCCTACCGGTCCCCTGGCAGAAGAGGACTGATTCAGCGCCGTATTCATCTCGTATTTCCTTTAACTTCTTTTCGCAAATATCATATGCTTCGTCCCATGAAATGCGTTCCCATTTGCCTTCTCCCCGCTCTCCTACCCGCTTCATCGGATATCTAATCCGGTCAGGATGATACATATACTGAATCAAGGCAAGGCAGCGAGGACACAATCTGCCCTGATTGTAGGGATGGCTCTCATCCCCCTCGACCTTGATGACTTTATTATCCTTGATATGCAGTTTTACTCCGCATCCTCCGTGGCAGCCGGCACCAGCTGACCAAACAGATGTTTTGACAATTTTTACATCTTCCATGATTCTCCATTCTTATAGAAAAAATCTTCATAATTTTTAAATCATCTTTGTACCGTAAATATATCCATTATTTAGCTCTATCAACAGATTCGACTTGATTAATAATCTACTCCTCTAAACGAAACTTATTTTATAAGAAGTGTGTCTACCAACATGATGGTGGGTATTGTAACTCTATGGCACGCTTGGGACATTCCATATAACATATGCCACAGTGCCAGCATACTTCGGTATAGGTTACTCTGGGCCTGTTAATTTCTTTATCCCAAGTGATAACGTCCATAGGGCATATATCATAACACGTTTTACAGCCATTGCATTTGTTATATTTTATCTTCGTTGTCATGTCATCCTCTAAAATTTTATTGTTTATGCCAGATACTTACTGATTAGAAGAGTTTGCCCCACGGCTGTTTAACTCTCTCCGGCTTAACGACTCCGGCATCGACCTCATCGTATTTTTTATCAAGTTCAGGCATTTTCCTGAATTCAGTGACAACCTTCCCTTTTTCCAGTCTTTGAACTGTCATTTTATCAAGTTCAGGATTCAATTCCGGATAATCCAGCCTGATAAAATTGCCGCGGGTTTCGGTTCTTTCCAGAGAAGAAATCATGTGTAATTCGGCCACATCCATCAAATTCCTCAACTCTATCCAAGAAAGCATGTAATGGGGATTCGGAGCTGCAATTTTTTGCAGCCAGTATTTTCTTAGCGATGATAGCCGTCTTAAGCCTTCATTTAGTTTCCCTTCAGATCTATACATGCCTGAGTATCTGTCACAGATATACCGGATGGCGCATTCAATTTCTAAAGCCTCGATACCATCCTCAACTTTTGTGGGTGAAAACACCGCCTCTTTCTGTTGCTGTACCTGTCCTTCGTCCAGGTCAGAAGTCCTATACTCAGCATCGAAATCCTTAATATACTCATGTACCTGATCACCAACCATTAGCCCTCCCACTGTAGAAGCTGTCGAGCCGTTTTTACCCGTCGTGGCATCCCCCACCGCAAATAAGCACTTCAATGAAGTCTCATGGGCCGGGTTAATATATATCCCGTTTGGCGGGAAAAATCCAAGACTTTTATTATGAACCATCAATTCATACCTGTGTTTCCTCGGATTGAACATCCTTTGCTCTGCTGCTTCAAGACATACAGGATTCTCATCTGCCAGTGCTACCTCCAACCTTTTCTGATAGTCATCCGGCAAATTTTCGAGACTGCTGTAAATTGGAGTCTCACCAGCCATCTCAAGCTGGAGATATCTCATTGCGGAAGGATTTCTGATTTCCTTACCTTTGTAGGTAAAAACTTTCATCGGACACCCATCACCAATTCGGAATTGACCGTAAGACATCGTAACGCTATCCCTAATCCGGTAAGTCCAGGCGGTAATTTCCATGTTAGATATTTCACCTCCAGCTCTAAACACAGCACCGGTACCATCTCCCGATCCCGATGATGGACAGAAATGGTATATCATCTTATATTTCCATGGGTCAGGCGTTTCGGGTTCAAAAATCCGAAACGTTTTTCCGGAGGCGATCATAGTTGCCTTGGCTTTAATCACGATAAATTCACCGGTACGGGTATTTAAGGCGGTACACCCCACAACTCTGTCCTGGTTTGTCAAGAGGTCTATCATTGACGTACGTTCCAAGACATTCACATTGTGTTCTTTTACCGCTTTGCTTAATTCCGGTTTAATGTGATGCCAGTGTACCCTTAAGGCTGTACGCTTTACATCAGTGCCAAGGCCGGTAAATGGAAAGAAATAAGGTTTGCCGTCATCCCAGTTCATGGTACAGCCAAGTTTAACAAGTTCATCAAATGCCCAGAGGTTATGATAGGTATGGACTGCCTGGGTGTTGGGATTTTCAATTGTTCCACCCAGCATAGATCCTCTTCCCGTACCAAAATAACCTCTAATCATCTCCCCGGTTGACACTCCGTCGCGGGCATAATTGATTACATGGTCCAAACCAGGCCCGGCGTTCCCGCTTCTTCTAACCGCTGCCTTTTCAATCAACGTAACATCTAGTCCGTGTTCAACAGCTTTGCACGCTGCAGGGCACCCGGCTAATCCCCCTCCTATTACCAAAAAGTCAGTCTCTATAACTCTATCGGCATATTTCTCAAAACCCATTTTAACCTCACTTTTTAATTATCAATATTTTATTAATTGGCTACCTAGACTAGGTTGTTCTCTTACCGCTTTCCCATTTCTGGAAAGCACCCTCTTTTTGCTCCTTTTCAGCCACTTCTTTCATCTCTTTCAAACGTAGTATGGCAATCGAGTTCTCGTAGGCTTCATCCCTGTAACGAATAGATTTCTGGTACTCAGGGAGAACTTCGGCTAGTGCGTCAGAATAGCTAATATCCTTTTTTTCGGCATGCTGCTTAATGAGTTTCCATAAGGGATAATGAAACGACTCATCCTCATAATGTTTGTTTGACGTTGGTTCAACCATTTTTACCTCCTATTTCAACTATTGATTATGGCTTATGACGCTTTCATCTATAACCTGTTTGATTCAAGTTCTATTAATTTTTATCTATAATATATTATATATATCATATCCACTCTCGTAAAGTCGGCCGTGATATTTCACAGCGCTGGCAGGTGATACCCAAATTTCCCGATGACTGATAATGTTCGATCCATCTTAGCCGGGTATGAATTTCTTCATTCATGGCACCATTTTAATTGAAATGATGTCTATGAATCACACAATTAAAAAGTCCCGACAACGCTCCATTTGCATATTAACTTCCTCGCGATCTCGTTCTCTTACCCTCCAGCGAATGCGTTCTTCAAACGCAGCGATATGCCGTCTCAAACATCTTTTGAGAGGTTTCTCCCGGAATCTCTCTTTTTCTCCCCTCATCTCGGCCCATTCATCGAAGTACCTGGTAACATCCCATCGAAACTTCACCGTCTTGAACATGACCTCCTCGATACCCCGGCCCAGGTCAAAGAGCTTGCCCACTTCGACGGTTGCATCCTTTAGGTGCAGGACTTCCACCAGAGCCTCATCGTGCCCCCGCCGCAGCTCTACTATCAACTCATTGATGGCATCTTTGACAACTGGGATAATTTTAGCTGGAGGGCGCTGGTATAGCGTAAGCGGTGGACCCAACCAGAACCATCCACTCCAGCCCGCCGTTTTAACCAAACAAACCAAGAGTTAATACTGTTAGTGGCGAACCGTGTACCTTCTTCAGTGACCCACAAGGCATTACACTTGGCTCGTTGTTTTCGCTCTATCATGTAAAGCCAGATAACTTTGGTAGTTATTGATGAAAACGGACAAATACCAATCTTGCTCACTTTTCCTATAACGCGGACTATTCTTTCCTCCTTCTCGTTCGAGCTAGCGTGAGATGCTAACAGAGAATCAGGCAAAGGTCAAGAGGTTTGGTAACGATTTTCACAATTCTAAAATCTAGTTAACAAATTTACATGAATGTGCAAACTTATGGTATATTACTACACGTATAAAGCTGCAAAATTAATGGTGATAGATAGATATGGAAAATATATTATCAGGGCTTGCGGAATATATATTAGTATTACAAAAAAGCCTTGAAAATTGTCATAGAGCCGAGGATAGAATATCATACGAAAAACATCTTTCCAAAGCAGCAATAATGTTAGCGGACTATTATCTTAATGGCGACCTCAATAGACTTAAAGAACGAGTCGCCGAAGAAGGGCATAGCTATGGATGGGGATACCTTAGTTATGACTAAGGCGAAGCGGCTGAGTCAGCTTTTAGTAAAATCGTAACTTTTATAAGGGAAACGTAAGACTTTCAGATTGGTAGTGGTCTTCCAAAAATTAAGTGGCAGCGGCTGGGATTGAACCAGCGACCAAAACTTTACTAATGTGAATCTATGAAACGGAACGGTTGCCGATGTTTGGAAATTCTGAAGTCTGGAATCTTCTGGTAAAAACGACTTTTTGCGGCTTATCGTAGGTGACGCTCGCCATTCCAGCAAATCCGTCAAAGTTCGTTACTAGTCCGCACACAGGACAGCTTATCGGCACTAACTCGCCATCATGTCCGGTGACTCTAACAAGCGGTCTTCCATAACAATACTCGCACACCATGTTACTTCCGTCAAGTATAGTTAATTAGTATATTACATGGGATTAGTATGATATAAGATTGTAATAGGTAGGAATTTGGTTATAAATTACCCTGTTTGGACCTGAAAATCAATGAAAGTTTTCAAAAATCAAGTAAAAGGTTCTCTCAAGTATTACACGGAAGTAGCAGCGGCTGGGATTGAACCAGCGATTTAAGTATTGTCTGTAGTATAATAACTACTACATTTTCATGATTGAGGTGGATGGCATGACAGAAAAACGGCCGGTAAAGCTAAAAATCTATGTTAGAGCAATTGTAGCAATAGCCTTGATCAGCGTGTGGATTTTATCGGCATTTTCAGGTCTGATCCTTTGGCTTGCCCCTGAAGTACACCGTGCCGGGCAGCAACCCCTATTATTCGGTATTACAAAACAGAACTGGGGAGAAATACATTTTTGGATTTGCGTCGCCGTTGTGATTATTACGCTAGTGCATATTGTCATTGACTGGAAGGCTTTGTGCGGAGTGATTCGCTACTTGACTAGTATGCACCGAGACTCAATCACAGGAGTTTAATGGAATGATTAAGTGGCAGCGGCTGGGATTGAACCAGCGACCAAGGGCTTATGAGTCCCCTGCTCTACCACTGAGCTACGCTGCCAGCAATCAGAAATATTAACACTTTCAGTCCGGAACTGTCAATTCAGTGCTTGATGACGTGGATGCTGACGGCCTTGAACGTGGCGTAAACTTGAGTGCCTTTCTCAAGTCCCATTTCGCTGGCCGATCTCGAGGTTACCAGTGCCACCAAGGGAAAGCCGCAGTCTATCTCCACCCGGCACAGCGGGCCGGAAACAACTGTCCATTTTACTGACCCGGGGAGGCAGTTCCGGGCGCTACTGGAGAGTCGTGTCAGCGCCATGGTGACATCTTCCGGACGTATGCCCACCGCCACTCGGTCCCCGATGGCGCATTCGCTTACAGCCTCAATCTTGATACCGTTGACATCGATGACCGCCATTTCGCCCTCACAGGAATCGATGACCCCTTCGAGGAGGTTCTCCATACCGACGAACCTGGCAACATCCCGGCTTGATGGCCGTGTAAAGACTTCGCCCGGTTCCCCGGTCTGGACGATTTGTCCCTCAGAAAGGACGCTGAGACGGTCCGACAGGCGCTGGCCTTGTCCCATATCATGAGTGGCCATGACAATGGTGATGGATTTCCTCCGAATGATGTCAGAGACCAGTTCCTCGATATTTGAGGCGGATATCGGATCGAGATTGGCTGTAGGCTCGTCCAGGAGCAGGACCTCCGGCTCGGGGGCGAGCGCCCGCGCGATGGCTACCCGTTGGACCTCCCCACCGGAAAGCGTGTGGGCATTACGATTCCGATAGTCGGCCATCCCCACCATTTCCAGGATCGCATCGACCTTCTGGCGTATCTGCCGGCGGTCCGTCCCCCGCCACTTCAGACCATAGGCGGTGTTATCGTAAACACTGGTATTAAAAACCACCGGCTTTTGCAATACAAAGGCCATACGGCGTCGCGTCTCCAGCCTGAGTCTATCTGATGAAGTCACGTCGGTCCCATCGTAAAAGATCTTGCCAGCGGAGGGCGCATCCAGAAGGTCGATCAAACGCAGGAGCGTGGTCTTGCCGGCCCCGGTGGAACCTATCAAAGCGTATACCTGACCACGCTCGATTCTCAAGTCGACGTTTTTAAGGATATCCTTGCCATCCCGCCGCTGCCACAGGCCCCTGGTCTCGATTAATATATTGTTCATCTTTGCCATATCCTGTTCAGGATTATGTTAATAACCAGGGCGATAAAAATGAGGATTATGCCCAGCGCCAGAGATAGCTCCAGGTCGCCTTTAGAGGTTTCCAACGATATAGCCGTGGTGAGGACCCGGGTAAAGCCGCGGATGTTCCCGCCGACCATGAGCGATACACCCACCTCCGAAATAGCCCGCCCGAAAGCCAGCATAACCGCGGCGATAACGGCGAACCTGGCCTCCTTCAATACTAGCAGGCCCATCTGAAAACCGCTGGCGCCCATGGAACGGGCCGTATCGGGAATGGCCTTGTCCATGCCGCTTAACGCCGAAATCGTCAAACCCAGCAGCAATGGTGTAATCAGGAGTGTCTGTCCAATGACTATCGCCGTGGGTGTAAAAAGCCATCCGAATCCTCCCAATGGCCCGGCATTCGAGATAAAGACGAAAACAAAAAGCCCGACCGCCACGGTCGGCACGCTATACAAGGTCTGTATTATCCCGACGACGATGAAACGCTTGCCGCGGAACTCCTTGAAATGGATGAGGCAGGCGACGGGTATGCAGATAAGGGAACCAATCGCTGTGGAGGTTAACGCGAACCGGAGCGACCTCCCGGCTATCTGCATGACCTCCGGGTCAAAGGTAATGATCAGCTCTACGGCCCTAACCAGGCCGTTCCATAACTCCAAGGAAAACGCCCTCTCGATAAATCACCGGAGCTCAGGCAAGGCTGCGGCTGGCTCGACCACGATCCCTCCTGAGCTCCGCAATAGGCTATTCGACTACTTAGTATAGCCTATCCCGGCACTATTTGGTATACTCCGGCACCGGCACGGTATAGTCCTCAACCGGGGGGAATCCCGGCAGGTCGGCGCTGCCGTCCTCGACACCCCTTCCGATGGGATTGAAGAGGGAGCGTCCATACTCCGCCTCGCCGTATGTCCCCATAATCTCCTGGACTTCGGGGCCTATCAGCCAGTTGATGAAATCGTTGGCGATATCGATCTTGGTCTTGGGATAGGTCTCCGGATTGATGGCTATGGCGGCATAGACGTTGAGGAATATGGCGTCCTTTTCGACGATAGACTCAATTTTAAGGGGATTATTCCGGTTATAAGCCAGAAAGGTCGAGATGTCGGCCAGGACATACGAGTTTAGCTCATTGGCCATCAGCAAAGTTGGTCCCATACCCTTGCCGGCCTCGACGTACCATTCTCCCGAGTTCTGGATATCCGCCTCGTAATCGAAACCGGCCTCTTTCCAGATCAGCTTCTCCTTGGCGTGGGTGCCGGAGTCGTCACCCCGGGAGACGAATTTGATGGCACCATCGGCCATACCGGCCTCGTATATCTTGGTAACGGCTTCGGTAGCCGTGGACCCCCTAATGCCGGCCGGGTCATCCGGCGGCCCGGCAATCAGGAAGAAATTATAGCCGAAGTTGCGACGGTTGATACCATACCCGTTTTCGATGAACAGGTCTTCCCTGGCCCTGTCATGGACAATGATGGCATCGACATCACCGCGGCGGCCGTATTCGAGGGCAATGCCGGTACCGGCGTAGATGATATCCATCTCTACGTTAGCCCTCTCTTCGAATATCGGTTCGAGGTGGTACCAGAGGCCGGTATCATAGAGGCTGGTGGTAGTGGCGATTTTAAAGCGTACGAGCGGGTCGTGCAGGGGGAATCCAGCAGGTTGAGATGATGTTGCCACCGGCGAAGTTGCGGTAGTTGTTACCGTCGTTGTCTCCGGTGAACAACCGAATATCGTGGCTACTAGTGAGGCCAGCAGGATAATTATGATAAGCGTGATAGGTAAACGGTTCCGGCGTTTCTTCATAAATGAGTCCTCCTAAAAAGTTTCTATATATCAACACGTTTCGGCAGCATCCCCATGCGGCGGGACGAAGGAACGTGGGATTACTGGAATCTGAGAATTGTATTAGTTATTATATATATAATAGTACAAATATGTCAAGATATACTTCCTCCACAGATTACAAGATCGGACCAACCGCTTTGACGCCGTTAAAAGCCCTGTGTTAGAATTGTTAACGGTATTCGTCCCGGCACAAGGTCTCACCAATAGAAACTAACCGTATGGGTAAATAGCTGCACTCATGACAATCGAGAAAATTGGAGTAGTCGGCTGCGGGCAGATGGGCAGCGGTATTGCCCAGGTATGCGCTCAGTCGGGCTACCCTGTCATCGCATCAGAAATAAATGATGTACTTCTACAAAAAGGCCTCAACAGTATCAAGACTTCGTTGGAACGGGGAGTTCGGCGGGGTAAGATGACCCAGCAGGAGTGCGACGAAGTCATGGCCCGGATTAAGGGGACAATTAGCTTTGCCGACTTTGCCGACCGTGACCTGGTCATCGAAGCCGCTGTGGAAGACCTGGACATGAAGAAGCAGATTTTCACGGAAATGGACAGGGTCTGCCCGGGAACGGCGATATTCGCCACCAACACTTCCTGCCTCTCGGTCGCGGCCATGGCGGCCGTTACCGGCCGCCCGGACCGGGTGCTCGGAATCCATTTCTTTAATCCGGTGCCGGTGATGAAGCTACTGGAAATGGTCCGGACCGATACCACGAGCGAGGCGACAATGGAAACGGCCGCGGACTTCGGCCGGTCACTGGGCAAGACCATCGTTATCACACGGGACTCGCCTGGATTCATCGTTAACCGTCTCATGATACCCCAGGTCCTCGATGCCATCCGCCTGGTCGAAGCCGGATTGGCCACCAGCGAGGACGTCGATACCGCCATGACACTGGGATTGAACTACCCGATGGGCCCGCTGGCTCTGGCGGACTTGATCGGGCTGGATACGGTACTTTTCATCGCCAACGGCATTTATGATAAACTGAAGGAACCGCAGTACGCCGTACCGGGACTCTTGAAGGAGATGGTGGCGGAAGGGCGCCTGGGGCGGAAGACCCGAAGGGGGTTCTACGATTATGATTAAGGCGGGAAGCCGGGCCCGGGTTCCCGGTTATTTCAGGCTGATACTTAAAGGAGTGGTCTCATGAACATCGAAGGCAAAGTAGCCCTCGTTACGGGGGGTTCCGGCGGGCTGGGCAGGGTACATTGTCTGTCCCTCGCCAATGCGGGTTGTAGTGTCGCGGTAGCCGGTCACACTCACATGGACAAAGCCGAGGAAGTCGTCGAGGAAATCCGGGCAATGGGAAAGAAGGCCATGGCCGTGATGATGGACGTGGCTAACTTCGACCAGGTACAGGCGGGCATCAAACAGATCGAAGAGGGTCTGGGGCCGGTTGCCATCCTGGTGAACAACGCGGCTTTCGGCATCGTGAGGGCGGTGACCATCGCCAAAATGAGCCTCACGGACTGGGCCCGTGACGTGGCCGTCAACCTGACCGGCCCGTTCAACACCATCAAGGCCTGCCTGCCGGGGATGCTCGAGCGCGGGTGGGGACGCATCATCAACATTTCCTCCATCGCCGGCACAATGGGCGGCGCCGGCCAGTGCAGCTACGCCGCCAGCAAGGCCGGTCTCATCGGCCTGACCAAGACAGCCGCCCTGGAAGGGGCCCGTAAAGGCGTTACCGCCAATGCCGTCGTGCTCGGCGTATTCGATGGCGGCAGCTTCCACGAGGTGGCCCCGGAGTTCCAAGAGCGTATTGTCAAGCGTATGGCCATGCGACGCACCGGCACTCCTCAGGAGCTAAGTAACGTGATTGTTTTCCTGGCCTCGGATGAATCGAGCTACGTAACAGGAGAAGCCATCGAGGTCGGCGGCGGCGCCAGCCTGTTTACGTTTTAACGTATATTTATCATCCCGGCACAGGCCGGGTTCCAGTAACTCCACCCCCGGATTCCAGCTTTTGCTGGAATGATACTATAGATATCCATATCAATTTGAAAAGGAGAAAAACATGAGTGAGGCGGTAATCGTCAGCGGTGTCAGGACGGCCATCGGTAACTACGGAGGATCGCTGCAGGATGTCCCGGCGTCCCAACTTGGCGCCATTGTCATCCAGGGCGCCATGAAAAAGGCCGGGCTTCGACCCGCTGGAGACGCCAGCTACGCCCCGGAATCGCTCAAAGACCAGGGACTCATCGACCTGGAAAAGAAGCACACCACCTGGGAAGATTCCCTCCAGGAAGTCCTCGTGGATGAGGTTATCATGGGAAATGTCCTCCAGGCCGGACAGGGCCAGAATCCGGCCCGGCAGGCGGCCATCTACGCGGGGGTACCCAAAGAGGTCAACGCCTTCACCGTTAACAAGATCTGCGCCTCCGGCATGAAGGCGGTTGCCCTGGCGGCCCAGGCCATCAAAGTCGGCGACGCCCAGGTTATTATCGCGGGCGGCATCGAAAACATGAGCTCGGCGCCCTACTACGTCCCCAAGATGCGCTGGGGTGCCAGGATGTTCAACGCCGAGATGGTCGACGGCATGGTCTACGACGGGCTCTGGGAAACGTTCTATAACTACCACATGGGAGTGACCTCGGAGAATATCGCCGAAAAGTACGGCATCACCCGGGAGGAACAGGACATGTTCGCCCTGGAGAGCAATAACCGCGCCCTGGCGGCCACCAAGGATGGCATTTTCAAGGAAGAAATCGTTCCTGTCGAAATCAAGGTGAAGCGGGAAACGAAACAGTTCGATGTGGATGAACACCCCCGGGAGACCTCGATGGAGCTGTTGGGCAAGCTGCCGGTGGTGTTCAAGTCCGACGGCGCCGTGACGGCCGGCAACGCCTCGGCCATTACCGACGCCGGGGCCGCTCTGGTGGTAACATCAGCCGAGAAAGCCGGAAAGCTTGGCCTCAAGCCGATGGCGACTATCCGCGCCTACGCTTCCGGCGCCGTTGATCCCGCCTATATGGGCCTGGGTGTCGTCCCGGCGGTTAAAAAGGTGCTCAAGATGGCCGGCCTCACCCTCAAGGACGTTGATTACATTGAGCTAAACGAGGCCTTCGCCTCGCAGTCCCTGGGATGTATCCGCGAGCTTGATATCGACATGGCCAAGACAAACCTACACGGCGGCGGTATTTCGCTGGGACACCCTATCGGCTGCACCGGCGCCAGGATACTGGTGACCCTGGCCCACGAGATGGCCCGGCGCAACCTCCAGCTCGGCCTGGCGACACTCTGCATCGGCGGCGGTCAGGGCATGGCCATGATCATCGAGAGGAAGTAGATTTAAAACCTGTCATTCTGAGCGAAGCGAAGAATCTCGGGTCGGGGTGTAAAATTTTCTGGATTCCCGCTTGTGCGGTAATGGCTTTAAAAAGTCATTAGTAGGGCAGCATCCCATGAATATAACGCCCCCCCCTTACAATTGCTCGGAATACTATACCAAGACAAGGAAAATAAGGAACGGTTAGATGATCCCGGGAAGCCTGTCAGCCCCGCTTCTCGTATTCGGGGCACCAGGTGGCGTTAGGACGCTCCGGTCGGCGGCAGGCCCCGCGCCAGTTCCACTTGCAGCTATCGCACAACAGCACGTTCATACCCAGCCACTTCTTGACACCGATGACGAACCGGTCTTTCCGTCCGGGACCGGTGCGTTTGCTCGATTTCCTCATATATTACTTAAGTGTAACAGACGGAGAACCCGTGGGCAATAAGCAAGGGGGCGCAGAAAAAAGGGCGCTGCGCCCGCCGTCCTTTACACAGCGGTTACCGGCGCCCTTTTCACTATCTATCCACGCACAACCCGCCTTGATCCCTTTAAGGCTTCCCCCAAAACAGGACATTTTTTATACTCCTGTCTACGGAGGTGTCAAACACTAAGGAACTCAAGTGTATTCAAATAGACACAATTGTGCTAAAATACCATAGGCCCTCTATTGAGAGGTGATTGGTCATGGCAAGGATAATTGGCAGAAGAAGACCGACCAAGAAGAATATTAAAGAGCAGGCAATCCAGGAAGAGCCCCTACATATTGAATCGATTACCTGGGGGGACTTGACGTGGATAAACATCCAGCCGCCGACCCAGCGCGAGATAGACTATCTGGCGGGAAATTACCCGTTCCACCCCCTCGACCTGGACGACTGCCTCAGCCGCAAGCAGATCCCCAAGGTGGACGACTACCCGGACTATCTCTTCGCTATTTTCCACATGCCGGTCTATGATAAGGCCACGCGCGTGGCCTCCAAGCGGCAGTGGTCGGCCTTCGTCGGCGATAAATACCTAATAACGCTGCACACCGGCGAACTGCGGACACTGGTAGCTTTGTTCCGGGACTGCCAGGCTAACGAGGATGCCCGAGAGGAATATTTTTCCAAGGGCTCTGGCTACCTGCTCTACCGTATACTCGACCGGTCGATCGACTCCTATTTCCCGGTCCTGGATAAAATCCTCAGCCTGATTGACGACCTGGAAGATGACGTCTTTGACGAGGACGTCGAGTCAGCCAAGGAGCTAAGCATTCTGCGCCGGGATATCATCACGCAACGTCGTGTCATGTTCCCGACCAGGGCGCTGTTGAGCTCCATGGAAGGGCGCTTGAAGCGCTTTACCAAAGTCGACTTGAGTGTGTATTTCGGTGACCTTATAGACCACCTTAATAAGATATGTGGAACCCTCGACGAAGCCCAAGAGGTTATCGAGGTCTTCAAGGATACGGACTATACGCTGGCTACCTACCGTATCAATCGCGTTACGCGCCTGCTGACGATCTTTTCGACTATCGTACTGCCGATCCTGCTTATCTCCAGCCTCTACGGTATGAATATTCCGCTGCCCGGCGGTCTTGAGCTCGGGAACCTGCAAACCTTCATTGTATTGCTGGCGGTAATGGCCATCATTGCCATCGCGATGTTACTATATTTCCGCCGCCGGCGCTGGATCTGATGCGTCCTTTCCTTCTCCGGGGTTCAACATGACTATCTCGTACCGATTGGTAATTATTATCGCTGTTTTTATAACCTGCCTGATCACGGCCAACATCATTGCGGTCAAGGTCATCAGTCTGGGTCCCGCGCTATTGCCGGCGGCGATTTTCGTCTTTCCCCTGAGTTATATCTTCGGCGATGTCCTCACGGAAGTATACGGCTATCGCGTGGCCAGGCGGGTTATCTGGCTGGGCTTCGCCTGCAACCTTGTCTTCGTTTTCTTCGCCTGGATCGGGCAGTTACTCCCCTCCGCCGCTTTCTGGGAAGGACAGACCGCCTACGAGAGTATTTTAGGCTACACCCCGCGGCTACTGGCGGCATCGTTGTGCGGGTATCTGGCCGGAGAGTTCGCCAACTCTTTTGTCCTGGCCAGGATGAAGATCCTGACGAAAGGCCGCTGGTTGTGGAGCCGGACCATCGGTTCGACGATCATCGGCCAGGGACTGGATACCGCCATCTTTATTACCCTGGCCTTTGCCGGTACCGGCGCCGCCGTCCCGGTCATGATCGGCTGGCACTGGGTCTCCAAGGTCGTTATCGAAGCGGTGTGCACACCGGGCACCTACGCCATCGTCAACTGGTTGAAGCAGAAAGAGGCCATCGATACCTTCGATTACCAGACCAGGTATAATCCTTTCGCTATATCCGGATAGGAGGGGAAATGAAAGTCCAGATCCTCGGCGCCCACAATATTCAATCCAAAACGACGAGGTGCATCAGCATCCTCATCGATGATGTCCTAGCGATCGATACCGGTACTCTGGCGGCCAGCCTTTCCTTTAGGGCGCAGAAAAAGCTCCAGGCGGTATTAATCACCCACCATCACCTCGACCATGTCCGCGATATACCGGCCCTGGGCATGAATTTTCTGCTGAACGAAAGCACTCTTGACGTCTATACCACCGCCGCCACTTACGAGGTCCTGAAAACTCACCTCTTGAATGATATCCTTTACCCGGACTTCACGAAGAGACCCTCACGGCAGCCATCGCTGCGGTTCGGGATGATCGAGCCCGGCCGGGAGGAAAAGATCGCCGGTTACACCGTACTTCCCGTGGCCGTAATCCATTCCGTGCCGGCCACCGGTTTTCAGGTCACATCCTCCGAAGGCAAAAAGGTCTTCTATTCGTCCGACACCGGGCCGGGCCTGAGTGATTGCTGGAGGCAAATCAAGCCTGACCTGCTTATTATTGAGGTTACAGCATTGAACAAGTATGACGACTTTGCCCGTGATGCCGGCCACTTGACCCCGGCACTCCTCCGGGAGGAGCTGGAAAGCTTCATAGAGATTAACGGCTACCTGCCACAAGTCATCACTGTCCACATGAATCCGCTCGACGAAAAAGGTATCCGGGGCGAGCTGGCTATGATTGCCAAATCACTGAATACGCACATCCGGACCGCCCGCGAAGGGATGCGGATCGACCTTTGAGCACCCGGGAGGCGCTGCCATCAACGAGATGCGGTTTATCGTCGATCATAACGTGGGGAAGCTGGCCAGATGGCTGCGTATGATGGGCTACGACAGCCTGTTCTTCGAAGGACCTGACGACTCCGTGATGGTCAGGCAGGCCCTGGCTGAAAGCAGGATAATACTTACCCGCGATACCGAGATAATGAAACGGCGGGTCGTCGCCCAAGGGCGTCTTAAGGTCATCCTGTTCAACAGCGAGGCCCCGGAGCAACAGAGGCGTCAGTTACTGGACTCGCTGGACCTGGTCGAAGGCGCCTGCCCCTTCACACTGTGCCTGGAGTGCAACGTATTCCTTATAGAACGAAGCCCGGCGGAGGTCAGGGACAGGGTGCCGCCATTTGTTTACCGGACGCAGGAACAGTACATGGAGTGCCCGAATTGCCGCCGCGTTTACTGGCGGGGGACTCACTGGCAGGCGATGAAGAGGAAGCTGGAAGAGATGGGAAAGCAGTTTACAGCCGGGAGGTTATAGTAGGAGGTTACAGATGAACGTTTACGAAGCAGCGATAACAAGGCGGGCGATACGGAGGTTCCAGGACCGGCCTGTACCATACGAAGCACTGGAGAAGTGCGTTGAGGCGGCCCGGCTGGCTCCTTCCGGCCGGAATAGCCAGGCCTGTGAGTACCTCATCGTCGATAGCCCCGAGGGGTTGTCCGTGATGTTCGACAACATAGGCGGCTCGGTGAAGCTGCCGCCGGAAAAGGGAGGCCCACGCCCCGACCAGAAAGCCAAAGCTTATATAATCGTACTGATAAACAAAGCCCTCGAGGGCGACGAGTCCCGGCGACGGATAACCCTCCTTGATCTCGGTATGGCGGCGGAGAACATCATGCTGGTCGCCCTGGAGCAGGGGATCGGCGCCTGCCCGGTGCTGATGTTCAACGCAGCCAATGCAAAACCAGCCTTCAGCATCCCTGATGAGTACGATATCGGCCTCGTCATCGTTATGGGCTATCCGGACGAGAGCCCGGTAACCGAGGTCGCCGATAAGTCGTTAAACATCTATGTGGACGATAAAGGCATCCGGCACGTCCCCAAGAGGAAGCTGGAGGATATCGTCCACCGGAACCAGATAGGTTCAAGGCATATTGACCACGGTCATGAATATTGCTACACTCAAACCGAGGATTTTCCGGGATACTATGAAAGTATTGACCGCCGAGCAGATGAGGCAGATGGATGCGGAATGTGTCCGCCGCGGCACGCCCGTGAATGTCCTCATGGAGAACGCCGGTAAAGCCGTCGCTGCGGAGACGCGTGATCGCCTGGGCGCCCTGGAGAACCAGCATATCCTCTGCCTGGTGGGGGCCGGGAACAACGGCGGTGACGGACTCGTGGCCGCCCGCTACCTTTACGATTGGGGGGCTAAGGTGAGCGCCTACTTATGCAGCCGCCGTGAAGACGGGGATGAAAACCTCCGCCTATTAAAGGAGCGCGGCATAACCTGCATCGAAGCCGGTTCCGACGAATATTTGACGGAATATGATAAGCTCCTGGCCACGGCAACCTGCGTTATCGACGCACTGCTGGGGACCGGCCGGATGCGCCCGCTGGAGGGAGTCTACCGGGAGGTCCTCGAAAAAGCCAATCGGATGTGTCAGGAGAAGAAATTGACGTTGGTTGCCGTTGATCTGCCATCGGGGATGGACGCCGATACCGGCGCGGTAGATCCCGCCTGCCCCTTCGCCGGCCTTACCGTGACGCTGGCCTTTCCCAAGCTGGGGCTTTTTAACTTCCCCGGCGCGGAGAGGGTGGGCCGGTTGAAAGTCGTTGATATAGGCATCCCGGAGTCACTGGCCGGTTCTATTAAAACTGAGCTTATGACAGATGCCTGGGCCGGGGATGCCTTTCCTACCCGCCCACTTGGCGCCAACAAGGGTACTTTCGGGAGGGTGCTGGTGGCCGCCGGCTCGACCAACTACATCGGCGCCGCCTATCTTGCCTGCTCCGGGGCTATGAGGGTAGGCGCCGGATTGGTGACGCTGGCGACCGGCGCCAGCCTGCAGCCGATCCTCGCCGCCAAGCTCACCGAGGCTACTTACCTTCCCCTACCGGAATTACATTCGGGTGTGACTTCGGTGGAAGCTGCCGACGTCATCCACCAATCTTGCGGACAGTACAATATTTTGCTCCTCGGCTGCGGGCTTGGCCAGCACTCCGCCACGGTAGAGTTCGCCAGCTCTCTCCTTCTGAAAGAGGAGTTGCCTGGCCTGGTGCTGGATGCTGACGCCCTTAACATTATGGCACGGATACCAAACTGGCCGCAGAGCCTGGCCGGCGATGTAATACTTACCCCCCACCCCGGCGAAATGTCCCGGCTCAGCGGTCTGACCATCGAAGAAATCCAGGCCGACCGCACCGGTATCGCCCGCCGGTTTGCCGCTACCTGGCAAAAAATAATCGTCCTCAAGGGCGCCTATACGGTTATCGCTGCGCCGGATGGTCGGTGCCGTATCAGCCCCTTCGCCAATCCGGGGCTGGCTTCGGCGGGTACCGGGGACGTCCTGGCCGGGTGCATTGCCGGACTGGCCGCCCAGGGACTGCGGTGCTTCGAAGCGGCTTGCCTCGGGGTCTACCTGCACGGCGTCGCCGGTGAAATAATCAGGGACCGGCTGGGCGAGGCCGGCATGCTCGCCTCAGACTTGTTGCCGGTGTTGCCGCTGGCCATTAAAAAACTGAAAAACACGAGCATTGGTGAAAGTTGAGGGTACGAATGTGTTGCTGGCTATTGATATCGGCAATACCAATATCACCATAGGCATGTTCGACGGCGACAAACTAAAAGCTACCTGGCGCATCTCGACGGGCGTCCACCGCATGCCGGACGAATACGGTATTATGCTGATGGACCTGCTGCACCACCAAGGCGTCGACGCAGCCTCGGTCGAGCAAGGAGCGATAAGCTGCGTCGTCCCGCCTCTGTTGACCGTATTCAACGAGATGTTCCAGAAATATTTCCAGATAACACCCTTGATCGTCGGCCCCGGTATCAAGACAGGGATACGCATTCGCTACGAAAATCCGCGGGAGCTGGGTGGCGACCGTATTTCCAATGCCGCCGGCGCCCTTGCCCTATACAAAGCCCCCATCATCGTCGTCGCTATGGGAACCGCCACAGCTTTCGATACCATTTCCAAAGAGGGTGACTATCTCGGGGGGGCCGTCGCGCCGGGCATCGGAATCGCCGCCGAGGCCTTGTATACACGTACCGCCGCCCTGCCCCGCGTAGACCTGATTCGTCCCAAGAACGCTATCGGTGGCAACACCCCGGCCGCCATGCGATCCGGCATAGTCTTCGGGTACGCCGGACTGATTGATGGTATTGTGACGCGAATACAGGAGGAACTGGGAGGAAAGGCCACGGTGGTGGCCACCGGCGGTTATGCCAATATCATGGCCGCGGAGACTCGCGTCATTGATGAGGTCAATCCCCACCTTACGTTAATAGGTATCAAGACCATCCACGCCCTGAATACAGAGTGATGAAGCGAAATGGCTATGTTGAAAGATAAAACGATTGTATTGGGGATTACCGGGGGCATCGCGGCTTACAAGGCGGTGGACCTGGCCAGCAAGCTGACACAGGCCGGTGCCCGGGTCGAGGTGGTCATGACCGAAGCCGCCACTAAGTTCGTGACGCCATTGACTTTCCGGAATATCACGGGTCGGCCGGTGGTGACCGACATGTTCGAGATGGCCTCTGAATACAGCGAGGAGCACATTGCCCTGGCCGAAATTGCCGACGTGGTGGTCGTAGCGCCGGCCACGGCCAACAGCATCGCCCGGCTGGCGGCCGGCATCGCCGATAACATGCTCGGCACCGTCATACTGGCTACCGCGGCGCCGGTTATCATCGCCCCCGCCATGAACGACGTGATGTACGCCAACCGGGTCACCCAGGAGAACCTGAACAAGCTCAAGGGGCGGAATTTCACTATTATTGAGCCGGAGCACGGCCGGCTGGCCTCGGGGAAGACAGGCAAGGGGCGTCTACCGGAGACGCCCCGGATCATCGAAGTCATCGAGCGTGTACTAGGACAGCGGGAAGACCTGGCAGGCCGGCGCATCGTGGTGACGGCCGGCGGCACCCAGGAGCCCATCGACCCCGTCCGGCACATCGGCAACCGCTCGTCCGGCAAGATGGGCTACGCCCTGGCCGAGGCCGCCCGCGACCGGGGGGCTCTGGTAACGCTGGTGACGGCACCCGCTACGCTGCCGGCACCGGGCGGTATGGAGGTGGTCAGAGTGAGAACGGCGGTGGAGATGAAAAAGGCGGTCGAGGCGGCCGTCAAAAAGGCCGACGCCCTGGTCATGGCGGCGGCCGTAGCCGACTACCGGCCGAAGCGCACTGCTAAAGCTAAGATTAAGAAGGAGGCTACCGGCGGTCTGGATATGGAGCTTATCAGGACACCGGATATCCTGGGCGAGGTCAAGGGGAATTTCATCAAAGTGGGTTTTGCCGCCGAGAGCGAGAACATGGTGGCCAATGCCACAAAGAAATTGAAAGAAAAGAACCTTGACCTTATCGTGGCCAACGATATCACCGCGGCGGACAGCGGCTTCGACGTGGATACTAACCGGGTGACCATCATCGATAAGGCCGGCAAAGCTGAAGAACTGCCTTTGATGAGCAAGCGTGAGGTGGCGGAGAAGGTGCTGGATAGGGTCAAGGGGATGATGGTGTAGCAAACTCAATTCTACCATTGATAGAAATGGAATATATCAAAATAGTCACAGAAGCCCTGGTAAATAATATCCCCCAAATACTGGTCTGGGGCAGCGGAATCGTGGTGGCAACAGTGCTTTTACATAGGGGCGGCGGCCGGGCGGAAAAGCTGTTCCTGGCGGGCGTCTGCCTCATGTTTTTCGTAGCGCTGGCCGGCCCGCTGCTCCTGGCCCCAGCAAGATGGTCGATCGATGAAGCCGGTGGGACGAGCGCCGGGGCAGTAACCTACGGCCTGCTGGTGCTGCCCCTGGGCGTTTTCTCCCTGGCCGGGCTGGTCTGCCTGGTCTGGGGATTCTGGCTCCGGTTCCGGCCAAGAAAACGGGAGATATTCTGATGGAAACTTCAGAGATTACCGTTTCTGTACTTTCGATGTTTATTGGCGCGGCCCCGGCATTGCTGTTCTGGGGGGCGGTTATAGTCTTTGGTGCCATCGTTCTGGGCAGGGGAGGCGGCCGGGCAGAACGTTTCCTGATAATTGGCGCCGCAGTAGGCGTGCTGGCTGCCCTATTGAAGGCATCGGTTACCTGGATACTCATCTGGATGAGCCGCGGCGGCACCGGCCCTGATTATACGTTGTCGCTAGCGTCCACCCTCGGTATAATCGTCAATATCGTCAGCGCGGCGGGTATAGGCTTCCTTATTTACGCCTTCTGGCTAAAGTTTAGTGAATGGAAACATGTAACAACCGAAATGGTAGAATTTGAAAGAGGCTCCCATGACGCAATCCCCCAACAATAAAGAAATGCCCCCGGCTTACGAGCCGGGTAAGGTCGAGGAGAAGTGGTATAAGTTCTGGATGGAGAAGGGCTACTTCACTCCGAAAATCGATTGGTCCAAGAAACCCTTTGTCATCATCATGCCACCGCCCAACGTCACCGGGGAGCTGCACCTTGGTCACGCCCTGGAAAGCGCCCTCCAGGACATCATGACGCGGTGGCACCGCATGAAAGGCGAACCGACCCTCTGGCTCCCCGGTATCGACCACGCCGCCATAGCCGCCCAGGTGGTCGTGGAGCGACAGCTCGCTAAAGAGGGCCTGGACCGGCACCAGCTCGGCCGGGAGAAGTTCCTGGACAGAATGCTCCAGTGGGTGGCTTCCTGCCGCCATGTCATCACCGAGCAACGCATGAAGCTGGGTGCCTCCTGCGACTGGACCCGGGAACGCTACACCATGGATGGAGTGTCCACTAAAGCGGTGCGCACCGCCTTTCTTCGCCTCTACGAAAAGGGCCTCATCTACCGCGGCGAGCGTATCATCAACTGGTGCCCCCGCTGCGGCACCGCCCTCTCGGACCTGGAGATAGACCATAAGGATATCCAGGGCCATTTGTATTATGTCAATTATCCACTGGTTGAAGCCCCCGGAGAATTTATCACGGTGGCCACTACTCGCCCCGAAACCATCGTCGGGGATACGGCCGTAGCGGTGAATCCCAAGGACGAACGCTTTAAAGACGTCACCGGCAGGAAGGTGCGGCTGCCCGCCGTCGAACGCGAGATACCCATCATCGCCGATGAGGCCGTCAGTACCGAATTCGGTACCGGAGCCGTGAAAATCACCCCCGCCCACGATCCGGTCGACTTCGAGGTGGCCCAGCGCCAGGGTCTGCCCCTGATAAAGATTCTCAATCCGGATACGACCATGAACGAAAACGCCGGGCCGTACTGCGGCCTCGACCGCTACGCTGCCCGCGAGGCCATCCTGGGCGACCTGGAGAAGGCCGGCCAGCTCGTCAAAGTGGAGGACTACTCCCACGCCGTCGGCCACTGCCAGCGGTGCGGGACCGTTGTCGAGCCCATCGCCAGCCAGCAGTGGTTCGTGAAAATGGAGCCCCTGGCCAGGCCGGCCATCGCCGCCGTTAAGGACGGGCGTATCGTCATGCAACCCGAGCGCTTCGTCAAGGTCTACCTCAACTGGATGGAGAACATCCGGGACTGGTGCATCAGCCGCCAGCTCTGGTGGGGGCACCGCATCCCGGTCTGGTACTGCGGCGGCTGCGGTGAGATAACCATCGCCGTAGAGACACCGACGGCCTGCGCCGGGTGCGGCTCCGTTAATATCGAGCAGGACCCGGACGTGCTGGATACCTGGTTCAGCTCCGGACTCTGGCCCCATTCCACCCTCGGCTGGCCGGATGATACCGAAGATTTGCGCTATTTTTACCCCACTACCGTTATGGAGACCGCCTATGACCTCATCTTTTTCTGGGTGGCCCGGATGATTTTCATGGGCATCGAGGATGCGGGGGACGTACCGTTCACCACCGTCTATTTCCACGGACTGATACGGGATGAAAAGGGCGAGAAGATGAGCAAGACCCGCGGCAACGTCGTCGACCCGCTCGACCTGCTCGCCGCCTACGGGACGGACGCCCTGCGCTTCGCTCTGGTGATGAATACCTCTGCCGGCAACGATTCGCGCCTTTCCACCGACAAGATGGAAGCCGGACGGAACTTCGCCAATAAGCTCTGGAACGCCACCCGCTTTGTCATCCGCAGTCTGGAAACCGGGGGAGGCGGAGGCGGGATGGACCGCTCCCGGCTGCTACCTGCTGACCGCTGGATAATCTCGCGTCTCAACCGAACCGTCGCCGGGGTCACCGGCCTGTTGGAAAGCTTCCAGTTCGGCGAGGCCGAGCGGCAGCTTCACGACTTCCTCTGGGGCGAGTTTTGCGACTGGTATATCGAGCTGGCCAAGATAAGATTGCAGAGTAATGACACCTCGCCGTTGCCGGTGCTGGCACACGTCCTGGAAACATCCCTGCGCCTGCTCCACCCTTATATGCCCTTCCTCACCGAGGAACTCTGGCAGAACCTGAAAAAATACTCCGGGCTGCCCGGTCCGGATTCCATCATGGTGGCGCAATTTCCTGTGGTTGATGAATCGGCCATCGACCCGGCGGCCGAGTCCGAAATCGTTGCGGTTATTGAGATTGTCCGCTCCATCCGCAATGTCCGGGCCCACTATAAAGTGGACAATAACCGCTGGATCGAGGCCAGGGTACACACCGGAGCCACTATGCAGGCGATTATCACCGGCCAGGCAGAGGCTATCGCGGTGTTGGCACGGGCCCGGCCTTTGACCGTGGTGGAAGGCGAACCCGAAGTAACGTCCGGCGATAATAATCTGGTGCTCCCGCTGACCGCGGCCACGGTCGTAATTCCCATGGCCAGTATGTTCGATGTTGAAGCGGAGAGGAAAAGGCTGGAGAAAGAATTGACTGGCGTGCAATCCGAGGTTACCCGGCTCGAGGCCCGGCTCAATGACGAAGCCTTTCTCACCCGGGCGCCGGAGTCCGTAGTTGCCAAGGAACGCCAGAAGCTCTATACTCTTACCGAGAAACTGGAGAAACTCAAGCAGCAAAGTACCCGGTTCTAGGAGGTAGGCGATGTTTGAGAGAGTCCTTGTCCCGCTAGATGGTTCCCGAGTGGGCGAAGCCGCCCTGCCGGTTATCGGGCAGCTTGTCGACAATTGTCCCCCCGGCGCCGAAGTGGAGATCGTTCTCTTCGGGGTGATTACCCTGCTGCGTCACTGGGTGGTGGTCGGTGAGGCCAGTGCGCCGGTTTCCTATACGGATGAAGAGATGACGCTTATCAAGAACCGGGTAATGGACTATCTCGCGAAGACCAGCGAATCCATGAAAAGGGATGGGGTGATCGTAAAGACGATGGTTGCCACCGGCAGCGCCTCGGACGAGATCCTCAAAGCCGCCAACGATATCAATGCCGACCTGATCGCGATGTCAACCCACGGGAGGTCGGGTCTGAGGCGTCTGGCCTTCGGCAGTATTACCGACAAGGTGATCCGGGGATCCCGCGTACCCGTCCTGCTGGTACGCGCGCCGGAAGGCACCGTCAACGAATAGGGAATCTAAATAAACCGTTGAGGTGTCTAGTCAGGGCTATCCGGTAGGGCAAGGTCGGTGGCCAGCACCCGGAAAACGCCCTTCCGCCGCCATTGTTTCCTTAAGAAGTCGAGGGCTTTTTTGGTGTCGCTGGCTATCCTGGCCTTTTCACATCGTTTGAACCGGTACTTGAAAAGCCAGTAGGTGAACCGCTTCAGTTCGGCCAGGCTGGTCGATTTCAGAACGGCCAATCTCTTTTCCTTGCGAAAAGTCTTCAGAAGCTCTTCACGGGTGGCGCCATAGATCCTTAAATATACTTCGTCCGTCGTATCACTGGCATCGTGGAATCCCCGCCCCCGCCGCTCTTTATCTATCTCAGCCTGCACCGCCAGCAGTAATGCCTCTTCGACGGTCACTCCATAGAAATAGTTGAGATACTGCCGGTATTTACATTCGCCGATAAGCCTCCTGACCTCAGCGGCGGTCAGTTCCGTCGGTGGCAGGCCTCTGAATAGCAGGGCGTCCTTCTCGTCCTCAGGCAACATACTATCGGCTGCCTCACAGAGTCGCTCCGCGAGCAGCAACCAATCGAAAGCTTCCCCATCGATGAGGTACTGATAGGCTCGGTCGTGGTAGACCTCCTCGGCGCTGGACCAGTGCCCGATTGCCCCCAGCAGAGCCGGGTACCATGGCTGTCCGGCATCGAGCGCCTGCCGGAAAAAGTCAATAGCCTCGGCGTCGCCGGGGGAGGCCGCTTCCATCGCGGTGAGTCTGTTGTTCTCCCCAATCGTCATAGCACGTCGAACCCGGACCCCTCTTGGGAGGACTCCTTCAATTTCTCATAATAGACCAGCCGGCCCGTGGTGACAAGCTCGGTTATCTTTTTAATGATTGCCTCACCCACGCCGGGGACCTCTTTCAGCCGCCCCTCCGAGACAAGCTGCTCAACAGGCACGGTCGATTCATTGATGGAGCGGGCGACCTTTTCGTAGGCCCGGATCTTGAAGATATTGTCCTTCTTCTGCCGGAGCATCCCGGCGATGTCTTCGAATACGGCGGCGATCTCAGCATTATCCACGATCAGTCATCACCACCGGAGCCACGATTTCATTTGCGACCTAACAAAGTTGAACAAAAGCGGATGTCTCTCCCCATACTCGGTCAGCACACCATAGTCCAGACTTGCCTGAATCTCTTTGTTGAGATTGCCCTCTTCCATGGCGGCCTTGGTCTCCTCCAAGGCCGCTTTCCTGGCTCTGAGCACAGACCGGTGCTTTTTTTCGGCACGGCTGAGCGATTCCTCCGGATTTTCCGCCAGCTTTTCGAGTTCGCCTGAAATGGTCTCTATCAACTTGTCCAGTTCTTTAACGTTCACCGCACCTACCTTCCGCAGCAGTGTTTGAATTTTCTGCCGCTGCCACAGGGACAGGGATCGTTGCGACCGATCTTTCGACCGGCCGCCACGGCTGCTTTGGGCTTGGATTTGGAGTTGCCCTGCGAGCCGACGGCCGCCTTGACCATCGGTGATTCCATTTCTTTGCCGGGCTCCTTTTCGCGGGCGACGATGTTCACATGGTATATCGTGTGGGCGACGTCATGCTCGATATAGTATTTCAGGTCTTCCCATTTCTGGCTGCCGATCATTTTATAAGCGTCCGTCGATTTCATCTGGCGCAGCGCCGCCCATCCCGCCTGGAGTCTCTCGCGTTCCATGGCCGTGAGGTGCTCCACCCAGAGCCGGTCGATAATCTGAAGCATGACCAGCCTCTCCAGCACCCGCATTTTGTCCGGCCCGGTCTCCTGCTCCTTTTGCTCATAAAGCGAGTTAGCCAGGTCAACGAGCTGTTCTTCTATTTCTTTGGCGCTCTTTCCGGACAGGGTCTTTTCGTTAAGCTGGGGAGGCACGGGCAGTATCCTATTGACATCCGCCAGCAGGCCGGTGATGTCCGGCTCGGAATCGTACGAGGCCCCCAGCCGGGCGGCCACAATCCCGCTGATTTCCCTGGCGACCATGGACAGGATGTTGGCTTTAAGGTCCGCCCCGCCGAGAATCTTCTGCCGCTCGGCGTAGATAAGCTCGCGGTGTTTGTTGACAACGTCGTCATACTCGACGAGGTGCTTGCGGATATCGAAATGGTAGCCCTCGACACGCTTCTGAACGTCGGTAATAGCGTTGGTAATCATTTTATTCTCAATGGGGGTATCGTCGTCCATGCCCGCCCAGTTCATGACAGTCTTGATACGGTCGCCTCCGAAGCGACGCATGATGTCGTCCTCCAGGGATACGTAGAAACACGTCCAGCCCGGATCCCCCTGGCGGCCGGCCCGGCCGCGCAGCTGGTTATCGATACGGCGGGCCTCGTGGCGCTCGGTGCCGATGATGTGCAGGCCACCGTCACTGAGAATGCGATCGTGGACCTTCTGCCAGCTCCCATCACCATCCGGGCTGCCGCCCAGGACGATATCGACGCCGCGGCCGGCCATGTTGGTGGCCACGGTGACGGCGCCCGGCTCTCCGGCCCGGGCGATAATTTCACCCTCTTTGGTATGTTCTTTGGCATTGAGTACCTTGCAGGAGATGCCCTGGCGTTTGAGCATTTCGCTGAGGTATTCTGATTTTTCGATAGACACCGTGCCGACGAGCACCGGGACCCCTTTTTCGTAGAGCTGCTTGATTTCCTGCACCACCGCCCGGAATTTGCCTTCCTCCGTCTTGTAAATTTTATCCGGCAGGTCCTCGCGGACCATCGGCTTGTTGGTGGGGATTTCCGTCACTTCCAGCTTGTAGATCTTGTAAAATTCTTCAGCCTCGGTAGCGGCGGTGCCGGTCATACCGGCCAGCTTCTCGTAGATGCGGAAGTAATTCTGGATGGTGATAGTGGCGTAGGTCATCGTCTCCCGGCGGACTTCCACATGCTCCTTAGCCTCGATGGCCTGGTGCAGGCCTTCCGAGAAACGCCGCCCGTGCATCTGGCGGCCGGTGAACTCATCGATAATGATGATGCCGTTTTTACCGTCCTCCACCTTGCCGATGATATAGTCCTTGTTTAACTTGTAGAGCACGTACGCCCTCAGGGCGTTATCGATGTGGTGTGTCAGGGGTTGATTGGCGGCGTCGTAGAGGTTCGGCGACTTCAAAAGGCCGTCACGTTTTAGCATCCGCTCCATGTTGCTGATGCCGCTGTCAGTAAGACTCACCGTACGTGACTTGGCGTCTACGGTATAGTCTTCCTCCGGCCGCAGGCGGGGAATCAGCCTGGCGAAAATCTGGTAAGTCTGACCGGACTCTTCGGCGGGGGCGCTGATAATCAGTGGCGTACGGGCTTCGTCGATGAGGAGGTTGTCCACCTCATCTACGATGGCATAATAAAGCGGTCGCTGGACGCAATGGGACAGGTCATTGACCATGTTGTCCCGCAGATAATCAAAGCCGAACTCACTGGACGTACCGTAAGTGATGTCCGCCCGGTAGGCTTCCTGGCGTGAGATAGGGCGAAAGTGCCGCCACCGGCTGTCCCCGGAATCATAATCGGGATCATAAAGACGGGCGGGCTGATGTTCATCGGGATTCTGCATGGGGTAGATACTGGCCACACTCACCCCCAGCGCATAGTAGATGGGGCCCATCCAGTAG
>DAOULX010000038.1:0-84037 GCA_034414775.1 Dehalococcoidales bacterium
ACGCAGGGTATACCCAGCTCGCGACTGACGATGGCGGCGTGAGCGGTACGTCCGCCGCGGTCGGTAACGATTGCTGTAGCCCGCTTCATAGCCGGGACGAAGTCCGGCGTGGTCATTTCGGCCACCAGGACATCACCTTCCAGCACTTTATCGATCTGGGAAGGGTCGGGGACGATTTTCACCGGCCCGGAGGCTACTCCGGGGCTGGCGGCGGCGCCGGAGATTAATACCGGGGCGTCAATATCATGCGTCTCGCCGGTTGCCTCTTTGATAGTGGTTACCGGGCGCGTCTGCACGATGAATATATCGTTATTTTCTTTGGCCCACTCAATGTCCTGAGCGCTCTGGTAGTGGTCTTCGAGACGCTTGCCTATTTTGGCCAAGAAAATAATATCTTCGTCGGTGATTTTTTGTTTGGCCTGCTCTTCGGGAGTCAGGTCTTTCTTGACATTGCGTCCTTCCCCCTTTTCTATATCTCCCTTGACGAGCTGCCACTCCTGTTTCTTGACTTCTTTGATCTCGATTGCCATCGAGTCCTTCGCCACGAGGTAGTGGTCGGGCGTGACATCGCCGGAGACAATCATTTCACCCAAGCCGAGGACTGCTTCGATGGTGATTTTGCTACGGTCACTTGTATTCGGCTCCACGGTGAACATAACGCCAGCCGCCTCGGACTGTACCATTCTTTGGACAGGTACGGCGATGCCGACTTTAAAATGTTCGAAGCCCTGCTCCTGACGATAGAAGATAGCCCGGGCTTCGAAAAGGGACGCCCAGCACCTCTGGACGGCCCGGACGACGTCTTTTTCGCCTTGGACGTTCAGGAAAGTGGCCTGCTGGCCGGCAAAAGAGGCCTCTGGGAGGTCCTCGGCGGTGGCTGATGAGCGTACGGCCACCAGTCCCCGGCCCATTTTTATATATGCCTGCTCGATTTCCGCGGCGGTGTCCGGGGGCATATCGGCGGCTTTTATTAATTCCTGGACTTTTTCAGCGGTTTCCTGAAGCTGGCGGCTCTTATGCACATCGACGGGATCAAGGAGGGCTTTGATTTTATCGTATAGGCCTGATTTTTCGATAAAATCGAAATAAGCAGCTGCGGTGACAATGAAACCCGGCGGCACTGGGATACCGGCGTTAGTCATTTCCCCCAGGTTGGCGCCTTTGCCTCCCACCACGGGTATATCGTTCTTGGTAACTTCATTGAACCAGACAACTGCTTTATCATCAGTTTTCATGACTTACCTCCATGTATATAGTGGGGATTTTTACCGGGATAGGATGTTAGTAAATTATACCATATGTCAGGATTTTGTGTAACGCTCTTTGGCGTAACACTAACCATTTGACATGGTGTCTGAATGGAGTTAGAATTTATTAGCGTTGGATGGAAATGGGGAGGGAGATTGGACATGATCGAGATGACTATCGATAGTATCCGCGTGAGCCTGATGAACTACCAGCGCGTTGTAATTTTAAAGGAAAAGGCCTCTGACCGCTACTTGCCAATCTGGATTGGCCCGGCGGAGGCGGACGCCATCGCGGTTAAACTACAGGGTGTAGCCGTGCCCCGGCCGCTGACCCACGACCTGCTGAGCTCGGTTATCGATACGCTAGGGGCGATCGTCAACTCGATTATTGTCAACGACCTTAAAAATGATACGTTCTACGCCAAGCTTATCCTGGACATTGACGGCAAGCAGCTGGAGGTCGATTCCCGCCCCAGCGACGCCCTGGCCCTGGCAGTGAGGACGGGAGTACCCATTTTCGCCGAAGAGTCGGTTCTGGACAAGGCCGGTATTTTACTGGACAGCGAGACAGGCAAGCCCATCTTTGAAGAAGTCGACGAGGCGGACGGCAAACAGCATCGCGTTACCGATGAAGAGATGAAGAAAAAAATGTCCGCCTTTTACGATTTTATCAATACCCTTGACCTGGATGATTTCGATAAGCGCAAGTCCTGAATAAGCGCCAGGTTATCCAAGCAGCAACGTTAAGCGCCGGGAGCCGTAACCATCCGCCCGGAAGTAAATATCATTGTCGGTTTTTTCCGGCTTGTGTATCGGTCATGCAAGAAGAAGCAGTTAAAAAACTGATAGCCTCTTTGAAATGCAGCTCCTGTGGGCAAAGCTACCAGGAAGCCGGCATTGATGTTATTGAGCACAAAGAGGAATTGTGGTTTCTAAAGGTCTTCTGCCCTGCCTGCCATGTGCGAAGTTTAGTGGCCGCCATCATCAGGGAAGACCCGGCCTTACCGGCGGTAACCGACCTTACCGCCACGGAAATGGAAAGCTTTCGAGACGCAGCGGCCATCGGCGAAGATGACCTGCTGGAGATGCATGCCTTCCTGAAAGATTTCCACGGCGATCCGTCCGGCCTGTTCGATTAAAGACGGCTATTCTTATATACTCATTCAGAATCGCATCGTATTGGTATCCAGCCTGGAAATCCCTTGTTGGCTGGGTTATAATTGTCTATATTGGGGTGATTTTCGCGGAGAGGCTGCGGCTTGGAAATCGACGAACTGAAGAACAAGATTGCCGAAGAGATAGATGCCAGCCGTACCGAACTCGGTAATCTCAGCCGTCAATTACACGACAATCCGGAAATCGCTTTTGAGGAACATCAGTCATCCGCCCTGCTGACAGAATTCCTGGAGAATCATGGTTTCACCGTGGAAAAAGGCATCTGCCAGCTGCCGACGGCTTTTAAGGCGACCTATGGGCAGGACCGGCCTATCGTTGCTTTCCTGGCCGAATATGACGCCCTGCCTAAGCTGGGCCACGCCTGCGGCCACAATCTGATTGCCACCAGCTCCGTAGCGGCCGGCCTGGCCGCCAGGTTGGCGGTCGATGCCCTGGGGGGCAGCGTCGCGGTCTTCGGGACGCCTGGTGAGGAACTTTACGGAGGCAAGGCCATTATGGCGGAGAGGGGTGCCTTTGATGGTATCGATTTCGCCATGATTGCCCATCCCGGCGGTGGCAACCGCGTGGCGATGAATACCCTGGCCTGCGAGACGGTTCAGGTGCAGTTCCACGGCGCGGCCGCCCATGCCGCAGCCAGACCGGAAGCGGGGATAAATGCTCTGGAAGCTATGATACAGTCATATAACGCCGTCAACTCCCTGCGCCAGCATATTCCGGCCAAGGCGCGTATTAGCGGCGTCATCACCGATGGCGGTGAAGCGGCCAATGTCGTCCCGGCCCATACTGCGACGACGTTTATTGTACGGGCCGAGGATGACGCCTCTCTCGAAGAGTTGAAAGGCAGGGTCATTAATTGTTTCAGTGGCGCAGCGACGGCCACCGGTGCTAAACTTGAGTATAAATGGGGTGAGCATTACGCCGCTATGATTACGAATATTGCCCTAGCCCGACTCTTCGAGGAGAATATGAGCACCCTGGGGCAACCCATACCCCTGGGGGATGAAGAAACGATGAATTTCAGCACCGATGTCGGTAATGTAAGTCGGCTAGTGCCGGCAATACAGCCGCTGGTGTCGATTACCCCGGGGGATGTTCTGATACATACCGTGGAGTTCGCCGAGGTCGCCGCCACTGACCAGGCGCTCAAGCGCCTGCTCGATGCCGCCAAGGCTTTAGCGATGACGGCCGCCGACCTTCTGGCCAGCCAGGAAACGCGGGAGACGGTGAATAAAGAATTCAGAGACCAGCAAGGTTATTAAATACATTGGAAACGTATCTTGGTATTGATGTCGGCTCGGTCACAACCAAATTCGCAGTTCTGGACGAGTCAGATGAGCTAATCACCAGCCTGTATCTGCCCACCGGTGGGCAGCCGGTGGCGGCCATACAGAGCGGCCTGGGCTCGCTCCGTGATGAGTTGCCTAGCGACGCAGAAGTCCGTGGCACGGCGGCAACCGGAAGTGCCCGAAACCTGGCTGGGGCTATCGTCGGGGCGGACCTGGTCAAGAACGAGATTACCTGCCAGGCTGTGGCGGCGGTCCATTATGTACCGGATGTCAGGACGGTCATGGAGATCGGAGGGCAGGACTCCAAGCTGATAATTATCCGTGACGGGATGGTGGCTGATTTTCGCATGAACACGGTCTGCGCCGCCGGGACCGGCAGCTTCCTGGATCACCAGGCGGCTCGCCTTAAGATGACTATCGAGGAGCTTTCCCGACGGGCGCTGGCCAACCACGGCAGGGTGTGTATTTCCGGGCGCTGCACCGTTTTCGCCGAGTCTGACATGGTGCACAAGCAGCAGATGGGCCACAACGTCAATGATATCGTGTACGGATTGTGCCAGGCGCTGGCACGTAACTATCTGAGCGACGTCGGCTCGGGGAAGGAAATCCTGAAACCGGTGGTGTTTCAGGGAGGGGTGGCCTTTAACCGGGGTATCGTACGGGCGATTGAGGAAGAACTGGGGATGGAAATCATCGTACCGGCCCACCACGAGGTGATGGGGGCCATCGGTGCGGCGCTTCTCGCTCGTGAAGCCGTGGCAACCGGGCAAGACGGCAGCCGGTTCAAGGGATTCGGTGTGGCTGATATCGAATACCAAACTTCATCGATGGAGTGCCGGGCCTGCTCGACCGGCTGTGAGATTGTCAGGGTTCTGGAAGATGGCAGAGTCGTGGCGGGGTGGGGTGGGCAATGCGATATGTGGTCGGAAATGGTAACGGTTCCAGGAAACAAGTCCAAGATATGAAAATAGCTGTCGATGCAGCCGGCGGGGACTACGCGCCCCATGAGGTCGTCAAGGGGGCCATCAAGGCCGTCCACGAATACGGCATAGAGGTCGCGCTGGTGGGCCGCCGGAATGTGCTACGTATTTTGGCGGAGAAGTCTCTGAGCAAGACCGCCGGTGTTACCATCGTTGACGCCAAGCAGGTTATCGATTCCAACGAGCACCCTATGAAAGCCATCCAGAACAAACCGAATTCGTCCATTGTTGTTGGTATCAAGCTGGTAAAAAGCGGCGAAGCCCAGGCCTTCGTCTCGGCGGGGAACACCGGAGCAGTAGTCGGGGCCTCACTATTTACCCTCGGTAAGGCCAACGGAGTCAGCCGCCCCGCCATCGGCTGTTTCCTGGATACGATTTCATCGTTCCCGGCGCTCCTGGTGGACGCCGGAGCCAACTCTGATTGCCGCCCGGAGCACCTGCTGGAGTTTGCCCGGCTGGGTTCAATCTACAGCCGGTATCTCTTAAATATACAGTCGCCCCGTGTCGGCCTGCTGAGTAATGGCTCCGAGCAGGGCAAAGGTAATCGCCTGGCGCAGGAGACCTACGAACTACTTAAGAATGCTGACGATATTAATTTCTTCGGCAATGTCGAGGGACAAGATATCGTTAAAAGAACAACCGACGTTATCGTTACCGATGGCTTTACCGGCAACATTGTGCTTAAAACTATCGAAGGATTTAATGACAATTACCTAGTCTCGATAAAACAACTCGGGCAGGTGTTTTCCAGCGCCTCGCGTACCCGGGCGCGTGACCTGCTCCGCGATATCGGGCTGGGCTCTCTGACGAAAAAAATGGACTATACCGAGTACGGCGGGGCCTGCCTGCTCGGGGTGAACGGTAATATTATTATTGCTCACGGCCGCAGCCAGGCCAAGGCTATCAAGAACGCAATCGGCCTGGCAAAAGAGACCGTTGAGAGCGGCTTGACGGAAAAAGTTAAGGAGGGAACCTATGAGCAAACCGGTGGAAATCAAGGACACTAAATTCGACGAGGCAGTTATAAAGTCGAAGATGCCGGTGCTGGTGGACTTCTGGGCGCCATGGTGCGGGCCCTGCCTGATGGTCGGGCCGGTTGTTGAGGAACTGGCCGACGAATATGATGGCAAGGTCAGCTTTGTAAAACTGAACGTGGATGATAATCCACAGATAGCTAGCCAGTATGGCGTCATGAGTATCCCCACACTGATCATTTTCAAAGACGGGAAGCCGGCGTCTACCGTCGTCGGCTTCAGGCCGAAAGCGGAACTGAAAAAGAGCCTCGATGCGGCACTTTAATAGTCGTAAGTTCGCAGTTGCACGCTTTTAGGGAGTAGCGGATGCCAAAAGAATACGACGTTATCATCATTGGGGGTGGGCCGGCTGGATTGAGTGCGGGTATCTATACGGCTCGGGCCAGGTTGCGTACCCTTCTGATTGAAAAAGGCGCCATCGGAGGGCAGATAATCAACGCCGTCCTGGTGGAGAACTACCCCGGCTATACCGACGGTATCAGCGGCATCGACCTCACCGAATCGATGCACAAGCAGGCGGAGAAATTCGGCATGGAAACGCTGGTTACCGAGGTTACCGGCATCAAATTGGAAGGCGAAAAGAAAACCGTCATCACGGAGCCGGAGGAATTTACTACCAAGGTTGTTATCGTGGCGGGTGGCTCCGAGCGACAGAAATTGGGCGTACCTGGCGAAGCCGAGTTTACCGGCCGGGGGGTCTCTTACTGCGCTACCTGCGACGGGGCGTTCTTCCGGGACAAGGCGGTGGCGGTGGTCGGGGGTGGCTACGCCGCTATCACCGAGGCGCTGGAGCTGACACACTTCGCGGCGAAGGTGACAATCATCCACCGGCGCAATGAGCTACGCGCCACCAAAATCGTGCAGGAGAAGGCCTTCGCCGAACCCAAGATAGAATTTCTCTGGGACTCTACCGTCGATGCGATTCAGGGAAACGGATTCGTAGAAAAAGTCAGTGTGAGTAACGTTAAGACCGGCCAAAAGCAGGCTCTGGCTGTGGACGGCGTATTTATCAATGTCGGATTCCGGCCGAACAGCGCCTTCCTCCAGGGGATCGTGGAACTCGATGCCGCCGGGGCGGTCGTCGTCAACGGGGATATGGAGACGAGTGTGAAGGGCATTTTCGCCGCCGGTGATATACGCAGCCTCTCAATCCGGCAGGTAATTGGCGCAGCCGGGGATGGTGCTATCGCCGCCGTCAGTGCCGGTAAATACATCGTCGGCTGAGGCGGGACAGCTAAAAATTTCTTTTTTATCTAGCTTTGTCGGGGTTTGACGTACACCGGTCGTAAATTATATAAATAATTGTCGCTGAAAAAGGAGCTATCGTGAAGGTTACTTTTCTGGAAGACGTCCCCAATGTCGCCAGGGTCGGCCAGACCAGGATGGTTGCCGACGGCTTCGCCCGGAACTACCTGCTGCCTCGTAAACTGGCGGTTATCGCGGACTCACGGGCGGCGGTTGCCATCGAAGGGCAATTGAAGAAGAAGGTCAAACAACGCGAGCTGGAAGAGGCCGAAATGGCCAAGCTGGCCGAGAAGATCGAAGGCATGGCCGTCACCATCAAGGCCAAGGTAGGCGAGAAAGAGAAGCTCTACGGGTCGGTCACGGCCGCTGATATTGCCGAGGCCATTACCTCGGCTGCGGGGCGCGAGATTGACAGGAAGAAAGTAGAGATGGCCGAGCCCATCCGCCAGACCGGCGCCCATGGAGTGACCATCAGATTGGCTCACGAAATTACGGCCGGTATTACCGTCAATGTCATTGCCGAAGGGGCCGTTGCCGAGACTATTGAAGCCGAAGCTGCCGAGGGAACCGAGAAACCGGCCAAGAAGGCCAAGGTAAAGTCGACGAAAAAAGAGAAACCGATAGAGGCGGTCGAAGAGGCTGCCGTAGAAGCGGCAGCTGCCGAAGAAGAAGCAAAGGCCGCAGCGGAAGAGGTTATATCAGAAGATGAGGCAGAGGCTGCTATAGAGGCCACCGCGCCGGAGGATGAACTGGGGACAGAGGAGGCCGCTGCTCCCGAGGCTGAGGAGAAGGCGCCGGGTGAATGACATCAGACTACCGCCTAGTGACAATGATGCCGAAGAAGCGGTCATTGGCTCGCTGCTAATCGACGGCGCCGCTATTTTTCAGATTGCCGATTTTCTGGCACCGACCGATTTCTACTTTGAGCAGAACCAGTGGCTCTACGACGCCTGCCTGGAACTCTACCAGCGTGATGAAGCTGTCAACCAGGTGACGCTAGCGCAGGAGCTTTCCCGGAAAGGCCGGCTGGAGGCCTGCGGCGGCGCCGCCCGCTTGAGCTACCTGATCTCGGTTTGCCCGACTTCCCTGGACATCGAGCACTACGCCCGCATCGTTTACCGACTCTCGGTGATGCGGCAGATGATAACCGCCGGCGACCGAATCGCCGCCATCGGCTATGAAGCCGGCCCGGATGTCGAGGACAGCCTGGGGAGGGCGGAAAGCCTGCTCTTCGGATTGCGGCGGCGGCAGGCCGGTGGAGACCTTACCCATATCCGGCAGGTGCTGGATAAGTACTTCGAAGTGGCACCGGTGACCGGTGAGCAACGAGCCGAGCAGTTGCCCTACGTGCTTTCCAGCTTCGCCGGTCTGGACGATTTCCTGGGTGGATTCCAGCGTTCTGATCTAATAATTATTGCCGGCAGGCCCAGCATGGGCAAGACCTCGCTGGCATTGAACATCGCCCGCAATGCTGCGGTAGAACACCAGGCCTGTGTGGCGCTGTTCAGCCTGGAAATGGCGCGAGACTCCCTGGTCATGCGCCTGCTTTCCAGCGAGTCCGGCGTCAACTCCCGGCGTTTACGCTTCGGGCAACACACCGACGAGAGAGAGGAACGCCGGGTCATCGAGGCCACCGGTATTCTCTCCGAGGCGCCTATTTACATCGACGATACACCAATGGCCCGCGTCGCCGAAATGCGTAGCAAGGCGGTTCGTCTTAACTATGAACACGGTGTAGACCTGGTAATCATCGACTATCTCCAGTTGATGCAGGGGGAGGGACACCGGGGGGAGAACCGCGTCCAGGAGATCAGTCTTATATCTCGCTCTTTGAAGGCCATGGCACGTGAGTTGAATGCCCCGGTGCTGGCGGTGTCGCAGTTAAGCCGCGCCGTCGAGTGGCGCGCTTCCCACGAGCCGCAGCTCTCCGACCTCCGTGAAAGCGGCAGCATCGAGCAGGACGCCGATGTCGTCCTCTTTATCTACCGCGATGAGTATTACTACAAGACTGAAGAGGAGTGGATTGCGGCCCACCCTGACCGCGAGTACCCGCGCGAGGAGGCCGATGTTATCATCGCCAAGCACCGTAACGGGCCGACCGGCCGGATTAAGCTGCGTTTCCGGCATAATCTGGCCCGGTTCGAAAGTATCGGCAGCGCGGAGCCGACCCTGCTATGAAAGAGTTCCGGGGATTTCCTTCAAGGATGGAATTTACCTCCATCCCCAATGTCTTTTTTAGTAGTCTGTTATCTGCCATCGACGATATAGCTGAACTGAAAGCTACTTTACATGTCATGGCGCGGCTCTACCGCAAAAAGGGCTATCCCCGCTACGTCAAGCATGTCGAATTGCAGGGTGACGTAGCCCTGATGGATGGATTGAGGGGTGGGGAAGCCTCTCCTGAAGAAGCCCTGCGCCATGGCCTTGAGTTAGCGGTGGGGCGAGGTACCCTACTAAGCCTCACCCTCGACCGGGACGGCGTTACTGAAGAATTCTACCTCCTAAATGATGATGCCGGTCGGCAGGCGGTAGCCAGAATAGAAAGCGGCGAGCTCAAGCTGGCTGGAGGTAGGATTGGCAAAAAGCCAGCTGTCGCCACGGAACCGCTACCGGATATTTTTGCCCTCTACGAACAAAACATCGGCATGCTGACACCAATGATCGCCGATGAACTGCGCGATGCCGAAAAGAACTACCCGCCGGATTGGATAAGGGACGCCATCAGGGAGGCGGTCAATCAGGGCAAGCGCAAGTGGAGCTATATCGCGGCCATTCTGGAGCGCTGGGCTACCGAGGGGAAGTCCGATGGAACATATCAGCGAGATTCTGAAAAGGCAGAGCCAGACAAGTACGTCAGGGGAAAATACGGACACATGGTCCAACGCTGACGAAGAGTCCGGAAAAAGCGACGATTGCCCCGTATGCCAAGGGGCTCGCTTCGTACACCCGCGCCTGCCCTCGGGGCAGCCGGACTATAGCCGGGTGGTGCCCTGCCACTGTACACAGAAGGAACTGGAGAGTGAGCGGGGAGACCGGCTCAAACTATACAGCAATCTGGGCTCGCTGAACCGTTTTACCTTCGATAATCTGCTGCCGCAGGGCCGGAGCACCAATCTTCACAGCCAGGAGCAGTTCGACCATGCTTTCCAGGCCGCTCGCGAGTTCGCCAATGCCCCAAAGGGCTGGCTGGTGCTGGGCGGGCCCAGCGGCAGTGGCAAGACCCACCTGGCGGCGGCCATCGTCAACGAGCGTATCAGACTGGGAGAACCGGCCTTCTATATTTCTACCCCGGACCTCCTCGACCGGGTGCGGGCCTCATTCGGACCCGACAGCGAGGTCCCCTACGACGAATTCTTCGAGCAAGTACGTAACGCCCCATTGCTGGTGCTCGACGACCTGGGAGTACAGTCCGGTACGCCCTGGGCCCGGGAGAAGCTCGACCAGCTATTGACCTCGCGGTTCAACAACGATCTGTCTACGGTGATTGTCGTCGTCGTTCCCATCGATCAGATGGACGACCGTCTGCGGACCCGCCTGACCGATTCCCGCCTCAGCAACGTAATTGTTCTGGCCGAGGACCTGTCTGCCTCCGGCTACGGCTGGGGCCCCGAGTACGAGCTCCAGAAAGCCATGACATTCATCAGCTACAAGCGCCGCAACGATCTCTCTATGGAGCAGCAGGATAACATGGATGCGGCCTACCGGCTGGCCTTCGATTTTGCCAAGACTCCGGAAGGCTGGCTGGTCTTTATGGGGGAGACCGGCTGCGGTAAGACCCACCTGGCGGCGGCCATCGTTAACTATCGTTATGAAATGGGCCAGCCGGCCCTTTTCGTGGTCGTACCGGACCTGCTCGACCACCTACGCTCAACTTTTAGTCCGGAGAGCAAGGTCTCTTACGATCAGCTCTTCGAGAGCGTCAAATCGGCGCCGCTGCTGGTCCTGGACGACTTCGGGGAGCAGTCGACCAATCCCTGGGTGAAAGAAAAGCTCTACCAGCTTATTAACTACCGCTATAATAGCCGGTTGCCCACTGTCATCACAACCCGCCTTTCGCTGGACGAGATTATGGATAAGGTGGACCCCTCGCTTAGCTCTCGCATGGCCGACCGCAATATCAGCGTAACTTTTAATGTAATCGCACCAGACTTTCGCACTGAAAGACGGCCTGGCCAGAAGGGCCCGGCTCCCCGCGGCCGGACGGGAAGACGGCGGTGACCAAACATTGTGATTCTTGCAAAGGCGGGAACCCAACCCTTTATTTGTCATCCTGAGCGAAGCGAAGGATCTCGTTTATAGACGATGGAAACCCCACCGCCCCGAGATTCTTCGGTCGCTTCGCTCCCTCAGAATGACATAATCCTTCGTTCTTGTCATTTTGAGCGAAGTTCCTTTCCCATAGTGGGGAGAGGAGACTTATTTCCTTTCCTTCAGCGTCAGCGCCCCGGTCGGGCAAACGGTGACGCAGTGCCCGCAGTCCAGGCAGCGGTGCGTCCCGATAGGCTCGTCGCCGAAAGTGGTCAACACCCTCTCGAAACCACGGTGGGCGAAACCGAAGACGCCGGACCTGACATCCCGCCGACAGGTCCAGACGCAGCGGCCGCAGAGAACGCACTTGTTGGGGTCGAGGGTGAATACTGGGTTGCTGTCGTCCACGGGGAGGTTCCGTAATAATAGCCGGAAACGTTTTGGTTTCAGCTTGCAGCCGAGGACCTTGGCTATCTTCTGGAGCTCGCAGGCGCCGCTGGCCGGGCAGTGGGCGCAGTCCAGGGCGTGAGACGCCATGAGCAGATCAAATCCGGCCCTGGCCAGATCCAGGGCTTTTTCCCCGCGGGTGTTCACCACCATACCTTCGGCAACCGGCTCGGTACAGGCGGTGACGGGTTTTTTACGCCCCTCGATCTCCACCCAGCAGAGGCGGCAGGAAGCGTGCGGCTCCGCTCTTTCCCGGATGGCACAGAGGTTGGGGATATAGATGCCGTTGTCCAGGGCAGCCCAGAGGACCCTGGTGCCGGTTCGGGCTTTGACTTTCTGCCCGTCGATAGTGAAGGAAACGGTGCTCATCTGGGTACCTCGCTCGGCGGCGAGAGCTTAGTTATAGCGGCGTACTGGACCGGACACGACTGAAGGCAGATGCCGCACTTGACGCACTTCTCCTGATCAATGACCTTGATACGTTTCTTGTTCGGGCTGATGGCCTCGACGGTGCATGAGCCGACGCAGGCGTCGCAGGAGCGCTCGCACTTATCCGGCAGGATGTAGTAGGCGATCAGGTGCATACACATCAGGGCCGGGCAGCGTCCCAGTTCGATGTGTTCTTTATATTCGTCGCGGAAATACTGTAGGGTGGTCAGGACAGGGTTGGGAGCCGTCTGTCCCAGGCCGCAGAGCGAGCCGTCTTTAATCTCTTCAGCCATTTTTTCGAGATTGGCCAGGTCGGAGAGGCTGCCCTCGCCCCGGGTAAACTCCGTAAGGATCTCCAGCATCTGCTTGGTTCCCAGGCGGCAGAAAGTACACTTACCGCAGGACTCCCTTTGAGTGAACTCCAGGAAGTAGCGGGCAATCTCCACCATGCAGTCGTCCTGGTCCAGGACGACCATGCCGCCGGAGCCCATGATGGCCCCGGCCTCCTGAAGGGAATCGAAGTCCACCGGCAGGTCGAGCGCCGATTCCGGCAGGCAGCCGCCGGACGGCCCGCCGATTTGCACGGCCTTGAACTTCTTGCCCTTGGGGATGCCGCTGCCCACGTCGAAGATAATCTGCCGCAGGGTGGTGCCCATGGGCACCTCGACCAGGCCGGTATTGACGATCTTGCCCGCCAGGGCGAAGACCGCCGTACCGGGGCTGTCTTTCGTGCCGATACCGGCGAACCAGTCCGCTCCGTTGTTGATGATATGGCGTACGTAGGCCAGCGTCTTAACGTTATTGACCAGGGTCGGGCGGCCGTTAAGACCGCGCTCGGCCGGGTAAGGCGGGCGGTGGTGGGGCATACCGGCCCGGCCTTCCATCGAGGATATCAGGGCCGTTTCCTCGCCGCAGACGAAAGCGCCCGAGCCCTGGAAAATCCTGATGCCGAAGGAGAAATCGCTGCCTAGGATGCGCCGGCCGAGAAATCCCGTTTTTTTCGCCTGGCGCAGCGCCGTAGCGAGGCGCTCCACCGCCAGGGGGTACTCGGCGCGGACGTAGATATAGCCCTGACGGGCCCCCGTGGCGTAAGCGGCGATAGCCATGCCTTCGATGACGGAGTGGGGGTCGCTTTCCAGAATGGCGCGGTCCATGAAGGCCCCTGGGTCTCCCTCGTCGGCGTTACAGATGATGTATTTCGTTTTTCCCGGCGCGTCCCGGAAGAGTCGCCACTTTTGCCCGGTGGGGAAACCGGCCCCCCCGCGTCCCCTCAGCCCGGACTTCGTAATCTCGTCGACAATCTTTTCGGAGGGAATTTCCAGGGCCCTGGCGAGTCCAGCGTAGCCGCCGGCGGCGATATAGTGCTCGATGCGGGTGGGGTCGATGTGGCCACAGTTCTTCAGGACAATCTTCCGTTCGTAGGCGGCGCGGGGGAAGTCCTCGAAGCTGGGCAGCACGTCGTTCGGCTCCAGGGCGCCCAGGACGAACTCCGGGCTGGGATTGTCCCCGAGAAGGAACTCATTGACCAACCGCTCGGCAATGACCGGGTTGACGTGTGTGTAACAGACCGGTGGGAAGCCCGGCTTGCTGATTATGGCCAGAGGTTCGGCGTAGCAGTGCCCCATGCAGCCAACCTCGATGACGGGGCAGTCCAGGCCGCGTTTGGCGACCTCGTCCCGGAAGGCCTGGAGGACCTCCAGCGAGCCGGCGGCACGGCCGCAGGTGGCGGTACCGACCATGATATAGGGGCGGTCCGGCCCCGGCGCCGGCCAGCTTTCGCCGGCGCGCCGCTTGATCTCTTCGAAGGCGGCGGCAACCGCCGTACGTTCAATCGCCATCGCTTTTCTTTTTACCATTCTCTTCCGGCAGCCGCCCGAAGGCCAGCATGATACCGTCGACCCGTGTGGGGTCAACCCTTGCCTCAGGCTTGTCGTCAATGACGCTGACCGGGGCCATGGTACAGCAGCCGACACAGGCGACGGTATCCAGGTCGAACTCGCGGTCTTCGGTGGTCTGGCGCGGCTCGATGCCCAGTCGTCGCTTCCAGGCGTCGAGGGCGATATAGCCGCCTTTCATGTGGCAGGCCGTGCCCAGGCAGACCTTCACCGAATGACGGCCGGGGGGATTGAGACGGAACTGGTTGTAAAAGGTCACCACGCTGTATACATCGATGTCCGGGATGTCCAGATAGGCCGCAATCTCGGTCATGGCCTCACGGGGCAGGTAGCCGAGCCTGGCCTGCACATTCTGCAAAATGGGAATCAGGTTCAGCTTCTTGTGGTTGAACCGGCGCAGAATATTCCCCGTCTCCCTTCGAATCTCTTCGGGCGTTTCAATCGTATTATTCGTTTTTTCACTCGCCATAGACGCTAGCAACTGCTTTCAAAGGCGATAGGTCGGTACAAACGCGGGTGGGCCTCCCGATACAATTCTGGCGAAGCCGTTTGTATTTGTCAACCGGAGAGGACTAAGGTAGCGGTTTACGCTCGCCGAATATCCCGGTACCAATCCTGACGATATTGGCCCCCTCTTCGATAGCTATCCTGTACGAGTCCGTCATGCCCATGGAGAGGTATTTCATCTCGACATCGGGCAGATTGAGGGACTTAATCCGTTCGAATAGCCGGCGGGTCTCGGTAAAAGCTATGCGGATTTCCTCCGGGCGGTCGGTGAGGGGGCCCATCGTCATCAAGCCCATGATGCGGACATTCTTGAGGGAAGCTATCCGGTCTATCAAATGCTGGGCATCTTCCGGAAACACGCCGGCTTTTTGGCTTTCCCGGCCGCTGTTTATCTCGATGAGTACCGGCATGATTTTACCGAGAGGGGCGCAGCGCTTGTCGATTTCGGTGGCGATATCAAACGAATCGACCGTCTCGATCAAGTCAAAAATCTCAACGGCCTTTTTAACCTTGTTCTTCTGGAGGTGCCCGATGAAGTGCCACTGCGCGCCGGCACCGACCACCTCCCGGGCCTGTATCGCCTCCTGGACATAGTTCTCCCCGATGATCCGGATGCCGGCCACAAAGGCCGTTTGAATCTCCTGGGGCTGTCTGGACTTGACGGCGGCCACAAGCTGGACTCCGGCCGGCAGTTCGTTGAGTAGTAGCCTGGCGTTCTCGGCGATGGTCATTCGGTTTATTGACCGCCGCTCTGGTTGGAGGTAGCCGCCTGGTTCTGTTGCTGTAACTGCTGTTCTATCTGTTGCCGCTGGTATTCTTCGTATTGCTCGTAATAATCTTCCAGGGCCTTCTGGACCTCTTCGTAGTATTCCTGCTGCTCCTGCTGGAACCTCTCGTTGGCCGCCTGTTGTTCTTCGATGGCTTTTATGCGCTGCTCGAATTCCTCTTGTTCCTTGGTTTTTTTATTACCGCCTCCAAATAGATCGCAAGCGGTGAGGATCGGTAGAGATATCAGTAGGATACCCAGCGCTGCCGCGTGCCACAGTTTCATCTTCACCCTCCTGTCACCCGCCTCGATTGATTCTATTTTACAATAACCGGTCAAAACGGCCAAGTCGGTACGAAACCACTTCGGTGTTCGTATGAAGCTGAAAATTCATGAAATGCCGAGGATCAGGCCGCCGGGAAAATTTAGATAAACTAATTTGAATTTCAATGAAGCAAACAAACCGAGAACAAACGTAAGCGTCGCCGGGATGACGGGACCAGGTGCGTTGGGAATTAGTAATGGCCTCTTATTACTATTTGGCCGTGGAAAGCGGCTGCTTCTTTTTTCGGTCAGGTTTATTGTGACCATTCCCATTGGCCGGGTTCATCAAGGAAAGCCGGGCGGCATCGGTGAACCTTCGCTGTGCGGCCAGCTCCTCCTGGGCAGTAATGCGAATAACGCGAATATCGGCCAGGACCTTCTGTATCTCCTCGGTTGCCTGGCGGGCAAGCCCTTCGATTTCCCGCCGCATGGTCAGGCGGGACTTAAGGATAAGCTGTTGGGCCTGGCTTCGAGCGCGGATAGCGGTCTCCTGCTGGTAGCGGCAGGCATCGGCCCTGATTTTTCGGGCCATCTCCAACTCACGCTGGGCTTTGAGCCGCATTTGCCGGACCTCCGCGGCGGCCTCCTGAAGGCTGGCATAGCCGGTCGGGCTAAGACCGGCGTTAGTCCGGGTTTTTTTCAGTCCGTGGCTACTATTCATTTTGACAATGCGTCATTGTAATTGGGAAGCGTCCCGCCTTCCGGTTTAGATATTACATCCCGCCCGGATAAAGAAAGAGGGGTGCGTCACCTATTGTTAGTAGGTGCTGCCCCCAACTTTTAGCGGCGTGGCTCAGTCGTATTGAAGGAGGGATGTTTCTCCAGGCTGGCGATAAGAATTTATTTTTCCCTCTTGAACCTGGATGCTGCCAGTGTCCACAAGGCACGGGCGGTCGGCCGGGAGAAGGTAAATTTCAAGACAGACGGCACCAGCCGGATGGGGCGAAGCCTGGCCGCACCGTGCGTGTATCCCTCCATAAGGATGCCTTCCTCGAAGCTGGGCTGAATGCTGATACGTTCAAATATTGAGGGACCCAGCAACGCTGTGGTTGGGCCGAGAACGGCGAAAAGCATACCCGTATCGGCCGGGTCGTCGAGGCCGAGGCGAAGGTCCGCCGCCAGACCCCTCAACCGGAAAGAACCCAAGACCGCCTTGACCAAACGTAAGAAATTCTTGACCAGACCTTTGATGGTAAGTACCCGGTAGATCAGCTTGATATCGGAGAGACGCCGCCGGCGTCTGGCGGGTTTCTCCTTTGGTGGTGGTTTTTTAGCCCGGCCTCTTGGTTGGCCCTTTACCAGGCCAAAGAGCCAGCGGTATTTGATACCGAACTTTGGTTTGCCGTTTACGTCGATATCCAGGATGATATCCAGCGGAACCCAGAGAAAGAAGATTACCAGGACGGCTAGGGAGCCGATGAGGGCGATTATCCACAACGCCGGTTACTCTCCCTTTCTTTCCCGCCACCTGTCGATCGCACTGGGTATTATCTCGCCGAGCTTTTCCAGGGCGCCGCCGATCCTGCCGATAACCGGCTCTACCTTGACACCATCTTTGGTTATAACGACAAGGGCGACCGGCCGGACCCAGGCACCTCCCCCGGTACCGCCGCCAGTGCCTTCGCCTTTTTGCTTTGTTTCGCCACGGCCGGAGCCCCCGCCGGCGCCGAAACCGAATCCAATAGAAATCAACGGGACAATAGTTGTATCCTTGATGGTGAGGGGTTCGCCGACTACTGTCTTGGTATTGAATACCTTTTCAATCTCGCTCAGAGTCGTCTTTACCAGGTTTTCCACAATTTCCATGATCGTTCACCTCCACCATGTTTTTCGTCGTCCTGACCAGGGAGATGCCTCTTTCATTAGTAGTAGCACACCCCATTGGTAAAGTCAATTGGTGCCTTATTAGAAAACCGGCAATGGAACGTTAAAAATATTACCATTAACCCATTGACCAACGGGCACAAATAGGATACACTGGTGTTATGTTAGATACCTTACTGGCTATTATAGCGGGTGCAGGCTGTTCCACCGGGTTCGGTCCGTCCGGACAATCGGTGAGCACCTCTGGCCAGCTAAGGCCCATATTGGACTAGTTCCAATCCCTTCTAGTTTCCTTTTCTTTATCTGGTATATAATGGCATACACACTTGACCGGGCAGCAGGGGTGGCGGGATTTAAAAATCGGTTGCCAGGTGGATGGAGGCAGAAATGACCGCAGCGAAGTTCAAAAAACAACGCGAGCAACTGGAAATTGAACTGAATCGGTTGAACGAGGAACTGGCGCAGTTACACACGAGTGCGTCAAGCAGTGAAGAGCGCCGTGAGGGTAGTCCCTTCGGCAAGCGTGAGGAAGAGGCGACCGAGACTCTGGAACTTGAGAAAAGGCTGACCCTGGAGAACCGCATCCGCCAGGAAATTGCCGCGGTCGAACATGCCCTGGAGAAAATCGAAAAGGGCACCTACGGATTGTGCGATAACTGTGGACAGGCTATCGCACCAGAAAGACTTGAGGCACTGCCCCAGGCAAGCTTGTGCGTTAAATGCAAGGCAATGCTGAGCAAGAATGGGAAAATCTCTCCACTTGCGAAGTAACCGGCGGGACGTGCTCTTCGGCGGGATAGTCCTGCTTGTGATTGGCGCGGACCAACTCACCAAATGGTTGATCAGGGACAATCTCCAAATCGGGCAGTCACTCCTTGACATCGGGTTCTTTCGTCTAATTCGCATCTATAATACCGGGGCCGCTTTCGGAATCTTTAAAGACCATTCCCAGATATTCATGATTGCCGCCATTATCGGTATAATCGTGATTTTATCTATGGTCATCGTCCTGCGCGGCCGCTGGTATTTCTTTGACAATATGCTGGTACGTTTGTCTATCGGTCTGATTCTTGGTGGGATGATCGGCAACCTCATCGACCGCCTGGTGGACAGCGGCCGCGTTACGGACTTTCTCGATTTCAAGGTATGGCCGGCTTTCAACGTAGCCGATGCTTCGTCGGTCGTCGGATCGATTATCCTGGCTTATTGTATCATTTTCAAACTCAAGCCGGCCGGACATGAAGAATGACCGCTCAGTACGATTTAACGGTGGAAGCCGGGGGAGAACGACTGGATAAGTTCCTCGCGGCCAACTGCCAGGGGCTTTCCCGCACTCACGCCCAGGAGCTTATCGTCGGCGGACTGGTGACGGTCAATGGCCAACCAGCGAGGTCCAGCCTCAAAGTGAGCCCGGGTGACCGTATTCTGGTGAACGTTCCAGATGAGCTACCTGTCCGTCTGGAGCCGGAAGCCATGCCACTGGATATTATATACGAGGACGATGACATCATTGTCATCGACAAGCCGGCGGGTCTGACGGTGCACCCCGCCCCCGGACACCCCGGCCATACCCTGGCGAACGCTATCCTCAGCTACCTGCCGGCCTTGGCCGAAGAGGCGGGCTCGCTCCGGCCGGGCCTGGTCCACCGATTGGACAAAGACACGTCCGGCCTGCTGGTGGTAGCCAAGAACCGCGCCGCCCAGGCCGACCTTTCCGACCAGTTCCGGTCCCGGGTCGTCGATAAGGCTTACCTGGTGCTGGTCAGGGGGAGGCTGAGCCCGGAAACCGGTGTTATCGAGGCGAACATCGGTCGCGATCCGCGGAACCGGCAGCGTATGGCCGTGGTGGCGGGAGGCAGGGAAGCGCGCACCGGGTATCGGGTGGTGAGGTACATCGGGGACTATACCTTACTGGAGATAAAGCCGGCTACGGGGCGGACTCACCAGATAAGAGTGCACCTGGCGGCCATCGGCTTTCCGGTGGTGGGTGACGCCACTTACGGGGTGAAATCGCCGCACCTAGAGCGCCAGTTCCTCCACGCCAGCCGCCTCGGCTTCCGGTTACCCTCTTCCGGGCGGTACGTAGAATTCGAATCACCCCTCCCCCCGGACCTGAAACAAGCGCTGGAAGAAGTCCGATAACATCTTCTAGGTTTGTGTCTCCTGCTCGGAAGTCGCACAATGCAAATAAGGGGTAGCGATACATCGTTTTTTTAAAAACCAAATAGCTGGAGAGCGAATGATATACCGGAAATTCGGCCAACTCGATTGGCCGGTGTCGGCGCTGGGATTCGGGGCCATGCGTTTGCCGACTATCGGCGAGGCTATGGGCGATATCGACGAACCGGAGGCCTTCCGCATGATCCGTTACGCCATCGACGACGGCGTCAATTACGTTGATTCGGCCTATCTCTACCATATGGGCACCTGCTTTACGGCATGGACGCACCGCTGGGCCCCAAGTTCGGCATGACGGGCGAGACTGCGAAATCGATCAAGCGTATGTACATCCCCGAGGAAGAGAAGACCAGGATATTCTTCTACAACGCCTCCGACCTGTTGCTGCTGCCGCACTGATTCCAGATTGACAGTTCTATTATTAAAGACTAACATCTATCACAGTGAAATTCTTCAAGCCCTGGCTGCAGATACTTATCGTCGGCATCGTGCTCTTCATCGCCTCCGAGCAGGCGCTCCGTGTCACCGGTAATCTTAACTTCTTCCCCACCGTGTTGCTCCTCGGGGCGTTTATCGTACCAGTCACTTTCGTCGCCTTTTTCTACGAGCACGTCCGTCACCGGGAGATATCCCTGGTACTGCTGACCACCTGTTTTTTCGTCGGTGGGGCTATCGGCCTGATCGCGGCTGGATTTCTGGAATACGGGACGCTGCGCGGCTTCAGTGTCTTCAGTCTAGTGGGAATCGGGGTAATCGAGGAAGCCGTCAAGCTTATTTTCCCTGTCGCCATGTACGTAGTCTGGCGTTACCGGCACGAGGCAGACGGGCTTCTTTTCGGTATAGCCGCCGGGATGGGTTTCGCCGCCCTCGAGACGATGGGCTATGGCCTGATAACCTTTTTCGACTCGGGCGGCGATATCACGGTACTGGAACAGGTTTTGCTATTGCGCGGCTTTCTCTCACCGGCCGGGCACGCCGCCTGGACCGGCTTCATCGCCGCCATTCTCTGGCGTGAACGTGAAAGACACGGCCGTGTCGTGGTCAACTGGCACGTAATCGGGGCTTTCCTCCTGGCCGTAGTGCTTCATATCCTATGGAACACCGTCAATAGCTTCGACACGCAGACAGCAGCCCAGTTCGCCATCCTGGCGGTCGCCAATCTGGTAGTAGCCGGCTTTAGCCTGACTCTGGTTATCCGCCGTTACCTGGAGGCTAAAAAGAGCATCATAACGCCAGGCCGGGCGTAACCATTTATTCTAGACCATTTAGACCTGGTTGATCGTGGCCGGGATCAGTTCCGAAAGGGCCGGGTGGATATGGATGCCCTGGTTCAACTCATCGATGCCGCCGGATTTAATAGCGTTGTTCACTTCCTGAATCAGCTCCGGTGCGTAGGGCCCGATGATATGAAATCCCAGTATCTTCTCCGTTTCCGCATCCACGATGGCCTTGGCAAAGCCGTCCGTCTCCAGCATGGCCTCGCCTTTAGCGATGTCGCTGTATCGAACGGTGCCGACGGCAATCTTGTGCTGCTGCCGGGCTTCCTCTTCCTTCAGTCCTATTGACGCGATCTGCGGATGCGAATAGACGGCGTGAGGTACTGTGTTGAAGTCTACTTCCACTCCGGCACCGTGCATCACGTTGTGCGCCACGGTGGCCGCCTCGACGTTGGCCATGTGGGTGAACATCTGCCGCCCGATGATGTCCCCGATGGCATAGACCTGTTTGCGGCTCGTTTCCAGCCTTTGGTTAACGTTGATGAAGCCGCGTTCGTCGACTTCGACGCCGGTGCTATCCAGGTTCAGCGTATCGGCATTGGATCGCCGGCCGACCGCTAACATTACCTGCTGCGCCGTATGTCGAGTGGCGCTGCCGGATGCAGCATTTCTGGCAAATACAGCCACACCTTCCCCACCCCGGCTAACTTCTTCGACACGGGCACCGGTAATGACACTCATACGCTGTTTCAGCTTTTCCTCAAGCAATTGAGCAATCTCCGGCTCCTCACTGAGGACAAGCCTGTCGGCCATCTCAAGGATAGTTACTTTGGTACCCATCGCGGCAAAGAAATGGCCGAACTCCACGGCGACATACCCACCCCCGATGATAATCAGGCTTTCCGGCCTCTCCTTCAAATCCAGCACCGATTCGTTCGTCAGGTAAGGGACGGCATCGAGTCCTTTTATCGGTGGAATCAGCGGCCGTGAACCGGCCGCAATAAAAACGTTCTCCCCCTCCATCTGCTCCCCGTTGACCTCCAGAGTGCGGTCACCCACGAAGCGCGCCTCCCCTTCGTAGAAGTCCATGTCCTCGGCCGCCTTCAGTCTCTCTCTGATGTCCTTTTGGCTTTCCTCACGGGAGTGCCGTACTCGCTCCATGATGGCGGCAAAGTCAATATTCTCCACCCTGGCGGTGATACCCAGCTTTCCGGAGTCCTCTATCTCCGTGATCCTGTCCGCCGGGTAGATCAGCTGCTTGGAAGGGATGCAACCGTAGTTCAAACAGGTCCCGCCCATCAGGGGCCCCCGGTCAATCATTGCCGTCTTCAGGCCGTGGGCAGTCGCTTCTTCGGTAATTATCGAACCGCTCCCCGTCCCGATAATCACGGCATCATACTTCTTCACGGCAAACCTCCTTGGATACTGGACATTGATACCTTTTGGCTGACTAGAACTTTCCCACCAGCAGCTTGTAGGTATCCGCCAGCGCCTGCGGGACGACCCGGATATCGGCCAGGACGGGGATATAGTTGGTATCCCCCTGCCAGCGGGGCACGATATGGCTATGAAAATGGTCCTCGATGCCGGCCCCGGCCACCCGACCGACATTGGACCCGGTGTTAAAACCGCCTGGCTTGAATACTTCCTTGAGGATAGTCAGGCTCCGGGAAACTAAATCAAAGTGCTCGTGGCGTTCGGCTGCGGTCAGTTCTTCCGGACTGGCGGCGTGTCGGTAAGGGGAAATCAGCAGGTGCCCGGGGTTGTAGGGGTAGCTGTTGAGCATGATGAAGTTCTTCTGGCCGCGGTAAACGATGTAGTTCTCTACGTCTTTGTCTTCCTTCGGCTTATCACAGAGTATGCAGCCCTGCGGCTTTTCCTGCAGGATATATTCAATACGCCAGGGTGCCCAGATGTAATCCATATAATACTCCTTGCCGATGACAACTTTAGTTTACAGTATTCAGTTGACAGTTAACAGTTTTTGGGCGGCGGGGACTGATAACTGTCCACTTTGACCTGTCAGCTATCAGATCACCCCGGCCTCCTGGAGCGTTGCCATTTCATCTGGCGCCAGGCCGAGTAGTCGACCGTAAACATAGTCGTTATCACAGCCCGGGGATGGGGCGGGGCGGCGGTATTCCGCAGTCGACTCGGACAGACGTATCGGGTTGGCATCCGTGAATGCGTATCCCGGCCACGACGTTTCAACAAAAAAGTCACGGGCTTTCAGCTGTGGATCATTAGCGAGATCAGCAGCATCCTGGACTAGCCCGGCCGCTATCCCGTTTTCCTGGAGCCGGGATACTACCTCTACAGCCGAGTTCCCACGCGTCCACCCGGCCACGAACCTGTCCAGTTCGTCTTTGTTTTCCTGCCGGCCCGCGGTCGTGGCGAATTTTTCCGCCTCAGCCCAGTCGGGATTGCCGAGGGCCTGCTTGAACCCTCGCCAATCATCATCGTTGAAAACGGCCAGGGCACACCAGCGGTTGTCGGAGCAGAGGTAGACATCGTGAGGAGCCGCCAGGCCGGTCCGGTTGCCATCCGGGACGGGCGACTTTCCACCGGTAAAGGCCTCGTCAATGAGGCTGACCATCGCCTCCACCTGGGAGATATCAATATGCTGCCCCTCCCCCGTCCTCCACCGGTGCTCCAGCGCCCCGAGAAGAGCCAGCGAAGCGTACAGGCCGGCAATGTGATCGGCGTAGGAGAGGCCCGGACCGAGGGGTGGCTGTCCGGGGAAAGCGGTCAAAGCCGTCAGCCCGGAAAACGCCTGGACGGTCGGGCCGAAGCCGGTATAGTCACGCCAGGGCCCGCTCTGTCCCATCATGGACATTCTCAGCATAATGATATCCGGCCGTACCTGTTTCAAATTAATATAGTCCAGCCCCCAGTTGACCATCACCCTGGGTGTGAAGTTCTCCACGACGGCGTCACACACAGCGGCCAGCCGCCGTGCCAGGTCTATTCCTTCCTGCTTATTGAGATTGAGGGTGACGCCGAGCTTGTTGCGGTTCCATGTATTGTAATAGCCCCGCGAAAAGGCATCGGCGGCATCGAAGGAAAACGTGGGCTGGACCTTGATGACCTCCGCCCCGAAATCCGCCAGAATCCGGGTAGCGTACGGCCCCGCCAGTACCCAGGTAAAGTCCAGGATACGGATGTTATATAAAACCGGCTGAACGGTCATTTCCCGCCAACCTTTCGCAGCATGGCCCATGAGTATACGTTGCTGCCGGGCACGATGCCCTCTTCGACGACTTCAAATCCAAAATGCTGATAAATGGCCACGTTCTTTTCCGCCTGGGTCTCCAGGAAACAGGGGAGGCCTTCCCTATCGATGCGATCGAACATCGCCCTCAGCAACCGGCCGGAGTAACCTTTTCCTTGGAATTGAGGGTCGACCCCCAGGAGCTGAAGGTACATATGTGGAAAAGGCGCGCAGCGCCGGTGTACCACCGCCGAGTAATCCATAAAAGACCGCTGCCGGGACCGACGCCGGACCGTCGATGGAAGCAGACCGGAGAAGTTGCCGCACCTCAAGTTGCGCCAGAACGTCCGGTGCAAGCTCTGCGAATGGAGCCACATGGCAGCCCCCTCGAAATTGGGCGAGGTAGCGTAAACCTCCCCGTAAAGCACGCCGAAACGCAGCATTGACCGGAAGCCGCGGGCTATCTTCTCCCGGTGGGTGTGCCCATCCGGGTGGAAATAGACTGTTAGGGGATATTCCTCAAAAGCCTTGGCCATCATCTCCGACGCCGGCCGGACCTGCCCCAACGTCAAGCGAACCAGGCCTTCCATTTCCGTCATTACGTTGCGACCTCAGATAGCTGGTTCAGTACTCGCGTATATGCTATAATGTATAATTGAATATTCATTGATTTACAAGGATACCGCAATGGCCGATAAACCCACCAAACCGGACAAAGACCTCGAGACCTTCATCGAGAACGTCAATAAAAAAGACAAGCTGAACGGGAAAAAGATACGTTTCGGCTTTACCAAGCGCAAGAGGTAATTCCTCATCTTTTTCGCCGCTTCCGGGAGAACGGTTCATCCTCCGAAAAATCCGGCAGGTAACTTTCCGGTGAGGCCATGCCCTGGTGCCATCCGTTTTCCATGCCCAACCTTGCCATCAGCTCCGTCACCCTCCGGTACTCCCTCGGTGTAATCCCGCGGTTAAGCTCTTCATATTTAAAGGCACGGTGCGCCGGGTGATATTGAGACATGACACTCACGGCGACGCTGGGGGATACCTCCTCGGCCAGCCAGGTAAGCGAGTCCTCGCTGCCGGCAATGTGATCCGGGAGCACCAGGTGACGTATGATTAATCCCTTCCTAGCGACCCCCGCTTCGTCGAGTTTAAGGTCGCCGACCTGCCGGTACATCTCCTTGATAGCCGCCCGGGAACTTTCCACATAATGACGCACCCGGGAATACTTTCGCGCCAGCCTATCGGAGGCATACCTCAAATCGGCCAGGTAGATATCTACGATACCGTCCAATTCGTGCAGAGTAGCCAGCGAATCATAGCTGCTGGTGTTGTATACGAGAGGCAGCCGCAATCCCTTGGGCACCGCTTCCAGCAGACCGCGCATTATCTGGGGTACCACGTGCGACGGCGTGACTAGGTTGATGTTATGGCAACCGAGCTCATCCTGAAGATAGAGCATCAGCCTGGCCAGGGTGCCGGGCTCAACCTCGTTGGATTTCTGCGCTTCCGGGTCCTGGCTTATCTGGTAGTTCTGGCAGTAAACACACCTGAGATTGCAATTGCCGAAGAATATCGTCCCGGAGCCACGGGTGCCGGACAGGACCGGTTCTTCGCCGTGGTGGGCGCCTACTGAGGCGACCGCCGGCCGCCAGGTGGTATTGCAGTGGCCGACCTTGCCTTGAGCCCTGTTCGCACCGCACTCCCGCGGGCAGATATCGCAGGCGGTGAGCCTGGCCTCCAATCTACAGACACGCTCTTCAAGCTCCCCCGACTGGTATTTAGTTAGATATCCTGGTTCATAATTACTCACGCTGTCTTTTTTCTGACCTCCACTTCCAGTCCGATTACCCTGATGACCTCGATATCCTCCCCACTTTCAATTCTACCTTCAATGGATACCGCCCGCCAGTACTCCCCTTCGATCCTGACCATGCCTTTCGGTTCCAGACAGCGCGTCACCTGACCGGTCACCCCGATCATGCCCTCCCGGCCGGTGACTTTACGGCGACGAACCGCCGGGACCACCGCCCGGTGCATGATAAAGATAAATCCCCCCATTCCCAGAACGATTATAAGAATGATCCACCAGGTGATTTCCACGTTGAAGTACCACAGGCCCAGGATCACCAGCGCCAGCACCACGACGTCATCTATCAACGCCACCAGGACGGTGAGCCAGGCCTTGAGGAGCGAAGTTTCGCTTTTCTTTGACATTATAATTCCCTGATCACCGGCCCCGGCGCGGCCTGTTTCCGGCCGTCGGCAAGCTCCACTTCGTGAAAGAAACTACGGGCCGCCAGTTGAGGGCTTCCCATGAGCTCGGGAGCAGAAAGGATTTTAGCCCAGGGGAAACGCATCAGCTGCCCTTTCTCAACAAGCTCTTCGGCGGTATGTGTTTGCGTCCATCTCGTCAGCACCGCGACGATGTGATCGATACCGGCAGTCCTGATTTCCCGGTCCTTCCACTTTGTATCTTTAAGGTCCCCCGCCATACCCTCGGAGTCCAGCCACTCGATAAGGGTCTCCCATTCCCGGAAGACCGAAAGGAGCACGTGGCCATCTTTACAGGGAAAAACAGCGAAGGCGTCGTTCCAGTGCCAGTCACCCCGTCTTTCCGATACTACTCCCTCATAAAAATACCGCACCAACACATGGTCGAGCGTGGCTGCCACACACTCCATGATGGAGATATCAATATGCTGGCCCCGTCCCGTGTCGTGCCGCCGCCAGAGCGCCAGCAAAATACCATTGGCCGCGAAAAGAGAAGCCGTCCGGTAGGCCTGTTCGCCGTAGAGTTTCAGAGGGGCATCCGGCAAGCCGGTCACCGAAAGCCAGCCCCCCAGCGCCCCCGCCACCAGGTCGCACGATTTGTAATCGCGATATGGCCCGTCCTGGCCGAAATCAGTTATGGATGCCATGATAAGACCAGGGTTCTTCCCGGCAAGCCGGTCATATCCAAGGCCCAGCGATTCCAGGTAGCCGGGCGGGTAACTCTCTATCACGATGTCGGCAGTCGCGGCCAGGCGCCGTAAATTTACTCTTCCCTTTTCCGTGGTGATATCTATCCTGGTGACCTCTGCGCCCATCTGTGCCAGGAGCTTGACACAAAAGGCGCCCCTGGCGTCGGTCATGTCAAGAATACGGTAACCAGAGAGGGTAGTCCCTTTGGGCTGCTCGTCCATTTTAAAACTTGCCAGCGAAAGGTGCTATTTCTGTTGCTTCTGTATCTTGGACCAGGTATCCCGTAACGAAACCGCCCGATTAAATATCAGTTTTCCGGAAGACGAATCGGGGTCAACACAAAAATAGCCCAGCCTTTCGAACTGAAGCAGATCTCCGGGCGAGGCGCCGGCTAGACTGGGCTCAACTCGACACGATGTCAATATCTCAAGAGAATCCGGATTCAAATAGTCCCGAAAATCTTTTCCGTCTTCCACGTCCGTAGGCTCTTCTTTATTGAACAGGTGGTCGTACAAACGCACCTCAGATTCGAGCGCATGCTCGGCCGAAACCCAATGCAGCGTCGATTTGACCTTGCGTCCATCAGGGGCATCACCTCCACGCGTAGCCGGGTCATAAGTGCAATGTACCTCAACCACCTCTCCCGTCTGTTTATCTTTTACAGCACCCACGCAGGTAATAAAATATGCATACCTCAGCCTGACCTCTCGGCCCGGTGTCAGACGGAAATACTTCTCGGGGGCTTCCTCACGAAAATCCTCCTGCTCAATATACAGAACGCGTGAAAAAGGCACTTTTCGCGTCCCGGCGGCAGGGTCCTCGGGGTTATTCAGCGCGTTGAATTCTTCTACCTGGTCTTCCGGATAGTTGTCAATTACCAGGCGCAGCGGACGCAGTACCCCCATGACGCGTTGTGCCCGCTGGTTTAAGTCCTCCCGGAGGCAATGCTCCAAAAACGCAACATCGACAGTGCTGTTGGTCTTGGCTACTCCATTTCGCTGACAGAAGGTCCGGATTGCCTCCGGCGTGTAGCCGCGCCGACGCAGTCCTGAGAGGGTCGGCAGGCGCGGGTCGTCCCAGCCGCTCACTCGCTCCGTTTCCACCAGCGGCCGTAATATGCGCTTGCTCATAACAGTATAGGTCAGGTTGAGCCTGGCGAACTCTATCTGCTGGGGCCGGTAGACACCCAGCTCGATGAGGAACCAGTCGTACAACGGGCGGTGGTCTTCGAACTCTATCGAGCAGAGGGAATGAGTAATTCCTTCAATGGAGTCCTCAAGACCATGGGCCCAGTCGTACATGGGATAGATACACCATTTATCACCCGTGCGGGGGTGCGTAGCGTGCAGGATGCGATACATGACCGGATCACGCATATTCAGGTTGTGAGAGGCCATGTCAATCTTCGCCCTGAGCACACGTGAGCCATCCGGGAATTCCCCGGCCCGCATGCGTTTGAATAAATCGAGGCTTTCCTCTATCGGCCGGTCTCTATAGGGGCTCAGCCTGCCCGGCTCGGTCAGGGTACCGCGATAGCTCCTGACTTCCTCTGCGCTAAGCTCATCGATGTATGCTTTGCCGGCCTGGATAAGCTGTATAGCATACTCGTACATCTGCTCGAAGTAGTCCGAGGCGAAGTACAGGCGGTCTCCCCAGTCGTATCCCAACCAGCGTATGTCGTGGATGATAGCGTCGATGTACTTCTGCTCTTCCTTGGTGGGGTCGGTATCATCGAACCGTAGGTTGCAGAGACCACCGAACTCTTTAGCGATGCTAAAATTGATCCAGATGGCTTTGGCATGTCCGATATGCAGATAGCCGTTGGGCTCCGGTGGAAACCGGGTATGCACCCGGCCACCATACTTATTCGTCTGGAGGTCTTGATGGATAATGTCCCGGATAAAATCGCGTGCGGGTACAGAATTGTCAGTGGTCATATGGTCTCCTGATTATCTCATTTTGTATTTTACAAAACTTGGCTTGCACCCAGTTTCGCCATTGCGATCCTGATCCTCTTCAAACATCTTTCGGCACCAAGCACTTCCATCGTATCAAAGAGTGGAGGAGTGGCATTACGACCGGTGGTAGCCACTCGAAGCAGACCGAACAACTGCCCCGTCTTAAGCCCTAAAGACTCGGCAAGAAGCCGGAGGGTATCTTCCAGCCGACCGTGACTGAAGTCCTTAAGTGAGGATAGTTTTTTTTCAGCAGCCCGTAATGCCTCCAGTGATGTTTCGGCGGTCATCTTCTTGCCAATCAACATCGAAGCTTCATATTCCGGCGTATCTATAAAAAAGAAATCGGCATAGATGGCCGCCTGCGCCAGAGTATTTATCCGCTCCTGTATCAGCGGCGCGATTCGGACGACATATTCCCGAGAGATGGGGTGCGACACCTGCGGCGGCAGCCCCTTCTCGAGGAACGGAAGCAGCCTCGCGGTCAGGCTTTCCGGGCTGAGTTCTCTAATATAGACGCCGTTCATCCATTCGAGCTTGTCGCGGTTGAAGACCGCCTGCGTCTTCCCCATACGCTCCAGAGAAAAGCTGTCGATGAGCTCCTGCCGCGTCATCAGCTCCGTTTTATCATCGAGTGACCAGCCGATCAGGGCGATGAAGTTGAACATGGTCTCCGGCAGGTAGCCGCTCTCGCGGAACTCCAGTATGGAAACGTCGCCGTGGCGTTTGCTCAGCTTGGCGCGGTCCGGCCCGATGATGAGCGGGTGGTGGACGTATCGGGGCGACTCGTAGCCTAAGGCCTGATAGATAAGGAGGTGGCGCGGCGTGCTCGATATCCACTCCTCGCCGCGGATGACATGGCTGATTTTCATAGCATAGTCGTCGACGACATTGGCCAGGTGATAGGTAGGGTAGCCGTCCGATTTCAGCATAACGAAATCGTCGATGGTCTCGTTCTCAAAGACGACATCCCCGTAGACCAGGTCATTGAACCGCGTCTGGCCTTCCAGCGGTACTTTGAAACGCACCACCGGCGCGATATCACCGGTTTCCCGTTGTGTCCGTTCCTCCAGAGTCAGGTCCCGGCAGCAGCGGTCGTAGCCCAGTTGCTGCTTGCGGGCGACCTGCTCCTGGCGTATCGCCTCCAGACGTTCGGGTGAGCAGTAGCAGTAATAAGCGTCGCCCTGCACCACCAGGCGGGCGGCGGCCTCCTGGTAGAGTTTCAGCCGCTCCGACTGATAATACGGCCCGTAATCGCCCCCCACGTCCGGCCCCTCATCCCAGTCCAGGCCGAGCCAGCGCAGCCCTTCGATGATGTACTCCACGGCGCCTTCGACCTTGCGAGTGACGTCGGTGTCCTCAATGCGCAATATGAACCGGCCGCCGGTGTGCCTCGCCAGCAGCCAGTTGAACATGGCCGTGCGTATGCCGCCGACATGGGGACGGCCGGTGGGGCTGGGGGCGAAACGGACTCTCACGGGTTGGCTTTTTACGTCTTCCGCCATCGATTCATTCTACCACCAAAGCTGTAAAGATTCTAGGAGATGTCCTGTATCGCAGGAGGCGAACCCGTGGAAGAAGACAGGATTGTCACCAAGGGAAAATCGGTGACCGTGGTGGTCAGCCGTCGGGTCCAACCGGGAAACGAGCAGGACTATGATGAGTGGGTGAGACGGCTGTTGGCGGCGGCGACACAGGCGCCGGGCAACATCGGCGCGACAATGTTGATACCGGAGCCAGGTCAAGTCGGCCTATTCCACGTCGTCCTCCGTTTCGCCGATGAGAAATCCGTGCACCGATGGGAAACCTCATACATCCGTCAGAAACTGTCCCGCGAGGCTGACGCTTTCTCTACCCGGAGCCGCCAGGAATCGACCGGCCTGGAAACGTGGGTTTCTTTGTCGGAATTCCCGGAGCTAATCCCACCGCGCTGGGAGATGGCTACGGTTACCTTCATGGCGGTTTACGTACTGTCTCTAATTATCGTCAGCCTGATACAATGGCTACTCGGGGGACTTAGTTATTTCCTGGAGAGTGCGCTGATAGCAGTATTACTCGTGGTGATATTGGCGTGGCTGGTGATGCCGTTACTCAGCCAGCGTGTTTTTAGGAAATGGCTGTATAAGTAGTTAACTTTTTTGTCATCCTGAGCGAAGCGAAGGATCTCAGGATGGAGAGGATGCCGCCCCATTCCGGCATTCTTAGGTCGCTTCGTTGCCTCGGAATGACACGGTATTGCGATTGGTCTATTATATTCCATCTCAACCGGCATCATCAAACCGGCTGCACTTACTAATTACTCACTTGCAGTTTGACCTGGCCGGTGCCATAATCTTGAAAGTGGAAAGCGTCGCCCAGGTCATAGCTTTCGTCGGTATACTGGTATTCCTGGCTCACCTGTTTACCAGTATATTCAGCCGGACCAGGATTCCCGATGTAATCCTGCTCATAGCTATCGGGGTGGCCGTCGGCCCTGTGCTCGGCATGACCTCACCGGAGCTGTTCGGAGAGGTGGGGCCGGTCTTTACTACGGTCACGCTCATCATCATCCTTTTCGAAGGCGGCACCGCCCTGAAGCTGAGCATGCTGAAGTCCGCCATCGGCGGGGCCATCGTACTGGCGCCGCTGTGCTTCTTCTCGACCATGGCCGTGGTGGCTGGATTAGCTATCTGGCTGGCCGGCCTGGAGGTCCTGCCGGCCTTCATCCTGGGCGCCATCGTGGGCTCCACATCAGAGGCGGTGGTTATACCGCTGGTGCGGCAGCTCAGGGTAAAAGAGGAAACCCAGACCCTGCTTTCCGTGGAATCTTCGGTCAACGATGTCCTCAGCATTGTCGTCACCGTGTCCTTGGTACAGGCCTACGTTGCTGGACAGTTCTCGTTCGCCACGGTATCGAGCAACCTGATAGCGTCGTTCCTGGGGGCGTTGCTATTCGGCATCGTGGGGGCGCTTATCTGGTCTATCCTGCTCAACAAGGTACGTCCCATCAAGAACGCCATGTTCACCACACCGGCTTTCGTCTTTGTAATCTACGGCCTTGTGGAGACTCTGGACTTCAGCGGCGCCATTGCGGCGCTGGCCTTCGGGGTGACAATCGGGAACATCGAGACGATACGGATTCCCATCTTCAAGACCGAAAGGGAGCCGGTCGGCCTCAACGCCACAGAAAAAATCTTCTTCAGCGAGGTGGCTTTCTTGCTAAAGACATTCTTCTTCATCTACCTCGGTATTTCGCTGCAACTTATCAGCAGCCAGCTTATCATCATCGCGGCGGTGCTAACGGCGGTGGCTTTTGTCCTGAGGATACCTTCTGTCAGGCTTTCAATCCGCCAGCGATTGGCCCCCAGAGACGTATCCGTGATATCCGTCATGGTCCCCAAGGGACTGGCGGCGGTGGTTCTGGCCAGTATCCCGCTTCAGATGGGGGTGGTCGGCGGGGAGACCATCCAGAATATCACCTATGGCGTTGTCCTTTTCAGCATCGTGGCAACTTCAATTCTTGTGTTGCTCATGGAGAAGACGCCGTTGCCGCGCCTCTATGCCTGGATGGCCGCGCCGGGCGTGCCCGGAGGCCGGCATAAGGAAAAGCTTCGTGAGCCGGTCCGAAGCTCCGAAGCCCTTATCCCGGACGGAGAGACTCTCTTCGGCGGTGTTGAGGGAGAGATCAGGGAACCTGGAGAACGCGACGGGAAGCCTTCGAGGGATTAGCTTTTAACCCAGGAATGCTGAGGCTTCTAGTGACTGGAAGGAGCGACCCTCTCCCGGGCTAAATCGATCACCTTTTTCACGGCCAGCGAAACGCCCTGTTCCTTGTTGCCCGTGGCTTCGAAGTACCTGGTTATGGCGTCCAGGCCGCGTTTCTGGAGGCGGCTTAACGGCATCAGTGCCAGGTCTGGGCCTTCATCGCCGTCCAGGATGAGGACGGTGGTAAGCTGGCGATTGATACCGCTACGCTCAGCGAGTTCTATCTCGATGCGGCGGACGAGGCGGGTGGGTACCTTGATGACGGCCAGGTCACCGTCACTGTCCAGGACCAGGAGTCTCTGCGTATCCGGTGGAGTCTGCTCATCGGGGGCCAGGTGCTTGAGGAGAATGAGGGGGTAGCTGTACTCGGCCTTGTAAATGGGCATCGAGACCTCGATGTCATGTTCGGGGTAATAGGGTAGCCGGTTAAGTACCTTGGTGGTAACTTTGGGCTGGGTAGAGGTTCGACGCTTTCTATTTTCCGATATAACCGCTTCACGGGTGCCTTCGCTGCGTTGGATGATCGGTTTGATGTGTTTCTTCAGGATGTCCGGTACTTTGCCGCTTCTTATAGCGTGGTCCAGGATGAGCTGCATTGCACAGGCTTCGTTCTTGTCTATTTCGACGGCGGCCGGGATGAAACGACCCGGTATTGTCTCCAATCCGACGGTAGCGAAGGCTCTATGGCTGCGTTTCATTCTGGCGGCGTTGTCCGCAGCCATGTCGTAGACCGAACGGCTCATAATGGAGGCATAGACTTTACCGGAGGTATCGGCGTAGAGCATCCTCACCTTGCCGCGCCGCATCCGCTCACCGGCGTAGCGTACCGGCTGCAGGAACAGGACATCATTAGGCTGACGTCGATTGATAAATTTCATATATCGGCATTTTCATGGTAAGTCTTCCGATATTGGATGTCAATAGGCGGAAGGTAATAGGGACGGCGTTGATTTGACTTTCTGAGTCTGGAATGACGATACCCAAAGACAAGTTGATTGCTCTGGGTATCTCTATCGGTTATCCGGACTGGGAAAACCCTGTAAACAAAGAGTGGCGGGCGCGGGAGCCGATGGAGCAGGTCGTCAGCTTCCATGGCTTCGACTAGCCGGACTCTATGCGGCGTCTTCCCCGCCTGTCGATGAGATTCCTGATGTAGGGCAGCCGGACAATTAGTAGCACCGCGATAACGGCAGTGAAGGCCAGCGGCAGGCGGAGGTCCACTCTGGTCTGCCAGATGAAATGGATGGCGGCAAAGAGCGCCGCAGGGTAGACGAGGTAGTGCAAACGACGCCAGCCCCGGCCCAGGCGTTTTTGCCAGCCGGTCGTGGAGGTAAAGACCAGCGGTACCAACAAAACGAAAGCCGCCAGTCCGGCGATGATGTAGCGTTTGACCAGGATGTCCTCCCGGAGGAACGCCAGGTTGAACTCATAGTCCAGCCAGACCAGATTGATAATGTGCAAAGCTACGTAGCCGAAGGCATAGAGCCCGGTGAGGCGTCTTAGCTGCCTGAGCCAGGAGAATCCCAATAGCCAGTAGAGAGGTGTGCTCGCCACGGAAACGATCAACAGGATAATAGCATAGAAGCCGGTGCGGTCCTGTACTTCCGTTACCGGATCGGCCGACAGTTGACCGAGCCAGGCGTCGATGGCAATCAGTAGCAGCGGCAGCGCGGCCAGGACATTAATGATAACGAATGCCCCGTGCCGCCGCAGCCATTTCATCAGAAATTCGTCCTCAGGTTCATTCCCTCATACAGGCCGGCTACTTCATCGCCGTAGCCGTTGAAGATCACGGTGGGGATGCGTCCCTCGCCGATACGCCGCTCGCTGGACTGAGACCAGCGGGGGTGGGATACATCGGGATTAACGTTGGCAAAGAAGCCGTATTCACCCGGGGAGGCCTTGGCCCAGCTCGTTGCCGGCATCTCCTCGACTAGGTCGATTTTTACGATGGACTTGATGCTCTTGAAGCCGTATTTCCAGGGGACGACGAGGCGGAGGGGGGCGCCGTTCTGAGGTAGTAGCGGCTTGCTGTAAAGCCCGGTTGACATAATCGTTAAGTTGTGCATGGCCTCGTCGAGGCGTAGTCCTTCAACGTAAGGCCAATCAAGCACGCGAAAATTTTGTCCCGGCATCTGCTCCGGGTCATAGAGCGTCTCTAAACGCACGAACTTGGCGCTGGAAAGCGGCTCCACCGCCTTAAGGAGGTTGGCCAGGGGAAATCCGAGCCAGGGTATTACCATCGACCAGGCCTCCACACACCGCATGCGGTAAACGCGTTCTTCAGAGGGGAACTGACGATCCAGGTCCTCGAAGGCAAAGGTCTGCGGCTTATTAACAAGCCCGCCGATAGTAACCGTCCAGGGGGTTGGCTGAAAGTCCCGGGAGATGACAGCAACCTCCGTTTTGCTCAAACTGAATTCATAGAAGTTATTATATTGAATTACACTATCATATGGAGTCAGGACCTCTCCGGAAGCCGGGGCGGTCGTGGTACTGGGCGGGGTGCCTGTTGGTGTGGTTGTTGGGCTGGACTGTGTGGTGGTCCCGCTCGGGGCGCAAGATGATAAAACGGCCCCCGCCGCCAGTGTCCCCAATCTGGCAATGAATTTGCGGCGGGACAGGAACACCTTTTCCGGGGTTATCTCCGATGATTTAATTTTTCTCACTTAGCAATGCACCTCAACATAACATCACTCCCAATATATATTTATATAGTGTAATTCGTAGGCAAGTATATGACAAATATCACGTTGGGAATTATGGCAACGGGAGGAGCAGGAGATTGCTGATAATAGGGCCGCGGGTCCAGTCACGGACGAACCGAGATTCTTTGACAGGGGTGTCTCTATCTACCATTTAGGTGTAGTCGAGTCTTTCTATGAAGCAAGAGCTCATACAGAGCGCGGCGGGGCTATCAGTACAGATTAAACGCCGGCTAGTCCGTGATACTTCAGGCACATTTTGGGTGTCAATGTGATATTATCGTGACTTTTCCGGATACATTTGTAACGTTTCCGTTAGCCCCATAACCTAAGATTGGTACAAGCCGGGAAAAACCAACGAATACCCAGAAGCCCAAGAATACCAGAACTACCCGAAAAGGACCAAGTGTAAGCGATGGACAAACTGAAAGCCCGCGGCAAAGCATCCGATAAATCCGAACAGGAACGGATCAAGATAAAGGATATTGCCAGTGACTGCATGGTAAGCCAGACCACCGTGAGAAGATGGATTGAAAACGGGCAACTGCGGGCCATCAGGCTACCCAGCGGTCACTACCGGATCAAACGGGCGGATTTCAGGCTCTTCCTCGAAGAGCGCGAGATCGTTCCCAGGAAGGCGCCTTAGAGTTAAAATATTCAAAATGGAAGAGGTGACGATGATGGGAGTGCCGACATCAGGATTAGCGAAGAATATTGACCGTGTTCCGGACATGGGCTTCGCGCTTGATGTGTGGGTCAGGGTTTCCCTCGTCGGTCTGGAAATCCTGACCGTCGAGGCCCTGGACGTCCTGGCTGGTATCGAGATTTTTTTGAAATGTGAAGGTATCGGTCGGGCCTGATCACCGGAATACCGAAAGAAGGTATTACCTCACATCTCGAAAAGGAAAGAAAATGGCGAATGTTTCACAAATAATCATATCTTACAAAAACCGCATCGCTATGGTAGAAGACCTGGTGAAAAAAGCCCACCAGGCAACGACAGCTTCCCAGGGGGGCCTCGATATTCTTAATGAAAAGAGGGAACGACTAAAGGCTGACCTGTGCCAGATTATGGCCAAGAACGGCTTGTCAAACAAGGCAGACCTGGACAGGTTGTTGGAAAAGGCACTGGTCAACTCCGCCCGGAAACGCGTGGCCATCGAAAACGAACGAATACAGATTCGGGTACAGGTGGAGAAATTCCTTGACGACCACAAACAGCTAGCGGACTATCTACGACGACGGCTAGCGGAACCGCGCGGGCATAGCGCGGACGACGGTACGCTGGACGTGATGCTCGGTATTTTCAAGGCCAGATACGATGACATGGGCCGGCGTCTCGTCGCCAGCCTCCGCGAATTTCGGTCAAACCTTAGGGTCTTTCTCCAGGAACAGGAAGAAATAAACGCTAGGATGCAGAAATTGGTACATAAAGGCAGGCGCTTATGTATCGAAGACTTGAACCAGCTAGAAGCTTTTGGGGTCAGTCGGGAAGCTGAGGGCGACAGGGGCTTACAGAGTGGAGAAGTGGACCGTCGGCTGGCCTATATACGGCAGCAGCGCCTGGAATACCGTTGCAACTAGGCTGGAATGTTACCTGCCTCTCGGCGGACGGTGTCAATCTAACGGCTAGCTGATAGCCCGCGTAATAGCATCGTTGAGTTCTTGCGGGACATCCGTGCCAATCCTGATAGCTTTACCCGATCTGAGCTTTATCTCGACGGCGTCGAAACCGGAAACATTATACAGCACACCATGAGGCGTCAGACGTATGCCCCAGCCGTAGTACCAGTGGTTCCTGACGGTGCGGCTGGACTCGATATAGCTCAAGCGGATGCGTTTACGTATAGGACCGGGGCCGAACCGTGCCTCCACCATGTCTTCGGTGATGGTGACCGTCAAACTGGAGAACTCTAATAGCACCAGGACGACGATGATGATAACGGCGAGGGCAATCCAGCTAAAGCCACCGAGGACTATTATGACCCCGATGAGAATAAGCATGGCCAGAATAATAACGATGACAAGGTAGCCTGGCTGGGTATGCTGGTACTGATTCACGATGCTATCCTTTCAGATTATTATATATTCAACGTATACCTGGTAACAACCTTTGAAGATTGGCTGACTTGGCGCAGAATTCATCGAAATGATTTAGCTACCAGCTTGCTTTATGCACGGTAGATACACTATGATATGTTAGGTCGTGTCGCCAGATACTGGGAAACGTCTTCTTCGTGCTTTGCGTCACTCGGCCGCTACCCGCCAGTCGGGTGCTGAACCCAACCAGCAGTCGTCATGGAAAGCAACCAGCCGGACACTCCGGACAGGGCTACGGACCGCCGTTCCGGCATCAGCCGGAGGGCCTTCATCAAGATATCGGGACTGGTATTGGCGGCGGTAGCCATCGGTCGGCTCCTGGGGCAACGAGTTTTCGGGTCTGCCGACCCGGCTTCGTTTGTTCCGGAAGGCGAAGGCGTCGTCACCGAAAAGTGGGTACCCACCTCCTGTTTGAACTGCAGTACGCGCTGTGCCACCAGAGTGCGTGTCGTCAACGAGCGAGCAGTCAAAATAACCGGTAATCCCCTGTCCCGGGTCTCCGAAGGGGAAAATTGCCCCCGTGCCCAAATCGGATTACAGGTCCTTTACAACCAAGCTCGTATCACCTCTCCCATGCTGAGGACCAAGGCTATTAAAGGCAGGGGGATCGATCCCGGTTGGGTTGAGATTTCCTGGGATGATGCGCTGCATGAGGTTGGGGGGCGCCTCAGGCTTCTCCGGGAAATGGGTGCACCGCAACGGTTGCTGCTTTTGACGGGATTAAACTCCGTTAGTGACGAGGACATCATCGGCCGCTTCGTTGAGGCTTACGGGACGCCCAACCTTGTCCGTTCGGACGGCCTTGATAACGAGGCAGACAAGGCCGGGGAATGGCTGGCGGACGGACACTATACTCAGAGTGCTTACGACCTTGAGAGGACCAATTACATCCTGACTTTCGGGGCCAGCATTCTGGAATCCTACAAGCCGCTGGCCCGAAGCTTGAGGATGTGGGGCAAGATACGGCGGGAAAGGCCTAACCGGGCCAAGGTCGTTGTCATTGATCCACGCTATTCGATGACTGCCGCCCGGGCCGACGAATGGCTGCTGATAAAACCCGGTACCGATGGCGCTCTGGCCATGGCAATCGCCAATGTGATTATCGAGGAAGGTCTCTACGACGCTAGTTTTATCCGGGACCGGGCGGACGGCTTCGAGGCATACCGGGAGGTGGCACGTCAATACAGTCCGGAAATGGCAGCGGAAATCACCGGTATCCCCGCCGGGGCGATACGCCAGATCGCCCGGGAGTTCGCTTTAACGAAGCCGGCTATCGCCTGGCGAGGAAGGGGGGCCACCAGCTGGCCCGGCGGCTCTTATACCAGCTATGCCATATTCTGTCTCAACGCCCTGGTGGGCAGCATTGACGTGCCTGGCGGGGTCATCTACCAGGAAGAACCGCCTTACCGCTCCATGGCTGCGGTCATCGAAGACGATGTTACCCGGCAGGGCAAAGCCAGGCCGCCGCTGGACGGGCGAGGAACGGCTTTGTATCCGGCGGCGCAGATGGTCACCAACCGGGTAGCCGGCGCCATTATCGAAGGCCAGCCATACCCGATTGAGTTGGCCATAGGCATTAACACGAATTTCGTCATGGAAGCCCCCGGGACGGCGCGCTGGCGCAATGCGCTCGAGAAGATACCCTACTATGTTCACATCTCTCCTGATATGTCCGAGATGGCGGAGTACGCCGACCTGCTGCTGCCGGCGCCGACCTTCCTGGAGGCCTGGGCCTACGACCACTCGCCGCCTGGCTCGGGTTTCGCCGAGGTGCGGATCAAGCAGCCGGTCGTAAGGCCCCTCCATGATACCATGGCCGTCGGTGATATTATCTTTGGGCTGGTCCGGATGATCGGTGGCACGGTGGCGGAGTCCTTCGAAGGTATCGGGGACAGCGCTTTCGGCTTTCTTAGATACCGCACCGAAAGCCTTATGCGGTGGGAGAAGCTCCTGGAAGAGGGCGTTTGGGTCGGTCCGGCCTACCGCTATCGGAAATACGACGAGATATTTCAGACGCCTTCGGGGAAGTTTGAGTTTCGCTCGGGGAACCTGGAGGCAACTCTCAAGGAGCTGGGACAGGCGACGGATGGGTTGGCCTTGCTGCCGCATTACGAAGAACCCGGCTTACTCGGCGATGCCGGGGATTACCCTCTGCTCCTGTCGAGCTATCAGCCATTACTGGATGTCGAGAACGGGAGCCAGAACTATCCCTGGGCCCAGGAGATGTATCTGGTGATGCACGGGGCTGGCTGGACCAACTTCGCCGAGATGAACAGCCGCACGGCCGACGAAATGGGGATTCGGGACCACGACGAGGTCTGGGTGGAATCGCCCTTCGGACGGGTTAAACTGGAGGCCAGGGTCTTCGAGGGCATTCGCCCCGGGGTAGTGAGTATCGCCCGGGGCCAGGGGCACTATGCTGCTGGCCGCTGGTCGAACGGCATCGGAGTTAATCCCAACGAAATTACTGGTGTGGACTTCGACCGCATCAGCGGGCAGGCGGCCTTTTTTAATACCAGGGTCAGGGTTTACAAGGCTTGAGGTAAATTATGGCGAGATGGGGAATGGTCATAGACCTGGACAAATGCGTTGGATGCCAGTCGTGCTCCGTAGCCTGCAAGGCGGAGAACAACGTACCCCACGGCTCGCCGAAGGAGCATGTCGAACGCACAGCGCCTTTCTGGCAAAAGGTCATCGCCGTCAGCAATGGGGAATACCCGAACGTCAATATCAATCTTATTCCGATGCCGTGCATGCATTGTGATGACCCGCCCTGCGTGCAGGTCTGCCCAGCCAGGGCGACCTACCGTCGTGAAGACGGCATCGTCGTCCAGGACTTCCGGCGCTGTATCGGCTGCAAGTACTGCATGATAGCCTGCCCCTACGGCGTCAGGAATTTCAACTATAAAGACCCTGCCGAAGAGGAATATGACCGCCCCGACCTGCCTCCCGACCGCAAAGACCGGGGTGCCTGGCCGTTCCCGCACCGCGTCCACGGTGTGGTTGAGAAGTGCACCTTCTGCTTCCACCGTATCGACCAGGCGGTTAGAGAGGGGAAAATAGTCGGGTACGAGGTAGTGCCTGCCTGCGCTGAGGCCTGCCCGGCACATGCCATAGCTTTCGGTGATTTGGACGAAACCGAAAGCCAGGTCTCGCGGCTGCTGGCATCCCGGCATTGGATCAGGCTACGGGAAGAAATGGGCACCGGTCCGAAGGTGTTTTATCTGCTGAAATGAGGAATTCGTATTGACGACTGATTTCATGGCGCTGGAAGGCCGGACCAGGGGTTACCGCTGGCTGGTAGCGGTTTTAGGTTTACTAGCACTAGCCGGTTTTGTCGCCTTTATCGTCAGCTATATTCAGGGCCACCAGGTATTCGGCAGCAACAACATCGTCCCCTGGGGTATGCCCATCGTCATGGCGATTTACCTGGTAGGGCTCAGTACCGGCTCTCTGATTCTCTCTTCGCTGACGTATGTCTTCGGAAAGGAGGAATACCGTCCTGTTGCCCGCATAGCGGTCTTCCTGGCTATCGTCCTAATTTTCGGAGCCATGCTGACCATCGCCATCGACCTGGGCCGGCCGGAGAAGTTCTGGCGCCTCTTCATGTTCTTTTACCTCAATAATATGCAATCGATGTTCGCCGTCAATGGTATCCTTTACGGAGGGTATCTGGTTATCAGCCTGGTCTACTTCGGAGTAATATTCTCCAGTAAACAGCGGGTCATCAAGGTGGCCGGGATAATTGCGGCCGTATGGGCGGCCGTAGTACCTATGGGTTCAGGAGCGATCCTGGGCTTCGTGGCGGCCCGGGAGGCCTGGCACTCCTCAATGAGGCCTCTGGAGTTCCTGGCCGCCGCGCTTACTTCCGGAGTAGCCGTGCTGATCGTAGCCGCGACACTCGCCCTTTCGCTTAGCGGCCGCCGCCTGGACAGAGGTATGCTGGCTTCTTTGGGGCGCCTTCTGGTATATCTCATCGTTGCTCTTCTAGTCCTGATAATACTGGACAAATTGACGCACGTTTATTCACCGGCAAGGGACGCAGCGGTCTACACGCTGGCCGGACCTTATTCGTGGATTTTCTGGGGTCTCCAGGTGGGATTGGGCATAATAGTACCGCTGGCGGTGTTGCTGACACCGGCATGGAGAGGGACTATCCGGGGTGTGTTTATCGCCGCGGTTTCAGTGGTCATTGGCGTCTTTTTCGAGAGGTACTACTTAGTGATTCTCGGGGCGGCCTACCCGATGGACTATTACCCGGGAGAGATCCAGGGAGTGTGGGGAATCACCGGTTCTTTTGCTTTAAGACCGGCGGAGATAATCCTTGCGTTAGGAATAGTCGCCTTCCTCATATTGATTTTTGTCATTGGCCTCAAGAACTTAGAACTGCTGCCACCGGGTGAGAAAGTGACAGCGGAAAACGGACAGGAAGCTGAGGAAACGGTAGAAGAGGCAAAGAAGGTCGAACCTGCGGAGGAAGGGGAATGATGGAGCCAGGTGGGGAGATTAACCGCCGGGAGATGCTGCAAAAGCTGTCGCCATTGGGCTGGCTGACGGTCGATACAGAGAAGTGTACGGGCTGTGGACTTTGTGCCCGGGAGTGCCCTGACGGTGCGCTGACTATTACGAGTAGTGAGGACGGTATTTTCCGACTGCTATTTAAATACGGGAATTGCACGGCCTGCGGTCAATGCATGGAAATATGCCCGGAGAGCGCTCTGAGTCTGGAGCGACGGCTGGAACCGGATAAGATTGGCAGCGAGTCGGTACTACTCGAAGACGAGGTTATCAAGTGCTCGGGGTGCGGCGCGCCTGTCGGCCCGCGGAAAATGGTCGAAAAAATACGAAACAAGATCGGGACGACACGATCCGAGCTATGCATCGCCTGCAAGTCACAAAGCTGGAGCGGTTTGTTCAAGGATAATGGACACAATATCTAGAATACTGGCCATCATCATTGAGGTGTTGATACTGGCGGCGATATCTTACGCCGTGCTTAAAGGAGTACGCCTCACTGCCCTGGATCTTGGTATCAAGGCCAGATACGGCCGGGCGGTCACCCTGGCGCTCCTGGCCGTCGTCGTGATTGTATTGGTATTCTTTATCGCCCACCTGACTACCTTTTATCCGGGAGCGGGTGAATGAACTTCGAGGTGTTTTACTGATGTCTCCCGACCAGGTCTTTTGGACGGGGCAGGAAGTCTACATTAACGATATCTTCCTGCCGGTGATAATCGGTGTCTTGGTATTTGTTCCGGCGCTAGTGGTTATTTTTGCCTTTGGTTTTTTCCGTCATTACCGGTTATGGAGGCTGGGACAGCCGGACGACCGCTCCGGCGACGGTTGGCGGCGGCTCCTGACGACACTGGCAATCGCCATCGCTAACGTCCGCATCATACGCCGTAATGAACTGTACCCCGGCATAATGCACACCTTGATCTTCGGAGGCGCGTCCGTCCTTGTCCTGGGGAAGATCATCAGGTTGTTTTCTTACGTATCCGGCATCACCAATCCGCCGCAGCACGTGTACCTTTACGCTTCCTGGGCTTCGGAGGTCGGTGGGGTGCTGCTCATTGCCGGCGGGATTATGGCGGTGGTCCGCCGCTATATCCTCCGGCCACCACGCCTGGACAATCAGCCGGAGGACAGTCTGGTGTTCGTCTGGATTGGCCTGGTGGTGCTGACCGGTTTTATGGTCAAGGGGTACCGCATTGCCGCCGGGGACGTCTTGCCAGTCGACTGGGCGTCATGGTCTCCGGTGGGTTACCTGATATCGCCGGTCTTCCCGACGTTCCTGGTCGCGGCGAAAAATGAGATCCTGGTCTGGCACCGTGTCCTTATTCATACCGTGCCGGCGGCCATCCTTCTCGGGTACATCTGGCTTAACCGATCGCGTTTGCAGCATATCCTCATCTCACCGCTGAACATTTTCTACCGCTCCTTGAGACCCAAAGGGGCGCTGGCTCCGGTGGATTTCGAGGCCACCGAGCTTTTCGGCACTTCGAAAATCGAGGACTTTACCTGGAAGCAGCTTATGGACCTCGACGCCTGTACCCGCTGCGGCCGCTGCCAGGACGCCTGTCCCGCCAATTTCAGCGGCAAAGCCCTCAATCCCAAGCAGGTCATTCTGGACCTCAAAGAGCACCTCTACGGCGTTTACCCGGTGCCACTGCTGCGAAAGCCTTCCGAGAACCGCCCGGACATGATCGCCGAGGTGGTCACGGATGAGGCGATCTGGGACTGCACCACCTGCCAGGCCTGCATGGAGGCCTGCCCGGTATATATTGAGCATGTTGATAAGATAGTCGATATGCGACGTAACCTGGCTATGGAGCAAAGCCGCTTCCCGGAGGACGTCCAGAACACGCTGAAGAGTCTCAATGCCCGGGGACATCCTTTCCGCGGGACGGCCGCTACCCGGACGACCTGGTACGAGGATATGGAAATACCGGTGGTCTCGGAGACAGAGGACTTTGAGATCCTCTACTGGGTGGGCTGCGCCGCGGCTCTCGAAGACCGCAATATGGGCGTGGCCCGGGCTGTCGTGCGTGTCTTGCAGGCGGCCGGGGTGAAATTCGCCGTGCTCGGCGAAGAGGAGGGCTGCTGTGGCGATCCGGCCCGCCGCCTCGGTGACGAGTACCTGTTCCAGACTATCTGCCAGAACAACATTGAGGTTTTGAAATCACATAATATCCAAAAGATCGTTACGGCCTGTCCCCATTGCTTCAATACGTTCAAGAACGAGTACCCCCAGTTCGGCGGCGACTATAAGGTCGTCCACCATACCCGGTTCATCGCTGACCTTATCCGGGATGGCCGCGTGACGCCCGGCTCTTTACATACGACTCGTATCGCCTACCACGATTCCTGCTACCTGGGACGATATAATGAAATTTACCGGGAGCCGCGGTCGATTTTGGAGGCGGTTAATCGGTCCGGGGTGGTGGAGCTTAAACGCCGGGGCAGGAACAGCTTCTGCTGTGGCGGGGGCGGTGGTCACATGTGGATGGAGGAAGAGCCGGACAAGCGGGTCAATGTCCGCCGCGTCGACGAAGTGGTTCAGGCGAAGGTAGACGTGATAGCCACGGCCTGTCCGTACTGCCTGACCATGTTCGAGGACGGGATCAAGGCGAGGGAGATGGAAGAGTCCCTCTGCGTCCGGGACCTGAGCGAACTCGTGGCCGAAACCCTGGACAAGGAAAAGTCTTGAGTGTTATCCTGAGGAAGCGATAAGCTCGGAATGACATAAAATCTATTCAAAAAGAGGGCTGACATGCTGGACCAGACCGCCCAGCGGTAAAAGCTCTAGTATCCGGAGTGCTTCGTGAATGACGAAGCGAGCACGCCGTGCACGCCTGCATCATCCGGACGGTGCCGGACCTGCCACTGAAGGGCATGGAGCTGATGGGCTCCTATGGTTACGTCCGTGAGAACCACTACGAGAAATATTTCCGCGATGCGCCGATAGCGAAAATCGTCATGGGGGGCAGTCACATCGGGTACTTCTCCGTATGCAAGGAGTTCTATGACCTGGACTTCTCCTCGTTCGGCCAGGGCAAGCTAACCGATCTGACCGAGAGCTAACAGGTTGAAGTCTGGTTCGGTGGACATTGAAAAACAACGATGGTCGGGCCTACCGATGAATCGGGCAAGGTGGTACAATTGGTCAGAATTATTGTTGGGGTTATTTTTACATAATGAATGATCAGGAGGTGGACCAATGCCAGACCGTGACTTGAGGACGTGGATTGACCTTTTGGAAAAAGAGGGTGAGCTGAAAAGAGTGACGGCGAAGGTGGACTGGGATGACGAGATATCTCAGATCGTTCGAAAAGTATATGCCGTAGATGGCCCGGCCCTCCTTTTTGAGAATATCAAAGGGCACGAAGGTACGTTTTCAAAAAAGCTGTTTACCAACGGCCTGGGATCGCAGCGCCGGGTCAATATGATGCTTGGCCTGCCTAAAGATACGCCTCCTTCAAACACTATAAATACCATCAGGCAGAGGATGAAGAACCCAGTCGAGCCGGTCCGGGTCAAGACGGGACCGGTCAAGGAGAATATCATCAAGGGAGATGATATCGACCTTTTTCAGATACCGGTCCCCAAATGGCATCCGCTCGATAACGGGCGCTATATCAACACGTTCAATTCAACGGTTACCAAGGACCCCGATACCGGGCAGAACAACTGCGGCGTTTACCGGGCTACGATACTGAGCAAGAACAGAATTGGCGTGCTCATGATGATGATGAAGGACTGGGGTATCACCTATAAGAAGCTCCAGGCCAAGGGCGAGGCCATGCCGGTAGCCTTTGTCTATGGCTGGGACCCCGCTTTGATACCCGTCTCCGGCGCCCCGGTCATCGGACCCGAGTATGACCTGGCGGGGGCGCTGCGGCAGCAACCCGTGGAACTGGTCAAGTGCGAAACATCGGATATCGAGGTGCCCGCCTCCGCAGAGATAGTTGTGGAGGGATCCATCTCGCCTGACCCGGATACCTACGATATAGAAGGCCCCTTCGGAGAAGGTTCCGGATACTACGGGGAAGCGCGGAAGAGGCCGGTGATGCAAGTTACCTGCATCACCCACCGCAACGATCCTATTTACCGCGGCTCTCTGGTGGGCACCAAGGAAGGCCATACCGAGATACGTTTCTCGATCACCAATATGATGTCCGTGGTCTTCTGGAACCTCCTGGAGGCCCAGGAAATCCCCGGGGTTCTCGATCTGGTTACCGGGCCGATATCGGCGGTCAAGATTCATAAGACATATCAGGGGCAAGCCAGGCAGATTGCCGCCGCCCTGTGGGGCTCCAAGTTCGCCGGTCATCCTTCTAACATCATCATAGTGGTCGAAGAGGATGTGGATATCCATAAACCCCAGGAGCTCTTGCACGCCCTGCACCGCAAGGTAGATTATAACCGGGATTTGGTCGTTTACCCGTTGTATATGGGCTCGCCTATCGACGTCAGTCTGCCCTATGACTACCGGGATGAAGTAACGTATGGGGCCGCCCTGGCTAACAAGCTGCTGATCGATGCCACCACGGACTGGGAGATACACCTCCCGCGGGATGAATGGGATGGTCAAAGATTCCCACCGAACTGCCACTATTCCCGGCCGGAAACCGTGGAACTGGTGGAAAAGAGGTGGGCGGAATACGACCTGGGATTCTAAAGCAATCAAGCTGGAATGCATTCGTCTCGTGCGTGAGGAAATTTGACAAATACTCCCGCTAAAGGTACAATCATTCCGAGGCCCAGCCAAGAAAACCCCGAAACATTTTTAGCTACTCAAGCGCGTTCGGTTTCCGCTGGTCTTTTAATCGCTCATTAACCCATTATGTACTAGTAGAGGAGTTTGGGATAAAAACTATATTGAGAGATTCAACAACTGAAAGGACCAGAGCATAAGAACGGTGACAATAAAAGAGGAACTCGCAGGTATTTTGAGTCCAGATAGAATTGATTCCGACCCGATAACACTCGATAGTTGTTCCAACGATACAAGTTTCACCCGGTCCCAGAAGCTACATACGGTCGCCAGGCCACTTTTTTTATGAAAGCTCTAACGAGCTGACGTGAATTGACCGTCCGGGATGGTTGACATCCGGCACGGGTAAAATATACAGGGAGGAGTATTTGATATGGCCCTTCTGGAAGAACCGATCAAGGAGGTAAAGACCCTCAAGAACTATATCGACGGGGGATGGGTGGAATCCAAAGGTGAGATCGTGGATGTGGTAAATCCCGCCAACTGCCGGACGATTGCCAAAGTCCCCGTCTCCACACCCGGTGAAATGGATGATGCCGTGAATGCCGCCAAGGCGGCCTTCCCGGACTGGCGGCGGACGACACCACTGGCCAGGTCGAGGTATCTGTTCCGGTTAAAAGAGCTGCTGGAAGAGAATTTCGAGGATCTGAGTCGGGTTCAGACCCAGGAGCACGGTAAGACCATCGATGAATCCAGGGGCGAAACCAGGCGCGGCATTGAAAACGTCGAGGTAGCCTGCGGCATCCCCACCTTAATGCAGGGATATTATTCGGAGGATATCGCCCACGGCATCGACGAATGGGTAATTCCCACTGCCCTGGGAGTGTTCGGTATCATCGGGCCGTTCAACTTCCCCTTCATGATTCCCCTCTGGTCGGCCCCGTACGCCGTGGCCACCGGCAACTGTGTCATCGTAAAACCTTCCAGCGAAGTCCCCAATAGCCAGACCCGGCTCACGGAACTGGTCGAAGAGGCCGGGTTCCCGCCAGGTGTCTGGAACATGGTGCACGGCGGCCGGAGTGTGGTATCCAGCATGCTGGAACACCCGGATATCGTCGGCATTACCTTTGTCGGCTCGACCCCTACCGGGAGGGACGTTATCTACAAAAAATGCGGTGATACAGGCAAGAGGGTCATCGCGCAGTGCGGCGCCAAGAACTTCATGGCGATTATGCCGGATTGTGATGTCGATAGGACGATCGCCGCCATGATGACCTCGTTTTTCGGCAACGCCGGCCAGAGGTGCCTGTCGGCGGCCAATGCGGTCATCGTTGGCGATGACGATGCCTTCTACAAAAGCTTCGTGGATAAGGTGATAGCCCAGATTGCCAATATAAAGATTGGCTACGGCCTTGACGAGTCAGTGCAGATGGGTCCGGTACGTGATCCAGGGAAAAAGGCTAATATCATTAAATATATCGAGAGCGGCATCGAGCAGGGCGCGAAATTACTCCTCGATGGTAGAAAAGACTATAAAATCGTAGGCGACTATCCGGATACCTGTTTCCTCGGCCCGACCGTGTTCGAGAATGTTACGCCGGACATGAAAATCGGCTCCGAGGAAATTTTCGGGCCCGTGATGTCCATCATGCGCGCCAAAGACCTGAATGAAGCTATCGAAATGGCCAACGCCAGCTCCTTCGGAAATGGCAATTCCATTTTCACGACAAGCGGTGCCAGTGCCAGGCAGTTCCAGTACAATGTGACCAGCGGCAATGTGGGCATCAATATCGGCATCGTGGCGCCGATGGCCTTTTTCCCGTTCAGCGGCATGAAGGACTCGTTCTACGGGGTGCTGCACACCCAGGGACGGGAGGCGGTACGCTTCTTCACGGAAAGCAAAGTTGTTATCCAGAGGTGGTTTTAATGTCCGAAGCTGAAGGACCGGCGATGTTACACACGGCGTCCGAGGTCATTTCCCTGTCTCGGAAACTGGAAACCGATTCGGCGAGCTTTTATGAAAGCCTCGCTTCGCAGTACAGCCAGGCCGCCGAGAGTTTCCTCGCCTTCGCTAAAGAGAACAAGAAATACGTGATCCAGGTCGAGAGGGCGTACTACGGCGTGATCACCGACGCCCTGGAAGGGTGCTTTGCGTTTAACATAAATGAAGATGATTATTCTTTGGCAACGGCTGTGAGCGAAGGCGCGGGATATCCTGATATTCTAAAGCAGGCCGTGGAGATGGAAAGGAAGATATCGGCTTTTTATTCCGAAGCCGCCGAACAATCGAAGTCCCTCATGGCGGATGTCCCCAGGGCCTTTGTGCTGATCGCCCGGAAGCGGGAAGGCCGCCTGGCACAACTCGATTCGCTTCTCAAAGGGTAAGACCAGGTAAGTTTCCTTCGTTTCCCAGACCTGCCCACCGGGGGAAAAGGTCATTCTCGATATCGAGAAGGTCCAGCACCCTGCCGACAGTATGGTCAATAAGGTTCTCGATTTTCCTCGGTTTGTGATAGAAGGCGGGCACGGGTGGGAAAATGATCGCCCCCATCTCGGTCAGCTTGACCATGTTTCTCAGGTGGCCCAGGTGAAGAGGTGTCTCTCTCGCCAGCAGGACCAGGCGCTTTCTTTCCTTGAGCGTGATATCGGCGGTGCGGGCTATCAAGTTGTCCGTGTAGGAGTTCGCCAGGGCTGCCAGGGTCTTCATGCTGCACGGGGCGATGACCATAGCGTCCCTCTTGAAAGAGCCACTGGAGAGCGTGGCCCCGATATCATCTATCTTGTAGCAGGCGTCTGCCAGCGCCTTGACTTTATCCAGTTCCCAGTCGGTCTCGTGTTTGATGATGGCCTCTCCAGCTTCGGAAACTATAAGATGCGTTGCCACATCTTTATTGCCCGCCAGTACCTCGAGCAATCGTATGCCGTATATCACGCCGGAAGCCCCGGTTATTCCGATGACAAGTAACATGATCATCCCGCCTTTTCCTGGAAGAACTGGTGAGACGTATAGGGCTTTTCAGTCCGCGACTCCCTCCGTCCACACCGCCTGGTATTACATATTTTAGTCCAGATTCATTTCCCCCGCCACCGGTTTCCCGGCCTCCACTGCCCCGAGGAAATCGGCCACAGCTTGATTGAACAAGTCGGGTTGCCAGCGCGCCGTCTCGTGCGCGGCACCTTTTATGGTAACATAGCGCGAGCCCTCGATGTGTTCATGGAGGGTTCTGGTGCCGTCTATGACCATAGGTAGGTCGTAACTGCCGACGGTTATGAGGGTAGGCACCTTAATATTATCGGCAATATCACGTTGCCACTCTTCTTCCCAGGGTTTGGCCCTTCCGACGCCGATATAGCCGTTGACGGGGAATCTGGCTGTCCTCTCGACATACTTTTCGCGTTCGGTCTCGTCATCGGGTATGGGAGGAAAAACAGTCCCGGTGGCTATCTGGCGGCGGGCGAAATCCGCCATGCCCCTCTCCAAGACATACCTTTCGCCCTTTTCGCGCCCCTCGGCCATGGCGGCCTCCGTGGCGGGATCGGCCGGCGGCGCAAACCCGCCGTGGATATCGAAGACCATCAGAGCTTTGACTATATCGGGATGACGGCCGGCGTAACCCAGAGCAATGGCCCCGCCCAGCGAGAGACCGCCGACATATGCCTGATTGACTTTCAGGTGCTCCAGCAGGTGGTGCTGGTCTTCCACCAGGATGTCGAGGCTATAGTTCTCCTCGCCGGCCGGTGCTGAAGACAGGCCGTGACCGCGGACATCATAGGCAATTACCTGATAGTGGGGTGATAGTTTTTCGATCTGCGGTTTCCAAAACTCGAGGCTGGCGGAGAAGGGATGGACCAGGACCAGCGGAAATCCCTGTCCATATACCTTGTAGTTGATATTGATATCGTTGACCTGATAGACTGGCATCGCTATCCGTACCTCCCTTGAAACTGGTTTTTCCGCACAATCCTGTCTCCTTAAGTTTACATAACCACATAAAATATTGTAACACTTTGGTCTGGCTTTATCAATCCGGCCAGAACATCTCCCTGGCCGCCTGCGTCAGATCGTCGCGGAAATCGGGGTGGGCCACCGAAATTACCGCCTCAGCCCTCTCGCGCCGGCTCTTGCAGTCGAGGTTGGTAACACCGTGTTCGGTGACCAGATAATCCAGGTAGACCATGGGGATCATAATTACCGTTCCGGCCTCGAACTTGGGAACTATCCGCGAGACCTTCCCGTCCAGGGCCATCGATTTGAGCATGGACACGGAGCGGCCGCCCCGGGAATAGTGGGAACCGATGCAGAAGTCTACCTGTCCCCCAGGCCCGGTAATCGGCGTTGGGCCCAGGTGAGTAATGACAACCTGCCCTAATAGGTCCACACCCAGGATATTATTGATGGCCACCATGTTATCCTGGGCGGCGATTCTGCCGATGTTGCATTGGGTGGAGATGTCCCGGAACAAAAAACCGGGATTATTTTTAACATAATCTAGGGACTCGATGCTCTCGGGTTGGTTTTTACCGTATAGCTGAAGGTTGGCAGCGGTAACTATTCCCGTATCGACATTTTTATTCTTACCGGTGACAATGCCGCGCTTGACCAGGTCGATGGTATAGGAATATATCACCTCGCTGTCGATACCGAGGTCGTTTTTATCGTAGAGGAAGTCCCTGATAGCCTCGGCGGCCGTACCTACCCCGATTTGCAGGGTATCACCGTCCCGGATAAGAGTCGCGGCATTGGCGCCGATGACCTGGGCGATTTCGAACTCTTCGGCAGGTGGCGTCTGCCCCAGGAGTTCCGAGCCTTTGGAACTTCCCCCTTCGGGAGAATCGACAAGATAGTCTATCTCGTCTATGTTTACGTATTCGCCGTAGACCCAGGTTAGATTGGGGTCAATCTGGGCGACTTTAACTTTGGCCGTCCGGCAGACGCTCGGCGTGTACCAGCAATGTGGTCCGAAGCTGCAGCGGCCGTTTTCATCGGGTGGGGTGAGTTTGAAGAAGAAAAAGTCTTTATAGTGGTACAGCCGACCCCGTTCCGGGAATTCTTGCCGGTAACCGTTGCTCAGCCCGAAGACTGTCGGCTGGTAGTCGATCGTCTTTTCACGTACCCCCTCCCGGGTAGACCTCAGGGTCATCGGATCCTTGATGCGGAAGGCCCTGGTCATTTCGGGGTGCTGATGCGGGTGGAGGAAAGGATAGTCCTCCACCCAGTGAGAGGTCAGCGTGACATCTTCCAGCTCGTTATACCGCTCGGTGATGGCCAACATGATATCCTTGGGCTGGTCCATCATGGCAAAGATGACATCGGAGCCGGAGGTTATCAGCCCGGCCGCCTCTTTGGCCGTGATGAGCTTGTCGCGGTATTTATCTTGCCACTTCATGAGTGCTATTTTCTTTTTATCCGGCCTTGAGCGTACGGTATGGCTTAATCGGAGGCGACATCCCCGGCTATCCTGCCCTGGGTAAAGGCCTGCATCGTCATTCTTCCGGTGTAGTAATGATGTGGTATACCCTCCAGGCCTCCGGCTATCTCCCCGGCGGCGTAGAGCCCGGGAATAACATCACCGAACTGGTCGATAACCTGGCACTTGGCGTTGATTTTCAGGCCGCCCTTCATCGAAGTCAGGCAGATCTTATTTTTCATGGCGAAGTATGGAGGTGTATTGATTGGCATTACCGGTTTCTCCGGCCAGTACATCCCCTGCATGCGCCGGCCGTACTTCCTGTCATAGCCGTATTTTTCGATATCGGAGTTATACTCGGTAACAGTAGCCTGAAGGTTCCCGGCGGGAATGTCCAGCTGTTTCTCCAGTTCCTCGATGTTATCCGCCTGGTATATCTTTTCACGGCCCGGGTTGGCCGGCGGATTAGTATCCCTTATCGCCTGGTCAGCAATAATCATGTGCAGACCGGTCGGGTCGCGGTCCAGACATATCTTGTGCTTTTCGGTATAAGTGCCCAGCTGTTCGGTCGCCTCATTGCCGAACCTGTTTCCCCACCTGTCTACGGTAATGCCGCCCCCCAGACCGTGATTAACGAATGTTAGAGTTTCAGCGCCTACCGGCATAGAAGGACATACGGCCAGTCCCAGACCGTCCGTCGCGGCGCCGATGGCCATCGCCATTATCAGTCCGTCGCCCTGGTGCGTTGGCGGCGCTGTCGGGACCAGGTCGGCATAGTGCGGCCCGTACTCCTTAACGATATTAATATTCTGGCAGAAGCCGCCGGTGGTGAGAATTACCGCTTTCGTAGCCTTGAAATAGGTGGATTTACCGTCAGACTCGGCGGTGACGCCGATGACCCGGCCGCTATCGACGATTAATCTTCTGGCGCGGTGATGGTAGCGGACATCGACCCCCGTCTTTTTCAGTGCCTCGCGGAGAATTCTACAGAGCTCGGGGCCGTGGCCTTCGAATTTGATCGAGCGCCGGACCTTGTGTCCAGGGGCCAGAAGGACTCTTTCCGGTTTGGCACCCAGGGATACCAGCCATCGGTAGGCATCCTCTTGGCGGTCTACCAGCGCCCGCCAGAGGTACGGCCTGCCGCCGCTGACCTTGACGGCTTCATCATAAAGCTGGTCGGGGGAGTCCTTAATGCCCTCGGCTTTCTGCAGGTCGGTACCGGTGAAGGGCGTACCGCCGGCAATCATGGCCAGGCTACTGGCCATACCCCCCGAGGCCTCGATGACAATTACCTTGGCTCCTTTATCATGGGCCGTGATGGCGGCTGGGATCCCGGTGTTTCCTCCGCCTACCACAACGATATCAGCTTCACCATCCCACTTGTCGGGCACTTTCGGATTGACCATGAGACTACCTCCTTTAATGATTCTGCATTGGAGCTTTATCAGGCGTGATCGGCCGTAATTATGGGACTGGCAACCATCATATCTTTGACCGGCATCTTGGTCATGACTTCGGCGCCGGAGTCACCCACGTAAATCATCTCTTCCAGCTTGGTCCTGCCTACGGAAGGATCGAACTCCATGGCTTCCACGGCCATCGTCATGCCCTTTTCAATGACCATCGGATAGTCAAATGACCAGAGCCGGTTGATAGTCGGGTACTCGTATAGCCACAGGCCCAGGCCGTGGGCTAAGTCCTCGCACCAGGTGTATTCCTCGGTAGGATAGCCGCGGTCCTTGGCCGGCAGCCAGTGCTTGGCGGCGTCCGCCGTGGTCGCCCCGGGCTTAATGGCGTCGATGACGTTATAGACCCTCTCGTAGCTGCGCTTGTGAAGGTCCTTTTCTTTATCATTGGGCTGGCGGCCGACGATGATATTGCGGTAATAGCAGGTGTTGTAACCCAGATATGTAATACGGCAGAAGTCGATGGTAATCACGTCGCCGACCTGCACGATGCCGGTGTTGCGGGCTCCCCCGAGGACACCCCAGACGTCCTCGGCGCCGGCGGCATACATGGCCTTGTTGGCGGCGGCGATGACGTCCCGGCCGAGCACGCCGGGCTTGAGGGCCTCGTAGGCGGCGTACCAGCCCGTCTCGGCAATGACCACGGCCATCATCATGCAGTTGATTTCATCCTCGGTCTTGACGGCCCGCGCTTCCAGCATGGCCGGCATGACGTCGACGGTCTCGATGCCGGCCTCTCGCAGCGCCTGCTGACCGGGTTCATCGAGTTTGTCAATACCCAGTTTCTCTTTCTCCAGGCCCTTTTCTTTCAGGTCCTGCTTGATGGACTGGGCGAATTTCCTGGCCCTTTCCAGGGTGGCGTCCGGACCGCAGGCTTCATCCGCCCAGAGAATAGCCAGTTTGAGATTTTCCGGCTTTACCCAGGGGCACATACCGAAGAGATTTCCGGGCGGCAGCTCGTAGACAATAGGGTCATGTTCTGCAAAGGCTACGGTGTATCTGAGCTGATCGATAAAATTTACCGCCTTGGTGCTGGTAACATAGCGCATATTCTCCGGTCGCATCAGCAGGCAGGCGGCGATGCCGTGTTTCTTCAAGGAGGCCTGGGCCTTGGCCAGCCTTTCCTCCCTCATGCGGGAGGTGTTAATTCTCTCCGACCAATCAACCGCCTCTGGACCTCCGAATGACCTTACCGCGAATTTAGTCATTGGCCGCCTCCTTCACCGGTTATAATTGTATAGTCAGAAGATGATTATCTATCTCAGGCCACCTTAAAACCCAGCTCTCGCGCCACGGTTCTGCGATGGAACCGGGCGTCCCCGAACATGATATCGCAGGCCTTGGCGCGTCGGTAATATAAAGGCATATCATGGTCTTCTATGATAGATACGCCGCCGTGGGCCTGCGTTCCCAGGGCGGTAGTACGCTGGAAGGCATCACTGGCCCAGGCCTTGGTAATGGCGGCTTCAACAGCAAAGGGGCGTCCGGTACTGACTCTCCAGGCTGCGTCATAGGCGGCCGCCCGGGAACCCTCGACCTCTACCAGCATGTAAACACAGTGGTGCTGTACTGCCTGGAAGACGCCGACCGGGACATCAAACTGTACCCTTTCTTTGACATAGGCGACCGTCATGTCCAGGACCACCTGCATGCTCCCTACCATCTCGCAACTTTTGGCGATGGCCGCCCGGTCGAGTATCTTCTTGACTTCACCCCAACCCTGGTTCAAGTCGCCGAAAATATTCTCCTTGGGTACTTTGACATTGTCAAATACGACTTCACATTGCTTATCACTGGCGATCGTCTTGAGTACCGTTTTCGAAATACCCGGGCTCTTGGCATCAACGATAAACATAGAGATGCCGTCCTCGGGATTTTTTAACTTATCGTCCGTCCTGGCGACGCATATAAAGTAATCGGCGACGTTGGCATCGTGTACGAAGAGCTTGGTCCCGTTGATGACGTAATTGTCGCCTTCGGCAACGGCTTTGGTTTTAATACCGGAAGCTTTATATTTACCGCTGGCTTCCAGTAAAGCCATGGCAAAGATAGCTTTGCCGCTGATGATTTCGGGTAAATATTTATCTTTCTGCTCGTCGGTCCCGAGGTCCAGGATGGGCAGGCCTCCCAGAACAACGGTCGAGAAAAAGGGGCTGGGGAAAATGGCCCGTCCCATTTCCTCAAGGAGCACCGTCAGGTCGAGGAAGCTCATATCGCCGCCGCCGTACTTTTCCGGAAATACAAGTCCCAGCCACCCCAGGTCGGCGATTTCCTTCCATAGCGCCGGGGAGTATCCCTTTTCGTCCTTTTCCATTTCCCTTACCAGGGATTTAGGGCATTTCTCGGTAAGAAAATCACGCGCGGCTTTCTGAAGAATCACCTGTTCTTCGGAAAGTCTCGGGTCCATTACAAGACTCCTTTCCGTAAAGTTACTTTCTGGGAAGTCCCAGGCCCCGGGTGGCAATAAGCAGTTTCTGTATTTCCTGGCTGCCGTGGACGATAGTCCAGCGCGGCGCGTCCATATACTCACGAAAAATATCGCCCTGTAATTTTACCCATTTGGAGTCCTTGGTAAGCTGGCTGTAGGGTCCCAGTATTTGCATTGCCGTGTTATACAAGAGCCGCCTAGTATCGCGGCCAAGCAAACGTGAAGCGGCACCGCCACCTCCGTAGAGCGGGGTAATCTTGAGGTCGGTAAAGGCGGTTGCCTGAACTCCCATCAGTTCCCCGACGCGAGTCTTGATGTAGATGTCCGCCATTGCCTCCGGAATCCAGTTGCCATCTTCGTCGTCCATTCTTTCTTCGAGGGCGTATTTCACCAGGATATCAATGACGTTCTTGGTCGCGGTGGCAAATCCGCCGCCGGCACCAAATCCGTATAGAGCACTCATGATGACTGCCCAGCCCCCGTTTTGCCCACCGACCAGGTTTGCCCTGGGGACGTGAACGTCTTCATAAAAGACCTCGTTGGTTCTCAGGCCGGCCATGGTGTAGAGCGGGCGTATGGTAATCCCGGGGCTCTTCAAGTCAACTATGAACATGCTGAGCCCCCGGTGCTTTTTTTCGGCGGTTGGGTCCGTCCTGGTCAGCAGCCAGTGATATCCGCAGACGTGGGCTTCGCTGTTGTATATCTTTTGTCCGTTGAGGATGAATTCGTCCCCGTGGTCCACGGCGCGTAGCTGGATTGAGGCTACATCGGAACCGGCATCTGGCTCGGTATAGCCGAGGGCAATGTCGATCTCCCCCCTGGCGATTCCCGGCAGGAATCTGTTCTTTTGCTCCTCGGTTCCGCTCATAATGAGAGCGTTGCCGATTTCCACGCCGTCGAGGGGAAAGGGGGCATGGTGAGACATAATTTCATCCACCTTGATGGCCTCCGCCATGGCGCCCATGCCGCGGCCGCCGTACTCCTCCGGCCATCTGGGGGCCAGTAACCTTTTAGCACCCATTTTGCGGAGCAGTTCCTTCGAGTAAGGTCCTGCCCCCTGCAAAGATAACGTCTCGGCGACAACGTTCTCGTTGCATTCTTTATCCAGGAACTCACGGACCTCTTTCTGATACGCCTTATCTTCCGGTTTAAGCTCAAAATCCATACTTCATCCTCCTGGTGTCGCCGTTAAACAGCCAGGCATTACCGTCGCTTAGACTTTGTAGACTATCGCGGAAGAGTTCCCCAGTTTACCCGAATTCACCGAGAAGCCGACTTTAGCATTCTCGACCTGCCTTTGGCCGGCGTCGCCTCTAAGCTGCGTTACTATCTCGTATGTTTCCGCCAGGGCCTGGGCCGGAATGCACTCTCCCGATGAAGTACAGCCGCCGTCGGTGCAGACCGGTATCCGGCCGCCCAGCGATGTCGCTCCCTCCCGGAGTAGCTTTTCGGCCTCACCTTCCTTGCAGAGCCCGATATCTTCGTACCACTGGATCTCCATGGCGCCGGTAAGGTCGTAGACGCTGGCTACATCCAGTTCCTCGGGCCCGATGCCGGCCTCTTCATAGGCTTTATAGGTAGATTTTATGCCGGCGTCGTTCTCGTTAGGCGGTGGTACTTCACTGAAATCGCTGCCGAAACCGCCCATGCCCGGCGCAGGATACAGCGGATTGGATGCCCCGATGCCGGCTATAATGACGGGCTTGGTGGTATATTGCCTGGCCACGTCCGTGCTGCAGATAACCATCGCCGCGGCGCCGTCGGAGGTGGCGCACACCTGGTAGAGATGGAGCGGATAGGCCACCATCGGCGAGTTCAATACTTCTTCGACGGTGTAGATTTTTTGGTACCGGGCATTGGGATTAAGGGAGCCGAATTTACTCGCCTTGACTTTCTGCATGGCCAGGTCCATCTCGGTCAGCCCGTACTGCTGCATCCGCCGCTGCGCCGCCATGGCGAATCCGGTAAAGTTGGCCGAACCCAGGATTCTGAACCGCTGGCTGTCCAGATCTGTCTCGTCAAACTCATCATATTTGGTCGTACCGAAAGCGCCCTTTGGCGAGATACTGCCCCCGCACACCAGCGCTATATCGATGAGGCCGGAGGTGATGTAGAGATGAGCTGTCTTTATGGCGTAGCCGCCGGTGGCGCAGGCGTTATAATTATTGGTCACCGGGATACCGGTCAAGCCGAGGTTCTGCGCCAGGGCATTCCCCGCCAGCATGCCCTGTATACCCGCCCAGGGGTCCTGGCCGCAAAACAATCCCTGGACCTTGTTCCACTCAATACCGGCGTCCTTGAGCGCTATCTGGGCGACTTCCAGGTTCAGTTCGTGGACGCTTTTTTCCGGGAATTTCCCCCAGGGATGCATCGCGATACCAATTATGGCAGCCTGTCTCATTCTTTCCCCCTTATAAGCTGGCAGCTTGAATCATTTCTGAGTCCGGATAATTCCTGTATGTTAGCAGTGGTCAAGGTTGAGAGTATCAAGATGCGGCCGGCCGCCACATCCAGCAAATAACCTCATTTCCCTGTTCGTCTTTGTAAAGGACTTCCAGCACCATCTCCATCGGCATGCCGACCTTCAGCGTCTGAAGATCCACGTCCTTGGGGACCTGACCCCCGACCTTAATGCCTTCCGGTAGATCCACGCTGACTACCCCGAAAGGCACGAACGGGTCCGGCGGGTGATAGGGCGGTGGCGGAGGGTAATGGTTGATGGTATAGGCGAATAGCGTGCCTTTTCGGCTGAGCAGTACTTCTTCCAGGGGCTTATCTTTCTTGCAGGACGGATTCCGGCACGTCTTGGCTCTAGGGAAAAAGTAATGCCCGCAGCTCTGGCACCGGGCGGCGATGAGTTGCGGTTCCTTCGGTGGCAGGGTAAACCATCCCTCGAGGCACGGTATCTGCTTTACAGCTTCCATGAAAAGGCTCCTTTAAAATCTGATTGCGTCCCCGATTGGCGGCAAAAGTCTCCGGTATTCTATCAAAAAATCAAAATGCTGTCAAGGTATACTATTCATGTTGCAACTATTCTTTTCCGAAGACTTAAATTACCCGATTCCCAATGTCATTCTTCCGCTGATAACATCAGTTCATTTGCCTTGGTATTGGCGATAAGTTTTAGCGCCTGTTCCCGGATTTGTTTCATCATGGCGTGCAATGTTTCTATCTGCTTTTGATCCAGCGTACGGAGCAGAATCTGACCTAACCGCTGCTGTCCGGCTGCCTGTGATTTTTTAACAAACTCCAGTCCTTCTTCGGTGATGCTAACCTTCCTGAAACGCCGGTCGGCGCCGATATTGCCCCTTTTCACAAATCCCAATTTTTCCAGCTTATCGACGACTCTAGTGACGGCATGTTTGGAACGGAAAATCCTCTCACTTAGTTTCGTGGGTATCATCGTTCCGCCGTGCAACACCAGGTTGTGCAGGACGCTGAAGCCGGTCCGGCCGACGGGATACCTGGCCAGTTCGATGTCAAGATATCTATTGACGACATCAGCGGTGTAAATAAACGAGAGAAAGGTAAGGACTCTTAACTGGGCTGCCTGTTCTCTTATCGCGTCTGCCATCGATCGAAGCTCGTGGTTAGAGACCTTGCTCATCGATTTACTCCTCGATAATGTTTGTTATTGGTATTATAGTACATTGCACTTATCGGACTGCAAATGGACTTACATTGAAGAAAAACAGGTTGTTGGCGACGGAAGCGCCCGTTTTTGACAAGCATAAATCAACTGGCTAGAATGGTCAATACCGAAGCCCCAGCGTTCAACGAGAGGCCTGACTGTTTCGTACAGCAGCCCCTCGATGAGACTTCCGAAGTCAATTCTCTGAAATACTCGACGGGACCGTTCGGTAATGATGTCGGGGTTATCGGGCCGCTGGCCCTTTATCTCCATGCCGCTATCGACCAGACGGACACCAACTGGCACGTATCGATTTCCGAGATCGATGCCAACGGCAGGAAGACGATGATGCCGTCCTACAACTGGCTCAAGGCTTCGCACCGCGCCCTCGACGAGAGCGCCTCCAGGCCCTGGGAGCCCCGCCATGACCACACTATGAACGTACCGATCGTCCCCGGTGAAGTGAACGAGTACGCCATCGCCCTCTCCCATACCGCTAATCTGTTCCGGGCGGGCCACCGGCTGGAAATCGAGATATCCAGTATGGATATCGTGCCTGGAGGATTACACACTTGCAGCAGTTAAACCATGACGCACCAGATCTATCACGATCCTGAACACGCGTCCTATATGCTGTTGCCGGTGGTTCCTTCTTGATAACAAACGAGTCCTCTCTCCCCTGGTGGGAGAGAGCAAGAGTGAGGGGGAGACAGCGTATTTCACCCTCACCCAGACCGGAGTCATGTCTCTCTTCTCACTCTATTTATATACTCCATATGCCTTGGTAAAATCGATCATCGTTTTAAGGTTTTCGGGTTTGACCTCGTCGATGGCGCTTCTCGGGGCCATGATGTACCCCCCGTCTTTCCCGACAACATCGATAAGCATCTTGCAATGTTCCTCCACGTCCGTCTTGCTGCCGGCTTGCAGCAGAGAAGGAGGGACATTACCCATGATGCAGAGGTGGCCGCCGAGTACCTCCTTTACCCGGCGAATATCCGAAGCATCGAAATAGCCGAGCATCTTGCCCTTGGGGATTTCGAGGAAATATTCGAGGCGGGAGGTGTAGTCCCCTTCGATAAAGGGACAGGGTGTCAGCCCGGCTTCGATAAGTCCGAGGAGAAGAGCCTTAAAGGTAGGCCAGTAGAACGTCTCGAATTGCTTTAGAGACATGAAACCTTCCGCCCCCCGGTGAAGAGGGATAAAGACCCTGGGACTACCGGTCATCTTTGCCATGGTAGTGGCCATATTGATCTGAACCGGCAATAACTTTTCGCAGGTTTGGATGAGTTTATCCGGTTGCCGGAACATATCCAGCATTGAGCCCCGCATACCTCTCAGCCGGTCGGAGACCACGTCAAACGGGGTGAAGCTGGCCGCCCGGCTAAAGGTGGGAAAACCCAGTTGCTGCATTTCCACGCTCAACGGACCCAATTCGGCGTTGCGTTTCAACAACTCCTGTCTTGCTTTTGATAAGGAATCGATAGCCCCATCAAGCCCGGGCAGGCCAAGCAACATCGTGGGGGAGAACAGCAGGATGTGGAGACGAGGAAGCCTCTCAAGCGACTCTAGGTTGCCGCAGGTACGGGGAAGGTAGGTATGCAGGATAAATCCGGTAGGATCGTTCAAAAAAGCATCGTATTCGTCGGCCTTCATGTATTCGCCTTCGACGAACTGATGGGTTTGGTTGATAGGGCTCCCGTGACCCGGCCATACCATCTGCTTGAAATCAAGGGCTTCAAGAGCACCGCCGCAGTTGGTTACCAATCCCATGAACACATCCGGCGCGAAATCAACGATGGTCTTCTTGGCCGCTTCTTTCCACCTGGCGGGATTGTAAAACGCATCGGCGCACGTGATCCCGGTATATTTAGCCGGGAAATAGCCAAGGGAAAGAGCGACCGGGACCCTATCCGGTGTTTTCAACTGGATGGCGTCCTCAACTCGTTTTAGTCTCTCGTCGTAGAGTTGTTGGGGTGATTTTTCCATGCTGTCTATTATAGATTAATTGGCCGGGAGCCGTCATGATTATACAACAACCGGCGAAATAAAAGCATCGAAGGCTATGAGCCTCCGATGCTTTTGACTCAGGCTATCAATCTGAGTATATTTAAAAGCCTCGTCGGCTGTGGCAACTAATAATTAGGGTTCGCCGTGTAGATTATATTGTTTCCAGTACTTGGCCCCTGGTCTTGACCCACTCGTTGGAGACTTTGTCGAGTGCAGTGTCGCTAACACCGACGGATTTGGCGTCGGCTCTCCTCTTTGGCCTTCGTGGTGTGATCGATGCTCCATTGGGTACGATTTACCGCGGTGTGATACCGTTTGTTATCGCCGACGTGTTAAACCGGCTATGCTGGCTGCCATACCCGCCATCAGTCTTTTCCTGCCTGAAACAATGATGTGATCCAGTGGCTTAGTTACAGGTACCCGGTTGAAAAATCAGTTACCAAGTGCAGGCTCAATCGGGTACTCTGTTTACTAATTTTTAGTGCTTAATAAAATATTCGAACGAAAAAAGAGCCGGTAGCTTGTAAAAAAAATTGCATTAATAGAAGAACTTGTTTATAATGAAAAACGCTTTTTTTTGACCATTGCAACTAATCTTACTGGTCTTGTCCCGAGAACGTTGTGGTTTATAAGGTCGTTGTATGTCGGAGATCGAAGTTAGAAAGGAATAAAGGGAGGAAACATTGGTAACAAAGAAGAAGGAGAGTGTAAAAAAGACCTGCATCAAGGGCACCGGCTTGAGCAGCTTTGGTGACAATTCAAATATGGCGGCGGTTGATGTTAAAGACGGTAAGATTATCAGAATCAGGCCATTCCACTATGATTGGAAATACAAACCGGAGGAATGGCAACCGTGGCAGATAGAAGCCCGCGGAAAGACCTTTGTCCCGCCCTTGAAGTCTATGATACCTCCCCACGGCATGGCCTATAAAAAGCGCGTGTTTTCCCCCAACCGTATTATGTATCCCCTGAAAAGAGTGGACTGGGACCCCAACGGCGAGAGAAACCCGCAAAACCGGGGCATCAGCAAGTACGTTAGGATTTCATGGGACGAAGCCACGGATCTAGTTGCCAGCGAACTCAAGAGGGTAATCAAGGAATACGGCCCATACTCGGTACTCCTGCAGGCTGACGGACACGGCGAGACCAAGGTGATTCATTCCACCCATGGCTGTAATACCAGGCTTCTTGACCTGTTGGGCGGCTATACACAGCAGATCAGGAATCCGGATAGCTGGGAGGGGTGGTACTGGGGAGCCAAACATGCCTGGGGATGCGAGCCCGTTGGCATGTACACGTCTTATCTCGCCAATATCTATCCGGATATCGCTGAAAATACCCAGATGATTATCAACCAGGGAGGCGATCCGGAGACTACTCCCTGGGGTTTCTGGTCGGGCCAGATGCCGAGCCGCTATTCCTACTGGTTCACCGAGTTGGGCATAAAGCAAATCTACATCTGCCCGGACCTGAACTACGGGGCGGCTGTTCACGCCGATAAATGGATTCCGGTACTACCCAATACCGATTGCGCGATGCAGTTGGCAATCGCCTATCAGTGGATCACCAACGGCACCTATGATAAAGATTACATCGCGACGCACGCTTACGGTTTCGATAAGTTTGAGGAATACGTTTTGGGCAAGGAAGATGGCATCCCCAAGACTCCCAAGTGGGCTGCACCGCTGTGTGGCGTGCCGTCTCGCATCATCAAAGCTCTGGCTCGTGAGTGGGCCTCTAAGACGACCACGGTAGCTCACGGCTTCGGCGGGCCTTACATCCGGGGTTCCTACTCCACCGAGCCGGCCCGGATGGAGGTGCTCCTGCTGGCGATGCAGGGCCTGGGCAAGCCGGGAACGCACCAGCTTACCTGGGTCGGCGGGTCCTTTTTCGGTGTCAGAGGTATCGGGCGGCCGGTACCACCGCTCGCGGGTAAGGCCCTGGTGAGACCGTCGGTAAATGCCGCCTATCATGGCTATCATCCCGGTCCCAATATACAGAAACAAATTATCCCCAAGCCGATGATCCACGACGCCATCCTGGACGGGCACTTTGAGATTTACGGCAGTTCGGAGCAGATGTCGAACAGGGTAGACCAGTTCAAGAAATACGTCTATCCCGCCCCGGGCTGCTCGCCGGTACACATGATATGGACGGATACTCCCTGTCTGCTGACCTGCTGGAACGATAGCAACCGGAACGTGGACGGCTACCGTCACCCGTCGATCGAGTGCATGGTCGCCCAGCACCCGTGGCTAGAGAACGACTGCCTCTTTGCCGATATCATCCTGCCGTCCAACACCAAATTCGAGAACGATGACATCGGCAGTGATATGGAAAGCGCCCATTTTTCTACGGTGTATCTCGAAAGGAAATGCACCGAGCCTCGCGGTGAGTCCAAGAGCGACTACGAAGTCGTCATCGAGTTAGCCAAAAAGCTGGGACTGGAGAAGGAATATACCGGGGGCAAATCTATCGAGGAATGGATAAAAGTAGGTTTTGAACAATCAGGCGTACCGCAAGCCGGTCTGATGACCTGGGAAGAGATAAACGAAAAGGACTATTACGTTATCCCCACCGATCCCGAGTGGAAGAAGTACCGGGCAGGAATGATCGAGTTCTACGAAGACCCGAAGAAACACCCTATGTCGACGCCGACCGGATTAATCGAGTTTTATTCCAAGGGTCTGGCCGAACACTTCCCCGATGACGAAGAAAGGCCTCCGGTACCCCACTGGATACCCTACGGCGAGTCGCACAAGGAAAGCCTGCTGTTGGAGAGGGCCAAGAAATACCCCCTGCTCGTCTGCTCCAACCACCCCCGATGGCGTGTTCATGCCCAGCTAGATGACGTCAACTGGTTCCACGAGATCGTAACCGGCAAGGTCAGAGGTCCCGACGGTTATCTTTACGAACCTGTATGGCTTCATCCGTCCGAGGCGAAAAAACGCGGTATCAAGGACGGTGATATCTGCAAGATATACAACGAACGCGGTACAGTTCTCGTTGGCGCCTACGTTACCGAGAGGATTATGCCCGGCGTGGCCTACATCGACCACGGCGCCAGGTACGATCCTATCGTTCCGGGCGAGATAGACAGGGGAGGCGCTATCAATACCATCACACCTCACCTGGGAACATCGCGGAACTGCCGCGGCGGCATGGTGGTCAGCGGCTTCCTCGTCGAGGTTGAACCAGCCGATCTGGACGAACTGAGACAAAAATATCCGGAAGCGTTCAACAGACCTTACCACCACGGTTCTGGACTAGACTTCGATAGAATTTTAGCCGAAGGAGAACGGAAATGAAGGCATTTATCATCGATATCAGTAAGTGCAACGGATGCTACAATTGCCAGATCGCCTGCAAGGATGAGCACGTTGGTAACGACTGGACTCCCATCGCCAAGCCCCAGCCGGATACCGGCCACTTCTGGATGAAAGTCACCGACATCGTCCAGGGAACGGTGCCCAAGGTGCGGGTCAGGTATATGCACGATATGTGCCAGCACTGTGAAGAGGCACCATGCATCCCCGCCTGTAAATCGAAGGCGATTTACAAAAGGGACGACGACATCGTGATAATCGATCCGGAGAAATGTACCGGCACCCGAAATTGTATCGACGCCTGCCCCTATAATGTTATCTACTTTAACTCCGACCTCAACATATCCCAGAAGTGCACGATGTGCGCCCATCTTCTCGACGATGGCTGGAAAGAGCCCCGCTGCGTCGATGCCTGCCCTACCGGTGCTCTCCAGTATGCTGATCCGGAAGACGTTAAAGATTTGCTCGCTAAGGCCGAAGTGCTCCACCCGGAATATAATGCCAAGCCCAGGGTGTACTACATCGATTTGCCCAACAAGTATTTCGTGGCCGGGGCGGTCTACGACCCGGAAGAGGACGAATGTCTCGAAGGCGTTAAGGTCACCCTGAAAAACCCCCGGTCCGGCAAGCAATCCAGCCTTACCACGGACAACTTCGGGGACTTCTGGTTCGAGAGGCAGGAGCCCGGGACCTATTCCCTAACGGTGGAGATGGACGGCTATCTTCCCCGGAGTATCGATTCGATTGATGCCAGCAAAGACGTGAATGTAGGATATATCGAACTCTATAAGACCAACAGTTCGCGGTAAGAATCGGCTTTTTCGTATCATCTCCCTTGGTGTCGGCGGATAGTCAGCGCTGGTTTCAAGGAGCATGTTTATAGATACCGGCAGTCAAGCTGCTGGTCAAAAAAAGGAGTAACAATGTCGGACAAAGAGAAAACGGTGGCGAAGGGATGTAGTTTTTGTGGTATTGCGCAGGATGGCAACAGCATCCAGGTAGATGTTAAAAACGGCAAAATCGTACGCATCCGGCCCCTTCATTTCGACTGGAAATACAGTCACGAGCACCTGAGACCGTGGAAGGTCGAAGCCCGCGGTAAGGTCTTCGAGCCTACCATGAAAAGTACCATCCCGCCGATTACCCTGGCCTATAAAAACCGGGTCTACTCCCCCAACCGTATCCTGTATCCCTTGAAGCGTGTCGACTGGGACCCGGACGGGGAAAGGAACCCGCAGAACCGGGGTACTAGCGGCTACAAACGTATCTCCTGGGATGAAGCCCTGGATATCATCACCAGAGAGATAAGGCGGATGTACAAAGAGCACGGCCCGGGCGCCATCCTGGCCCAAGCGGACGGACACGGTGAAACGAAAATAATCCACGGGCCTCACGGCTGTCAGCTCAAGCTGCTCAATATATTGGGCGGCTTCACCCTGCAAAACCGGAACCCGGACAGCTGGGAGGGCACCTACTGGGGTGCCAAGCATGTCTGGGGCGGCGAGCCGGTAGGTAAGCAGCGCCCCCAGGATAATCTTATACCCGATATCGCCAAAAACACCGAGATGATTTTATTCTGGGGCTGCGATCCCGAGACGACCACCTGGGGGTGGGGAGGCCAGTTTATCAGCCGCCTGTGCTACTGGTTCACCGAACTGGGCATCAAATCGATTTACATCACTCCGGACCTGAATTACGGCGCCGCGGTCCACGCTGATAAGTGGATACCCATCCTTCCCAGTACCGACTCCGCCATGCAACTGGCCATTGCCTACGTCTGGATTACGGAAGACCTATATGATAAAGAATACATCGCCACCCACGCTGTCGGGTTCGAAAAGTTCAGGGACTACGTCCTCGGCAAAGAGGACGGCGTTCCCAAGACGCCCAAGTGGGCATCCGAAAAAACAACGGTGCCCTCAAGGATAATCAAGGCCCTGGCCCGGATGTGGGCCTCGAAAAACACCTGTACGTCACACGCTAACGGCGGCCCGATGCACCGCGGGCCTTTCGCCTCGGAGATAGCCAGGCTGGAAGTTTGCCTGCTGGGCATGCAGGCCCTCGGCAAGCCCGGCCGCAACCAGTTTACCACCATCGAGTACGGCCTCTTCGGGAACGGACGCCTGCCGGGATGGTTTGGCCTGAACCAGCCGGCTGCCTACCCGGAGATATTCCCGGATGTGCATACGATCATCAATACCGGGCACGGCACAGCGACCTCCAAGGACGCTATACAGCACATACCCAAGCTGCTCGTCCACGACGCTATCCTCGACCCGCCGCTGACCTGGTACGGCTCCACGTGGTGTGGGGAGCCGGTGGAAGACCAGTTCGTTAAATATCAGTATCCGGAGGAAGGTTGCTCGCCGGTGCGCATGATCTGGACGGACTCGCCTTCCTGGAGTACCTGCTGGAACGGCGGCAACCGCATCGCCGAAGCCTTCCGCAGCCCTACCATCGAGTTCATGCTAGCCCAGCATCCCTGGCTGGAAAACGACTGCCATTTCGCCGATGTCATCCTGCCCTCGTGCACCAAGTTCGAGGTCAACGACATGTGCGAGGACTTCTTCACCATCGAATATAAATCGCTTATCTATGACCAGAAGTGCTGCGAGCCTATCGGCGAGTCCATGAGCGACTACGAGATTGTCTGCGCCATCGCCGAGCGGTTGGGGGTATTGCAGGAATATAACGGCGGCAAAACGGTTGATGAGCTGATACGCTACGGTTTCGAGAACTCCGGCGTCCAGGACAGGATAAGCTGGGAGGAATTCGCGGAGAGAGGCTACTACCCGGTGCCCACGGACCCCAACTGGCAGGATAACCCTTCGGGCCTGATCAAGTTCTACGAAGACCCGGAGAACAACCCCCTGTCCACACCCTCGGGCAAGCTGGAGTACTATTCCGAGAGACTGGCCAAGAACTTCCCCGATGACAAAGAAAGGCCACCCGTCCCCCACTGGGTGGAAAAAGGGGCCGGTCACGATGAGAGGGTAACCAGCGAGAGGGCTAAAAAGTATCCTTTGCTGGTAGATTCCTGTCATCCCAGGTGGCGGGTTCACTCCCAGTGCGATGATATGAAATGGTGCCGGGAAATCGAGACCTGCAAGATCAAGGGGCCGGACGGTTACGCCTACCAGACGGCATGGCTCAATCCCCAGGAAGCAGCCAAGCGGGGTATCAAGAACCATGACGTCATCGAGATATTTAATGAGCGGGGGAGTGTCCTGGCGGGCGCTATGGTAACCGAGAGACTAATGCCAGGAGTAGTCTATATAGACCATGGCGCCAGGCTTGACCCGATTGCGGTCGGGAAGATCGATCGTGGCGGTGATATCAACACCATTACTCCCGAAAAGCGGATGTCCCGGAACGCCGCCGGTATGGTCGTCAGCGGATTCCTGGCAGATGTCAAACGGGCCGACCTCGACCAGTTGATGCGGGACTATCCTGATGCTTTCAACCGGCCATACGACGATGCCTCCGGTCTGGACTTCAACCGGGTAGTGGGTCCCATCCAGTAAATTACCCCGATATTAGTAACTGAACTGCCTCTCTTTTTACGGAGAGGGGGTTTCTCTTTCGACGAGTAAGGACACCTGAACATATCCGTGGGTGTTTTATGTATTAAGTCAGGGCAATGTCCCCCAGGCCGACGTCTTTCTCAGTACTTATCAAATCGATTGTCAAGCTCTTCCAATCCAATGCTATCTTGAGATTATAGGTACCTGTCTCCAGCCCCTCGAACCGGAAATCACCGAACTCGTCCGTCGTGGTAACGAAAGGACTCTTGGCTATCCAGGGGACATCTGAACATAAGTATCTCGAATTACTGCTCTTGTGGCATCCCGATCCGGCCAATAGAGCCGGTTGTTCGGCTACAATAATTGCTCAGCTTTCTGGGTCTGATTTTGGCCGGCTCGGCGGCTCCCGGCCGATGGCGTACGCCCGGTCGTCGCGAATCTCGATATATTTCATGTCGACCAGAGCTCCCAGTAAAACGTTCATCAAAGGGGGAGCCAATCGCGGGGATATATCGTTCTTTTCGAAATCGGTAAACCTGTCGAGGATTTCGTCGGTCTTGATGCCGGGTTCCTGCTCGATCTTTTTCAGTATCGCAATCGCCCGGCGGTAAAACGGCTGGGCGTAATCGCTATCGCTCAGGTCGACCGCCTCGCAGACGAAATGGGCCAGTGTCCTGATATCCCCGCAGACAATGTTGGCACCCCGGTTGAACTTGACCGTACCGGGCTCCGGGGGCGGCAGGGGGCGAAATCCCATACCGTCGTATTTTGTCATGGATGGGTCACGTGCGTCATGGGGGCGGTAATGGAACATTACGTCCTCGAAATATCTATTACCCAGCAGGAAAACACCATGGACGGCGGGCATCATCGAAGGCAGCACATTCGGGCATATCCGGCCGGTAAAGCTCACGCCGTCGTAATAGAACTCATCGCCGATTTTATAATTGAAATGGCAGGGGAACTTGGCCTCGTCGCCTTCGAAGGCGACGAGGCGGCACCTTACTTTATACATGTTCGATCATCCTCCGTAAAAATATCGGGAACGAAATCCCGTTGATGGCTGCTACCCGATGATGTTGAAGACCGGTGAACAACCTGTCCAATGGCCGGTATTGCGTGGGTGCTCAAAGCATAGTATCACACAGTTTTACCTTTTTTGACAAGCGCCGGTGCTTAAAAATACATTCGTATTGGTTGCGGAAGATACATAGAATGTATCCGCGAGCGCCGGCTTTACTTTTTGTTGACGCTAGGGAAAAGGATATAGTACCATGGGCTAAGAGATACGTTCCCATGCCGATATCGATTAACATCAACGGGCAACCCGTTACTGTTACAGAAGGTGCCACCATTCTCGAGGCGGCCAAAGCCAACGGGATTGATATCCCCACTCTGTGTTTTCTGGAAGGCAAGCCTCCTTACGGGGCCTGCCGTCTTTGCGTCGTCGAGGTAGAGGGTTCGCGGACCCTGGTCGGTTCCTGCCATACTCCCGTAACCGAGGGCATGGTTATACAAACGCACTCGCCCAAGGTTCTGGAGGCGCGTCGGGTGATCGTTGAACTGATGATGGCGAGCCACCCCGATTCCTGCCTGGTCTGCACCGCGGCCAACTGCTGCGAATTGAGGAAAATCGCGGCCGACCTGAATATCGGCCTGCCCCGCTTTAAAACAAGGAGGCACTATTTCCCTATCGAGGTAGAGAATTCCTCTATTGTCCGCGATATGTCCAAGTGCATCCTGTGCCGACGCTGTATCGCCGCCTGCCGGAACCAGAAAGCTGAGGTAATGTTCAGTATGGCCTACCGGGGTTTTGAGAGCAAGGTTATTTACGGCCTCGACCAGGCAGTAAGCGGCCAGGAAGCCTGCCAGGACTGTGACGATTGCATTTCCCTGTGTCCGACCGGAGCTTTAATCAAACCGATCAAGGTCGGCGAGACGAAAAAGGGCCCTGTTTTATATCTCAAGGGATAAACAACGGGAGCTATCGTAATGAGCAAGAATACGGTCCAGGGGAAGAACATGCCGGGGAACCTGTTATTAGCGTTGCAACAGGCCCAGGCCAAGTCTGGATATTTGTCCCCGGAATTCCTGGCCGAACTGGCCGATTCGCTAGGGGTACCGGTAAGCGATGTTTACGGAGTAGCCAGTTTCTATTCCTTCCTGGCCACCAAGCCCAGTGGCCGGAATGTCATCAGGATATGCAAAAGCCTGCCCTGCTTTCTCAAGGACTCCAGGATTATCATCGAAACGCTGGAGAAAGAACTCGGTATCGGCCCGGGAAAGACGACTCCGGACGGGCGCTTCACCTTCGAATTGACCAATTGTATCGGTCTCTGCGACCGCGCCCCGGCAATGCTGATCAACGACGACCCCCATGTTGATCTGACCCCCGAGAAAATTGCCCGCATCCTGCGAAGCTACAAATAAGGTTAGCTCGTTTATAAGGAGGCTTTCAGGTGCCTCAATTGAAGATTGTTACCAAAAACTGCGGCATCATCGACCCGAAGCAGACCCAGACTTATCTGGAACAGGATGGCTTTAAGTCCCTGGCCAAGGCCCGTGGTGAGATGGACCCAGCCGGCGTCATCGATGAAGTAAAGGCTTCGGGACTTAGGGGTCGGGGAGGGGCGGGCTTCCCCTGCGGTCTGAAATGGGAGGGGGCCAGGAATTCCCCCGGTGATGAAAAATACGTCATCTGTAACGCCGACGAAGGGGAAGTAGGGACATTTAAAGACAGGTTCATCCTGGAGAACGACCCGTTTTCCCTGATTGAAGGTCTGGCCATTGCCGGCTACGCCATCGGTGCCGGGCAAGGCTATATCTATCTGCGCGCCGAGTACCACTATCTACTAGATTTGCTTCAGGGTGCTATCGACCAGGCCAGGGAAGGCGGCTTTCTGGACGGCTTTGAAATCATCGTTCGGAAAGGCGCCGGGGCCTACGTTTGCGGCGAGGAATCAGCCCTAATGGAGTCCATCGAGGGCCACCGCGGTGAATCGCGCTACCGGCCACCTTTCCCAACAGTAGCCGGTTTATGGCAGAAACCGACCACTATCAATAACGTAGAGACCCTGATGAATATACCACGGATCGTACTCAACGGTAGCGAATGGTTCTCGCAGATCGGAACGGAACGCAGCAAGGGTACCAAGCTATTCTCCGTCACCGGCGATATCGCTCATCCCAGCGTTTTTGAGCTCGTGCTGGGAACCCCCCTCCGGGAACTGGTCGAGGAACTTGCCGGAGCAACGAATATCAAAATGGTGCAGCTGGGAGGGGCTACCGGCCGAATTATACCTTATTCGATGATTGATACACCCCTCGCTTTTGAAAATTTGCTCGGCGCGGGGGCCATTACAGTGTTTAACGAAAGCCGTGATGTGATCGATATTGTCCTCCAGACGATGGAGTTTTTAGCGGAGGAGTCCTGCGGGAAATGTACACCCTGCCGGCAGGGCACCGAGGTTATGGTGGAGACACTGGAGAGATTCAGCCGGGGCGAAGGCTCGGAAAAAGACATCAAGGCGATGGAAGCCCTTTCCGATACCATGGCGCTCACTTCGCTTTGCGGTCTGGGACAGGCCGCCCCGTTTGCTGTCACGGACACCTTGAAATACTTCCGTGAGGACTACGAAAAGCGGATTCCTGGCTACCAGGGGGTTGAAGCAACATGAAGACTATTACGGCGCAAAAACCGATTGAAGAAATTTTGGGATTTCTTGAGAAATGCCAGAGGGTGCACATCGTCGGCTGCGGCACCTGTGCTACCCTGTGTCATACCGGCGGCAAAGACGAGGTTATCGAGATGCAAAAGGCGCTTGAGGCAGCCGGAAAGAAAGTAACCGGCTGGATGGTCATTCCGACGGCCTGCGACGAGCTTACCGGGGATGCCTTACGCCAGGAAGCCGAGAATGTTGACAAGGCAGACTGTATCCTGGCCTTGACTTGCTCCACGGGTGTACAGACAATTGTTTTCCATCTTAAAGACTCCAAGCCGGTCTACCCGGGACTGAACACATTGTTTCTGGGCTATGAAGACCGTCCCGGACATTTCACCGAGCTTTGCCTCTACTGCGGCAGTTGCGTCCTGGGGAGAACGGCGGCCATTTGCCCTCTTGTCAGATGTGCCAAGAGCCTTTTTAACGGGCCCTGCGGTGGTTCTTCGGAAGGCAAGTGCGAGGTATCCAACGATATCCCCTGCGCCTGGCAGATGATTTACGACCGCCAGAAAGAGTCGGGACACCTCGATGACATGGAGGATATCGTGCCGGTTAAGGACTGGAGTGTCGGGGTTTCCGGCGGTCCCCGGATGGCTGATATCGATGCGGAGTGCGGTATCGTTAAACCGAAGACACAGGCTGAAACCAAGACCTCTTGAATCCCGATTAAGTAACTCGTTTCCCCGGTAAGGACACACCGGATAAACAGGCCGAAAACGGCCATTTCGATTGATATGAACGAGACAGTTCTGACCGGTCAGGAAATCGAACGCACCCCTGAGGAACAGACGCTGGTAATGCGCCTCAGGGTATTTACCATCATGAGGTGGGCAGCCATCGGTGGTGTTATCACCGTAACCCTGATGGCCAGGTATGTCTTTGGTATTGGTTTTTCTACTCTTCCTGTCTACATCGTATGCGCCGCCATGGCAGCCTACAACCTGGTGCTGATACGCCAGGTCTGGGGTATCGAGGAACTACCGCCAGAGCTGGTCATCCGGCGCGTCAGGCAGTACACCTATACCCATATCCTGCTGGACATGCTCGCCCTGACCATACTGCTGCATTTCACCGGGGGGATGGAAAATCCTTTCGTTTTCTTCTTTGTCTTCCATATTGTCCTGGCCAGCATCGGGCTCAACTACCGTATGGTCTACCTGCTCTCCACGATAGCAATCGTCATGGTATCATTGCTTTTTAGCCTGGAATATTTCGGGGTAATACCGCATATTAATCTGGGAGGTTTTATCCTGCCAACCAGATACCGTGATGCCAGCCGTGTCCTGGCGGAACTGGCTGCCCTGGCCCTGCTTCTCTACGGTATTACCTACGTGACCACGTCCGTTGCCGGCGAGCTGCGGAAACGCCAGCGCCAGGTGGTCGCCCTGCGCGAGCGCCTGCTTGCCGAAAAGACCGGAGAGCTGGAGCGTGCCTCCGATGAGATCGACGCTCTGAAAGAGGAACGCGATAAGTTCTTACGCTTTATCGGCATTGCCGCCCATGACCTGAAGGCTCCGCTGACTGCTATCCAGGGTTTCCTGTGGGTGATGCTGGGAGGATTCGCCGGTGAGATTAGCGAGAAGCAGAAAAACATGCTGGAGCGGAGCACTCACCGCATCACGGAGCTCCTTGGCCTGATCAGCGATTTGCTGGATATCCCGCGCATCGAGACGGGACAGATTGTCCAGGAGATGAAAGAAATATCGTTGCGTCAGGTAATTAAAAATTCAATCGATGGTCAGCGCAACCTGGCCGATGAAAAGGGGATCAAATTAAAAGTCGAGATACCCGAAGGACTCCCTAAAATCAAGGGTTCGGCCGCCCGCCTGCAACAGGTGGTAACCAACCTGGTGAATAACGCCATAAACTACACGGAAAAAGGTTCCGTGACCGTCTGGGCTAAGGGGCAGGGCAAAGATTTGCTCGTTGAGGTCATCGATACTGGAATTGGTATTCCCGCCGAGGATATGCCACGGTTGTTCGAGGACTTTTTCCGGGCGAGCAACGTGGATATAAAAGGCACCGGCCTGGGATTGTCTATCAGTCGAAGAATCGTCGAGGCCCATGGTGGTAAGATATGGGCGGAGAGTCCTGCCCCCGGCTCAAAGACCGGGAGTAGATTCAGCTTTACACTGCGCAAGATGACCACGACCAAGAGGAGTAAGAAACCATGAAAGCAGGAACGAATCTGGAAAAAATCCTGGAGAGTGGCAGGTTTGCCGTTACCGCCGAGGCAGGACCTCCCAAGGGCACGAGTCCTGCCGTTGTCCAAAAGAAAGGCGAGTTGCTGCGCAACTGCTGTGACGCCGTCAATGTCACCGACAACCAGACGGCTATCGTAAGGATGTCCAGCCTGGCCGGTTGCGTGCTCCTCAAACAGACCGGCGTGGAACCGGTAATGCAGATGGTTGTCAGGGATCGCAATCGGTTAGCCCTGCAAAGCGATGTTCTGGGTGCCATCAGCCTGGAAATCGGCAACTTTCTCTGCCTTTCCGGGGACCATCAGAAATTCGGCAATCATCCCACCGCCAAGGGCGTTTTCGATATCGATTCGATTCAACTGATTCAGACTTTAAAAATGATGCGTGACGAGAAGAAATTCCTCAGCGGCGACGAGGTATCCGGAGAGGTCCCGATATATATCGGCGCTGCCGCCAATCCTTTCGCTGACCCCTTCGAGTACCGGGTAAAGCGGTTGGCCAAAAAAGTTAAGGCCGGGGTCGATTTTATTCAGACTCAGGCGGTTTACGACGTACCTGTGTTTGCCAAGTACATGGAAATGGTCTGTGATCAGGGCCTGGACAAGCAGGTCCATATCCTGGCCGGCGTCATACCGATCAGGTCGCTTGGTATGGCCCGGTATATGAAGGACTATGTCTCCGGGGTAACCGTACCGGATGAAATTATTACCCGGCTGGAGCAGGCCCCCAACGCCAAAGACGAAGGCCTGAAAATCGTCCAGGAAATCGTCGAGAAGATCAAGGAAATACCCGGTGTACACGGCATACACATCATGGCGGTGGGCTGGGAGGATATTGTACCCCAGTTGGTAGCGGCAACTGGACTTATGCCCAGACCTATATTATAATCACCTAGGCAACACAAAAAGTTACATGATCTGGATATCACTTTGATAGGGGGAGACATGCCCGGTAAGATATTGGTTGTTGACGATGATCCTGATATTCTTGATGCTGTGAAGATGATACTCGAGTCTCGCGGCTATGAAGTCGCCACCGCTCGTGACGGCATCGAAGGTCTGGCAACGCTAAAGGCAGAGTACCCCGACCTGATGATCCTCGACCTGATGATGCCCAAGATGGACGGCTTTGCCGTATGTAAAGAGTTACAGGACCCGCGCTGGTCCAAGTTTAAAGACGTGCCGATATTGATCCTGACCTCGGTAAGGGAGGAAGCCAGCCGGCGCCGCTACGAACTGGAAACCGGCCTGGAGCTTAACGTGGACGACTATATTGAAAAGCCCATGTCCCCCGATGTCCTGCTGGAGAGAGTGGGTACCCTGATCAACAAGAGAAAACCGGGATAGTATCCAGCCATCTCGCTAATTAAGGAGGCGATTTTAAGTGGAAAAACAACCCAAAATACTGCTTGTCGATGATGATGCCGATTTCGTGGCGTCGACAAAAATGGTCCTGGAAAGTGAAAAATACGAGGTAATCGTTGCCGATAATGGTGATGAGGGCCTGCGCAAGGCCCGGGGGGAGAACCCGGATTTAATTCTCCTCGATATTATCATGCCGGTCGAGGATGGCTTTACGGCTGCGGAACAACTGAAAAACGATCCGCAGCTTTCAGAAATCCCGGTACTGATGCTTACCAGCTATTCACAGAAGGGTAGCGGGACCGGAATCCCGCGCGGTCGGGGGCTTTCCCTCGAAGCTGATGACTATATTGAAAAACCCGTGAGTCCCGGGGATTTGCTGTCGACGGTGGCAAAATACCTCAAGAAAAGCTGACCGGGACTCTCTCTAGGTTTTTACTCGCTTCCTTTATGGCCTCGTCAGGCTTCCTTATTGCCTGGGCTTTCCAAGGTTACAGGTAGAGACGTTCGAGAAGTACGAGCAGGTCTTACTGGCAACACTGTAAAGAGGTGAACTCCAGCCGTACTACGGATGTACTCTTCGCGGTTGGCAACTAATAGTACCCGTACTCGTTGACGGCTTCTACCATCGCCTTAAGGTTTTCCAGTTTGGGATTCTCTGCTCTTGAGCCGGGCGAGAGGATGAATCCGCCGTCTTTCCCAGCGACTTCTATTAGCTCCTTGCAGTATTTCTTCACCTCGGCCGGTTCTCCGGTGACAATCATCGAAGATGGCACGTTTCCCATTAATGGACAGTCTTTACCGAGAATCCGCTTGGCTTCCGCCATGTCCGTGCGATCGAAGTACCAGAGCACGGAGCCCTTGGGGAACTCATTGATGTATTCGAGGCGGGTATTATAGCTGCCCTCGGCGAAGAGTTGCTGGATAAGACCTTCCGCGATAAAGGCATCCATCAGTTTCTTAAGAGGCGGCCAGTAAAACGTATCGAACTGTTTTTGAGACATCCAGCCGTCGGCTCCCTTGTGCAGGGGATACATCACCGTAAAAGAGTTATCGATGTTGTTGGAATTCAAGACGTTTTCAATGGAGATTTCGGTTATGACGTCAAGGGCCTTGAGGAGTTTCTCCGGGCGGCGGAACATATCTTTCATGATGTTGGTGGTACCCCGCAGGGTATCACCCAGCGTATCAAACGGGGCTTTGCAGAAGATACGCATGATGTTGGGGAATCCCCAGGCCCTGCCCATGCCCATGGACCGGAAGAAGATAGCGCTGTTCCTCTGAAACGCGGCACCAGCGTCGATGAATTTCTTGAACATCTCCTGTACCTGCGGCATCGCCATCGGTATCAGTTCGGTGACATGAACGCTCTCGGTAATGTTGGTGAACGGCTGGAACATGCTGAATCCTTCAAACGCGCCGAAAACACGGGGAAGGTATTTGCGCAGCCAGAAATCAGTGGGGTCACGGATCAGGTCATCGTACTCATCATCTGTCATGTACTCGCCTTCGACGAACTGCCATCCGGACGCTTCTACGGGCAGCCCGTGTCCGGGCCAGTAGTAGAGCTTGTAATCGAGGATGTCCAGTGCCTCTCCGGATACGGTAACAGGGGGCATCGAAAAAAGCTCGAGCTCCTGGCTGTATTTCTCATTAAATTTCGTCGAGGCGTCAATCGCTTTTTGAGGCTCATAAAAAGCGGTGTGCATGTTCAGTCCGGCCATGGTCAAAGGAAGGTTGCCCGCGCTGATATTAAGGGGAACACGGTCAGGTTTCCGTAGATTGTAGACGTCGATAAGCCTGTTTAACCGTACGTCGTAGGCCTTTTCCGCTTCCGGACTGACAAACTGGATATTCTCGCCAGATTTCCGAAAGTTCTCAAGCCTGTAGGCACGCTTCTGTTCTGGGGTCATTTCTGACCAGTTTTCCGGTTTGTTCGCCATGTCTTGATCGGTACTCCTTCCGCTTGAATTCGGGGATTTTTATCGGTTGAGCCACAAAGGCGCTTTCTCCAAGTATACAACTTTCGAGGCTAATTATGGTAATTATAATTATCTCCATTTCCCGGAGATGAGCGTTACCGAGTTATATTGTCGGCAGCTGCGTCAACAATCTCGGCGATGGTCGCCGAGCCGTTTCCCCTCAAGAGCGTATCCAGAATACCGGCCTGCTTCGAGGCAAAACCGTACGATGCCACTTCCAACCGGCTGGTTTTTTTTAACGGTCAGTCCGGCCCGGTCCATCAGCACCCAAAGATCAAAATCATTAGTCGAAAAAGTGTTGCTATCTTTATGAAAAGGCGCGTCGGTCGCAGTCATAGCTATCAGATTCTCCTTTGGTGCGTGCCCATAATACAATAAATCAAGTTAATCATATATGAATTTATATTGCAAACTCAACTTGACATGATATATTCATTATTCTATGTTGGGCTGAATCTTTCATTCAACGGCCTGTTTTTCTGTGATACACTGGAGACCATCTCGAATGGCCAGATTAACATAGAGCGGTTCACCGGCGGTCAGCCGGGAACCGAACCGGAGCAACCGGGACTGGTCAGGTCCGGGGCAGTTGATATCGGCACCTTTATTATCACGACATATTTCGCCGAGCTGCCGCTTCATACTCTGACACCTTATCAGATGACCAGCAAGGAAGATGTCCTGGAAAAGTTCTATTCACTGCTGTTTACCATACCCGAAACGGCCCCGCTTTTTGAGGCGGAGCAGACTCGACAGAACATAAAAGTCCTGAACATGCACTGTATCGGCGAGTCAGGGATATTGAGTAGAGAAAAGGCGACTACCTGGGAAGAATTAGAGGGTAAAAAGATCGGTATGTTCATACTTGATAAGGCCTACAAAGCACTCGGTTTGCAGCATGTGACCGGTTTCAATAGGAAAAGCACTGGTGGCCGGAATCATTCCGAGTATATTGATGTCGGTGTTGCTGATTGCGTCAATCTGGGTGATAGGAGTCGTGGATAAAAAGAAAATTCCGCGCGTGGATATTAAAGTCACCTGGATGGAACGATTTTCTTCCTTGAAGCTGTTCTGGCCGGTACTCTTCCTTTTTCTGCTGGTGGTTGGCGGAATTTTCGCCGGTATTTTCCCCCCGACCGTTGGCGGTGCCATTAGTGCTGCCGGCGCCCTTATATACACATTGTTACGCCGCATCGGCAAACGGAAGATGCGACAGTCTTTCTGGGAAACGGTCTTGATAAACGCCCGGCTGTTTCCTCTGGTTGTGGGTGGTTTTTTCTTTGGTCGCTTTATCGCGTTAAGCGGTCTGCCCGCCGGCTTTATAGAGCTCGTAAACAGTATGCAGCTTCATCCGGCAATTCTGATTGGCCTGATCGTGGTCCTTTACATATTCCTCGGATGCGTCATGGAGATACTCTCCATACTGATTATCACCCTAACCATAATCTTCCCGGTCGTAACTATTTGGCAGCCTGTTCAGCCTCTTTCTTAACCTGCTTTTCAGCCTTTTTGGCTTCTTTTGCCTCCGCTTTTCTACCCAATCTGGAGAGGGCGGCTATCTTATTATGCCAGGAGGCGATATCGTTCGGGTCAAGTTGAATTGCTTTCTCGGTGGCCGCCAGCGCCTCCTCATGCCTCTTTAACAAACCCAGGGCGGTACCTTTCTTTTTCCACACCGAAGCATTATTGGGGTCATGCTTGATTAACTTATCGAAAGCCCCGAGAGCCCTTTCAGGATATCCCGATTCCAACAGGGATACGCCCTCCTGCATCAATAATCGTAGGGCACGAGCATCTTCTGGCGTCCCGTTGGATTCCGGTTTTTTGGGCTCCTCCGCCACCGGGCGGGATTCCGTAACGGTTTCATTATCGGGTAATTCATTAACTACCTCAGGTTTTTCCTCGATTTCCTCTGCCACTGATTGTGAGTTTGTCGTAGCTTCACTTTGAGGCATGTCATTTTTTGGCTGCATCGGGTCGTTAATTACACCAGTAACCGGTTGCGGGTCCGCCGCTGTTTCGTTATCGGGCGTCTCATTTACTATCTGCAGTTGTTTATCGGTTTCAGCAAACAAGGCAGCTAGGTATTCGCTTCCTGCCTGTATATTCGTCTCAGTTTCTTCAAAGATTTTCTCAATGTTGGTGGTTACCGTAAGCAGTCTGGATTTTTCAACTTCCAGCCTACTTTTTGCGTCGGAAGCAACCTCGACGAAATCGTCTTTTGCCTGTGATACGCCACGCTCAAAGACTTCCTTGACAATCTGTGACGTTTTCTCTCTGGTCTCACTGATGATTCTTGCTGATTCTTGTCGAGCTTGATCAATAATCCTGTCAGCTTCCTCTTTGGCTCTGGTAATAATCTGGTTGGAGTCCTGTTTCGCCTGTTCCCTCAGTCGTTTCGTTTCTAATTCGAGAGCCTCGGCAACCTTTTCCAAGGATTCCTGGATTATACTTCCGGGTTCGCCAACTTTATGGTCCATTGATTCCAGAGTATTCACCATATTAATCCCTCCTTGCTTTCCGATTAATAACGTGTCCTCGCCAATATAACCGGAATGCAAACAGCGCTATCCACTCTATATAAAAACACGACTCTTGTAATTATTAAATGATGCTAACACTGGTTCTGAATGCAAATTTACCCTGATTTTGCGAAGTTTGATATGTAGACCGACTTACGAGTCCAGTGTGGTTCTGATAGCTATATATATAAGAAATAAGAATTGGTGAGACAAGAAGACGTAGGTGCCCTTAGATTTCGCTATTATCCTCTTATAGTTATGATTGATCACAAGCCAAGCCATTTTGCGAATCAACTACCTGACATATTGGGTACTCGATATTCACATATCTTAGTATCCCCGATGCTATTTCCCGGAGACATATCCGGCGGCATTTTCCCCGGCAATGAGGTACTCGTTCATGAAATTCCCAAAACGCACTAGGGCGTTGGTGGTGAGTCAGCTTCAGAAGCACTCAAAGACGTATCGCCACCCAAGTAAAGTTTGCCTTCATCTTTTTTAAACGAAAGTCCACTTTTCATTGCCGCATTTGCCCTTGTTTTTGTGTAAAAATCCTTCTCTAAAGGGTATACAATCTGGCTATTTATTAACTGATGAGTTATCCTAATGTAGAGAATAAGATATACCATAACCTGCTTCTTAAGCCAGGATTCAGGTCAAGCGAAGCCTAAACTATGAAGTGCCACGGGCTTGACTATGGGTGCTTAAACCAAACCACCCCAGGTAAGTATTGGTATAAATATGGAGGTGCCATGGAAGGACCGCTCGAGCAATATCGTGCTTTGGATTTAACGGACGACAAAGGTTTCCTTTGTGGCCGCATCTTATCTGATTTGGGAGTCGACGTAATAAAGGTAGAACCTCCGGGAGGTGCCCCATCCAGAATCGCGGGTCCCTTTTATAAAAACACCATCCACCCCGAGAAAAGCCTATACTGGTTTGCGTACAATGTCAATAAGCGAGGAATTACTCTCAACTTGGACTCTGAAGAAGGTAATAGTATCTTCCGCAAGCTTGTAGAGAGGGTTGATTTTGTTATCGAGTCCTTTCCTCCAGGCTATATGGACAAGATAGGATTGGGCTATCCTAAATTAAGCGAGATAAATCCGAGGATTATCCTCACTTCAATAACCCCCTTTGGTCAAAGCGGACCATATAAGGACTACAAAGCACCTGACATTGTGGGCATGGCTGCGTCCGGTCTTATGTATCTTTGTGGTGAACCGGAACTGCCGCCGGTGCGCATAAGCTCCCCCCAAGCCTATCTTCACGCCGGGGGAGAGGCGGCGGTAGGCTCACTTATCGCTCATTACCACCGGGAGACAACCGGCGTGGGACAATGGGTGGATGTAGCCATGCAACAGGCCGTTTGCATGGCCACCTTCAATGCCCCCGCCTTCTGGGAGGTGAGCAAAGTTATCTTCAAGCGAACTGGCCAATGGCGGACGGGAATAAGCAGTGGTGCAGTACAGCGCCAAATCTGGCATTGCAAGGATGGCTTTGTGAACTTCGCCGTTTATGGTGGGGTACTGGGTGCCCAAACGAATCGCGGAGTCCTGGAGTGGATGGACAGCGAAGGACTGGCAGATGATTTCCTTAAGGGGATAGACTGGGACACCCTTGATATGGGGCTGGTTGATCAGGAATTATGGGACCAGATTGAGCATCGCATCGCCAAATTTTTTAAAGCGCATACCAAGGCGCAACTTTTTGCCGGAGCGCTCCAACGAAATACAATGATTTTTCCGGTAAATACAGTGAAGGACATATTAGAAAACGAGCATCTCAAAGCTCGAAATTTCTGGGTGGAACTTAGCCATCCTGAACTTAATGATACTATATTGTATCCACGTTACCCGGTTATAGCATCGCTGACTCCACCACAGTTGAAGAGGCGCGCTCCGACAATCGGCGAGCATAACCGCGAGGTTTACTGCAACGAATTGGGTCTCTCCAGCAAGGAACTGCGAGAGCTTAAAAAGAAAGGGGTTATCTAATGCCAGGCGTATTTGACGGGATTAAGGTTTTGGATTTCACCTGGGTCATCGCTAGTCCGCTCTCGACAAAATATCTTTCTGACCATGGGGCTACAATCATTCGTGTCGAATACAGGGCCCATCCATGTCATGTGAGAACAAGCCCTCCGTGGACTTCTGGGGCGCTGGAAATTGACCATTCTGCTTACTTTGCTCTATATAATGCCAACAAACTGAGCTTAAGTTTGAATACGAACCACCCTAGGGCTAAAGAGGTATTAAAACGGCTGGTTTCATGGGCTGATATAGTCGCCGAAAACTTTGTACCGGGTATTATGGAAAGGTGGGGACTGGGTTATGAAGACCTGAAGAAGATAAAGCCGGATATCATTATGTACCGTGCCGCTGGATACGGCCAGACCGGACCATACTCCAGCCTAAAAGGGACGGGTGTCAACTTTGTCGGGCCTTCCGGCTTCGCTCACCTTACTGGCTGGGCTGGGCGGGAACCCTGTCAACCTTATGGCCCGTACACAGATGTTATCGCTCCCAAGTTTGGTGCTTCTATGCTCATTGCCGCGCTGGACTATAGAAGAAGAACCGGAAAAGGCCAGATGCTGGACCTTGCTCAATATGAAGCCGCGATAAACTTCCTGGTGCCGCCTCTACTGGCTTGCGTTTCAAGTGGAAACATCACCGATAAGAGAGGAAATCTCGACTCGCTGGCTTGCCCGCACGCTGCTTACCCGTGCCGGGATGAAGACTCCTGGTGTGTTATTGCCGTATCTACTGGGGAAGAATGGAAGGACTTCTGTTGTGTGATCGGTAACCCAGCTCTGAGTAATGACGAACGTTTTGTAACTTTAGCAGCAAGAAAAGAGAACGAGACGGATCTGGATAAATTGGTGGCGGAGTGGACGATTCAACATACGGCCGAAGAGATAACGGTCTTAATGCAAAAGCAGGGAGTACCGGCGTTTAAGGTTCAAACCTGCAAAGATCTCTATGAAGACCCGCAACTGAGCCATCGTGGGCATTTTGTGCATCTTGATCACAAAATCATGGGGCCGATCACCCACCTTAATCAACCTTTTAAATTGTCGAAGACACCAGCTGAGATAAAGAGACCCGCCCCATGTCTGGGACAGGATACCGAGCATGTCTGTTTGGACATTTTGGGAATGTCACAGTCTGAGTTTGATGAGCTTCTCATCGACGGCGTGTTCGATTGATTCACCCGCCCTTGTAGCCGTAGCTGACTTATTGAAGAGGTTCTGACGATCCACACTTGCAGAGCAAGCGTTCCCATTCCTCGTCCACCCTCTTCTGGACAGCGTCGATCGCCGCGTCATTCATTTGCGAGAACCTTCCCTGTGACCTCAGGTACTCTTTTACCGGGACCTGGCGGTCTGGCACCTGCAACTTGCATTGCAGTCCATTCTCCACTTCATACAATAGGAACAGCCGACTTTCTACTGCTATGCGCGCCATCTTTATAGTAAGGTCAGGGGAATATCGCCAGCCGGTCGGACAAGGGGCAATGATATGAAGGAATCTCATGCCCTTGACTGATTTGGCTTTCCTTATTTTACGTACCAAGTCATTAGGATAGCCTATACTGGTTGAAGCAGCATAAGGGATGCGGTGTGCCGCTATTATTTCCATGATGTTTTTCTTTTGTTCCAGTTTGGGCTTAGGGTTGGGCGTAGTCGTCGTCCAGGCTCCCCAAGGAGTTGCCGAACTGCGCTGGATGCCGGTCATCATATAGGCTTCATTGTCAT
>DAOULX010000039.1:0-21402 GCA_034414775.1 Dehalococcoidales bacterium
GTCGTGTACTGCTGTCCCTCGTGTACCGCCCACCAGAGCATCTTCACCAGGGTTTCACCCTTGGCCTTGTCCGCCTGGTTGACGTACACCAGCATCCAGGTGAAGCCCGCTATCGGGTAAGCATCCGGGTTGGAAGAGTTGGTAATCATGACCTTCATACCGTCGGGCAGGGTCACGCCCTCGGCGGCCCTGGTGGTCGCCGCCAGCGACGGCTCCAGGTACTTGCCGCTGGAATTTTTGAGCTGCGCCCAGGCTAACTTGTTCTGCACGGCATAAGCCAGCTCAACGTAGCCGATGGCGCCGGCTATCTGCTGCACCTGGCCGGCCACGCCGGCATTGCCCTGGCCGCCGATATCGCCCGGCCAGTCCACCGAGGTGGCGTTGCCCACCTTGGTCTTCCATTCATCGCTCACCTTGGACAGGTAGTTGGTGAAGATAAAGGTGGTGCCGGAGCCATCGGAACGATGGACGACGGCTATGTCCGTATCCGGCAGGGAAAGCCCCGGGTTGATAGAAGTTATCCTCGGGTCATTCCACTTGGTTATCTTCTTCAGGTAGATGTCCGCCAGGACATCGCTGGTCAGCTTGAGCTGACCCGAGCCGATTCCCTCCAGATTGTAGATGACGGCTACCGCCCCGCTGGTCATCGGGATGTGCAGAATGGGACCGTGGGCCGCCTCGGCGGCGGCGATCTGGTCGTCGGTCATGATGCCATCGCTGGCGCCGAAGTCCACCGTGCCGTCCGTTATAGCCTTGATGCCGCCCCCAGAGCCGATGGCGTTATAGTTGATCTTGACTCCGGTTATTTTGTTGTACTCGTCGAACCATTTGGTGTAGAGGGGCGCCGGGAAACTGGCCCCGGCACCATTAAGGCTCATGGCCTGGGACACGGTTGATGTCGGTGCCGGCGTCGTGGTGCCGTTGGCTACGGTCCCACCCCCCGAGGTTGTGGACGTCTCCTGCCCGCAGCCGACCAATCCGATGGCCAGGACCAGCACCAGGGTCGCGGCCGATAGGAACCACTTCATTTTATTCATCGAATATGTTTTTTCTCCTTAACATTGCCCCTTTCTCAAATTCTCCGGTGCTTCAAGATATTGCCGACACCCTCAACCTCCTCTCGTGAGAGCTTCATTCTGATACCGGCTTCCTTTTTTATTATTCAGGGACGACTTTAAGGTTTTGTTTACGCTCTGTTAAGGGCTGGTAAAACTTTGATTAAAGTTTTGTTAAATCAGTCAAGGATATCCAGCCGCTTTGTCCGGAGGCCGAAATACCTCCTGGCGAATATCCGGTGTGATATCACCTGAAAGGAGCTGGGGTGTTGAGGCAGCCGTTGACAGATCTATCCCGTCCACCCTCAAGAATGACCGGAGATCATTAAAGCTCTCAGATTCTTTTCAGCGTGATAGTCACGACCCCGACATATTCATTGATGTTATTTGTAAAATCAAGAGCAAGGCTATTTCCGACGGTCAGCTGCAAGTTGGCTGTTGTTGAGCTCAGGGTCGCGCTTATAATTGGGAAAACCGTAGTCGAACCGGATACTCTGAAGTTCACATCGGCATCGGAAATCCATGTAGTGTCTTTAGCCGAGTCCCCATAGTTAGCGAGGATAGCGGGAGAGATTACCATTAATAATAATGCGCCGATAAACGTCCCGCTGATTATAGACTTTTTGGTGAAGAGTTTTTTCACCTTTTACTTCCTCCTAATATTAGTGTCTGTTAATTTGTAAGTTTACGTTTGGGTTGCATCGTCAATTACATATCCTGCTGAGCTTTAGTTTCCTCCCTGCTTCAAGTTAGTAGAGGCTCCAATTACCCTTGACATGTGCTCAAGCAAAATCTAAAATTAAAAGGGATTGGAGTTTCGACCCCGGGCTTGGGAAAGTCCAGCGGAAAGGTGATCGCTTCATTTTTCTTGGGCTTCCCTCATTATTTTGATTCGCTCGGCTCCTTGATTTCTCGTTTTTCGACAATATACTGCCCCGAATATCAAGCGAGCCCGCCAGACCCTATTCCAAATGACTATTTCCACGTAACAATCACGCAAGTGGGGTTTCCATGGGGGATACGGCACCACTTGCCTTTACTCTTGGTTGGAGTACCGGAAGCTGGTACAGTACGTACGTTCATCACTGCTCCAATCGACAAACTTGGCAAATCGGTAAGAAATATCACCATAATTAGTATAAAGTCAGGATATTAGGGTTTTGTTCAATTGTCGTTACAATTTGTTAAAGACTGGTTTAAATTTTGGTTAAGGGGTTAAGGAGCTGTAAACTTCATCTCGATGATACATGGGAGGTCACCCGCAACAGCTATAAGGCGAGATACGCTTGCCCTAAAGTCGATGACACTAAATACAAGTTTTTCGAGATGAGAGCAATTCGGCAGGAGGTAATCCGTAATGCCAGCTATAGCAGAAGCTGAACTTAATACTAGACTAATACCCAAAATGCGTGGTTTGATAAAAACGATCCTGGATGCTGCCGCAGAATTGAAACAACTCATGCCGGAAGAGGAACTCGAAAATGGATTCGAATTCCATTGGGGCATTTCACCATTACTTCACAAGAATACCTAACCTGTAATATCTCATTGTTTTCTATTCCTTCGACTGCCCTACAGTATCGAGAATTGAATAGCTTACCGGCTTGATATAGTATTTAACTAGGATAACCAAATATCGGCGGAGTGTACACGGTAAAATGGCGGGTGATAAAACGAAGCTAGAGCGACACCTGAGAAACAGGTATTCGAGGCAGACGATACTTCACTCAATCGGTGAAGAGGGACAGGTGAAGCTCGTCAACGGCCGGGCGGTCATCATCGGCTGTGGGGCGCTCGGGAGCAATATTGCCACGCTGCTGGTACGCGCCGGTATCGGACGTTTGAAAATCGTCGACCGGGACTTCATCGAATATCACAACTTACAACGCCAGGTCCTTTTCGATGAGGACGACTTCAAGGCCGGATTACCCAAAGCGATCGCCGCCGAACGTCGCCTCAAGAAAATCAACTCCACTGTCGAAGTGGAAGGAATCACCGCCGATGTTAACTATACTAATATCGAAGGTTTCTGCGCCGGGGCCGACGTTATTTTAGATGGACTCGATAATATCGAAACGCGGTTACTCATCAATGACGTTGCTTTGAAGCTGGGCGTTCCCTGGGTCTACGGCGGTGCTATCATGACCACGGGCATGACAATGACGATAATCCCGGGTGAGACTCCTTGCTTCCGTTGTTTCAGCCAAAAAACCCCGGCACCGGGCTCGGTACCCACCTGTGAAACGGCCGGGATACTCGGTACTGTTCCGGCAATTATCGGTTCGCTCCAGGCCACCGAAGCGATTAAGATATTGGTCAACCGCGACGAAATCAACCGTGACCTAGTCGTCATTGATGCCTGGCAGGGCACTTTCGATAAGCTAAAATTGCAGAAATTTCCCGATTGCCCGGCCTGCCACGGCAGGTACGAGGCACTGGAAGACACGTTTGATATCAGGGTCACGTCACTGTGCGGGCAGAGCCGGGCCATGCAGGTCGTCGATACCGGAGCAGGCAGGCTCGACTTCAAGGCCCTGGCGGCACGGCTGCCGGAATCGGCCGAAATCTTCCGGAACGAATACTCGCTGAACTTCGGTGTTGAAGACCACGAAATTACCGTCTTCCCCGATGGCAGGGCCATCATCAAGGGCACCATTGATGCGTCGGTAGCCAGAAACCTCTATGATAAATATGTGAGGTCCCGTTGAGAACATATAACCGACTATTAGGAATTTTACCGGCAGGATAATCTGCTTGCTCTGTTTAAACTGTCATAGTTTTGTTATTTTTTTTGTGTCTATTTTATAACTATTCCACTGTCTGACCCCTAGAATCTCAAGTGAAAGCCTCTCCCGGGAACCCGGCCTATCACGGTAAAACCTTTACCGGACCGGGAACAGAAAGGAGCGAAGACATGTATAAAAACGTCCTGGTACCGCTGGACGGCTCGGAGCTCGCCGAGTGCGTCCTGCCGCATGTTAAGACCATTGCCGGTGGGTGCAGTACGGAAATGGTCGTCTTCCTGCGCGTCGTCGAACCCTTTGTCATGCCCAGCGGTTTCTACCGCGCTGACTTCAGTAGTGCCGGAGTCGCCCGCATCAACAACGAAAACGAGCAAGCCGCCAACAGATATATTGAGCAGCTTTTGGAACGTACCGATTACGGTCACGTGAAGATCGACGGCAAGGTCATTACCGGCCGGGCGGCGGACACCATTACGGAATATGCCAAAAACAATCCTATTGACCTCATCACTATCGCCACGCACGGGCGTTCCGGTATAAGCCGCTGGGTCTGGGGCAGCGTGGCGGACCGCGTCATGCGTTCGTCTTGCGTACCGATCCTCATGATAAGGGCGCCTGGTTGTGAACCGGGCATCTAAAGGCACAAAACCGAAAAGGAGAGTTAAAATGAAACCATTTGCAGAGATTTATCAGACGGCGGACTGGAAGGCCGAGAAACACGTCCCGGTCATTGAGTGTGCAGAAACCGTCACAGCCGGCGAGGTTTTCCCGGTCAAGGTTTCCGTCGGCAAAGAGATCGCCCACCCCAACACCACCGATCACCATATCCGCTGGATTGAGGTCAATTTCCTGCCGGACGGCGAGAAATTCGCCATTCAGATAGGCCGATTCGAGTTCACCGCCCACGGTGAATCGGCCGAAGGGCCGGATAAAAGCTCGGTGTACACCAACCATGAAGTAAGTCTTTCCATGAAGACGAGCAAGTCCGGTACCGTCTATGCCGCCTCCTACTGTAATATACACGGGCTGTGGCGTTCGGAGAAAGCTATCACGGTCTGACCGGACGGTTACTGCGTCAAGAATCGGAGAATTTCCAGGTTAATCCACATCTTCAACAACGAGATCGTTTACTCGGACAGCGAAATCGAGTTATAATGCCATCCGAAACCGCTTCATCTTGAAAGGAGGGCAGCATGGAGCTGAAAAAGTACGAAGTTCCCATCGAGAAGCTTCGCTGGGAATGTGATCCCAAGATATTCGATTTTAAATGTACCGGTGACCTGGCCCCGCTCCGCGAGTTTATCGGTCAGGAACGGGCAACCTCAGCCGTTAACTTCGGCCTGAACATGGCCAGTCCCGGCTACAACATCTACGTCGCCGGCATTACCGGCACCGGCAAAACCTCCATGGTCAAGACCTACATCGAAAAAAGAATCCGCAAAAGCGAAGCCCGCGGGGAAAATCCAGAACTATATGATTGGTGTTATATTTATAATTTCAAAGAGCCGGACTGCCCACTGATCGTCGACGTGCCGAAGGGCCAGGGCAAATCCTTAAAAAATGAACTCGAGGTCTTTCTCATCAAGATCAAAGATGAGCTGGGCCAGGCCTTTGCCAGCGAAGAATACAAAAAACATCGGCAGCAGATTCTAGAAAAGGGCCAGGCCAAGCAGCAGAAGCTCTTTGACGAAATCTCCGCCGAGGCCCGCCGCCAGGGTTTCTCACTCCAGATAACACCCTCCGGACCGACACTGATTCCCCTTGTCGAGGACCGCCCCATGCAGGAGAACGAATATCTGGCCCTTGAAGAAGATAAAAGGAAAGCGCTGGATAAGAAACAAGCCGAGCTCCGCAAGAAACTCCAGGTAAACTTCGAAGCCGGCGCCAAACTCCAGAGAGACATGGTCGAACAGGTCCAGAAAGCCGACAAAGAAATCGGTGAATATACGATTTCCATGCTCTTCGATCCGATATTCGAGAAATACCGCCAGAGCCCCAAGCTGGAACAGTACCTCAACGACCTCAAGGCCTATATTCTTGACAATCTTGAGCAATTCAAGACCACCGAGGAACCCGTAAATCCAGCTTTGGGGGTGCCCGTCAGCCAGGTCATGGGCGGCCGGAATCCATTCCTCCCCTTCCAGGTCAATGTCTTCGTTGATAATAGCAAAGCCAAAGGCCCTCCCATCATCGTTGAAAGTAATCCGAACTTCGGTAATGTCTTCGGCAAGATAGAGAGGCGGTTCCTTTTCGGCGGTTACCTCAGCGACCACACCATGCTGAAACCGGGGGCTCTGGCCATGGCCAACGGCGGCTATCTCCTTCTTAATGCCGTCGACGTACTCACAAATCCCGGCGTCTGGCCGGCGTTCAAGCGGGCTCTGAAGACCAAAGAGGTCAAGATAGAAGATCCGTTCGAGCAGTTCGGCATGATGGCACCACAGGGTCTGCGGCCGGAACCGATGCCGGTAAACGTCAAGGTCATCCTCATCGGGGACCACACGCTCTACCAGATGCTCTCCGTCTACGATGAGGACTTCTGGGAAATCTTCAAGGTCAAGGCGGACTTCAACTACGAGATTGAGAGAAATCCCGAAAATATGCTGGCCTACGCCGCTTTCCTCTCCGGGTGTTGCGAAGAATGCCAGGCCAGGCACTTCGAGCCGACCGGTGTCGCCAAGGTCATCGAGTACTCCTCACGAATGGTAGCCGACCAGGAGAGGATGTCTTCCCGCTTCGCTCAAATCAAGGAATGGATCGAAGAGGCCAACTACTGGGCGGCCCGAGATAACGCCAAATACATCTCCGCCGCGCATGTGAAAAAGGCCCTCGACAAGCGTCTCTTCCGCCACGACCTCGTCGATGAAAGAATCAGGGATATGATTACCCGAGGCACCATCATGATAGATGTCGATGGGAGTACCGTTGGTCAGGTCAACGGCCTGAGCGTCTACAGCCTGGGAGATGTCTCTTTCGGCCGACCCTCCCGAATTACCGCCCGGACTTTCCTGGGGCGTGGTGGCGTCATCAACATCGAGCGTGAGTCCGAGATGAGCGGCCCGATACATAACAAGGGAGTCATGATACTGAGCGGTTATCTCGGCAGCAAGTATGCTCAGGATAAACCGCTCTCTTTATCCGCCAGTCTCTGTTTCGAGCAGTCTTACGAAGGCGTCGACGGGGACAGCGCCTCCTCCACCGAGCTTTACGCCATCCTTTCCAGCCTGGCGGAGGCGCCCATCAACCAGAACATCGCCGTTACCGGCTCGGTGAACCAGAAAGGGGAAATCCAGCCTATCGGTGGCGTCAACCAGAAAATCGAGGGCTTCTTTAAAGTATGCCAGGCCAGAGGTCTCACCGGCAAACAAGGGGTTCTCATCCCGCACCAGAATGTGAGAAACCTGATGCTCCGGGAGGAGGTCGTCGAAGCTATCCGGGAAGGGAAGTTCCACATCTACTCGGCCAGGAACATCGACGAAGGCATCGAGATCCTTACAGGTGTACCTTTCGGAGTACGAAAAAAGGACGGCTCCTACCCGCGCAACACCATCAACTACCGCGTGGACGCGCAGCTCCGGGACATGGCCGAACGCCTCAAAGGATTCTACGCCGAAGAGAAGAAAGAGGAAAAGAAGTAGCCATAGTGTCATTCCCGCGTATGCGGGTATACAGGAATATTTTGCACTTTCTTTATTATTTACGGCACAGGTCCCGTGATAGTTAATTTCCAGCCTAATTTTTCAAGTTCGCTGCGGTTGAGTGTTTGCTCATAAATACTAATATAAATTTTTTCTGGCCGGTCTGCCATAGCCTTGATAACATATGTATTATTGTCGCTCGGCAAAGGCTTTTTCTTTATTGTTGCACATGGCATGAGATATGTAATCATAACGGAGTTAACTTCAATCCATATCGGATACCTAGTCCTATTTTCAACTTCAAGGGGTAAATAGGGATCCGTCTCGGTAGGTGTGATGGTTATTTCAACATCATTTCCATAAACTTTTTCATGAATCCTTGAGTAAATGACCTCCCCATCTGCTTTAATTCCTTCGATTAAATAACTCGTATAAACATCAGGAGCTGTGTCTCCTTCAGCCGTCTGATGCGGCAAGACTTCGAAATAAACTCCACCGCTTACACACATCGTCACCGGCCAGTCTGTTTGGTTTGTCACTCGAAGTCGAAGAGGAATTGTACATGAGGTGACCAACACCAAAATCAACACTATTAAAGTTAGAAGAGTTGCACTCTTCTTGATCTTCATTTTTACCTTTCACGCGCTATGAAGCTGACTCGGTAATCACCAGTTTCCAGGTAAATGACTCAAGCTCACTACGCTCAAACGTTTTATCAAAAATAATCTCATAAAAGATATCATCATCAACTCTTTTTTCCGCTATAGCTTTAATGTTATATGTATCAACGTTACTTGGAAGAGGTCTCTTCTTTATTGTCATTCCGGGTAGGAGCTGATAAGTATCCTCTACGGAATTAACGCGTACTTCTATCCCATACCTAGTCCTGTTTTCAACTTCAAGTGGTAGGTATGGGTCCGTCTCGATAGGTGTTATCGTTATCTTAAAATCATCATGAATGACTTCACTTCTAGGAAATATCCTTGAATATACGATGGCCCCATCAGCGTTGATTCCTTCGATAAAATATTTTTTTCCGGCGAGAAAATATATGGAACCCCCTTTCTTAGTCTGATGCGGTAATACTTCAGAGTGGTCATGACCGTTAAGATAAATCACAACAGGCTGATCGGTCTGATTCTCAACCTCAAAGTCAAGCTCGTTACACCTCGTCGCTGATATTACAGGCAGCAAAATTAATGATAAGAGAACAATCTTCAAACAGAACTTCATGAATCCGCCCTAACCAAACCGCTGCACATTTTCCTTCAATATTGGAAAGCCGGCCGTTTACCAGCCGATTCAATAAGTTCGAATATTATAACGATATACATCAAAAAACACAACATTAATCAGTAGAGAAAGCTGATATATAAGGCAAGGTTCTCTATTTTCAATATTACGGTAAGGCTTGGCGCGAGACAAAAGTCGCAGACGTTTTCCCGGCTTAGGCATAAAATGTCATAGAAAGAAAGAGAAGAGGTGACGCTCCAGTAAAGATATCGATTAAAATGGAAGGTTCCCGAGCTCCTCGGGTTTGAGAAAGGCTCAAAGTTACCAAGAGCCATTTGGCGAAGGAAACCAACTCGGGAGGAGTAGTGGAACGAAGGTAAGGGCGGGCGTTCTGAAGCATTATGCTAACGAAGCCCGCCTTTTATGTTATTTTGTTCACATTATTATTTTGTTTTTACATCGCTTGTGGTATAACTTTGATATGACGGCTCTAACTTACGGAGATAACAATGGCCGATGAGGCAGTGACCGGACAGATACGCAAGCGGGATGGCTCGCTCCAGGCCTTCGACCCGGGCAAAATCGAGCAGGCCATTTACAAGGCGCTCATTGCCACCGGGACGGACGACTACCGCCTCGCCGCCGAATTGGCTGCCGATGTCGTCAGGTCACTATCAGGCACCCCTGAGACGCCGCCTACGGTTGAAGAAGTCCAGGACATCGTCGAGGAAGTCCTGATGACCCGAGGCCAGGTCAACGCCGCCAAGGCTTACATCCTCTACCGCCAGCAGCGCGCCGAGGTACGCCGTCTCAAGAAAGTCATCGGCGTCCGGGACGACCTCAAGCTGAATGTTAACGCCATCAAGGTCCTGGAACGCCGGTATCTCCTCAAAGACGAGGACGGTAACGTCATCGAAACGCCGACCGGCCTTTTCCGGCGCGTCGCCGCTGCTGTGGCCACCGCCGAAAAAAAGTTCAATACCGCTGCGGACGTGGCAGCGTTGGAGGAAGACTTCTTCCGGTTGATGAGCAGCCTGGAGTTCCTCCCCAATACCCCCACCCTTATGAACGCCGGGACGCCGCTGGGCCAGCTCTCCGCCTGTTTTGTCCTCCCCGTCGAGGATTCCATCGTAGGTATCTTCGACACCCTCAAAGACATGGCCGTCATCCACCAGTCCGGCGGGGGCACCGGTTTCTCTTTCAGCCGGCTCCGGCCCAAGGGGGATATGGTCCGTTCTACACACGGCGTCGCGTCCGGCCCGGTATCCTTCATGAAGATTTTCGATGCCGCTACCGGGGTCATGAAGCAGGGGGGCAAGCGGCGGGGGGCCAACATGGGCATCCTCGACGCCAATCATCCTGATATCTTTGAATTCGTGCAGGCCAAGAACGACGAAGTAACCCTTTCGAATTTCAATATCTCGGTGGGGGCTGGCGACGCCTTCATCGAAGCCGCTTTAAAGGGGAAATCTTGGACGCTGGTTAATCCACGCACCGGCCAGGAGGTACGGTCTATCAACGCCGGCCGCCTCTTCGATATGATTATCGATAATGCCTGGAGGACCGGCGACCCCGGCCTGATTTTCCTGGACGAGATCAACCGGCGAAATCCCACCCCCCATCTCGGCCACTTCGAGGCCACCAATCCCTGCGGAGAGCTGCCCCTTCTCCCCTACGAAAGCTGCAACCTGGGCTCGATTAATCTGGACAAGATGGTTTCGGACGGTCAGATCGACTGGACGAAACTGGAAAATGTCGTCAACCTGGCCGTGCGCTTCCTGGACAACGTCATCGAGGCCAACGTATTCCCTCTACCTCAAATAGAGAAGATAACCCGCCAGGGCAACCGAAAAATCGGCCTGGGAATCATGGGCTTCGCCGATGCCCTGGTCCGGCTGGGTATCCCCTACAACTCCGAAGAAGCCCTTGAGACCGGGGAGAAAATAATCGGGTTCATCGCCGAAAAAGCCACCACCGCTTCGGCCGGCTTGGCAAAGGAGCGGGGTAACTTCCCCAACTTCAAAGGCAGTGTCTATGACAAACCCGGCGCCCCGGGGAGGCGCAACGCCACCGTTCTCTCGATCGCTCCTACGGGCACTATCAGTATTATCGCCGGTTGTTCCAGCGGCATTGAGCCCCTCTTTGCCCTGGCCTATGTGCGCAACGTCATGGAGGGCACTCGACTCATGGAAGTCAATCCCCTTTTCGAGCAGGTAGCCCGGAAGCGCCATTTTTACTCGCCGGAGCTGATGGAAGCCATCGCCGGCCAGGGTACGCTGCGGGGTATCGCCAACATTCCTGAGGATGTTAACCGCGTCTTCGTCACGGACTGGGACATCGATCCGCAATGGCACGTCCGTATGCAGGCGATTTTTCAGAAATATACCGATAATTCCGTCTCCAAGACGGTCAACCTGCCCGCTGAGGCTACGACAGCCGACGTCAGGCGTATCTACCTCCTGGCCCACGAACTTGGCTGCAAAGGTATCACCATCTACCGCTATGGCAGTAAAAAACAGCAGGTCCTCAACCTGGCCGGCCGTGTCTCCGACGTCGAGCTCGATACCATCCCCTACGTAACCGCCGAGTCCGAGTACTCCGGGGGCTGCGTCACCGGTACCTGCCCCATATAAGGTTGAAAAAGCAATAACAAACCGTTCGGGTTAAAATTTCATCTTCCCTCTTGCCTATCCAGCCCGACTCTGCTATTTTGAAAATATCGGTTGCCGCCTCTGGCTCGGGACTGGTTTTTATGGTCGAGGAAATATTCATCAGGCGAATCGTAGTGGGCCATCTATCGGCTAACTGCTGGATTGTGGGTTCTGTACATCTGGGGACCGGCCTTATCATCGATCCCGGTGGCAATGCCGACATCATCATTCAGGCCATTGAAGAGTCAGGCCTGGACATCGAGATGATAGTACTAACCCACGGCCACTCCGACCACATCGCCGCTCTATACGAAATCCAGAACCGGACGGGTGCCGCGGTGGCTATTCATGTTTCGGACGCGGATTTCCTGGAAGGGCGAGGCTCGGTGAGCTCACAATTCGGCATCTCCTACCGAACGCCCCACCCCCCGGACCGGCTACTTCGTGACGGCGATATTATCAGCGCCGGCGGGCTGGACCTGACCGTGATCCACACTCCCGGTCATACCCCCGGTAGTATCTGCCTTCGCTCCGGCGATATGGTCTTTACGGGTGATACCCTTTTCCGTCGCGGTATCGGTACCACACTGATGCCCGGAAGTAGCCGCCCCCAGCTCATTGATAGCATCCGCACACGGCTAATGATCCTGCCGGACGAAACCACAGTCTACCCGGGCCACGGTCGAGAGACCACCATCGGTGCCGAGCGCCGCGATAATCGCTATATCAGCAACAGCAGATCCGACTGGTACTAAAGATAAACCCGAAAGTACCAGTTAGCGGGCAACAAACACACCCACAGGCGAGATAAAATAGAATATATAGCACGAAGCTTAATAATACACCCTAAAATCGGCAGAACCACAGACACTGACTCCAGAATTATCCGGATTTAGTAAATGACCGGCTCTCTTTTTTCTGGTGTTTTCCTTACAAGCTCAGGTTAGAGACCGGTTATTTACCACGATATCCGAAGGTTTTGCACACTCCGATGCACTACCCTCGATTTATGCATGGATGATAAAAGGTTTTTGGATATTACCCCTCAACAAGATGGGGGATTTTACCGAAGCGTATTCGGGCCCCCGCACATATTATTAAGGCAGTGGTCGCAAAACGCGTTCGTACCTGTAACCCGAACGTCGGCACTGGCGCGTCATGGCGTCCGGCGCCGCACCGACCGATGCCCTCCAGCCCGGGGACATAAAACGTATTGTCCACCGGAGGAGCATCGATCTACCTGAAATGGAGAGCCAAATGACTCAAGCGGACACTCTGAACTGCAGCCTAACGACCCACAAAATAGGCACCCTGCTCATCAAGAAGAACTTGATCAGGCCCGAGGACCTGGAAGAGGCGCTCGAATACCAGAAAAAAAACGGTGGCAAGCTGGGTGAAGTCCTTGTCCTGCTGAAGAAGGTGTCCTGGAAACAACTGTCCTCGGTGCTCGAGGACAAGTTCGATATCGATTTCGTCGACCTTAGGGAGGTGGTCATCGATCCCGCTGCTACCGGTCTGGTACCGGAGGCACTGGCCAGGAAACATACCTTGATGCCTATCGAGGTGACTGAAAAAACGTTAACTGTCGCCGTCGCCTACCCGGATGATATCCGCATCCTGAACGAACTGCGAGCCCTGAGCCAGAAGCGAATACTGGTCAAGCTCGCCCTTCCCAAGGATATCATTCGCACTATCGACATGTACTATAACGTTGGCGGCGAGGTGACTCAGAAGATCAAGCAGTTTACCAACGCCAGCGAGATCGTCGTCGAAGACTTGAAACCTTCGGATGAAACGCCGGTAACCCAGACCATCCAGATGATTATCCAGCAAGGTGTCCGTAATCGTGCCTCGGATATCCATTTCGAACCCCAGTCCAACCGGCTCCGCGTACGCTTCCGCATCGATGGGACACTCATTGACATGTTCTCGCTGCCACAGGAGGTCTACCCGGCCTTACTGACGCGTATCAAGATTCTGGCGGAGATGGACATCGCCGAGCAGCGGCGCCCCCAGGACGGGCAGTTCACTATACAGGTCGACAAACGCGATATCGATATCCGGGTGGCCACTTTAGCCGCATCTTACGGGGAACGTATCACGCTCCGTATTCTTGACAAGCAGGTGTCCCTCTACAGCCTTTCCGAAATCGGTTTCCTGCCGGACATTGAGGCCAGTATCACAGATATACTCAAAAGTCGTGCCGGGATGATGCTCGTCGCCGGGCCGACCGGCTCCGGAAAAACAACGACCATGTACGCCTGCATCAATCATCTCGATAAAAACGAAAACAACATCATCACCATCGAAGACCCGATTGAATACAAGTTCCACAACATTAACCAGACGCAGGTCAACAACAAGGCCGGCGTCACCTATGCCAGCGGACTGCGGGCGATACTGCGCAGTGATCCGGATATCGTGCTTATTGGTGAGATCCGCGATCAGGAAACAGCCCAGATAGCCGTCCAGGCCGCCCTGACCGGTCACCTGCTGCTGGCCTCGATACACGCCAATGACGCCGTCAGCACACTCTCCCGCCTGCTGGAGCTAGATATCGATGCTTACCTTATTTCAACGACCCTCATCGGCATATTATCACAGCGCATGGTCCGGCAGATTTGCTCATATTGTAAAACCGAGATGCAGCCCACCGCTGCCGACGCCATGGTCTATGAAACTGAAATGCATGAAAAGTTGACCACATTACACAAAGGGGCCGGATGTTCATTCTGCTCTCATACCGGCTACCTCGGCCGTACCGGTGTCTTTGAACTGCTCGTTATGAACGAGGCCATCCGGAATTCACTGCGCCGTCAGAATAATTATGACGAGATTAAAATGATAGCCACCCAGAGAGGAATGCGCTCGCTTTTACACGATGGATTGCTCAAGGTGAAAGAGGGTATTACCACAATATCCGAAGTCATGCGGTGCCTGCATTCGGTAGGATTCTAATGTAAGGCGCCGCCAGGAGCTGAAAATGACAACTTATACCTACGAAGCATTTACACCGGACCGGAAGATCGTCAGGGGGGAGGTGCTCGCCGCCACAGATTCTGGTGCCGAGCAGGCCATCCGCAAGCTGGGTCACCAGCGTATTATCAGCATTAAAGCCAATAAAAGTATCCGCCAGTGGCGTCAGATTCTAGCCGATCTGACCAAACCGAAAATCGGCGACCGGGATATCATGGAGTTCTCGTACGAACTCGCTCAACTCCTCAACTCCGGTATTACTCTGATGAAGGCCATGGACTATATCGGCGATGCTACCAAGAACAAGTCCTTGAAACACATGCTGGATACGATCATCCAGTCGATCCAGAACGGGAACTCGTTTTCACAGGCCATCAGCGAATATAAGTCGGTCTTTTCAGAGACTTATATTCAGGTCATACGCGCCAGCGAAAAATCGGGCAACCTGGAAAAAGGCCTCACCCACCTGGCGGACAATATCAGTAAGGGTGTTGAAATACGCAAATCATTAAAGCGCGTCCTGACGTACCCGATAATCGTGCTTTCCATGGCTGTGCTAGTCTGTGTCTTCCTGGTACTCTACGTTATACCCGCCCTTTCGGACGTTTTCCAATCAATGCAAGCTGAAATGCCGTTCCTGACCAGGGCCATGATCGGCGTTTCCGACTTTATATCGAACAACCTGCTGGCCATACTCGGTGTTGTTATTATTGTCGGGCTGATTGCCTGGGCCTACCGACGCTCCGAAAAAGGCAGGCGTAATATTGACCTGTTCCTGCTGAAAATGCCCATTATCCGGGGCGTCATTCTGACTTCGAGCACTCTTTCCTACAGCCATATGTGCGCTATGCTGCTCAAGGCCGGATTACAGTTGCCCCAGGCCATGCACTACTCGGCGATGACAGTCGGCAGCGAGCCCCTGCGCGAGAATTTCCGTGAGGCCCGGACTCGCCTCCTCCAGGGACATTCCCTGACGGCGGCCATTAGGAAGACCAATCTGTTCAGCCGCCTGGCCCTCGAGAAACTCGCTATCGGCGAACGGACCGGTGACATCGTATCGGCCTTCGAGTTCGTCGCCGATGCCAACGAGAAAGCCCTGGCGGAAAAAAGAAACGCTTTCGTGGCTACCATTGAACCCATGATTACAATAGGTATCGGGTGCCTCGTGGGACTTATCGCCCTGTCCACCATCCTGCCCATGTATAGTCTGGCGGGGCAGATTGGGTAGCCATGGTAATACTAAATACCGGATAGAGAGGTCTATATGTATAAGAGATTATTGGCCGCCGTAATTATCATATTAATCGCTTTCGCTTACGTCCAGTGGGGGATGGACTACATCTACGCTTACGAATGGGAGAAGACGGCACCGGATCGGGAATCGTTGCTGAGCGAGTTAGAGAATACCCAAAAGATCCTCAGCCTGCCTTTCACTTTCGATGGGACATTAACCCAGCAACTCGCCGAGCTGGAAACCCAGGTCGAACTGGAAAAAGACAAGTTTCCGGAAGACGTGTATATAACCGGCACCGTCGATGAACTACTCCACCTCGCCGAAGATGCCGGAATTGGGATTATCCCTCTGCATAACGGTGAATGGTCTAAAACCCAGGAAAAAGACTACGAAGTGCACCTTATACAATTACTCATCACCGGCGACATAGATGACGTTATCGGCTTTGTGGACGAGGTTGAAGGCAAAATGCTCCAATCAATCAAAGTCGAGAACCTGGAATTACGGGGTGACGCCATCGGACCCGGCGAAGGCGCTTTAGGGATCGACGCCGTGGAAGGTTATGTCACTGTCGCCATTTACAAAAGGACCTAATCTGCTAGTGAGGATAGGGTTATGTTAACAACACTGAATATTAGCAACCAGGAAATCAAACTAGTAGGCGTACAAGGGAAGAAGGTTAAGTGCTGGACCACCTATAAGCTGGAAAACGGCATTGTCCAAGACGGGCGCGTGCTGGATCCCCAGGGACTCGCAGAAATCATTGTCCGCCTTTTCAAGACCCAGAAACTGCCCCGAAACAAGGTGGTGGCAACATTGAGCGGCCTGCCCTATACCTACCGCATTATTGACTTCCCGATTCTTAAAGAGGACCAGGTAGAAGAAGCTATCATGCGTACCCTCCCCGATGAGTTCACCATTCCGGTGGAAGACCTTTACGTGTCATGGGCCAAGTTGATAACCAGGCTTGAAAGTGCCGATTACTTCGTCCTCGGGGTGGACCGGGACCTGGTCGATTCCTTCATTCAGACGATGAAACTTGCCGAAATCAAGGACTGGTCAATTGACCTGAAGCCACTGGCACTGGCGCGGGCGGTAAGCGCCACCGATGCCATTGTAGCTTCGCTGGACCTCGACCACATGGATATCATCCTGGTACGCGATGGTTATATCAAGGAGCTGCATGCGACGGGCCTCGACTATGAAGGTCAGTTCGATTTCTCTGAATATACGGACAAGTTCGTCAGCGAAATCATGAAAATCCTATCCTACCATCATGACGACAGCGGTAGTCCAGAACCCGAAAAAGCCCTGAACGAACTCCCGATACTGGTTACGGGCGAATTAATCGGACCGGCCGGGAGCGAATACGGCGTCCCCGATGAAAGCCAGGTTACCGCCAGATTAACCAAGCTTTCCGGCCACACCGTGTCACTGATACAACCGATGATAGCCGGCCCGGCGACCTTCAACGTGAATGCCTACGCCACCAATATCGGCCTTTTCCTTAAAACGCGGAACCGTAAAGCCAAGAACGGAAACGGGGCCGACCATTACCATGACGTCAATATCGATATTCTGACCGGCAAATTCGAAAAGAAACCAGTAATGGTTCCGATGTGGTATACGGTTGCCCCGGTTGTTGTTTTCCTGCTCGTCTTCGGTGCCTGGTCGTTCAACAGCGCCCACTCCGAAAACAGCGAACTCATAGAGTCGATGCGTACAGAAGTGAAAGAACTGAACGCAGCGCGGATTGAGAGACAAGAAAAAATAGCCCAGCAGACAAAACTGGAACAGCAACTAGAAGACGCCGAAAATACCCTGCGGCAAGTGCAGGTTCAGCACCAGAACCTGCTCTCTGGTAAGGGGGAAACCACCGTCTACATTGCCGATGTAAGGTCAAACCTGCCCGACCAGGCTACGCTGAAGACCATCAGGATAGGTAACGATGGGGTTAGGATTTCCGGGAATGTAGCCAGTCCTTTTGACGTTGTTACATATATCAGGTCGCTGGAATTGACCGGGTATGATACCAAATTACACGAAATCGGGACCAGCGAGGGGAAATTTACTTTTGACATCACCCTGAAAGCCATCCCCGCTGAAGAGGAATGATGGTCCAAAACCAAAAAGGGGTTAGATATGCTACGTATAAATAGTCTGCTCGAACGTCTCAGAGAAAAGGATGCCAGTGACCTGCACTTACGGGCAGGGGCCAAGCCCCTGGTAAGGATCAACGGGGCGCTCAGTTATGAAGAGGACATCGACGTGCTTACCCCGGACATGGTCCGGGACATGTTCGTCCAGATAACCTCGGAAGCACAGCGGGAGACCTTCGCCAATGACCTCGAGCTCGATTTCAGCTACGCAGCTAGCGGCATCGGGCGTTTCCGCTTCAGCGCCTATATGCAGAGGGGCTCTATCAGTCTGGCCTGTCGGCCGGTTCAATCGAAAATCCCCACCGTCGACGAACTCGAACTGCCATCAGTGTGTAAGAAATTAGCCTTAAAAGAGGATGGCCTTGTCCTCATCTGCGGGCCGACCGGCTGCGGAAAATCCACGACGCTGGCCGCTATGATCGGGTATATGAATACCCAGGTCAGTCGCAACATTATTACCATCGAAGATCCTATTGAATACGTTCATCAGGATGGCCTTTGTGCCTTTTCCCAGCGGCAAGTGGGTGTCGATACCAAGGGGTTCAATGTCGCCCTCAGGCACGCGCTGAGGCAGGACCCGGACGTTATCCTCATGGGTGAGATGCGCGACCTCGATTCCATAGCTACGACATTAACCGCTGCGGAAACGGGACATCTGGTATTTGCCACTCTTCACGCCCCCAACGCCGTGCAGTCTATCGACCGTGTTATCGACGTATTCCCCCCCCACCAGCAGGATCAGATACGTCTCCAGCTAGCCTCGACGATGCGCGGTATCCTTTTCCAGATGCTTATCCCGCGTGCCGATGGCCAGGGACGTATTGCTGCTATGGAGGTCATTCTCAAGACAGATGCCATCAGTAACCTGATCCGCCAGAAAAAGAACCACCAGATTATCAGCGTGATTCAGGCTTCCGCCGACGAAGGGATGCAAACTCTGGATGAAGCTATTTTCCGCCTTTTCAAGGCGGGTTTGATAGACCGCGAGCACGTCCTGGCCTGCTGTACTGACCAGGCGGAAATGACCCAAAGGATAGTCACGATTGCCGGTCGTGGGAGCCAACAGAGGGTAAATGTTTAAAATATCAAAGAAGATGAAACGGATTCTCGGTGGCGAAAAGGGTGTCTCCCTTGTTGAGACTCTCATTGCCATCGGTTTACTGGGTATCATCGGCGGCAGTCTGATGTCGGGCATGATGGGAATCTATAAGGCGACTCCCATTGTCAGCGAGCAGGATATCGGCAAGCGCCTGGCTCAAAGCCAGCTGGAGACTATCCTGGAAATGCCATACGCCTTGTCATATTCTCCGGTACCGATTCCATCGATATACCCTGGTTATACCGCCGGCATCTCGACGGATCCTTTCCGTGACAGTAACATTGAAAAGATAACGGTAACCATCACGCATAATGACAAGGAAGTGGCCACCCTTGAAACGTACAAAATCAACCGCTAGCCGTCTTTTCAACGAGCAGGCCGGCTATACGGTGATCGAGATGCTAATGGTAATCGCCATCCTGGGCCTGCTCACCGGCGCCGTCACCCAGATAATCGGGCACGCGGTAAGAACGAGCAGCCACGGCACGGATTCGTTAACTGCCATCAAACAACTGGAGAATGCCTTCCACTGGATAACTATTGATACGCAGCAGTCCCGGACTATCGAAACCGATGTCGGCAACGGCTTCCCCTTTATGCTGTCCTGGGTTGAATGGGACGGTACTACGCACGCCGTTACTTACACCATCGAAGATAACGAAATCAAGAGAAGCTCCTCCATCGATGGCGCCGAGCCGACGGTGTTGGTAGTAGCCAGGTACGTTGATACGAATATTTCGGCCACCTATTGCCGGCTCAGCGGTAGCGGCGCCTTTGACCTGCTCGATGCCAACGACGCCTTCATCATTACCGGCGGCCAGGAGGCCAGCAGTGGTCACATCACCGTCAACAACGGAAGTGTTTCCGTGACCACCACCGGCACGGCTACCTATGATTCCGGCGCATGGGCAACGCCAGCCGAGGGTGATACCGTCACAATCACCGCCGACACAGACGATACCCGGGGTACCTGGATCTCGGATAACACCGCCGCTGTTCTGGTTCTAAGCGAGGATGATGACAGTAACGCCAATCTAACAGGCACTGTCCTGGTTATGACCATAACCGCCAATGGTGGTGACGGGTCACCTTACAGTGAGATCCGTCAGGGTGCCATCTTTTCCCGGTCGTGACGTATATGTCAAAAGCGATGACAGGAAAAACCAGGCGAATCCAGAAAATTTACCGGGCCGGCCAGAAAGGCTCGGCAATGATCCTGGTGTTGATTTTCATGGCCCTCGCCGGCCTCGTTGTTCCTCCCATGCTGTCGTATATGAGTACCGGCCTCAAGACCGGCATGGTGTTCGAGGACAATACCAGGAAACTGTACGCCGCTGAAGCGGGTGCCACCGATGGATTGTGGTACGTGAGCTATAGTGAGCTCAGCACCATTTTCGGCGAGTCTTACAAGTTGTATGACTTCACCACAACCTGGAGCTATTCCGTCAACGGAACGGTGAATGATTATGACGTCGAGGTTGACATCCAGAATATATGGATGCCCCAGAATATCCCGGTCCCCGGCGAATCGGAGGCCAGAGACATAATCGAAGCCGGCAAGCTGCTGGTAACGAGTACGGCCAATTCTTCCTCGCAGTATGCCATTGAGGCTTCCTTCTACCCGGACGCTGATGATGAGCTACGGGTAGAAACCGTTGGTATATGGCTGCCCCCGGGATTCAATTACGTTACCGGAAGCAGCAACCTGGAGGACGATCCGGGAGCGACGTACTACCCTTACCAGGTCCAGGTTGTGCCCTGGGCTAGTGGCGAGGCCATAATCTGGCACCTCGATTCTGTTCCTTTTGAGGAATTGGGGCCGCTCATTGAAGGCGAGCAATTGCCTATCGTCAGCACGATCGGCTTCGATTTTACCTCGGCGGATTCCACCACGTTACCCGGCGGTATCGCCTGGTTGACAACCAGCGGTGTCGACGATGTTCCTTATACGTGGGATGCTAACGTCAAGGTCTACCGCATCGAGTCCACTGCCGGAGACGAAACGATCGAAATTTTCGCTACCCGCAGTGAGATGCGGCAGCTCGGAGCCGCGGTGAAAGGCGACTACCACGCAATCGGCAACGTCCTGGAGACCGCCACCGGAAATCCCAACTACCGCAACCGCCTGCTCAATGAGAGCAGCGCCGCTGTTAATAATGATGATATTCCCGAGCTGGCCACTATAAGGGACGCCTGGTTGTACTGGTCGGGGTGGATTAACGATGCTCACGAGGTGGATGTCTGGACCGATGACTGCTCGGAACTAGTTTCGTGGCAGACCGTCTGGGAAGACGATTGCTCGGCCCTGACAAACTGGCAGACCATCTGGTCAGACGATTGCTCGGCCCTGACAAACTGGCAGACCGTCTGGGAAGACTCCTGCTCTGACTTTGACAACTGGACCGATGGGGACGACTGGGATGTCTCTTACGGCCAGTTCCGCGGGCACCATTATTACGGTAACAGCGAGGACGACCGTTATCTATCCATGTCTTCCCCGGTCGACCTCAGCTCTTACTCCGGCCAGACTGTCCGCCTCTCCTGGGACCAGGACGAGGACGGCGGCCTGGAAAGCGATGACGTCCTCTGGTTCTCGCTTTACGACGGAAGCGA
>DAOULX010000040.1:0-6189 GCA_034414775.1 Dehalococcoidales bacterium
GCATAGGCCAGGTATTCGATATAGGTCTGACTTTCATCCGAGAAGGCCATCTTCAGATTATCTTCAGTAGACATTAAATCCCTCCCCCCGGTGTTTCAACCGGTAGTTCGTAGACTTTACCCATCAGATTTCCGCCCGTCAGATGGGCGCAGCTCATCCGCCCGGCGCAATGGGAACATTCCTCTCCGCCGAGATTTACCTCCCGCAGCTTTCCCTGGCGTACCAGAAGGGCCAGCATCCCTTCGATAGCACTCCGTTCCGCGCCGAGTCGGTGGCTCAGGTCTATCAGGTCCAGCGGCCCGTCGTTTTCCCGGAATATCTTGATTATTTCGGCAAGCACATTAGTCTCCCTGATTTAAGAAAACAATCTTCCCACCTGGTATATCAATGTGGCAACGGTCCAACCCAGCCCCAGGGTATAAGCGACGGCAAAAGCTGTCCACTTCCAGGAGCCTGTCTCGCGCTTGATAGTAATCACCGCGGCCATACAGGGAATATACAGGAGCGTCATTGTCATGAAAGCGAAGGCTATTAGTGGCGTCCAGCCAAGTTCGGTGCCGATAACCATACCCAGCCCGCCGGATACGCCCGAGTCGGCGAAGAGCGTACCAAACGCCCCGACCACTGTCTCCTTGGCCACGATGCCGAAGAGCAGGGCCACCGCCGGCTGCCACTGACCGAAGCCGGCCGGACCGAATACCGGGGCGATGAAACGGCCGATTTGCTCCAGGACATTTAAATAGTCCATGAACCAGATAACTACCACAGCGATGAAAATTATGCTGCCCGCGCGCGATATAAAAGCCCAGCCCCTTTCCCAGACGTGGGCCAGCACTCCGGTAATGGTCGGCAGGCGGTAAGGCGGTAGCTCCATGACGAAGTGGCCACTCTCACCGGATAACATCCTCTTACGAAATAGCCAGGCCAGCCCGATGGCCAGCACCACACCTATGGCATACATGGAAAAGACCACCAGACCCTGGAAGGCCCCGAAAAACGCAGCCGCCAATAGGGCATACACCGGTAACCGGGCGCCGCAGGACATCAGGGGAGTCACCAGTATGGTCACCAGCCGGTCACGGGGATTTTCGATGGTACGACTGGACATGACGGCCGGGACATTACAGCCAAAGCCGAGAATCAGGGAAACAAAGGATCGCCCGTGAAGGCCTATCCGGTGCATCAGACGGTCCATGACGAAAGCCGCCCGGGCCAGGTAACCGGTATCCTCAAGAATCGATAGGGCAACATACAGTAAAAATATAATCGGAATGAAAGCCAGCACCGCCCCTACCCCGCCGATGATTCCATCCCCGATCAGTGAACCCAGCCACTCCAGTGCCAAACCGCCGGCGAGACCCGCCAGGCCATCGAGGCCGCCGCTGATCAGGTCGATCAGGGGTTCCGAAACAACGAAAGTGAACTGGAAGACACCGTAGAGGATGGCCAGGAAGATAGGAATACCCAGCCAGCGGTTGAGGATTACCCGATCGATCCGGTCGGTAGGGGTGACTTTTTCAACGGCGGGTTTGGTCAGGACTTCCTTGACCAGACCGGAGATAAAGCCATAGCGCGCGTCCGCTATCAATGTCTCGGCGTCGTCGCCATGGACCCTCCTGAGATGCTCGAGGATCTCATCCCTGGTGCGTAATATTGTTTTACTATCCAACTTACATTTACCCTATTTTCTCGGCTATTTGCTCGTCTTCTTCGAGAAGCTTGACGGCCAGCCAGCGTGGTGAATAATGCCCATTTTGTGAACTGCCACCGACGAGTTTCTCCAGCTTGGCGATTTCGCCTTCGACATCATGGCCGTACTGGATATCCACTCCGTGTACGGAAATAGTTCCTCTAGACACCCCATCGATAGCTTCCAACAGCTCCGGTGTTCCCTGGTTTCGGGACGCCACAAGAGGCACGACCGGTGCCCCGAGCAGGCCGGAAAGCGCTTTTACGTCAATCTGGTAGTCCCGTGAATTGGCTACGTCCATCATATTGAGGGCGATGACGAGCTTTACACCCATCTCAAGTAGCTGGACCGTAAGGTAGAGATTACGTTCCAAATTTGAGGCATCGACAACGTCAACGACGAGGTCCGGTCCCTCATCTACGATAAAATTCCTGGCGATGATTTCGTCCAGCGAATAAGCTGTCAGGCTGTAGACACCGGGAAGGTCAACCACCTGGATACGTTTGCCACGGAAATTACAATACCCCTCCTTTTTCTCCACGGTGACACCGGGCCAGTTGCCACAGTGCTGCCGCGCCCCGGTGAGATTATTGAAAACGGTTGACTTGCCGCTGTTGGGATTACCCGCCAGGGCGATGGTCACATCAGCTCGTTTTGTCGTGTTCCGTTTCGGATTACGTGAACTATCATGGCATGTCATTTGATGACCTCGATTATTTACTCGGTGGGCTCAACTCCTTCGGGCCGGACGATTATTTTGGCGGCGACACCCTGTCCCAGGGCCAAACGGGAACCCCGTACTTCCAGAACAACCGGTCCCGGACGGCCGCTATTGACCATCTTTAACTCCGTCCCGGGAGTTAGCCCCAGGTCCGCCAGGCGCCGTTGCATTCCCCAGCCCGCTTTAAGGGCGACGACGTTTGCCTTTGCACCGGCGGCTATTTTATCTAAACTGCTTCGGATTACTTCGACCTTTATTTTCCTGGCCTCGTCCCGGCGTATGGCCAAATCGTATCCTTTAACCCTTATCTCTACAGGGTCGCCCAGGGGCGCTACGCGCTGTATTTCCACAACCGCGCTGTTTACTACACCCATATCCAGCAGTCGGCGGCGTATCTCCGCTCGGCCGCCTACCTGGACAATACGTCCTGCTTCGTTCGGTTCCAATTCGCTGAGATACCTGATTTCCATGTTGTATCCGGGTCTCCGAACCTTATTATAGCAAAGACTATGAGATAAGTCAAGGGTATCCTAATATTATATTTAGCATATCCTTGGATAATACTTGACATACCCGAATATCTGGTATATAATAATAGGTGATAACAAGGGAGGAGTTGCGCTTGAGTCAGCTGACGGTAGAGGAATATCTGGAATCGATCGGTGCGCTGGAAGAGCGGGAAAATCCGGTCAGTACAACTTCAATCGCTCAGTATATGGGCGTGTCTCTGGCATCGGTCAGCGAGATGTTACGCCGTCTGGCGGAAAAGGGTCTGGTGGAGCATACTCCCTACGGCGGCGCCAGCCTGAGCGAAGAAGGCCGGCAGCGTTTTCTCCGCCTTACCAGAAGGCACCGTCTCTGGGAGGTGTTTCTTAATCGCTACCTTGGTGTCGGCTGGGACGAAGTAAACCAGCACGCCTGTAACCTGGAACACGCCACCAGTGACCTTGTTGAAGACAAACTTGACGAATTCATGAACCACCCGGAGTTCTGCCCCCACGGTAGTCCCATTCCCAAGAAGAACCTCCAGTACCCCACCGGCCACGGTATTACCCTGGCGAATCTCGAGGCTGGCCAGTCCACCACGGTCCTCAGTATAATCGTCGAAAGGGATTCAGAGTTCCTGCGTTACCTGAGTGGCCTGGAACTGGTGCCCGGCGCGTTGGTTAAAGTCCTCGAAAAAGCTACCTATGACGGTACCATGACTATCGAGGTCAACGGTGCGTCCAGGGCCATCGGCCGCGAAGCGGCATCACTGGTCATTGTCCGACCGGTAAAAAGTTGACCGTTACCGGTTCACCAACTATCACCATACCCTATTTAGAAACTAAAAATGGTCAAGGTAGTCACTGACAGCAGCACTGATATCCCCCTGAGCTTGTCGCTGAACTGGGTATTACTGTCGTTACTCTTCATATTCGCTTCGGAGATGAAACCTACCACGACGGCATCGACATCACCGCCGATGAATTCTACACCCTAGGTACAGCGGCGCCCCCAACGCTGCTGCTCTGGCAAAGGAATAAGCCGGTGCGAAGGTCGCTATAAAGGTAATAGATTCACGTTCCGTCTCGATGGGCTGTGGATTCGTTGTCCTGGCGGCCGCCCGGGAAGCCTGCCGCGGCGCCTACCTAGACCATGTCGTTCAAGCAGCCAACGATGCCGCCCGGCATACCCACATCGCCGGCATAATCTCCGGCCTTCGCTACCTGCTCGAAGGCAGAGGGCATTCCCTGCCCGGCTGGCATATCTTCCTGGGCAGGTTGGGAGGTCTTCTCCATTTCAAGCTGGTGGGGACTCTCTACGAAGCCGGCAAGATACGCAGTATCGGCATGTTCTTCAGCGAGTCCAAGGCACTCAAGAAACTCGAAGAGCATGTTATAGGATTCCCCAACATTATCGAGATAGCCGTCATGCATACCCTTCGGCCGGACTGGGCTCAAAGCATCGCCGGGTATCTCTCTCCTGTCTACCCGAACAAACCCGTCTATATCTCACGTCTGAGCGCTGCTACCGGCATGCACGGCGGCCCGGGATCGGTGGTCGTTGCCTTTGTCGAAAACCATTTTCCTGTCCTGTTACGTTTGCCGTTTTATTCCCCGGATCATATATAATATATGTTACATTTTTTCAGGTTGTAACGTAATCGCTACTTGACAACACCCTTTCGTTGTACTAATATACCTAGAAAATCTATGTACTATATTTAGCATAACCTCTCGCCATCTGACGTTTGCTGGTCAAAACTGTTGTTCTACTTGACATTTTGCATACGGCGAGCTATATTTTTGGTTGCCCCAAGAGGCAGGAGGGACCAAAATGGCAGTTCAAATTGTTAGCCATACTCTGACGCGTACCAAGAGGGAGTTGGGGGAGCGGATTATCGGGCGGGCATTGGGCCTTATCGGCAGTAATCCGGAAAAGAACGCCAGGTATTTTATCAAGGCCATCGACCGGATTGCCAGCGGTGAACGGGGTGAGATGGTCAGGAACTGGATGGAACACTGGTTGAGTGAAGGCCAACCAGGCCGTGAGTTCCTCGCCCGGATGGGTAAGAACATTCATCCCAACGTTAGACGCAAGTTCATTGCCCGCATGTTCGTCAGCCTGTTCTTCCGTGATAAGGCGGTCATCGAACGGGTTAAACAGGAGCACGGTGTTTCTCCTCCTCAGTGCATGGTCATCTCACCGACTATGCGCTGCAACTACCGATGTCAGGGCTGTTACGCCTTCAGCTACGAGCGCAAAGACGACATGCCCCCTGAGACATTCGACCGTATCCTCACTGAGGGAGAATCGATGGGTATCCACTTCTTTATCCTGGTTGGTGGGGAGCCGTTTATTTACCCTGACCTTTTGCGTGTACTTCGGAAGCACGGCCAGTCCTTTTTCCAGATCTATACCAATGGCTGTTTCATTGATAAGAAGGTGGCCGCTCAGCTGGTTAAAATGGGCAATGTCGCCCCCATGATAAGCGTCAACGGTCCGGAGGAATTCACCGATAACTCCCGCATCAAGGGGTCTTTCAGCAAGGTGGAAGAGGCCATGGACAACCTCCGCGAGGCCGGCTGTATTTTCGGTTTCTCTACTCTTACTACCAGTTTGAACGCTGACGCCATTTGTACCGATGAGTGGATAGACTTTCTAATCAAAAAAGGCGCGCTCTACGGCTGGCTGTTCCTCTATATGCCGGTGGGCCGCGATCCCGATACGACGCTCATGCCCACCCCGGAGCAGCGCGACCGCCTGCGAGTCTTCGTTCGCAAAGTCCGGGAAGAACGTCCGATCCTCCCCATCGATTTCTGGAGCGATGGCCCCCTGGCCGGTAGCTGCCTGGCCGGCGGCCGGCACTACTTCCATGTCAATCACCGCGGTGACGTTGAGCCATGCATCTTCTGCCACTTCACCACTCATAATATCAACACCAGCAGCATTGGTGAGATACTAAGCTCGCCGTTCTTCACGGCCATCCGGGAGCACCAGCCTCTTTCCTACAACACTCTATTGCCATGCCCGATGATAGACCATCCCGAAACATTATGGAAGCTGATCAACGAACACGGCGCTCATCCCACTCACGAAGGTGCTGAGAAAATGTTTACCGATCTAGGACCGCAGGTTGCCGAATACGGGCGTAAGGTTCAACAGAAAATGAGCGACGCCTGGGACAACGAGGACTATAACCGTTGGGCTCCAACCTGGGCCGTTCTCTGCGGAATACCGGCAGACAGGATGGAAAAGCGCCGCATCGAGTACGAAAAATCGCGCGGCCGGGAGC
>DAOULX010000041.1:0-44245 GCA_034414775.1 Dehalococcoidales bacterium
GATGGGGCCCATCCAGTAGGGATCGCGGCGGGCCAGGTAGTCGTTGACGGTAACCAGGTGGACGCCCCGGCCCGTTAGCGAGTTCAAATACATCGGCAGGGTGGCCACCAGGGTTTTGCCTTCACCGGTCTTCATCTCGGCTATTTTCCCAAGGTGCAGGGTGATACCGCCGAGGAGCTGCACGTCGTAGTGGCGCTGTCCGATGGTACGCCGGGCGGCCTCGCGGACGGCGGCGAAGGCCTCCGGTAGCAGTTCCTCCAGGGCATCGCCCTCGAGCTTGAGACGCTCTTTATCCAGTTGTTTGATTTTATCCTCGGCACGCTGGCACTGCTTGCCGGCTTCATCCCTGGCTGCGTCCCAGGTGGCCCTATCGAGGCACTCCCTGGCTTCGTCAAGCTCCTGTTGGGCGGCATCCTGTCGTGGCTGTATGGAGGAAGTCGCCTTCACCAGGTGGGCTTTAAACTCGGCTGTCTTGGCGCGCAATTCGGCATCACTGAGCTTCTGGTACTCAGGTTCCAGTTCGTTTATCTCATCTACATACGGCTGAAGCCGCTTCAGTTCCTTCTCGTTGGAATCTATCAGTCCACCCAGAAATTTAAACATCGTTTTCTTCCTTTATGAGTCGCCGGGCTTCTTCGGCCATTGAATCGAGGACCATCACCTTCACCTCGGCCAGGCCGTTCATCGTGAACCAGTGAACCGAAGGCGCGGCGTGGGATTTCAGGTAGGACGGTATGCCAAAGCTCTCCAGCAGACCTTTGATAATCTGCGCCTCCATTTCGGTCCTGGCCTTATAGACTTCGACCATTTTTTTGCTCTTATTCAAACATCGCCCCTACCGACTGCCCGGTATGGATGCGCCGGATGGCTTCCCCCAGCAGGGGGGCCATGGAGAGGACAACAATTTTGTCTATTCTCTTTTCACCGTTAACGGGCACAGTATCCGTAACGACCACCTGCTTTATTTGGCTGGCGGTAATCCGGGAGATGGCCGGTCCGGAGAGGATGGGATGAGTAGCGCACGCATAGACTTCCCGGGCACCCTTCGCTATCAGGGTATCGGCGACGCCTATCAACGTCCCCGCAGTATCGATTTCGTCATCGACAGTAAGGGCGACGCAGTCTTCCACATCTCCGATGACGTTAAGGGTCTGCGTCTGATCCGCGTTGCCGAGCCGCCTTTTTTCCATAATTGCCAAAGGGACATCCAGCCTGGCAGCGAGGTCTCGCGCCCGTTTGGTAGCCCCGATATCCGTCGCCACTACCACCACGTCCGGCAGGTTCTTTTCTTTAAAATAGTTGGCCAGGACGTTCAGAGCCGTTAATTCGTCGACGGGTATATTAAAGAAACCCTGGATTTGGGCGGCGTGCAGATCCACGGTAAGTACCCGCCCGGCCCCGGCCACGGTGATCAGATCGGCTACCAGCCGGGCAGTAATGGGAACGCGAGGCTGGTCCTTTTTATCGGTGCGGCTGTAGCCATAGTAGGGCATCACTGCCGTGATCCTGCCTGCCGAAGCCCTCTTGAGGGCATCGATCATGATAAGCAGATCCACAAGGTTGCTGTTGACGGGTGATGAAATAGGCTGAACGATAAAGGTATCCCGCTCACGCACGTTCTCCAAGATTTGCACGAAGGTATTTTCATTGCTGAAATGCATTACATCACACTTCCCCAGGGGAATGCCCAGATATTCGACGATGGCCTGGGCCAGCTTAGGATGAGCGCTACCGGAAAATACCTTCAGTTCGTCCATCTATTTCGGTCCTCCTGAGCCTAATTTTATCGCCGCGTTTTTATTATAGCACGATTCACCGCCACGCTCACGTGGAATCGGAAGGAATACGTGGAAAAAAGATTGGACAGGCTGGAGATACCATCTGGTAGTACCTAAGGATAGAGTAAGAAATTAAAGCTTGAGAGAAAAAATCTCAGCAGACCATTTCCTTGAGGGACTTCATATTGATAACGTCTTCCCGGTTGTACTCGAGAAGCGTGTTCAGGGCGTCGATGTCGAAGGACTCAACGTAGCGCCACCATAACCTGACGGCCTGCCAGCCGTTCATATCGGGGAGGTTGCGCCTGATGCCAAGCTGGCGCTCCACGGACTTCAGCCCGCCGAACAGCCGGTTCTTCCAGCAATCGTACATCAGGTCACGGTGAGCGAACCGGTCCCGCAGGTCCACTCCGAGGTAAGAGCGTATGAACGGCAGGTCAAACCGGCTGCCATTGTAGGTATAAATGACATCGATGCCGGCCAGGGCTTCGAGGATGCTGGCGGCGCAGACATCCCGACCGACCAGTTGAATAAACTCCGCCTCGTCGCCGCGGCAGACATAAATACCGATGACGGTAATCTCGCAGCCGGAAGGCGTCAGGCCGGTCGTCTCGATATCCAGATACGCTTCGGTCTGTATCTGCATTTGGCTATTCAATAGACAGTTTCTTCTCTCCACTGTGGGAGAGGACTAAGTTGAGGGGCATTATCCAGTATTTCTCCCCTCACTCTAACTCTCTCTCGCCAGGGGAGAATGAACCGGCGTAAACCCCGAAATCCAATAATTTCTAATCACAGATAACTAACTACTAAAAACTGGTGGGGAGGCGGGGTAGGGAGGCTACGGCGGACACTTGGCGCAGATGGAGCGGAACAAAGTGGTGCTCAGATAGCGGTCACCGCGATCAGGCAGGACGGTGACAATGGTGCCTTTTTTCATCGTCTTGGCGATCTGCAAGGCGCCATGGACGGCCGCTCCGCTGGACATACCGATGAAGAGACCTTCCCGAACCGCCAGCAGCCGGGCCGTCTCGAAGGCATCCCCGTCCTCGACAGTTAACTTGTCGTCGAAAGCGTCCGGGTTGTAGATACCCGGCACTACGCTCTCGTGCATGTTCTTCAACCCCTGGATGGTATGGCCGACCGTCGGCTCAATCGCAACAACCCGGATATCCCGGTTTTTCTCTTTCAAGTAGCTGCTGACGCCGCTTAAGGTCCCAGTGGTACCCAGCCCGGCCACGAAGACATCTACCTTTCCATCCGTCTGGCTGTAAATCTCCGGTCCGGTCGTCTCGTAATGGGCCAGCACGTTGTTAGGATTATCGAACTGGTTGGGCATGAAGTATTTGTCCGGCTCGACCTCCAGGGCCCGATGCGCTTCGCGGATGGCGCCGTCCACAGCCTCCCGGGCATGTGTCAACACCACCTCAGCGCCGAAGGCCTGGAGGACCAATTGCCTTTCGACACTAACGCACTCCGGCATGAAAAGCTTGACCTTGAAACCCTTAGCGGCACCAATCATGGCCAGGGCGATGCCCATGTTGCCGGAGGTAGGTTCGATGATGGTCTTGTCCGGGGTTAACTGCCCCGATTCCTCCGCCTTGGCAATCATGTAATAGGCCGGACGGTCTTTCACCGAACCACCGGGATTGTTCCCTTCCAGCTTGGCTAAAATCTTGACAGCCGGATTTCCATTGAGGTTCGTTAATTGCACCATCGGGGTATTGCCGATGGCCCCGATGACGTTTTTGTTGTCATTCTTCATCATGTCACCTGAATCAGCCGTCTATTCCCGGTACCGGAAAATGCCGGCACATCTCCCCGACCTCTCCCCGTACTTCCTCCCGGAGCTTTTCGTCATCCGGGTGCTCAATAATCCTGGCAATAAACGCCGCGATCTTCTTCATTTCTTCCCGGCCAAAACCGCGCGTCGTGACGGCCGGCGTCCCCAGCCTGATGCCGCTCGTAACGGTCGGAGGACGTGTATCGAAAGGAATGGCGTTTTTGTTGGTGACGATGCCAGCGGCGTCGAGGGCCTTTTCGGCCTGCCGGCCGGTCACTCCGGTCTCGGTCAGGTCCACCAGCATCAGGTGATTATCCGTCCCATTGGACACCAGGCGCAGTCCCAGGCGCTGGAGCTCCCCGGCCAGGGCAAGGGCGTTCTCCAGGATGGCCCGCTGATAATCGACGAAGCCGGGCTGCATGGCCTCGTATAAGGCGACGGCCTTGGCGGCCACTGCGTGCATCAGCGGTTTGCCCTGCGTCTCCGGGAAGACGGCGGCATCGACCGTTTTGGCCAGGTCCGCCCGGCACAGGATAAGGCCGCCGCTGGGGCCGCGCATCGTCTTGTGAGTGGTAGTGGTAACCACATCGGCATAGGGTACCGGAGTGGGATGCAGGCCGGCGGCTACCATTCCGGCGATATGGGCCATGTCCACCATGAGCCTGGCTCCGACCGACTCGGCGATGCGATGAAAACGCTCGAAATCGATCACCCGGGGATAGGCGGTAGCTCCGGCCAAGATAACCCTGGGGTGGTGTCTCTCGGTGAGGCGCTCGACCTCCGGGAAATCGATGCGCCCGGTCTCGCGGTTGACGCCGTAGTGTACGAAGTTATAGCAACGGCCGGAGAAGTTCACCTTATCACCGTGGGTCAGGTGGCCGCCGTGGGCGAGGTCCATCGCCATGACGGTATCCGCCGGTTCCAGGAGGGCGAAGTAAGCGGCCATGTTGGCCTGGGAGCCGCTGTGCGGCTGGACGTTGGCGTGTTCGGCCCGGAAAAGTTCCCTGGCGCGGGAGATAGCCAGCTCCTCGATGGTGTCCATGTTCTCGCAGCCGCCGTAGTAACGCTTTCCCGGGTAGCCCTCGGCGTACTTGTAGGTTAAAAACGAGCCCTGCGCTTCGAGAACGGCGGGGCTGGTATAGTTCTCCGAAGCAATGAGGTTGACAATCTCTTTCTGCCGCTGTTTCTCGCACTCGATAGCGGCACTTACTTCCGGGTCGGCCCGGCCCAGGAAACTCATGTTGGTAATCTCTCCGGTTGGGGAAGAATCAGTCACCATGAATAGTCTACACTGGCGAAAAAGGGGTGTCAATTGAAGTTTTCAATGAAGCCAGCGATATCGTATCGGGCTTCCTGCGACGGCATAGTACAAAAACCCCTTGACAAAGCTGAAACCCGTTCTTATAATTAAAAGAAACCCCCACTCGTTCGAACGGTATGTCCCTATTCCTTTTATCGATGGTGCAAGTATATTTACCAGAGGCACTTAATTATCGGGACCATCCAGTTTCCCAGGCAGATTCCCGAGGATAAGACCGGAAGTATACCGGGTTTCAGGTTTTTATAATATATGCCGAAGTATATCTTTGTAACCGGGGGCGTTATCAGTTCCGTAGGGAAAGGCGTCACCGTCGCTTCCATCGGCACCGTCCTCAAGAGCCGCGACGTTACCGTAACCGTTATGAAGCTCGACCCTTACCTCAACGTTGATCCCGGCACGATGTCCCCCTACCAGCACGGCGAGGTGTTCGTCACGCGGGACGGGGCCGAAACCGACCTCGACCTGGGTAACTACGAGCGCTTCATCGACGATGAATTTACCGCCGAGTCCAACATAACGTCCGGACAGATCTACAGTACCCTTATCGCCAAAGAACGGCGCGGCGATTTCCTCGGCGGGACTATTCAGATTGTTCCTCACCTCACCTCGGAGATCAAAGAACGCTTCAAGAAACTCGCCGAGAACTCCGGGGCGGAAGTCGTCCTCATCGAGGTCGGCGGCACCGTCGGCGATATCGAGGGACAGCCTTTCCTCGAAGCCATCCGCCAGATGAGGAACGATGTCGGCCGGAACAATGTCCTTTACATTCACGTTACTTTCCTGCCCTACCTCACCTCCACCGGCGAGCTGAAGACCAAGCCCACGCAGCACAGCGTCAACGAGCTACGCCGCATCGGTATCCAGCCGGACGTAATTGTTTGCCGGAGCGACCAGCCCATTTCCGAGGGAATCCGGGACAAGATATCGCTCTTCTGCGACGTTGAAAAGAAGGCCGTCATCTCCCTGCCCACTGTCGAGACAATCTACGAAATACCTCTTATCCTGGAGGAATGTGGACTAGGCCAGCTGGTGGCCGACCGGCTCAGCCTCGGTGACCGCCCGGCTGATCTTGAATCGTGGAACGGATTGGTGGAACGAATCAAGGAGCAGCGTGATCCGGTGAATATCGCCCTGGTCGGGAAGTACGTTGAGCTTAACGACGCTTACTACTCCGTCCGCGAGTCCCTCTACCACGCCGCCCTCTTCCACGACCGATCGCTGAATCTGTTCTGGGTCCACTCGGAGGAACTCAGCGGTGAAGAAGTGGACGACCTTTTGCGTACCGCCCAAGGTGTCATCGTCCCCGGGGGATTCGGCATTCGGGGCATACAGGGTATGATCGAAGCCGCCACTTACGCCAGGGAAAATCGGATACCCTACTTTGGGCTTTGCCTCGGGATGCAGGTTATGGTTATCGAGTTCGCCCGACACGTTTTTTGTTCGGCAGAGCCAAACTCAACAGAGTTCAACGACTCGACCTGCCACCCTGTTATTGACCTGATGCTTGATCAGAAGTCAGTCGAAACGATGGGCGCCACAATGCGGCTGGGTAACTACCCTTGTGTCCTCACCCCCAGCAGCCTGGCCGCCCGGGCCTATGGCCTGCAGGTAGTCCAGGAACGGCACCGCCATCGCTATGAGTTTAACAACGAATACCGGGAGCAGCTAAGGAATGCCGGCATGATCATGAGCGGCCTCTCCCCGGACGGGAATCTCGTCGAGATATGTGAGCTGGAGGACCATCCGTGGATGTTGGGTTGCCAGTTCCATCCCGAGTTCCGTTCCCGTCCTTCCCGGCCTCATCCCCTTTTCCGTGATTTCATCGGCGTCGCCAAGGACGTACTCCGCGAGGGCGCCCAGCCACCGCTGCCCCTGGCTACCGGTTAGGAGGAAAGTAATGCAGATTTTCGTGGATACCGCCAATATCGAACAAATCCGGCAGGCCGCCCGGCTGGGCGTCGTCAGCGGTGTTACCACCAATCCCTCTCTGCTCTCCAAAGAGGGAACGGCGGACTACGAATCGGTGGTCAAGGAAATCTGCTCTATTATCGATGGACCGGTCTCGGTGGAAGTCCTTGCCGAGGAAGCCGACGCCATGATCGAAGAAGCCCGCGTCAAAGCCGCCTGGGCCAGCAACGTCAACATCAAAATCCCGATCACTCCTGATGGCCTGAGGGCTACCTCCGTGCTGAGCCAGGAGGACGTTAAGATAAATATGACGCTCTGTTTCTCGCCCAACCAGGCGTTATTGGGGGCGCTGGCCGGGGCAACCTATGTCAGCATCTTCATCGGCCGCCTGGACGATGCCGGCCACGATGGCATGCAGGTGGTGGAAGACACCATCAGTATCCTGAGTAACTACCCGGACCTGGAGGCCCAGGTAATCGCCGCCAGCATCCGCAATCCGATGCACTGCACCTACGCCGCCATGGCCGGGGCGGATATCGCTACCGTACCATACGGCATCCTCATGCAAATGATACAACACCCCATGACCGATGTCGGCATCAAACGCTTCCTGGCCGACTGGAAAAGCGTCGCCAAAAAATAAGAATGAGAAGAAAGGCAAGAAACTTGATCCCCTTCCCTACGATGAGACGGGACGAGAGTGAGGTGGTTCTATGAACATCAATATTACGGAACTCGAGAACAAGACCAAGGAAGAGCTGGTTGAGATCGCCAAGGAGAAAGGCATCGCCGGTCCGGCCGCCCTGAAAAAACACGATATCATCATGCGGCTGCTGGAGAACCAGACCGAAGAGGAGGGTAATATCTTCTGCTCCGGAATCCTGGAGATCATGGCCGATGGCTACGGCTTCCTGCGGCAGGACACGATGTTGCCCAGCCAGACGGATGTCTATATCTCCCCCTCGCAGATTCGGCGCTTCGGCCTGCGTAATGGCGACCTCGTCACCGGGCAGGGCCGGCCGCCCAAGAGCAACGAAAAATATTTCAGCCTTTTGCAGGTGGTTGCCATCAATGGCCTCGACCCGGACAGCATCAAGCACCGCCAGCCTTTCAACTCGCTGACGCCTACCTTCCCGGACAAACTGATTAACCTGGAATACTCGTCTACGGACATTTCCACCCGTCTCATTAACGTTATCGCTCCCATCGGTCGGGGTCAGCGCGGTTTGATCGTATCCCCGCCTAAGGCCGGTAAGACACTCCTGCTCAAATCTATTGCCGCCGCCATTACCGAACGCTACGAAGACATCCACCTGATGGTCTGCCTTATCGGTGAGCGGCCGGAAGAAGTCACCGACATAAAGCGGTCGGTACGTGGCGAAGTCATCGCCGCCACTTTCGATGAGATGGTGGAAAACCAGACACGCGTCGCCGAGCTGGCCCTCGAGAGGGCCAAGCGTCTGGTGGAAAGCGCCAAGGACGTGGTAATCCTCCTCGATGGTATCACCCGATTGACCCGCGCCTATAACCTGGCCATGCCCTCCAGTGGCCGTACCCTGTCCGGCGGTATCGACCCCGCCGCCCTTCACCCTGCGAAGCGTTTCTTCGGGGCCGCCCGCAACACCGCCGAAGGCGGCAGCCTCACCATCATAGCCACCTGTTTGATCGATACCGGCAGCCGTATGGACGACCTCATTTACGAGGAATTCAAGGGGACCGGCAATATGGAGCTCCACCTGGACCGCCGGCTTTCCGAGCGGCGTATCTTCCCGGCTGTGGACCTGCAACGCAGCGGCACCCGGCGCGAAGAGCTGCTACTCGGCGATGAGACGATGAAGCAGGTATGGCTGTTGCGGCGTATGGTCTCCATCATCGCCTCGGACTCAAATAACTTCGTCGAGGCATCCGAACGCGTCCTCGAACGCATGCGCAAAACCAAAAACAACGCCGAGTTCTTGGCTAACCTGAACCGGGAGATGTAGGAGCCAGACCTGGCCATCCCCGCTTGATTCACACGTGCAAAAGGCTTACGATTATTTATGAGGGGGTCAGGAAGGTACGATATGCAGGTAAGAAAGACATATAACGAGGTCAGCCCCGAATTACTTTACGCAGAGATAAAGGATTTCGTCCTGAACCAGGGCGTAGTCCTGGGTGAAAACAAGGTGGAGACCTATACGCTGCCGGACCAGTCAGCGGATTTCGTAACGCGGGGGACGATGACCTTCAACCTCTCCGAAGGCACCAAGAAAGGTAAGGAATGTTTGCGCGTCCATATAGTAGGCACGCCGCGCGGTGAGACCAAGCTCATCATGGACGTCGACGAAGAACTTTTCCCCACCGATAAACTGGATGCCCTCCAGAGCAATCTTGACTTTGTCTTCAGTTCCTACGAAGTGAAGTAAATTCTACAGTCCCTCGACGATACGGTACATCTTCTCGTAGGACTTCTCAAAGTCAGGGGCCACCGTTGACAGCTTATCTTTAAGGGTTCTCATGCGCCGGGCGAATTCGGCCCGGTTACCATCAGCCACAAGTTCCGCCCACTTCCCGGTCTTCTCCCGGAACAGCCTTTCAAACTGCGTCACCTGGGGCAGGTCCATCTGTATAGCGGCATACAGGTCCGGGTCTTCGGAGAGGACGCTCTCGATCAGTGTCATCAGGACCTTATAGGTTGAACTGCCGGCTGCCGCCATGGGCCTCAAATTGCCAGAATCAAGCAAGGTATCCGCCGCCACCAGGGCGATGAAATGGGACAGACCCAGCACCAGGCTCATCATCTCGTCGTGCTCAGCCGGAGACATTAGCGAAACGTGGGCACCCCTGACCTTGAGATAATCGCTGGCTTTTTCCGCCAGCCTACGTTCGGCGTCATTGGTGGGAGTCAGCACGAAATTTTTATTGGTGATATTACTTGCCCCGGGACCGAACAAAGGATGGGCCCCTAACACTGTCCCCTGCTTGATATACCGGTGCATCAAATCGACCGGCACCAGCTTGGTGGAGGTGATATCTATAACCGCCTGACCCACGATGATGCTGTCACCGATTCCCCGCACGACATCTTCCAGGCTCTCCAAGGGGACGGCTATCAATACGTAATCGGCACCAACGATGGCCGTTCTTTTATCCCCAATAGTCTCCACGCCTAAATCTTGCCCGGCCTGCGAAAGTCCGGTTTCGTCACGGTCGGTCAGGACGACTTCTTTCCCGTCTTGTTTCATGAAGCCGGCCAGCCAGCGCCCCATTTTCCCGGCCCCGCCGATAATGGCGATACGTGAAGAAGTGTCAATCATGTTTTACGGAAAATCTCCAGCTTACCCCATCATTTCTGCTGGATTCCCGCTTGCGCGGGAATGACAATTCACTTTCAACGCGCCCGCGGATAAGACCCCAGTATCTTGACGTAGACAGCGTGCTCTTCCAGCGCCTGGAGCGCCCCGCCGACGTCCTTGTCCTCGCGGTGGCCGGCGACGTCCATATAGAAGTTATATTCCCAGGGCTGGTGGCGGGTGGGGCGGGACTCCAGCTTGGTCAGGTTGACCTTCCGCTCGGCGAACTCGCGCAGGCAGTCGTAGAGCGCCCCCGGCTTGTGCTTCAGGGAAAAGACGATGGACGTCTTATCGTTGCCGGTAGGCGGGGAGTCTTCTTTGGAAAGGATAAAGAACCTGGTAAAATTATGCGGATTGTCCTCTATCTCCCGGGCGATGATTTTCATACTGTAGATTTCAGCGGCCCGGGCACTGGCGACGGCGGCGCTATCCAGCCGGCCTTCGTCCTTGATCATGTGCACGCTGCCCGCCGTGTCCGAGGCCGGCACCAGCTCGGCATTGAGGTGTTTGAGGAAATTCCGCGACTGACCCAGGGCCTGCGGATGAGAATAGACCGTCCGGATTGTGTCTATAGTAGCCCCTTCCAATGCGATCAGGCAGTGGCTGATACGTAACTCGGTCTCGCCGCAGACCATTAAGGGCGAATCGAGTAGTAAATCGTAAGCCCGGGTGATGCTACCCTCCAGCGAGTTCTCGACAGGGACTAAAGCAAATGGCGTTTCACCGCTCTCTAATGACTCGAATACCTCGTCGAGGCTTTCATAGGGCACGCCCTGGGTCGAGCTTCCGAAGAATTTCAAAGCGGCCTCTTCCGTGTAGGCCCCCGGCTCACCCTGGAAGGCCACCGCCACCCCCTGCACCTTTTTACTGGCGTCGATTATGCGCCGGTAAATGCCCTCAACATCGGTGGGGCTGATCTTCAAATCCCTGGCCAGGTCGCGGACATTCCGCAGCACCTTCATCTCCCGTTCCCGGTCCTCGATGAGGCGGCTCGTCCTGTTTTTACCCCGGCCGATATCCCGGGAAACCTTCTGCCGCTCGGCAATTAGCTCCACAATTCGGGCATCTATCTCGTCTATCTTCTTACGGAGTTCTTCGATATTCATTTCAACACCCTGGGGACAACGCCAGCCTGCAGCGCGAAATCGGCCAGCGTAACCGCCATCATCGCTTCAACGACCGGGACTGCCCGTGGTACGAAGCAGATATCGTGCCGGCCACCGACCTTGATATTAGTGTCCTTCATCGTACGAAGGTCTACCGTCGCCTGTTCCATGGCAATTGAGGCCGGTGGTTTGAAGGCTACCCGCACTACGAGGGGCATACCGGTACTGATGCCGCCCAGTATGCCACCGGCTCTATTGGTAGTTGTCTCTACCCGTCCTTCCCGTATGGTATAGGCATCATTATTCTCAGAACCACGGCGGCGGGCCGCGCTGAAACCGCTGCCGAACTCCACCCCCTTCACCGCCGGTATTGCCAGCAGGGCCTTGGCCAGGTCACCGTCCAGATTATCAAAGACTGGCTCGCCCAGGCCGGTCGGCACGTTGGTGGCAATCCCCTCGACGATGCCGCCGAGACTGTCACCGGCCTTTTTGACTTCGGCGATGAGGGCGGCCATCTTCGCAGAGGCGGCCGGATCGGCGCAGCGTAAAGGGTCTCCTTCGGTTTTTGCCTTAATATCATCAAGACTCACTGGCCCGGCCACCACGCCGCCGATTTCCACGGTGTGCGCCACTATCTCCATGCCGATAGTACCCAATAGCTTCTTAGCGACTGCCCCGGCCATGACGAACGAGGCGGTTATCCGACCGGAAAACCGTCCCCCTCCCCTCCAGTCGTTGAAGCCGCCGTACTTGACGAAGGCGGGGTAATCGGCATGACCCGGTCGCGGTGTGTACCGGATTCTTTCGTAATCGCTATCGTCAACATCTTCATTACGTACCAGCAGGTAGACCGGCGCCCCGGTAGTCACACCGTTAAAGACGCCGGAGAGCACCTCAATCCTGTCCCCCTCCCGGCGAGGCGTCGCCGCGTCACTCACCTTGGGACGGCGCCGGTCAAGTTCAACCTGGATATCGGCCTCCGTCAGAGACAGGCCGGCGGGGCAGCCGTCCACGACGGCCCCGATACAACTACCATGGCTTTCGCCGAAGCTGGTCACCGTAAATAGTCTGCCGATACTGTTATGACTCAAATTCCATCTCCACCCCGGCCTGTTTCATAATGTCCCAGAACGTAGGGAACGTCTTGGCGACGCATTCGGCGCCGTTGATAGTGACACCGCCGATGGCCGCCCCCAATACCGCGAAGGCCATCGCCATACGGTGGTCGCCGAAGCTCTCGACGACGGCGGACTTGTGATCAGTTTTCTCCTCTTTGTCCGTTTCTTCTTCGTCGGATTCTTTATCATCATCGCTCGGTACCTGGGTTTTCAAACCGGTAATAACCAGACGGTCGGTGTCCTCAACCACCCCTATCCCAAGTTTTTGGAGCCCGCTCCTGACGGCCATGATGCGGTCGGACTCCTTGAGACGGGCCCTTTCGATACCGGTTAAGTAGCTGTTACCCGTGGCCATTGCGGCCAGCACCGCCATGGTCGGCAGGAGGTCGATACTGTCGGAAAGGTCGGCATGGATCGCCTTCAGCTCGCCGCAATTGACACTGATTGTGTTTCCGGTAATCCTGACATGGGCCCCCATACTGCGCAGGTAGTCGAGAATGACGCGGTCACCCTGGAGACTGGCCGTGCTCAGGTTTTCCAGAGTCACCTGCCCAGCGATGGCTCCCAATGATAGTAAATATGAGGCGGACGACCAGTCACCCTCTATCTGTATTTTCGTTGGCCGGTACCTCTGACGGCGGACGACGAATTTATCGAACTCGGAGCGGACACTGATACCGAACTGTTTGAGGCACCACAGCGTCATCAATACGTAGGGCCGTGACCTCATCGGTGTGGTCAACTTGATGCCGAGCCCTTGCTTCGTCAAAGGGGCGATTAGAAGCAGGGCGGATATGAACTGCGAGCTTATATCACCCGGCAGTTCCGTCATGTCCCCATTGAGCGTACCCCCTTCGATGGTTACCGGAGGGACGCCCCTTCCCTCGGCCCGGCAGCGAATCCCCAGCCTCCTCAATGCGTCGACCAAGGGCCTCATCGGCCGCCGGGATAGTGAGGGCCCACCGGTGAGGCGGTGCCGACCGGGTATCAGGGCACATATGGCGGCAAGCATCCTGAGAGTAGTCGCGGACTCGCCGCAATAAAGGTCATCTTTCGGTACACGTAAGGTCCCACCGGTAACCTTCCAGCCGCCGTTTCCCTTGTGAACCTTAACGCCGATGTTGCCCAGGACTTTTACGGCGGCTTCGGTATCTTCGCTTTCCAGGGGAGAGATAATCTCGCTTTCACCTTTAGACAGGGCGGCGCACATCAGCGCGCGGATGGTCAGGCTCTTGGAAGAAGGTACCTCCAAATTACTCTTGATTTCGCTTTTTCCAATTGTCGCTTTCATTCTCTTCCAATTTCTTCATAATCTTGTTTACGACTGTTTCCGGTTTTAGTCTCGAGGTGTTTATCGTAATATCGGCCGATCTCGAGTAGTACGGCCGGCGGAAGGCCAGTAATTCCTTAATCTGCTGGACCCGGTTGGCCACATTCAATAGCGGCCGGCCTCCGTCATCAGCGGATGTCCGCTCCAGGATGACCGCCGCTGATGCCGTCAAGCAAACAATCGTACATTCCTGGCGTAACCGGTCGATATTTATTTTATTAAGAACGACACCGCCACCGCAAGCGATGACGACCCTTTTTTTACCGGAGGCCAGTTTTACGGCCTCAATCTCTCTTTCCCGGAAACCTATCTCCCCTTCGGTACGGAATATCTCCGGGATTGACCGGCCGGCCTCTTCCTCGATGACGGCATCGAGCTCGATAAACTCCCGCCCGGTCTTGTCAGCCAATAAACGGCCGACCACGGTCTTGCCCGTCCCCATGAACCCTATCAGGGCGATGCCGGTCTTCACACCTCCTCCAGGGCCGCAATAGCAACCCGGCGCATCAGGTCGACCGGGGCCGCCTGGCCGGTCCACTTTTCGAAAGCCAGCGCCCCCTGCCAGGCCAGCATGTCGATGCCGCTGATGGTACGAGCCCCGGCGGATCTGGCTTCACGCAACAGCCTGGTCTCGATGGGATTATAAACGATATCGAAAACGGTTGTCTCTTTCCCGAGCAGCCCGGCGGGCACCGGGCTCTCATCCGCGGCTGGGCTCATACCGACACTGGTGGCATTAATGAGTAAGTCCGCACCGGCCAGCGCTTCGGCCAGCAAATTCTCCTGGAGCTCCAGCACCCGTACCTGCCGCCCCAGCATGTCTTTGATTAGCTCGCCGATTTCCTCCGCCCAGTCCAGCTCTTGAATCCGATTCAGGATGGTCAGGTCTGCCCCCCGCTCCGCGAGGACGTAGCTGATCGCCCGGGATGCCCCACCGGCGCCCAGGACGACCACTTTCTTTCCTTCCGGCTCGATGCCACCCTCAAGTGCCGCGCGCAGGAAACCGGCGGCATCCGTGTTATAGCCCCGCAGATCGCCATCGTCGTTCACCACGGTATTGACGGCGCCGACCTTTTCCGCCAGAGGATCCAGGCCGTCCAGCAAAGGTATCACGGCCACCTTATGGGGTATGGTGACATTAAAACCTCGGACGTTCAGCGATTTCAATCCGGCAACGGCGGCCTTCAGGTCCTCCGGGAGCACGCGGAAGGGGACATAAATGAAATCCAGCCCCAGTTCATTAAATGCGGCGTTGTGCATGGCCGGGGACATGGTGTGCTCAACGGGATTCCCGATGAGAGCGCAGATCTTGGTTTTTCCGGATACTTGTTGTTCAGCCATCTAGCATCCTGTAAACGGTGTTCAATTCACTTGCCGTTAGTTGGCCGGGCGCGGACTCCCGGCCTTCCTCTATCGACGCGTATGTTAAATAGCTGCCTACCAGCGGCGCCAGCACTCGTGATAGCTGCCCCGCCTCTCCCATCGCAAAAGCGATGATACCGATGTCCGGGAAAGCCCTGATAAGCTCCAGCACCTCGATATTATCCGCTACGGTACGGGCAGTGGTTATCACTTTACAGATATCAGCCCCGGCGGCAAGCTGCCGGTTCACTATCCCGCGCATATCCTCCAGCGCCGGGGTTTTGGTGAGGTCATGATGAGAGACAAGGCACCTGGCTTTTCCCTTGATATTCCTGACGATATTCATCACGTCCGGAGTACCCAGCTCGATATCTATAATGTCGGCGCCGAGCCCCGCGGCGCTGATTAATGACTCAATGCGGCTTGACTCACTGTCCTGCCAATTACCACCCTCTTCTGGCCTCCGGTTGCAAGCCAGCCAGGGTTTTTTCAGTCCTGCGACCACCCCCCGCCAACCATCCCCGATAAGATCGATGCGTACCTCGAAAAGGTCGGCCAGTGGCTCCGCCTTCTCAATAGCGACCAGGTCCGCGTTGACGATGGTGACGCATATCCGGGGCCTATTCCCCGCCATGCAGCACCTCCTCAACCAGAGCCGACTTGACTTCATCAGTAATAAAGGCCTCTCCGAGTGACTTCAGCAGAACGAATCTCACCTGGCCCTGGTGCACCTTCTTATCATGCCTCATCGCCCGCATAACCGCTTTTGCATCAATATTGACGGGGATTTTCGTGGGGAGTCCGGCCTTTTTAATAACATCCGCCAGCCGGGTAACATCACTGTCTTTGAGGTAACCCAGGCGGCGGGAGAGCCGGGCCTCGCTGACCATACCGATAGCCACGGCCTGGCCGTGCTTCAGCCGGTAACCGGAGACAGCCTCGATGGCGTGGCCGATGGTATGGCCAAAATTGAGAATGGCCCTTGGTCCCCCCTCCTGCTCGTCCAGGACGACGATGCCTCCCTTGAGCAAGGCGTTCCTGGCAACGATATCACTCAGTGTTGCGGCATCATAAGCTACAGCTTTGTCCATCTTTCTTTCGAGGAAGCGGAAAAAGTTCCCGTCCATGATAGCAGCCATCTTGATAGCCTCGGCCAGGCCGTTGCTCAACTCCACCGGCGGCAGAGTCTTCAAGGTGCCGGCATCAGCGACCACAAGTCTCGGTTGATAGAACATGCCGATGATATTTTTCACCCGGCCACGGTCCACGGCCGTCTTACCACCAATACTGCTGTCCACCTGGGCCAGTAGTGTCGTGGGAATATGTACCAGCGGCACGCCCCTCATATAAGTGGCTGCCACAAAACCGGCCAGGTCCCCGATCACCCCGCCCCCTAGCGCCAGGACAGGCGTATCCCGGCCGGCATACGCTGCCATCAGCCGGTCATAGAGGCGGCCAGCCATCACCAGGGTCTTTTGCGCCTCACCGGGGGGTACCGATAGTACAGTAGTTCCGAAGCCGGCCCCGGTCAGTCCCTTTTCCAGTTCTCCGGCATAAAGGGACTGCACCGTCGTATCGGTAACGATGACCGCCCGGCCGGAAAGGCCCATCGCTTTGGTCCAGGCCCCCACCCGTGGCAGCAACCCGGCCCCGATCCTTATCTCATAGCTTCGCAAACCCAGGTCAACCTTGACCTTCTTCACTGCTGTCATTTTACCTTTACTTATAGCAGGATGCAATAAAACAACATCAATATTATTACATTTTTAGATGAAAGATATGGCGCAACGTAATTCGTGCGTGGAATTATCTCGATACATATTGACATGAAGCTATAAAATATGTTAAATTTACTATTTAGTGCTCGGAATTCTGTTAGGTGAATAATACGAGCAAAAAAACCTCGTGTTATCACCTGATTCCGGAATGGATGGGCAATAGCTCATCCATTATAATTGTAGGGGGGTACAAAAGAGACCATGCCAACCATAAATCAGCTGGTCCGCAAGGGTCGTGACAAGGCGGTGAAAAAGGACAAGACGCCGGCGCTGGGCTATGCCTACAACGCTCTGAAAAACCGCGTCCACCTGGGCAAGAGTTGCCCTCAGAAACGCGGTGTCTGCGTCCAGGTCAAGACGACGACCCCCAAGAAGCCCAACTCCGCCCTGCGCAAGATAGCCCGGGTACGACTGACCAATCACATGGAAGTTACCGCCTACATCCCCGGCGAAGGGCACGAGTTACAGGAGCACTCGGTGGTACTGATACGCGGCGGCCGCGTCAAGGACCTCCCCGGTGTGCGTTACCACATCATCCGCGGGGCGCTGGATACCACCGGCGTGTCCAACCGCAAGCAGGGTCGCAGCAAATACGGGGCCAAGCGGGCCAGGAAAACCGAGGTCACCTAGCCTGAGGTAATTAAGATGCCGAGAAGAGCCAGAGCTGAAAAGAGAGAAGTCTCCCCGGACGCCAGATACCGGAGCGCCACGGTGTCCCGTCTCATCGCCAAGATAATGGAGCGAGGCAAGAAACGGACCGCCGAGAATATTGTCTACGGCGCCCTGGAGAAGCTGGGCCAGCAGGTCAACAAGGACCCGGTGGCCGCTCTGGAGCAGGCAGTCAAGAACGCAACTCCCCTCCTCCAGGTAAAACCGCGGCGCGTGGGCGGGGCGACCTACCAAGTACCCGTCGAAGTCCAGCCGGAACGCGGTCTCTTCCTGGCTCTGACCTGGCTGATATCCTCGGCCCGAGCGCGCAAGGGCAAGGCCATGCGGGAAAAACTGGCCGACGAGCTTTCCGAGGCCTTCCAGGGGCAGGGGGCGACAATTAAGAAACGAGAGGATACTCATAGGATGGCCGAGGCCAACCGGGCCTTCGCCCACTATAGGTGGTAAGGGAATTTGGTGACCAATAACTTGACCGTTAAAACTCAACCAGCGGCGGGAGTTAATAAAGTGCCCAGGGAATTCCCTCTTGAGGACATCCGGAACATCGGCATCATCGCCCATATTGATGCCGGGAAGACGACCGTCACCGAGAGGATACTCTACTATACGGGACGGACCTACAAGATAGGCGAGGTCCACGAGGGCACCGCCGTCATGGACTGGATGGAGCAGGAGAGACAACGCGGTATCACCATCACAGCGGCTGCGACGACCTGCTACTGGCGTGAGCACCGTATCAACATCATTGACACACCGGGGCATGTTGACTTTACCGCCGAGGTCGAGCGAAGCCTCCGGGTGCTCGATGGCGGACTGGTCGTCTTTGATGCCGTGGCCGGTGTCGAGGCGCAGTCGGAAACGGTCTGGCGCCAGGCGGACCGGTACAAAGTGCCCCGCATCTGCTTCATCAACAAGATGGACCGGCTCGGGGCCAATTTCAACCGGACCATTTCGATGATCGAAACACGCCTGGGGGCAACCCCGCTGCCGATACAATATCCCTTAGCCGCCGAAGATAAATTCGGAGACGTTATCGACATCGTCGGCAACCGGGCCTGGCGCTTTAACACCGATCCCGACCGCGGCCCGGAAGAGATTCCCATCCCCGAGTCCGAAAAGGCCAGGGCCGCCGAACTGCGGCAGTCGTTAATCTCAAAAATCGCCGAGCATGACGAAGATATCATGGTAGCTTACATCGATGGACACGAAGTTAGCCATGCCGACTTAAAAAAGGCCCTCCGGCGTGTCACCCTGAAGAACAAGTGCGTCCCCGTTCTCTGCGGCAGCGCCCTGAAGAACATGGGCGTCCAGCCCCTCCTCGACACCGTCGTCGATTATCTCCCTTCCCCCCTTGAAGTCCCTCCGGTCGAAGGAATCGACACCAAGACCGGCGAAAAGGTCACCCGCGAAGCCAGCGATGAGGCCCCGTTCTCGGCGCTGGCTTTTAAAGTTGTTACCGATCCCTTCGTGGGACGGCTGGTGTACTTCCGGGTCTACTCTGGCCGGGTAAAGGTCGGCTCCCAGGTCTATAATCCCACCCGCGGTCGCCCAGAGCGTATCGGAAGGCTGCTGCTGATGCACGCCAATCACCGCGAAGACATTACCGCCGCCGATACCGGAGGTATCATCGCCACTCTGGGTTTGAAAAACACCTTTACCGGGGACACCCTCTGCGATGCCTCGAAATCCATCATCCTGGAAACAATACGCTTCCCCGAGCCGGTTATATCGGTAGCCATCGAACCCAAGACCCGCGCCGACCAGGAAAAACTCGGCGAATCCCTCCAGAAACTAACCGAGGAAGACCCCACCTTCAAGGTTACCTTCAACGACGAGACCGGCCAGACCGTTATCTCCGGCATGGGCGAACTCCATTTGGAGGTTATCGTCAGCCGGCTGGTGAGTGAGTTCAAGGTCGGCGTCAAGGTCGGCCGTCCGCGTGTCGCTTACAAAGAAACGGTTACCGCGCCGTCCAAAGTGGAAACCAGATTCGTACGGCAGACCGGCGGTCGCGGCCAGTACGGTCATATCTTTGTCGACTTCGAGCCGCTGGAACGCGGCAAGGGCTTTGAGTTCGTTGACGCCGTCAAAGGCGGCACCATACCGCGACAGTTCATCCCGCCGGTCCAGGCAGGTATTAAGGAAGCCATGGAGACCGGCGTTATCGCCGGCTATCCGGTGATAGACCTCAGGGCTACGCTCTATGATGGAAGCTACCACGAAGTGGACTCCTCCGAGATGGCCTTCAAGATGGCCGGCTCGATGGCGTTACGCGACGGCGTTCAGAAAGGTAAACCGGTACTCCTGGAGCCCGTTATGAAGCTGGAAGTAGTGGCGCCCGAGCAGTTCCTCGGCGATATCATCGGTGACCTCAGCGCCAAGAGGGGGCATATCGGCAAGGTGGACACGCAGGGCGAGATGTACATCATCAATTGCCTGATACCCCTGGCCGAATCCTTCGGGTACGCCACCAGTTTGAGGTCGCTGACCCAGGGACGGGCAACTCACTCGCTGGAGTTTCACAGCTACGAGCAGATACCAGCCGATTTGAAAGACACCATTATCGAAAAGGCTTTGGGCAGGTAATATGGCAAAGCAGAAGATACGCATCAAACTCAAGGGGTACGATCACAAGGTCGTCGATCAGTCGGCGCGCCAGATACTGGAGGCGGTGGAAAGCACCGGCGCTGTCGCCGTGGGACCGGTACCGTTGCCCACCCGCATCCGGAAGTACAGCGTCATCCGTTCCCCGTTTATCGATAAGGACTCGCAGGAGCAGTTCGAGATCCGTACCCATAAGCGACTTATCGATATTGTCGAGACGACTTCCAAGACCATCGACGCCCTGACAAAGCTGAATCTACCTTCCGGCGTGGAGATTGATATTAAACTTTAAGGTATATTGAATATGACACAAGGCATTATAGGTAAAAAGCTGGGGATGACCCAGGTGTTCCTCGAGGGCGGCGGCTCCCGGGCCGTCACTGCCATAGAGGCCGGCCCCTGCACGGTGACCCAGGTTAAGACTTTAGACACCGACGGCTACCGGGCTGTACAGTTGGGTTTCGACGAAGTGAAAGGGCGGAAGGCGCCCCGCAAGAGAGCGCCGTCGGAAAAAGGCACCAGCCGGTTTCGCTGTCTGCGGGAGTTCCCGATCGATGAAGACCAGGAAATCGAGCCCGGCCAGCAAATAGATGTCAGCCTGTTCAAGGCCGGGGACACGGTAGACGTCACCGGCACCTCCCGGGGCAAGGGATTCGCCGGCACCGTCAAGCGCCATCATTTCCGCGGTGGCCCCAAGACCCACGGCCAATCGGACCGCCACCGCTCACCCGGCTCCGTTGGGGCCGGCAGCAGCCCGGGCAGGGTGTTCAAAGGATTACGCATGGCCGGTCATATGGGCCACGAGCGGGTGACCGTCAGCCACCTCGAAGTCATCGAAGCGGACCCGGCCCGCAACCTGCTGTTGGTCAAAGGTGCCGTGCCGGGCATGACCAACGGCCTGGTATTAATAAGAAGGTCCAAGAGGGGGAAGAAGTAAGGTGCAGCTTCCGGTATACAACCGGTCCGGCGAGGTTGTCCGGCAGATCGATGTTAATGATGCGGTCTTCGGCGTGCCGATGAACGAGGCGGTGGTACACCAGGTCATGGTCGCCCTGCGGGCCAACGCTCGCCAGGGAACGGCCGCGACCAGGACGCGCAGCTATGTCCGCGGCAGCACCAAGAAGCTTTACCGGCAGAAAGGTACGGGCTATGCTCGCGCCGGCAGCAAGAAATCACCTCTGCGCCGCGGCGGCGCCATTACCTTTGGACCTCACCCCAGGGACTACCACCAGGAGATACCGAAAAAAATGCGCCGCCTGGCCATCCGCTGCGTACTCTCCGCCAAGGCCGGGGACGGCGAGCTCAAGGTGCTGGAAGGATTCGATTTTGCCGAACCCAAGACCAAGGATATGATAAGCCTCCTAGCGGCCCTGGGTGTATACACCACGGCCCTTATTGTCACTCCGGAACCGGAAGACAACGTTATTAAATCGGCCCGCAACGTCAGGGGGATCAAGACGATGCCGGCTAATGTTATCAATATCCTGGATATGATGTCATATCAAACGGTACTCATGACCGAGGCCGCCATCCGAATAACGGAAAAGCTATGGGGCAACGGCACCGCCCAGGGGGGAGAATAATGCATATCTACGAGGTGCTGCGACGCCCGGTAATTACGGAAAAAAGCACCGAGCTGCAGACACGTAATAAATACGCCTTCGAGATTGCCGAAGGCGCCAACAAACCCATGATTAAACAAGCGGTGGAAACGGCCTTCAAGGTGAAGGTGACCGGGGTTAACGTGATTACCATGAAGAGTAAAATGCGTCGGGTGGGGCGCCGCATGGTGATGACGGCCCCATGGAAAAAAGCGATTGTCACCCTGAAGGCGGGTGATAAGATAGAGTTCTTCGAGGGAGTGTAAATAGCCCGGAAAAACCAGGGAGATCTTATTAAGAGATGGCTTTGAAAATATACAGACCGACCTCCCCCGGCCGACGGGGTATGAGCGGCTCCAGCTTCGACGAGATAACCAAGGACAAGCCGGAAAAGTCCCTCTTGGCCCCGAAGAAGCAAAAGGCCGGCCGTAACTTCCGAGGTAAAATCACCGTTCGCCACCGGGGTGGCGGCCAGAAACGCCAGCTGCGTATCATCGACTTTAAGCGGGATAAGACGGGCGTTCCGGGCCGGGTCGCCGCCATCGAGTACGATCCCAACCGCTCGGCACGCATTGCCCTCATCTTCTACGCCGATGGGGAGAAACGCTATATCCTGGCCCCAAATGGTCTCAACGTCGACGATACGATAATGTCCGGCCCTAACGCCGAAATCAGGCCCGGTAACAACCTGCCACTTAAGCAAATGCCTTCCGGCACGCAGGTACACAACATTGAAATGACACCCAGCCGAGGTGGACAGATGGTACGGAGCGCCGGGGCCTCGGCACAGCTGATGGCCAAGGAAGGGACGTTCGTCCTGCTCCGTTTACCTTCCGGCGAACTCCGCCGCGTTCGCAGCGAATGCCAGGCCACCATCGGGCAGGTCGGTAATCTTGACCATCAGAATATCAGCCTGGGTAAAGCCGGGCGTAAACGTCACCTGGGATGGCGACCCACTGTCAGGGGCTCCGCCATGACCCCACGTGACCATCCCCACGGCGGTGGCGAAGGCCGCTCGCCGGTGGGTATGCCGGGACCGAAGACGCCCTGGGGCAAGCCCGCCTTGGGCTACAAAACACGCAAACCCAAGGCTTCCGACCGAATGATTGTTAAACGCCGGGGGAAATAGGCGGTTAGCGAGGTAGTATGTCAAGGTCAACAAAAAAGGGACCGGCCATTGACGAGAAGCTGGTCAAGAAAGTAGATGCAGCGATACGGTCGGGAAAGAAGACCGTGATCAAGACCTGGTCGCGGCGCTCGACGATTCTGCCGCAGATGGTGGGTTTGACCATCGGCGTCCATGACGGCCGTCGGCACGTACCCGTCTATATCAATGAGAATATGGTCGGACACAAGCTTGGTGAGTTCGCCCCCACACGCACCTTCCGGGGCCACGTGAGCAAGTCGGACAGGGGTAAAAAGTAAACGGTGGAATACCGGAGTTGAGATAAAGTGGAAGTCAGAGCTATAGCGAAGAATACCGGGCTATCTGCTGGTAAGCTACGTCCCCTGGTCGACATGGTCCGGGGCAAGCAGGTAGACGACGCATTGACCATGCTGCGTTTCACGCCTACCCCGAAGGCGAAAGTGGTTGCCAAAGTGGTCCGTTCGGCCGTCGCCAATGCCGAGAATAATTTCCAGATGGAACCCGCCGACCTGAAAATAGTCAGGATTTACGTCGACGAGGCAATCCGCATGCGTCGTTACCGGCCGAGATCGAGGGGACGGGCCAGTCCGATCAGAAAGAATTCCAGCCACATAACCGTCGTCGTTGCGGAGCAGGAGGGATAATTGGGTCATAAAGTTCACCCGACAGGTTTCCGTCTTGGTGTCATTAAGGACTGGCAGTCCAAGTGGTACAGTGAAGCCCACTACGCCGAGTTCGTCGAGGAAGACAACCGGCTGCGGGAATTCATCAGGACCAAATACCCCGAAGCGGCTATCTCCCTGATCGAGATCGACCGCCAGGCCAAGGACGTGACCATTACCCTCTATACCGCCCGTCCCGGTATCGTCATCGGGAGGGGGGGGCAACGCGTTGACGAGATGAGGCAGCACCTCGAAGCACTCATCGAAAAAAAGATCAGGTTGAATATACAGGAGGTCCGCCAGCCGGAACTGGACGCTTACCTCGTCGCCCGGTCGATCGCCGAACAAATCGAGCGCCGGGTCGCCTACCGGCGGGCCATGAAACAGGCCATCTTCCGCACCATCCAGGCGGGTGCCAAGGGGATCAAGGTCAGCGCCGCCGGCCGTCTTGGCAACGCCGAGATTGCCCGTCGCCAGACGTCCCACCAGGGACAGGTGCCTCTCCATACGCTACGGGCGGATATCGATTACGGGTTCACCGAGGCACACACGACACTGGGACGGATCGGTGTTAAGGTATGGATTTACAAAGGCCAGATACTGCCGGAGCCCAGGGTAACCGAGGTTGAAGAGAAGCCGGCGGAGGTCGTTGAGACCGAAGAAAAGCAGGCCGAGGTAACCGCCGAAGTACCGGTCGCCGAAGCCCCGGCCGTAGTGGCGGAAGAGACGCCAGCCGAGCCGGTCCCGGCCGCTGTAGCCGAGGAAAAACCAGCCAAACCCAGGGCCAGGAAAACGGCTAAAGCCGCGGCCCCGGAAGCCGTGGAAGCAACTGAAAAGGCGGAAGAAGAAAAGCCAGCCACCAAGAAGGCTGCTAAAGCGGCGGCTCCAGGAATCACGGAAGAACCCGAAAAGGTAGAAGCCGAAAAGCCAGCCGCCAAGAAAGCCGCGAAGGCCGCCGCACCGGAAGCCGCGGAAGCGCCTGAAAAAGCTGAGGCCAAAAAGCCAGCCCCCAAGAAGGCCGCCAAAGCGGCTGCCCCCGAAGTCACGGAGGCACCTGAGAAAGTCAAGGCAGAGAAGCCGGCCCCCAAGAAAGCGACTAAAGCAACTGCCACCAAAGCCGAGGCAGCAACCGAAGAGGTAGAAGCAGAAAAGCCGGCCCCCAAGAAGGCGGCAAAAGCCACCGTAAAGGCAACCAAGGAAGAAAAGGAGAAAGAGTCCAGCGATGCAGCAGCCTAAGCGTGTTAAATACAGAAAGGCGCAGCGAGGCCGCCGCCGCGGCAAAGCCCTGTCCGGTAATGTAATCGATTTTGGTGATTACGGGCTACAGGCGCTGGAATCCGCCTGGGTTACCGCCGCGCAGATTGAGGCCGCCCGGCGCGCCATTACCCGCCATATCCGCCGCGGTGGCAAGGTATGGATACGGATCTTTGCGGACAAGCCGGTCAGCAAGAAACCGGCCGAGACCCGCATGGGCAGCGGCAAAGGCCTGCCGGACCACTGGGTGGCTGTAGTGAGGACGGGGCGTATCATGTTCGAAATGGCGGGAGTTGGTGAAAGCGTCGCCAAGGAAGCGATACGACTTGCTTCACATAAGCTGCCGCTAAAGACGCGCTTTATAGTGAGAGAAGTCGCCGCCGGCGCAGAAACGGCCCAGTAGGAGTAACATGGTCAGTCTAACTGAGTTCAGACAACTGAGCACAAATGAACTAAAAGAGAGAATAGAAGAGGCCCACCAGGAGCTCTTCAACCTACGCTTTCGCCTGGCCACCAAGCAACTCGTTAACCACCGCGAAGTCCGCCGGATCAAGAAGAACATTGCCCGGCTCAAGACGCTGCTAACGGAAAGGGAACTGGGCATAAGGTAGGCAAGTATGCAAGTGAAACGCAAGACAAGGATCGGCAAAGTCGTTGGCGACAAAATGGACAAGACGGTCATCGTGGCAGTGGACTCTCCCAAGCGTCACCCAGTTTACAAAAAGACAATCCGCCGGGTGACCAAATATTACGCTCATGATGAAAAGAACCGGGTCAAGACGGGCGACACGGTAATGATTGAGGAGACCCGCCCTCTCTCACGCTTGAAGAGGTGGCGCGTGGCCGAGATCCTCACCACCGGAGAGGTCGCGGAAATTAAACCACAGGAGATTGCCAGCGAATCATAACCGGTGTATTTCAAGGGCGAACGATGTTAGATAAAGTGGATAATCGGTGAAATAGAAATGATTCAGATGCAGACCAGGCTCAAGGTGGCCGATAATACCGGTGCCCGGGAGATTATGACCATCAACGTCCTCGGCGGCACGCGGCGTAAGTACGCCTATGTCGGCGATGTCGTCGTGGCGTCGGTGAAGAAGGCCATCCCCAACGCCGGCACCAAGAAAGGTGATGTCGTGCGGGCCGTCGTTATCCGCACCGCCCACCCCTACCGGCGTCCCGATGGCTCTTATATCAAATTCGATGAAAACGCTGCGGTTATCCTCACCGATAAAAATAATCCCAAAGGGACCCGAATCTTTGGGCCGGTCGCCCGGGAATTACGCGATAAGAACTACACCAAGATAGTCTCCCTGGCGCCCGAGGTGCTGTAAATATGAAAATCAGAAAGAATGATAACGTACTGGTCATTGCCGGCAAGGACCGGGGTAAAAAAGGCAAGGTGCGCTTCGCCTACCCCAAGAAGCAGAGGGTCATCGTCGAGGGTGTCAACTTCATCAAGAAGCACTCCAAGGCCCGGGGGGCCGCCCGCCAGGCCGGCATCATCGACCTGGAGGTGCCACTGCATGTATCTAACGTCATGTTGGTCTGTGACAAGTGCAATAAACCGACCCGTATCGGCTTCCGGACCCTGGAAGACGGCCGGAAGGTCAGGTTTTGTAAGGCCTGCGGCGAGGTGATCGAATAAATGGCCAGTAGACTCAAAGAGAGATACCGCAAAGAGATAATACCCCGGATGATGGAGGCGGGAGAATACAAGAATGTCATGCAGGTACCGCGCCTGGAAAAAGTCGTGCTCAACATCGGCCTGGGCGAAGCCATCGCCAACGCCAAGGCACTTGAAGCGGCGGAGCAGGACCTGACGGCCATCTCGGGACAGCACGTGGTGATTACCCGGTCGAAAAAGTCGATCGCCGCTTTCCGCCTCAGAGAGGGTATGCCCATCGGCATGAAAGTGACGCTGCGCGGGGAGCGCATGTACGATTTCTTCGATAAGATGGTGAACGCGGTACTGCCCCGTACGCACGAGTTCCAGGGCGTCCCGAACGATTCCTTCGACGGGCGGGGGAATTACACCCTGGGCTTCAAAGAACAGACCCTCTTCCCCGAGATAGATTATGACAAGATTGATAAAGTACGCGGCCTGGAGGTGTCGATCATCACCACCGCCGCGACCGATGAAGACGGCAAGAACCTCCTGGAGATGCTGGGGATGCCATTCGAGAAAGGTAGCGCTGGTTAAACATGGCAAAAAAATCGATGGTCGTTAAATCCAAGCGGACACCCAAATTCAAGACGCGTCTACACCACCGTTGCAGTCTCTGCGGCCGGCCGCGGGCTTACATACGCACTTTCGGTGTCTGCCGGATATGCTTCAGGCGGCTGGCCCTCGAAGCCCATTTACCGGGAGTAAGGAAGTCCAGCTGGTAATTTAAAGAAGGATTTATGGTATGACAGTAACAGACCCGATCGCCGATATGCTGACCCGGATTCGTAACGCCCTCATGGTGCGTCACGACAGCGTTATCGTTCCCTCGTCCAAGATGAAGCTGGCGGTAGCCAGGATTCTCAAGGAGGAGGGCTTTATCATTGATTACGAGGTGGTCAGGGGCAGGCCGCACCGGGAAATCAAAATTCACTTGCGTTATCTGGAAGACAACCAGCCGGCCATTTCCGGGTTGAAACGGATCAGCAAACCGGGCCTGAGAGTCTATGTCCAGAAGAAAGAGATCCCGCGAGTCTACGGTGGGCTTGGCATCGCCATCCTTTCCACGTCCAAGGGGCTGAGAACGGGACAGCAGGCCTGGCGCCAGGGTTCGGGGGGCGAGTTATTATGCTACGTATGGTAAACCATTTCGGGAGTCACCGATGTCGAGAATAGGGAAAATGCCGGTACCGGTTCCGTCCGGTGTGACGGTCGATATCAAAGGGGATAATATCAAGGTAAAAGGCCCGAAGGGTGAGTTGAGCCGCACACTACCTCCGGAGATGATTATCAAACTGGAAGGTGACGTTCTCACGGTCAGCCATCCCAGCGATGTCGGGAAGCACCGCTCCTACCACGGCCTGACGCGCAGCCTTGTTGCCAACATGGTGCAGGGCGTGTCCCAGGGATTTGAGAAGACGCTGGAGATAGTCGGGGTGGGATTCCGAGCCGAAAAGGCCGGGGAAAAGATTAAAATCCGCATCGGATTCTCCCATACGGTCGAGGTGAAGCCCCTGCCGGGCGTTTCCCTCTCCGTCGAGGGCACCAACCGCATCAAGGTCAGCGGTATCGATAAGGAAATCGTCGGGGAAATGGCCGCGGAAATCCGGGCCATACGCCCGCCGGATTCCTATAAGGGCAAGGGCATCCGCTACAGCGGGGAGAAGGTCCACCTCAAGCCGGGCAAGGCCGGCAAGGTGGTCGGCAGGAAATAAAAATGAAGAAGTCTGGAACCAGGGAAGCACGCCTGAGCCGGCACCGGCGGGTCAGGCAAAAGGTCAGCGGCAACGGTACCCGGCCGCGGTTAGCCGTATTCCGCAGCCTGAACCACATCTACGCCCAGGTCATCGACGACTCGCAGGGGCATACCCTGGTCTCGGCATCGTCCCTGGACCCGGAGCTGAAGAAAAACACTTCCGGCAAGTCCAAGACAGACCGGGCGGGACTGGTCGGTGAGCTGCTGGCCAAACGCGCCGGTAAAAAGGGCATTAACGAGGTGGCCTTCGATCGGGGCGGCTTCAAGTACCACGGCCGCGTTAAGGCGCTGGCCGATGCCGCCCGGAAAGGCGGCCTCAAGTTCTGAGAGAGGTAATGGCAGGTTTATGAAGCAACCGTTGAGCCGGATCGACCCGGCGGATCTGAACCTGAACGATAAGTTGATCAACGTCAACCGCGTCGCCAAGGTCATGAAGGGAGGCAAGCGCCTCCGCTTCAGCGCCCTGGTGGTCACCGGCGACGGTGAAGGTCATGTCGGGCTGGGGATAGGCAAAGCCAACGAGGTACCCTCTGCCATCAGCAAGGGGGGAGCTCAGGCCAGGAAGAACCTGATTAAGGTGCCTCTGAACGGCAGCACCATCCCCCACGAGATCAGGACCAACTTCGGGGCCGCCATCGTCCTGCTGAAACCGGCCATGCCGGGCACCGGAGTTATTGCCGGCGGCAGCGTCCGGGCAGTCCTGGAGGCGGCCGGCATCAAGGACATTTTAACGAAATCGCTGGGCACGTCCAACCACATCAATGTCGCCAAGGCTACCATGCGCGCCCTGAGCGAGCTCAAAATACCGGCGGAGGTCATGGCCAAGCGTAAGTTGAGCGTTACTCCCGAGGAGGCGGCCCCCAGTGAGTAAGCTACGGGTCACCTGGATAAAAAGCGCTATCGGCTACGAGGCAAGTCAGCGGAAAACGTTGCGGGCGCTGGGATTCCACCGCCTCAACCAGAGCGTTTCCCATGAGGACACGCGCGCCATTCGGGGGATGATCAACAAAGTAAGACACCTGGTCAAAGTGGAGGCAGATATTGGTCAGTCAGCATAACATCGGCCCGGCGCCCGGTTCACGGCGCGCCGCCCGGCGAGTCGGCCGAGGCCTCGGCAGCGGACGCGGCACCTATTCCGGTCGTGGCTGCAATGGCCAGAAATCCCGGGCCGGTTACAGGATGCGCCCCGGCTTCGAGGGTGGTCAGCTACCCCTGATCAAGCGTCTGCCCCGCAAGCGTGGCTTTACCAATATCTTCCGCACGGAATACGGTACTGTCAGGGTCGGTTCGTTGAACAGCTTCGAGGCCGGCACCGAGATCACCCCGGAGACGCTGGTGGCCGCCGGACTCCTCAAGTCGCTGAAGCGGCCCGTTAAGATTCTGGCAGACGGCGATATCGACCGGGCGGTAACCGTACGGGCGCACCGGTTTACTGCTTCGGCCCGGGCCAAGATAGAGGCGGCCGGTGGTACCGCCGAGGAGGTTGAATATGCGGCCAAGGCCGAGTAGACCCCGACTGCTTCAGGCCATGTTCGACGCCTTCAGCCTGCCCGACCTGCGGCGTCGCATCCTGATTACCGTCGGTATACTGGTGATATTCCGGTTCATTGCCCACGTTCCTCTGCCCGGTGTGGACCTGGCCGCGCTGCGCCAGCTATTCGAAAGCAATGCCCTGCTCGGGATGTTGAACCTCTTCAGCGGCGGCGCCATGAGGCAGTTCAGCGTGGCCTCGATGGGCGTTTATCCCTATATTACCGCTTCCATTATTATGATATTGCTGGTGCCGGTTATACCACGGCTCCAGGCCCTTTCCCAGGAAGGTGAGAGCGGCAGAAACCGGATTAACCTGATTACCCACTGGCTGACCGTACCCCTGGCAGCATTTTCCGGTTACGGCCAGTTGGTGCTCCTCCAGCGCGCCGGCGCTGTCAGCGAGACCGGCATGCTACTCACCATCACCATGGTAGTATCGCTCATTGCCGGCACTATCTTTCTCGTCTGGCTGGGAGAATTGATAACCGAGTACGGCATTGGTAACGGCATCTCCATTATCATCTTTGGCGGCATCGTTGCGGGCTATCCATCGCTTATCCAGGAGGCTTTCCTCGCCAGGCAAAACCTCCTGGGGCTGATTGTTTATATCGCTATCGTCCTGGCAACAATCATCCTTATCGTGATTTTCACCGAGGCGCACCGCCGGATACCGGTCCAGTATTCACGCAGTGTCTTCCGCGGCGGCCGCATGTACCGCCAGTCCGGCTCGACTCATATACCGATGCGCGTCAACAGCTCCGGCATGATTCCCCTTATCTTCGCCATGTCGGTGGTACTCTTCCCGGGTATCGTCGCCAGCTATTTCATTCATCCCGGGCAGCCTGGTTTCGCCGACACTATCGCCAGGTGGTTTGACCCCAGTACGGCATTGCCGGTGGGGGCTTTTTACTGGATACTGTACTTCGTACTGGCGGTCGGCTTTACCTTTTTCTATACCACGGTAACCTACCAGCAGCAGGACCTGCCGGGTACGCTTCAGAAGCAGGGAGGATTCATTCCCGGTATCCGGCCGGGTAAGAACACCGCCACCTATCTCAGCGGTGTCATCAACCGCATCACCTGGGCGGGGGCGCTGTTCCTGGCCTTCGTGGCGGTGATGCCCTTCCTGGCAAGGACGGTCACCAATGTCCAGCAAATACAGCTTTCTTCACTGGGCATGCTTATCGTGGTGGGCGTTGTTCTGGACACGATGAAACAGCTCGAAGCGCAGCTTGTTATGCGGCGTTACGAGGGCTTTATCAGGTAGGAGGATTGTGTACTTAATTTTACTAGGAGCCCCGGGAGCGGGCAAAGGTACCCAGGCCGTCATGATGGCCGAAAAGATGGGCCTGGTGCAGGTGGCCTCCGGCGACCTGTTTCGCAAGGCACTGGCCGAGCAGACGGAGCTGGGGAAACAGGCCAAAGTCTATATGGACAAGGGGCAGCTCGTCCCGGATGAGATCACCATACAGATGGTTCTGGAAAGGCTGGCGGCCCCGGACGTGCGCCAGGGGGCCATCCTGGATGGATTCCCCCGGAATCTGGAGCAGGCCCGGGCGCTCGACCGGGCGCTGGCGGAAGAATCGAAAACCATCGATAAGGTGGTGTATATTAAAGTATCGGAGGCAGAGCTTCTGAAGAGGCTGGGCGGACGGTGGATATGCCGGCAGTGCCAGGCGCCCTACCACGAGGTTGACTCGCCGCCGAAAGAAAAAGGCCGCTGTGACCGCTGCGGTGGTGAGCTCTACCAGCGTGACGACGATAAACCGGAGACGGTCAAGAAGCGTTTGAAAGTATATTTTGCCGAGACGTCACCTCTTATCGACTATTACCGCCAGACCGGCAAGCTGCTGGAGATAAACGGCGAAGGCAGCGTCGAAGCGGTGAACCGTGAAGTACTGGCCGCCCTGGGCGGGGAGGGGAGATAATGCCGGATGGGCATCGAGATAAAGTCCGCCAGGGAAATCGAAGCCATGCGGAAGTCCGGCCGTATCGTAAGTACGGTACTGAAAATACTGGGTGAACGGATAAAACCGGGTATGAAAACCAAGGAACTGGACGTAATCGCTGAGACGGAGTTAAAAAGACTGGGGGCCGTATCTTCCTTCCTGGGCTACCGCGGCTTTCCAGCCAACCTCTGCGTCTCGATTAACGATGAGATCGTCCACGGAATTCCGGGCGACCGGGTGCTCAAGGACGGGGATATCGTTTCCCTGGACTTCGGCGTCATCTACGACGGCTATCACGGTGATGCCGCCGTTACCGTGGGGATCGGGCAGATATCCCCGGCGGCCCGCCGCCTCATCGAGACGACCCGGGGCGCCCTGGAGAAAGGCATCGCCGCCGCCAGGGCCGGGGGAAACCTGGGCGATATTTCGGCGGCTATCCAGACCCATGCGGAAACACATGGCTACTCGGTAGTCCGCGAATATACCGGCCACGGCATCGGCCGGCAGATGCATGAAGAGCCGCAGATACCCAACTGCACCGATCCGCCCTACGGCCTGAAGCCGGGTACCGGACCGGTGCTGAAAAAAGGCATGGCCCTGGCCATCGAGCCGATGCTGAACGTGGGGGACTGGCATACCCGGGTAGCCGACGACCGGTGGACGGTCTCCACGGCCGATGGCAGCCTTTCCGCTCATTTTGAACACACAATTGTTGTTGATAATAGAGAACCGGAGGTGTTGACCAGGGGAGATTATGGCTAAGAAAGAGGCCATCGAGGTCGAGGGGACGGTTATCGAGGCCCTGCCCAACGCCATGTTCCGCGTGGAACTCCCCAACGGGCACGAAGTTCTGGCACATATCTCGGGAAAGATAAGGATGCACTATATCCGGGTACTGCCAGGGGACAAGGTGTTGATTGAGCTTTCGCCCTACGACCTGAAACGGGGCAGGATCACCTACCGACTCAAGTAATGAAAAGGCAAGAAAAATGAAGGTTAAAGCATCAATTAAAGTCAGATGTGAAAAGTGCAAGGTGGTCAGGCGGCGGGGCGTCGTCCGGATCATCTGCACCAATCCCAAGCATAAGCAGAGGCAGGGATAAGGAGGGATAATCTATGCCGCGTGTCGCTGGAGTGGATATTCCGGTTAACAAGCAGGCCTGGGTCTCGCTGCAATATATCTACGGCATCGGCCCTAACGCCAGCCAGAAGATATTGGACCAGGCAGCTATTGCGCCTGACGTCAAGGTGAAGGACCTCACCGAGGAGGAGGTCAACAAGCTCCGCGAGATTATCGATAAGCAGTTTCGTGTCGAGGGAGAGCTCCGGAAAGAGATCAACCTCAATGTGAAGCGACTCGTCGAGATTGGCAGCTACCGGGGCGCCCGACATCGCCACGGCCTGCCGGCCAGGGGACAGCGGACACGGACGAACGCCCGCACCAAGCGGGGCGTCCGCAAGACGGTCGCCGGCCGCGGCCAGAAGCGCGGTATGGCCAAGAAATAGTCATTAGTTGCTAGTTTCTAGTTATTAGTTGGGGTGGATGGGAAATTAAAAACTAATTACTAATAGCTGAAAACTACCAGGAGGTACCGGGTGGCACAGAAAAAGAAAGTCAAGACAAGGAGAAGGGAACGTAAGGCCGTGCCCAGTGGGCGGGCCTATGTCCAGTCCAGCTTTAATAATACCATGGTTACGCTGACCGATCCGCAAGGCAACACCCTGGCCTGGGGCAGCTCGGGGACGGCCGGATTCAAAGGGTCGCGCAAAGGGACGCCGTATGCAGCCCAGATGGCCGCTCGTGACGCCGCGCGCAAGGCGATGGTACACGGTTTACGCCAGGTCGAGGTGTTCATCAAGGGCCCGGGCAGCGGCCGAGAGGCGGCCATACGTTCGCTACAGGGCTCCGGCCTCTATATTACCGGGATCAGGGACATCACTCCTATCCCCCACGCCGGATGCCGCCCTCCCAAAAGGAGACGAGTCTAAAAAGGAGGAATTTCTCTCGAATATCATTCTGAGGAGCGAAGCGACGAAGAATATCGGGGAGGGGCGGAACCCTCTCCACCCCGAGATCCTTCGCTTCGCTCAGGATGACACCATAAACTACAGTTAAGAGGATAAGGGACAATGGCAAGATACACAGGTGCAGTCTGCCGTCTATGCCGCCGCAGCGGTGAAAAGCTGTTTCTCAAGGGAACGCGTTGCGAGACACCCAAGTGCGCTGTCGACAAGAGGCCCAAGCCACCGGGCCAGGGCACCAGCCGCCGGCGAAGGCGATTCTCCGACCGCGCCCTGCAGCTCCGCGAAAAGCAGAAGGCTCGCTATAGCTACGGTACCCTGGAGAGGCAGTTCCACAAGACCTTCATCCTGGCCGAAAGACAGGCCGGCATTACCGGCGAAAACCTATTGGTGCTACTGGAGAGGCGGTTAGACAACGTCGTTTATCGCCTGGGCTTTGCCGACTCCCGCCCCCAGGCGCGTCAGCTTGTCCGGCACGGGCACATCCTGGTTAACGACCGCCGCAACAACGTCCCGTCTTCCCTGGTAAAAGAGGGCGATACCATAAAATGGCGCGAAGGCAGCCAGAAGACCGAATATTTCAAACAACTGGCGGAGGGTATCGAGTCCAAGACCGTTCTGACCTGGCTGAGCCTGGACCGGCAGAACCTGGTCGGGCAGGTGATTTCTTTACCTACACCCGAACAGATCGACACGCATTTCGACGGCAAAGCAGTCATCGAGTACTACTCGCGGTAGCTTAACTGACAAGGAGGTAATTCAATGGCCGGGCTACTGGTCCCCAAAATTGAATGTACCGAACAAACGAATAATTTCGGACGGTTCATCGCCGAACCCCTGGAAAAAGGCTTCGGTATTACGCTGGGTAATTCCCTGCGCCGTGTGCTGCTCGGTTATCTCTCCGGCGCCGCCGTAACCCAGGTAAGGATCGAGGGCGTCCAGCACGAGTTCACCGTAATCCCCAACGCCAAGGAAGACGTCATGGAGTTCCTGCTCAACCTCAAAGATCTCAGGTTGAGGCCGCTCTCCGAGCGCGGCGGCACGCTGATTCTAGACGCCGAGGGCGAGGGACGGGTCACCGCTAATGACATCAAACCTTCGGCTGATTTCGAGGTCACCAATCCGGACATCGGACTGGTGACCGTCAACGTCCCGAACGCCAGGTTTTATGCCGAGCTGGACGTGGAAATAGGGACCGGCTTCAGGCCCGCCGAGGCCATGGATAATACACCGGTCGGCACTATACCGGTGGATGCCATCTTCACTCCGATACGCAAGGTCAACTATACCGTCGAGCCCACCCATCTGGGACGGGAGACCAGCCGCGAGCGCCTGCGCCTGGACATCTGGACGGACGGCACCATGACACCGGTCGACGCCATGAGCCAGGCCGCCAGTATACTCATCGAGCAGTTCACGCCTTTCTTCGAATACGTCAAGATATCCCAGATGAAGGCCGAGGAAAGGCTCATCAGGCTGTCCATTCCCGATGAAAAGTACAATATGCCGGTGGAACAGCTTGACCTTTCCGTGCGTACGATGAACTGCCTGCGTCGGAGCAATATCACTACCGTCGGTGAGCTTATCGGTAAAGGTACCAAAGAGCTTCTGAAGCTGCGTAATTTCGGGCAGAAGTCCTACCAGGAAATCGAAGACCGCCTCGCCGCCATCGGGCTTTCTCTGAATCCCAAGACCGAAGAGGAAACCGGGGAAGAAGAGGAAGAAGAGGAAATGCCGCGGACGAAAAGAAGCAATACCGTCACCCTGACGATGGAACCGGAAACCGGTGAACCCAGGCCGGAAGAGACTCCCGAGGAAGAAATGCCCGAGGAGGGAGAGCCGCAACCATGAGGCATAATGTAGCTGGCAGGAGACTCGGCCGGAGTACCGGGCACCGAAGGGCGCTGTACCGCAACCTGGTAACCGAGCTATTGAGGCATGAGAAAATAATCACCACGGAAGCGAAGGCCAAGGAAGTACGCGGCATCGCTGAAAAACTGATTACACTCGGTAGAAAGAGCGGCCTTCATTCGTACCGCCAGGCGCTGTCCTTCGTTACCGACAAGAAGGTCACCGCCAAGGTATTCGCCGAACTGGGGCCACGGTACAAAGAGCGCCCCGGCGGCTATACGCGCATCGTCAAGCTGGAACCACGCCTCGGTGATGGCGCCCCGATGGTCCAGCTGGAGCTTGTAAAATAGTACGGGTAGAGGTAATAAATTAATTTGATTACATTAGGAATGTCATTGCGAGTCCATCCCGACGAAGTTGGGAGGCAAAGCAATCTCTTCTTCCCAGAGCAGGAGATCGCCACGGTCGCTTCGCTCCCTTACAATTACAACCTCCAATACCGGAACCGAGCAAGACCAATAACAGGCCGGATGGTAATACTGGTCCTCGAATATGACGGGACGAATTACCACGGCTCCCAGTACCAGGCCAACGCTCCCACGATCCAGGGTGAGATGGAAAAAGCCTTACAGGAACTGACCGGGGAAAGGACAAGAATAAAAGCGGCCAGCCGCACCGATGCCGGCGTTCACGCCATGGGTCAGGTCGTTAGCTTCCGGACGGATTCGGCGCTGGCGTTCTCGGTCTTCGTCGACGGATTGAACCACTTCCTGCCCCGGGATATCGCTGTTAAAGAGGCGTATCCGGCGGCCGGTCCTTTCGATGTCAGACGTCGGGCCGTCAGCCGCGAGTATAAGTATTATATATTGAATAGCCCGACCCGTTCGCCACTGCGACGGAGCTTTTCCTATCGAGTCGATGAACGCCTGGATGTTGCTGCGATGAACGAGGCCTGCCGGGCGCTCGTGGGCCGGCACGATTTCGCATCTTTCGTTTCCAGCGCCGAGACCGCGCGCCGGAAGCGGACGGTGCGGGATGTATTCAAAGCTGAAGTAACCAGAGATGGGGACATGGTGGTTCTGGAAATGGTAGCCAACTCATTCCTGCCGCACCAGGTGAGGAATACGGCGGGTACTCTAATCAGAGTTGGCCAGGGCAAGCTGACCATAGACGAGTTCTCCGATATCGTCGCGGCCAAAACTCCCGGTCTGGCCGGACCGATGGCGCCAGCCGGTGGCCTGTGCCTGGTGAAAGTTAACTATCCAGGTCCTTTCAATGGAGATGTATCATGAAGACTTATACGGCCAAACCGGCTGACGTCCAGCGCGAATGGCACATTATCGATGCCCAGGGGCAGACACTTGGCCGGCTGTCCACCCGGGCCGCCCGCCTGCTGATGGGGAAACACAAGCCCATCTATACCCCCAGCCAGGATACCGGGGACTTCGTTATCGTCATTAATGCGGAAAAGGTCCGGTTTACGGGCAAAAAGGCCACGCAGAAGCTCTATTACCGTCACTCGGGTTATCCCGGTGGTCTCAAGAGCATCTGGCTGGGCAAGATGATGCAGCAGCACCCCACCCGGACCCTGGAGCACGCCATCAAGGGGATGTTGCCGCACACACACCTTGGTGCTGTGATGAGAAAAAGACTTAAGGTCTACGCCGGAGAGGAGCATCCTCATCTCTCCCAGATAAAAGCCACCAACAAAGAAAATATCAAAGATAAAGCATAGTGATGGGACGGGATTGATATGGACAAACAAAGCTATTTTTACGGGACGGGCCGCCGTAAGACGGCCATTGCGCGGGTCAAGCTAATGGCCGGGAACGGAGCTATCATCGTTAATGGCACACCCTATGAGGAGCGTTTCCCGTCCCTGGAGCACCAGCGAATCATCGTTCAGCCCTTTATCGTCACGGAGACCAACGGCCGGTACAGCGCCGTTGTTAAGGTCGATGGTGGTGGCGTGACCGGTCAAAGCGGGGCCATCTCCCATGGTATCTCGCGGGCCCTGGCCACCGCCGACGAACGACTCAAGCCGATGTTACGCCAGAACGGCCTGCTGACGCGTGACGCCCGTGCTAAGGAACGGAAGAAACCCGGGCTCAAGCGGGCCCGTAAGGCCCCGCAATACACCAAGCGGTAACCTCGTAAAAAAACAAGGACAACCGACCGGAGGCATGCCAGAAACATGCCTCCGGTCTTTTTTCGGCCTCAGTTATGCTGCGAAGGGTTGACAGACAAAGACAATGATTATAACATGGGGACTGGAATCTTCAAAAACGGAAAGGAAGGCGTGCCGGATACAGGGTAACGGTCCCGGGCAATCATAAAATCGCCTGCCCGCCTTCGGTTTCCATCCGCTATACGCTTTATCCGGCCTGACATCGACTGACAGGACAATCCTATGCCGAGTTTACTGGCGATTATCATGGCAGGGGGCACCGGTGAGCGCCTCAGCATTCTCTCACAGGCCCGCGCCAAGCCGGCGGTACCCTTTGCCGGTAAATACCGTATTATCGACTTTACCTTAAGCAACTGCGTCAATTCCGGCATATATAACATCATTGTCCTGACCCAGTACCAGCCTGTTTCCCTCACCGAGCACATCGGTATTGGCGCGCACTGGGGCCTGGTGCCCCCGGACAGGAACATCCGGCTTTTGCAGCCCTATCTGACACGGGAGGAGCAGCGCGACTGGTATAAAGGCACAGCCGATGCCGTCTTCCAGAACCTGGACCGCATCGAAGGTGAAATGGTCGACACCGTTCTCATTCTCAGCGGGGACCATGTTTATAAGATGGACTACGCTCCCATGCTGGAGTTCCACTGGAAGACCGGCGCCGACGCCACCCTGGCCGTCACGCGTATGCCGGCGGAAGAACTCCACCGGTTCGGCACGGTAGTCACCGATGATCAACAGCGGGTCGTCCGCTTCCAGGAAAAAGTCAAAAACCCGGAGAGCAACCTTGTCTCCATGGGAATCTATGTTTTTAATACGGTCACGCTGAGGCAGTGGCTGGAGGCGGACCTGGGTAATGATTTCGGGCGGCACGTCTTCCCCCGCATGATCAGCGCGAAGATGTACGCTTACCCCTTCGAAGGTTACTGGCGGGATATCGGTACTATCGACAGCTACTGGAAGGCCAATATGGAGGTCCTGTCGATGACCCACTCTTTCCTGGCGGACACCGATTGGCCGGTTTATACCCGGGAAGTATACGGCCCGCCAACCAAGATAGGTGACAACTCGACGGTAACTAACTGCCTGCTGTCCGGCGCCTGCCGCATCGAAGGGCATATCGAACATTCGATCATATCCCCGGGGGTACGGGTCGCCGAAGGCGCTATCATTAAAGACTCAATCATCATGAATGACACCGTGATCGGACACAAGTGTGTCATCGACCACGCGATTCTCGATAAAGAGGTCATCATCGGAGCGGACAGCCGTATCGGTCACGGGGACGACTACCATATCAACCGCCTCAATCCCAAGATACTGGATAGCGGCATCACCATAGTCGGCAAACGGGCCACCATTCCTGCCAGGTACAGGATAGGACGTAACTGTATTATTTACGATAATGTCACACCCAGTGATTTACCTGAAAACGAGATACAGAGCGGCGAAACAATTAAAACCAGACAACGCCAGCGGAAGGCCGGTTCCTGAACTTTCCTGCCCGACCGTGATTATCAGAAACATATCCACAGAGAACAGGAAAAGCCGGAGGTTAACCCCCGGCTTTCATAACTGGACCCCCGTACAGAAACTACTTTACGGTGATATCGATTTTCTTCGTCTCCGGCACTTCGGTCTTAGGCATCCTTACCACTAACACGCCGTTCTTCAGGCGGGCGGTTATCTTCTCAGCGTCAACGCGATGAGGAAGGGTCATGCCTCGTTCGAAATGGCCGTACTCTCGCTCCTGGAAGTAGTATTCGCCCTCTTTGCGTTCGGTTTCAGCCTTCTTTTCGGCCTTGATGGTGAGGACATCGTCCTCTATGGAGATATCAAGGTCTTTCCGGGCGATTCCAGGCAGCTCCGCCTTGACTACCAGGTCGTTCCCCTCTTCATACATATCCATGGACGGGGACATACCATTCCCGAAGGCTGACCTCGCCATCGCTTCGGCTTCCTCAAGCAGGCTGAACGGTTGGAATAAAGGCCGTATCGCCATAAACCTGTCCGGAGTCCATCTAATTAGCGCGCCCATCGTGTACCTCCTTTGTTTTCCTCAATCTTTAACATTATTTTATCAACTTTATTGATTTTCGTATGCGACTTTAGTCTCAGGGGACAGCCTTCATTCCATGAGAATCAGAAGCAGGCAATGTAACTTAAAACCTTGACAGCCCGAACTGGAAAATGTACCCTTGGTGAGGACAGCGAGACTGTCTTAGGCATTGGTGAAGTCATGGAAGAATTGATATGGAACAAGGACAGGCTCTACCAGCTGGTACGCTCCAGTCTCGGCGATACCCGGTTCATCGTTGTCTCCAATCGCGAGCCCTATATCCACTCGCTGTCCGGCGATAATGTCCGCTGGGAGCGGCCGGTCAGCGGTCTCACCGAGGCCCTCGACCCGGTCATGCGCGCTTCCGGCGGTACCTGGGTGGCCCAGGGCACCGGGGACGCTGACCGGCAGGCGGTTGATGAGAATGACCGTGTGGCAGTACCCCCCGACCACCCGGAATATACCCTGCGCCGCGTCTGGCTCACCGAAGAAGACGTCGCCGGCTTTTACCTCGGCTTCGCCAATGAGTGCCTGTGGCCCCTCTGCCATGTGGTTTTCACGCCGCCCTTGTTCAGCCAGTCCAACTGGGAAACCTATCAAAAGGTCAATAGTATCTTCGCCGAGGCGGTAATCGAGGAGACCGCCGGGCAACGATCGGTGGTGCTCGTCCAGGATTACCATTTCGCCCTTTTGCCCCGGTACCTCAAAGAGCGTAATCCCGAGCTCACGGTCGGGCAGTTCTGGCACATCCCCTGGCCGCCCTATGAGATTTTCCGCACCTGTCCCTGGCATGAAGAAATCCTGGGCGGTATGCTCGGCAGCGACCTGCTGGGCTTCCATACCCGCTCTTTCTGCCAGAACTTCATCGAAGCAGTCGAACATTCGCTGGAAACCAGGACGAACCGGGAAAGGTCGGCGACAGTCTCCCGCGTCGGTACGACTTTCGTGGAGCCTTTCCCCATCAGTGTGGACTTCGACGGTCTTTCCGAGCAGGCCGGAGCGGAAGCGGTCAACAAAGAAATGGCGACCCTCCGCCGCGAACTCAACCTCAAGGGGAAGATTCTGGGCATCGGCATGGACCGGCTGGACTATACCAAAGGCATCCCGGAACGTCTCCTGGCGCTCGACAGGTTCCTGCAAGACAATCTGGTATATCACGGCAAGGTTGTCTTCGTTCAGGCCGGGATGCCCAGCCGCACCAGTATCGGCACTTACCAGCAGATCGACCGCCGGATCGAAGAGCTCGTCCAGTCCATTAATACCAAGTATGCCTCGGGTAACTGGCAGCCCATCGTTCCGATGAACCGCCAGCTTTCCTATGATACGATGAACGCCCTGCGGCGCCTGGCCGACTTTTGCGTGGTCAGCTCCCTCCATGATGGCATGAACCTGGTAGCCAAGGAATATGTCTCGGCCCGGAGCGATGGTGATGGCGTCCTTATCCTGAGCCGCTTTACCGGGGCTGCCGTGGAAATGACGGAAGCCATCCTCATTAATCCCTACGACACCGGCGAGTTTGCTGCCGCGATAAAGACGGCGGTCGAGATGCCGGAAACGGAAAGACGCCGGCGCATGAAGAAACTACGGGAGACCGTGGCGGCCAATAACATCTATCGCTGGGGCGCGGATATGGTCGACCGGCTTATCTCTATAGCGGAGGCCTGATGGAGAACCTTTTGCGAGTATGGTCCGATTTCGCGGGTGCCTTCCAGGCGGCCGAACATGTCCTCCTGTTGTCTGACTACGATGGCACGCTGACACCTATTGTCGGCAAGCCGAGCGATGCCTTGCTGGCGGCCGGCATGAGGGAAAAGCTGTCCACCCTGGCGACGCGGAAAAATATCACCGTAGGCATTATCAGCGGCCGCGGCCTCGCCGAGCTCAAGTCCATGGTGGACATTCAGGGTATCTACTACGCCGGCAACCACGGGATGGAAATCGAAGGCCCCGGTCTTTCCTGGGTCAGCCCGGAGGCAGAGGAGGCCCGCGCCATGATGAGCAGCCTGGCGGGGGAGTTGGCGGCGGCACTGCAGGAGACCGCCGGGGTCATCATCGAGGATAAAGGCCTGGGACTGAGCGTTCATTACCGCCTGGTGGCGCCGGGTCAGGAAGGCAACGTCATTGAGACCTTCCACCTGATGACCGGTCCGTTGGCCGAAGCCGGGAAAATAAAGATAACCTCCGGGAAAAAGGTGCTCGAGGTACGACCGCCTATCGACTGGTATAAAGGCAAGGCGGTAGAGGCGATTCGGCGGGAGATAGTGAAACTCCTCAAGCTAAAAGAGGTAATGACAATCTACCTGGGCGACGACCGGACCGACGAGGACGGTTTCAAGGTACTGCGGATACCGGAGGGTTGGGGAATCTACATCGGGGGGGACAACCCTGATTCGGCAGCCAGCTACCATCTTGATTCTCCAGCCGATGTCGAAGCCCTGCTGACCAGGCTGCTGGAAATGGGGTAATTCCCTGTTCATACCGGCTTTCTTGATTCGGTCAGGAGGGTATATCCGGTCCCCTTCCGGCCAAACGCTTTTTCCGAGAGCCGGAAAGCCGGGTATCCCAATATGGATATAGCCAGCGATGCGATGCCCGGTAGTCGATACCGGATCTGAAGCTTAAAGAAAAAATCGGTCAGGAACGAATTAAGGATATACTCGCTACGCAGCAGCTCCTGGCCGGCGCTTCGGAGGCTCTTCTCCAGGGTATCGCGATTATAGTAGCGCACCACGAAATGCGCCTCTCGGTGTTGGTCCCGCAACCTATCGCTGATAGGCCGGTTGAAGCTGTCCACCGTCAGAATTACCCGGCCACCGGGCTTGAGGACCCGCGTCATCTCCTTTAGGGCCTGGCCGTCGTCCCTAAAGTGCTCCACTGATGAGCTACAAATCACTTTGTTGAAATAACCTTCCGGATAAGGCAGGTGCTCGGCATCACCCACCTCGAACCGGCATGGTATCCTCGCCCTTCGGGAGAGTCCCCTGGCATATTTTACCGCCGCTTCGGAAAGATCGATCCCATGGACCTCGCAACCTTTCCGGGCCACCAGCAGGCTCAATTCGCCGGCGCCACTGGCGACATCCAGGACTTTATCTCCCGGCCGGGGGTCAAGCCATTCTATCATCTTTGGCCACTCGAGGCGGCGGACGAACGATGACGTGCCCGTCGTCCGGTAAATCAAATACCCGCTGAGACCACGCAGCCCTTTTGTCATCTTGTTGTCACTATTATACACGTGTGTCCGGATTTTTACACCTTTGGAGGCTGAATCAACTCGACTATCACCTCGAGGTACTTACTTGCGCTATTATATGTGATTCTCGTATTGTCCCTATCCTGAATTGTATGGTAGAATTTAAACGTAGTCGGAAGGCAGGTTCCTATCTGCGTAGACTTACATAAATATTTTGTTGAATTGCGTGAATTAACATGGAAAAGACTATGCAACTACTCTCCGGAAACGAGGCACTGGCCCTGGGTGCTTATCATTCCGGCGTCCAGCTGGCGGCGGCCTATCCCGGCACCCCCAGTACCGAGATACTGGAAAACCTCTCCCGCTTTCGGGACATCTACGCCGAGTGGTCCACCAACGAGAAGGTAGCCATGGAGGTAGGCCTGGGCGCCGCCTATACCGGGGCCCGCGCCATGGTCTCCATGAAACACGTCGGCCTGAATGTAGCCAGCGACCCCTTCATGGCGGCGTCCATCACCGGCATCGCCGGGGGACTCGTGGTTGTCACCGCCGATGATCCCGAGATACACAGCTCCCAGAACGAGCAGGACAACCGACACTACGCCCGACTCGCCAAGGTCCCCATGCTGGAGCCGAGCGACTCCCAGGAGGCCTATGACCTAATGTCTTATGCCTTCGATATCAGCGAGGAGTTCGACACACCGGTTCTTCTGCGTTCTACCACGCGTATCGCCCATTCCAAGTCGCCGGTGGATGTGAACCGCAGCCGCACCGTGAGGAATCCCCAGCCTGCCTTTTTCTTTAACATGAAGAAATATGTCATGCTGCCGGTCAACGCCCTGCCCCGTCACCGCGCTGTTGAAGAACGCTTTTTAAAGCTGGCCGAATATAGCGAGAGCTTCCCTATGAATAGTATTACCTGGGGACAGCGCGACCTGGGTATTGTCACCAGCGGTGTCGCCTTTAACTACGCCCGTGAGACCTTCCCTGAGGCCTCGTTTCTCAAGCTGACAATGACCTGGCCCCTCCCCGCAAGAATGATTAAGGAATTCGCCGATGGAGTCGATAAGCTGATCGTTATCGAGGAGCTGGACCCGTTCCTCGAGCAAAATATCCGGTCGATGGGCATCGAAGTTGCCGGCAAGGAGTTCATCCCGCTGGTCGGTGAGCTGAACACGCGCATCGTCACCGAGAGCAGTGCCGAGGCCGGCCTGCTGCCCGATTCCGAGCTGGACGTAGTACTACCCCCGGCCGAGGGCCAGCCCCCTCGCCCGCCCC
>DAOULX010000042.1:0-77823 GCA_034414775.1 Dehalococcoidales bacterium
CTGGCGGACATCTACCTGAAGAAGATAACCAAGTGGAACGACTCCCGTATCACCGCCCTCAATCCGGGGCTCAATCTCCCCGGTAGTGACATTGCCGTGGTGCACCGGTCGGACGGCTCCGGCACCACCTTCATCTTCACCAACTACCTTTCCAAGGTTAGTGAGGAATGGAAGACGAAGGTTGGCAACGCCACCTCGGTGGACTGGCCGGGAGATGTCGGCGGTGAGAAGAACGCCGGCGTAGCCGGTCAGGTGAAACAGATACCCGGTTCCATAGGTTATGTCGAACTGGCCTACGCCGTGCAGAACCAGATCGCCCGGGCGCAGTTGAAGAATGCCGCCGGCAACTACATCGAGCCTTCGCTGGAGGCCACCACTGCGGCGGCCCAGGGTGTGACGCTGCCCGACGATATGAAGGTCATGATCACCAACTCGACCAATCCGGACGCCTACCCCATCGCCGGGTTCACCTGGATATTGGCCTACGTCAACCAGACGGACCAAGCCAAGGGTCTGGCCCTGGTGAACATGCTCTGGTGGGGAATACATGACGGACAGCAATACGCGACGCCGTTGGACTACGCGCGGCTGTCCAGCACGGCCGTGGGCAAAGCGGAGGCTGAGATACTATCCATCAAGTACAACGGACAAACTATCTTCCAACGCTGATAGAAAATAGTGTTATTATGGGAGGCTATCGGTGGATAAGAGTGCCCGCATCCTCCCATTATTTGCCAGGTACCCGGGCATCGGAATGATGTAGAGGTCGTATGCAGGCAACGGCACAAAGGTCTATGGGCCGGACGCAGCGGCACCGGCGTTTTGGCGATAGAATCTTCGCCAACTTGACGCTGTTTTTTGCTTTGGTTGTCGTGGCAGTGCTGGTTGGTATGATCATCGCCCTCAACTTCGATGCCTGGCCGGCTATCCGCAAGTTCGGGCTCGACTTTATCGGCGGCACATCCTGGAATGCTGTTACCGAACAGTTCGGCGCTTTGCCGGCTATCTACGGCACGTTGCTGAGTTCGGCTATCGGTTTGATCATCTCCGTACCGATCAGCCTGGGAGCGGCCATTTTCCTGGTAGAGCTAGCGCCCAACTGGATACGCGGGCCCGGTTCGTTCCTCATCGAAATGTTGGCCGCTATACCCAGTGTGATCATAGGTCTGTGGGGACTGTTCGTCCTGGCCCCTTTCGTCGGGGACCCGATCGAAAAGTGGCTGGGGGCTAATTTGGGTTTCATACCCCTTTTTCAGGGGCAAATTTTCGGCGGCCTCGGCTTTCTTTCGGCGGGTATGATTCTCGCCATCATGACCATGCCCATCATCACGGCGATGAGCCGCGACGTTATGCGGGCAGTCCCGGCCAGCCAGCGAGAGGCCATGCTGGCGCTCGGAGCGACGCGATGGGAGATGATCCGGCGGGTGGTCATCCCATACTGCCGGTCGGGGTTGGTTGGGGCGGTGATACTCGGACTAGGCCGGGCCCTGGGGGAGACGATGGCAGTGACCATGGTCATCGGCAACAAATATGCCCTGACCGCATCGCTCTTTTCCCCGGGCACAACGATTGCCAGCAAGATCGCCGGCGAGTTCGGCGAGGCCGTCGGCGACGTTTTTATCGCCAGTCTCGTGGAGCTGGCGCTTGTGCTCTTCGCCGTGACCCTGCTGGTGAACGTTATCGCCCGTCTAATCGTGTGGCGCATGGCTTCCGTTAAGGCGATTCAGGAATAAGATGATGTCAATGCCCGGCTACTCACGCCGAAAGTGGTCCAACCGGTTGATGCTCGGTCTAAGCGGCCTCGCGGCCGGTATCAGCATCGCGGTGCTGGCTTTAATCCTCGGCTACACCCTGGTACAGGGCATTTCTTTTCTAAACCTGGACCTGCTGACCCAGGCCGCCAAACCTGCCGGGGAAATCGGCGGGGGAATGCGTAATGAAATTATCGGGACATTCATACTGGTGGCACTGGCTTCGGTAATCGCGCTACCAATAGGACTGATGGCGGGCATCTTCCTCTCCGATTTCGCCAGCGCCAGGATGGCGTCCGCTGTCCGGTTTGCCGCCGATATCCTGGCCGGTGTACCCTCGATTGTCGTCGGCGTCTTCGCCTACGCCATCGTCGTTCGGCCGATGCATTCCTACTCGGCGTTTTCCGGGGGGGTGGCCCTGGCGATTATCATGATACCTATCGTTGCCCGGACCGCTGAAGAATCCCTGCGGCTGGTGCCGAACTCGATGCGAGAGGCGGCGCTGGCCCTGGGTATTACACGCTGGCGGGCGGTGCTGGGGGTGATTGTTCCCGGCGCGATGACCGGTGTGGTCACCGGGGTCATGCTGGCGGTGGCCCGCGTCGCCGGGGAAACGGCGCCCCTGCTCTTCACTGCCTTCGGCAACTACTTCGGCTTCGACGGGCTGCTCAAGCCGATCGCGTCCCTGCCCCTTTCGATATACCGCTACGCACTTTCGCCGTACCTTGACCAGAACCAGTTAGCCTGGGCCGGGGCTTTCTTACTGGTAATACTTGTCCTGGGTATCAGTATCCTGGTACGCTGGATCAGCGGCCGTAAAAATGCATGATCAATCGGAAAGACCAATGAAAGGAAAGAAACATGGTCATGGTAAATGAGATGGAAAGAATGAACAGGTCCGGACTCACCACCCCATTTGAAGACAAGGTGGGTGTCCTGGAAGTACAGGACCTGAGTGCCTGGTACGGTAACACCCTGGCCGTCAAGAACGTCAGCCTGCACATCTCGGCCAAGGCTATTACGGCCATCATCGGACCTTCCGGCTGCGGCAAGTCCACGCTGATCCGGTGCCTGAACCGATTGCACGAGGCTTCCAACGGGGGTAGGGTCAGCGGGAGCGTACTGTTAAACGGCCGTGACATCTATGACCGGACCGTTGATCCCGTCATGATACGCCGCCAGATCGGCATGGTGTTCCAGAAACCCAGTCCTTTCCCTACCATGTCCGTTTTTGATAATGTAGCCGCCGGCCTGCGGTTGTCGCGCGTCTGGAGCCGGCGCGGAGAACTGGCGGGGGTGGTGGAACGTAGCCTGCATCAGGCCGCACTCTGGGACGAGGTGAAAGATAAACTCCACGAATCGGGCACTTCCCTTTCCGGGGGGCAGCAACAGCGACTCTGCATCGCCCGGGCCCTCGCCGTGGAGCCGGCGATAATTCTCCTTGATGAACCTTGCAGCGCCCTGGACCCAGTAGCGACGCTTAAAATCGAGGACTTGATGCGGGAACTGGCCCGGGAATACACGATCGTCGTCGTGACCCATAACATGCAACAGGCGGCGCGCGTTTCGGACATGACCGCTTTCATGCTAATGGACGACGACCGCGCCGGTAGGCTCGTGGAGTACGGAAAGACCGCCGATCTATTCTCCAATCCTAAAGACAAACGCACCGAAGACTATATCACCGGGCGCTTCGGGTAGATTCGGGAGGAGGTAACGGAAATATGGAGATAAGAACGGCCTTTCACAGGAAGCTGCGGGAAATCCACGATGATGTACTGAACATGGGCAGTATGGTGGAAAAGGCGATCCTTGCCTCAATAGAAGCGTTGAAAGACAGGGACTTGGTACTGGCCGAACAGATAATCGCCGATGACGTGAATATTAACACCAACCGTTTTATAATAGAGAGCAAGTGTATCCAGCTGATCGTCACCCAGCAGCCAATGGCCAGTGACATGCGGGTCATCATGGCGGTCGTCAATATAATAACTGAGCTCGAAAGAATCGGTGATTACGCTGAAGGCATCGCCAGGATTGTCCTGCTGATCGGTGACGAGCCCCCTCTTAAACCGCTGGTAACCATACCCCGCATGGCGGAGAAGACGGTGGACATGTTGCACCGCAGCCTCGAAGCATTCATCAACCACGATGTCGAGGCCGCTAAACAGATAGCCCTAGAGGACACCGAAGTAGACCATCTTTATGACGAGCTATACCGGGTACTGATCAGCTTCATGCTGGAAGACCCCAAAACCATTACCCGGGCTACCCGGCTCATCTGGGCATCTCACAATCTAGAGCGGGCGGCCGACCGTGTTACCAATATCTGTGAGCGGGTAGTGTTTACCGTCACCGGCAAAATGGAGGAGATAGGCGCGTCCAGGTACTAGGCACATCAAACTCGGCGAGGAGCCAGATGGCGGAAGCTTTCCTGAGGTCTTACGCCGGCGATAGATATGAAGCCCATAGTGCCTGGCTCGTTCCTAAGGAGATTCACCCACTAACGAAACGTACTACCATTGGCGCCTGGTCATATTCTCCAGTTGGCATCCGTATTTCGCCGCCGAACTCCCAGGCCCCCATGGAGGCATAGCTTATCCAGGGGAAAAACACCCAGCCGAAATCCCGGCAGGTCTTTCGGAGGGCATAGTAGCACGCTTCGGCATTGTTATAAGCGTCCGCCAGGGAGAGATCCGTGTGGAGCAAAGGGCCAGATTGGCACCCGGTCCGGTTTTTTCCGTTTCAGTAGAGCTTCGATACGCTCGCGTTCCGTCGTGTCTATGCTCAAGCCTTATACATTTTACAAAGAAAGCCCCTCATCTTGGGAGACCCCATTTCAGGGCTGTAGGGAGGCGAATCATCGGTCAGGATATTTACGTTCGCTTCATCCCAGCCGTACAATTCCGATTCCCCCCTCTCGGGGAACCACCAGCCGTGCCCCACGCAGATAACCCCGGGCATTATGTCCTGGCTCAGGCTGGTCTTTTGCTTTATCCTGCCCATCCTGTTCTCAATATAGACCATATCACCATCGGATATGCCCCATTTCTCCGCGGTTACGGGATTAACGATGACCAGCGGCTCCGGTTTCTCACGGCGGAACGTCTCAAGGTACCTGTCCTGAGAATGAACGTAATCAGCCTCGTGCGCGTTCGTCAGCACCAGCGGATATTCTTCGACCAGTTCCGGGCGGCTTGCCGGCGTTTTGTCTGGTTCGTGGTAGACGGGCAGGGGGTCATAGCCCCATTTTTCACAGAGACTCGAATATAGCTCAACTTTGCTGGAAGGAGTATTAAAGCCTTTTTCCAGGTACTTCCGGTAGCGGGTGGCCGAAGTGATTACCCTCGACATGTGGCGCAATTCCGCGAATGTTAAGCCCACTGGCGTCAGATACGCATCCAAATACTTCCCGAGGTCCTTCCAGAAAAATCGTTCTAGACCCAGTTTTTCAGCCAGCTTGATCAAGATTTCCTGGTTGGACAGGCATTCGCCGATCTGGACGACCTTTTGGCAGGCCTGGAGGACGGTCGCCCCTGAACCCAGGCTCGAAACCACGACACCGTCCGTTTCGAGGTACGAGGCGGCCGGGAGCACGATGTCGGCCAGGGCGGCCGTCGGCGTCATGACAAGCTCGCTCACGAACGAAAAGGGGACATTCAAAAAGGCTTCGTGGACACGGCGGGAGTTGCTCCATGTCAGTACGGGGTTGCTTCCTATGACACCGACTACCTTTATGGGATAAGGTTGTCCCTCCAAGATCGCGTCGACAAGGTGTTGCGGGTGAATTTCGACCGGTTTGCTGGCGATTGAGTACCATAAATCACTCGGTGGGAGATAGCCGCACTCGGCCCCAAGTTTTATCTTCTCTTTTTCAACGAGCAACTTGGGGCGTAGTATGTCATCGGAGGTAGCTTCGAACTTGATTGGCCCTTCCGTTTCGATGGTGCCGCCGGGGATGTCCAGGAGGCCGCAAATGGACTGAATGATAGCGATTGCCCGGGCGAATTGGGTGCTATTATATGTGTCTTCGCTGGCGTTTCCGGTCATCATACAGGCGTGACGATAGCTTGTGAAGAGTCTGGCGGCGGCAACAATATCTTCCGCTGGGACCCATGTGATTGCCGCCACATTTTCGGGAGAGTATGGCTGGATGTGCTCTTCCAGCCTGTCAAATCCGGTCGTCCAGGTATCAACAAAGTCGCGGTCATAGAGTTTCTCATTAATTATTACGTTAAGAATACCCAGAGCCAAGGCAAGATCTGTTGCCGGACGAGGTTGGAGCCAGATATCGGCTTTTTTAGCGGCCGCAGTCCTGAGGGTATTAACGACGATCAGTTTGCTGCCCTCATTAATGAAAGGGCAGGCGCTGGTTCCCCAACACATGATACATTCTGGAGAGCCATTCAAATCCGGAATACCATCAAACCCGTACGTCATCAACCGACCCACTGCCGAAGGAACGTAGCAGGTATTGTCGATGCTGGCGACATTTGGCGTGCCGAAGGCGTTTCCCAGCCGGGACACGAAATCGGCATGCCGGTCATAAAATCCCTTGACCAGGGCCACGGACTCAGCCCCGGATGTATCTCTGGCACGGAGGAGTTTCTCGGCGATCTCATCCAAAGCCTCTTCCCAGGTGATCCGCTCCCATTTTCCGGAGCCACGTTCTCCCGCCCGTCTCCTAGGATAAGTCAGGCGTCCTGGGTGGTAAAGCCTTTCCAGGCTGGCGGCCGCCCGGGAACAAAGCTGACCTCTTGACGCCAACGAATCGGGGGCATTTTCTATTTCTATCGCCTTGCCCCCAGTAACGTGTACGAGCATGCCGCACCTGTCCCCGCATTCACAGCACACGGTTTGGACTGTTGCAGATTTCGGTTTATTCACGACACTACCTTCCTTCGGTAGAATTGGCAACTTGAACTGTTTGTTTCAGTATATTCCTTTGGAACGCCTATTTTCAACTGGCTTGAGCGGGCAGGGGACAGAACCCAAAATAATGGATTAACTATGCATCTTTAAATAGAAAGACCGCCCGAATAAACACACACATAGGCGGTCAATTATTTCAAGAGAATGAATGAAAAGGTTTACGGTTTTTTGTTTTTTAACGCTTTATGTATCTCATATCCAATGGCACCGAAACTGCCTAGACCATAGGTCCCGATATATTTTGGCTTGTTTAATTCCAAGATAAACGTCAACATTTTTCTCGTCTTTAAGTAATGATTTTGGCACATTATCAATGGCTTTTGCAATACTGGTAGCCTTATCGATTGCTCTGACCGCTTTGATGCCCAATTTAGTCCCAATTGCCACGCTCCCAATAACCGGCACGCAGGCGGTGAAGGACAAGGCGGCATAAACATAGTCTCCTTCGGCGGCGTAAGCGATACCATTAACGGCATCGAAGGCTTCACCCTGGAGGGCTTTTGGGTATTGTAAGAGAACCCCACGATAGAGATAGGTAGTCTTTTGGGCGACGGACCGCTAGTAAAGGCCGACCTTCTCGTAGGTGGCCAGGTTGCCTTGAAGGTCGCCCTTGAGATGCTTGTTCTTGGGGGCTTTGGTACGCCAGCGGTTAGCCATGGGTATATTATATGGCGTCCGGGAAGGAACTAGAATGCCCCCAATGGAATTCGAATCCATGTTGCCGGCTTGAAAGGCCGGTGTCCTAGGCCACTAGACGATGGGGGCGTATGGGATAAGTATAACAGAGAAAGGCGTGGCCGGACAATACGACCGGTTCAAAGGGTTACGGCTGTTCAGCTTGCCTGTAAAGCCGTCTGATGCTAGAATTATACTGGAAGTGTTTGTTCGAGGTGACAATGCATGCCCATCTATGAGTACGAATGTATCCATTGCAACCACCGGTTCGAGCTGAGACAGAGCTATAAAGATAAGCCCGAGGCGGAATGCCCGGAATGCCAGGAGTCCGCCCGTCGGGTCTTTCATCCCACTCCAATCATATTCAGGGGGAGCGGTTTCTACGTAACCGACCATCGTCCGAGCCCGGCCCCGGAGACAGGTAAAAGCGAGTCCGAGCCGAGCAAGAGCGCCAAGTGAAAGCCGTTCTGCAGCGGGTTAGCCGGGCTTCCGTCAGTGTGGCCGGTGAGGAAGTAGGGGCGATCGGGAACGGTCTGGTCGTTCTGCTGGGTGTGGCTGAAGGTGATACTGAGGAAGATGCCCAGTTCCTGTTGCAGAAAATTATCAATCTACGCATTTTCACCGACTCGGAAGGGAAATTCAATCGCTCGCTCCTGGATGCCGGTGGAGAGCTCCTGCTGGTCAGTCAATTCACCCTACTGGCGGATACCCGCAAAGGTAGGCGTCCCAGCTTTACGGGGGCAGCACCGCCCGAACAAGCCGCGGCCCTTTTCGACCGTTTCGTAGACCTGGCCCGAGACAGTGGGTTGAAGGTGGCCACCGGACAGTTCCAGGCACATATGATGGTCGAGATACATAACGATGGTCCCGTCACGATAATACTGGATAGCCGCGAAAGGTCCGGTTGAGACTTTCGGGGGAGGCAGAGTATGAGCAACGATGAAAAGTCCAAGCTACGGGCCCTCCTGGGCTACTGGGTGGAGCACAACCGCGAGCACGGTGAGGAGTTTCGGGAATGGGCAGACCGGGCGGTGAGGATGGGGGAGGTAGAGGTCGCCGGGGAGATTCGGCAGGCGGTGCGGCATATGGAAAGCGTCACCGAGATACTCTCCGGGACGCTGAAGAAACTGGAGGGAAAGTAGCAATGTGCCTGGCAAAAGCATTCCTCGGCGGCGATGTCAAGCCGGTCGCCGAGGAAATCACTTCGATCAAGAAGGAAGACGGCCAGCTCCTGGTGACGACTCTCTTCGGGGAGAGAATGGAACTCGCTGCCGCCATCAAAGAGATAGACTTCCGGTCGAGCCGAGTCGTCCTGGAAAAAACTGCCGAAGGGAGCTAGGACGAAGGCGGTTCCATCTCCAGCGAGATGTCCAATGACCTGTAGGAGTGGGTCAGGGCACCGACGGAAATCATGTCCACGCCGGTCTCGGCAACGCGGCGGACATTTTCCAGGGTGATACCTCCGGAGGCTTCCATTCTGGCCCGCCCTCCAACCATTTTCACTACATGTCTCATTTCATCCGGGGCCATATTGTCCAACATGATGATATCCGGGGCGGCCTTTAGGGCTTCTTCGGCTTCTTCGGTGCTGGTGACCTCTACTTCTATGGTAATGCCCGCGGGAGCGTTTTTCCGCGCCTTAGCTATGATATCTGCCAGGCCCAGGCCTGCGACTCGAAGCGCCGCGATGTGGTTGTCCTTGATAAGCACGGCGCCGCCAAGATTAAGGCGGTGGTTTTCGCCGCCCCCCGCCCGCACGGCGTACTTGTCCAGGGAGCGCAGGCCGGGGGTGGTCTTGCGGGTGTCAAAGACTTTCGCCTTGAGGCCACGGACTTCCACCACGTACTGGGCCGTGGTCGTGGCGATGCCGCTGAGACGCTGGAGGAAATTGAGGGCGACACGTTCTCCCTTTAGAATACCGGCGATACTGCCGCTGACGGTGCCGATGATATCGCCATGCCGGATAGCTGTACCGTCCCCGATAAGGACTTCGAAATGGAGAGAAGGATCGACTTTTTGGAAAACACGCTTGGCGATATAGATGCCGGCCAGAACGCCGTCCTCTTTGACAACAAGGCAAGCCTGACCGGATAAATTTGGTGGCAGTAGAGCCTTGGTAGTAACGTCACCGCGGCCGATATCCTCCGCCAGCGCCGCCTCGATTATACCATCGAGCTGCTCTTGGGAAAGATATTCGCTGAGATTCATCCGCAGCAACTTGTGTCCCGGTTATTTTATTGTGTAGTCCTGCTTTTGCTGGCGGACCGCCACGCTGCCGCGAGCGACCCTGAGCATACCGCCGCCCTCCACCTTGATGACGACGGTGTCATCGCTGAGGCTTTCGATCCTCCCGAAAATGCCGCCCGCCGTGATGACGTCATCACCTTTTTGCAGACTCTGCGTCATCTCTTGTTGCTCCCTCTGGCGCTTGCGCTGCGGCCGTATCATGACGAAATAGAACAGCCCGAAGATGACTACCAGGAAAATGATCATGTACCATATGCTGTTAGGGTCCTGTTCTGTCGTTCCGTCACCTGCCGGGGCATAGCAGCCGCTCAGGAATACCAGCATGACCAGGAGCACCCCGATTAGGGGGGCAAATCTCTTAATCCTGCTCATTCTTCCTCCTCTATCTTACCCTGCAGCGACCACGGGCTGGTTCTGGTGATCTTGGCGTTCACCAGTCGCCCCAGATGGTCATGGCCACCGCTGAAAAATACCAGCTTTCCGGTACGGGTGCGGCCGTACCATTTTCCGCCCTTTTTCCCCTCCACTAGCACCTCCATCGTCTTGTCCAAAAGCCCGGTGTTGATGCCGGTCTGGACGACCTCCTGGAGCCGCTCGACGGCGTCCAGCCGGGCCTTTTTCTCACCGGGTGGGACGTTATCGCCAAGATCGCGTGCGGCGGCGGTCCCGGGCCGGGTGGAATAGGCGGCTACATGAACTGTATCAAACTTCAGCTCCGAGAGCAAGTCCAGGGTCTGCCGGAACTGCTCCCCGCTTTCAAAGGGAAAGCCGACGATAACGTCGGTACTGATGGCCACGCCGGGGACCGTTTTCCTGATCTTGCCGATAAGCCGGTGGTAATCCTCGACCGTGTAGCCCCGCTTCATAGCCCGGAGGACTTCATTACTGCCCGCCTGGATGGGCAGATTGACCTGCTCGCAGACTTTATTCAACCTGGCGATAGCATGGATGAGTTTATCACTCATGTCCTTGGGATGGTTGGTGAGGAATCGCAAACGCGCCAGGCCCTGGATACCGTTCAGCGTCGTCAGGAGGTCGGCAAGGTCCGGACGGCCGGGCAGGTCACGCCCGTAGGAATCGACGTTCTGCCCTAACAGGATGACTTCCCGGGTGCCCCTGTTTATCAACTCACGCGCCTCGCAGGTTATTTCCTCTGGCGGCCGGCTCTTTTCTCTCCCGCGCCGGAAGGGGACGATGCAATACGAGCAGAAATTATCACACCCCTGGCTGATGGTAACGTAAACGCTGGGGGTGGCGTGGTGGGGTAGGGGTAACGTTGTGGGCTGTTCCAGCCAGGGCGGATTATAACCTGCTTTGAAAAAATGGTCGACGTGCGGGTGTTTTTTCCGGAGGCTGGCGGTGTCCGAATCGACCAGGCATCCGGTGAGGGCAAGCTGCATCTCTGGGTGGGTTTTTTTCAGGGGCCTGAGGGCGTGGAGCTTGTTGACCACGCGGTTCTCGGCGCTCTGGCGTACGACACAGCTATTCAACACAACAAGGTCAGCTTGATCGGGATTAGCCACTGCCTCATAGCCAAGCTCCTCGAAGCGGGCCGCCAGCCGCTCCGATTCCGCGGTGTTCATCTGGCAGCCGATGGTCCAGATATGGTATTTGGGCATTTATTCAACTCATTGGTAGGGATATGCTATAAATTTATTGTCGACGAAATAGGCTGACATGAAAAGGATAATTTTTCTATTCTCTGGCCCTTTTATCGACCAGCTTCAGTGCCTCGACGATTCTATTTTCATCAAAATCGATTGTATTGACTTTTATATGTCGCATCGTTTTGCCGCTGCCTTCAAAAAAGGCTAAATCGTCTTTGGTCAGTCCCTGAATGGAGAATCCAAAATTGACATGGTCTTTCAGACCGACGATGTAAAAACTGCCGCCGAAGAAGACGGGGGCGCCCCATTTCATTTCTTCGCTGGCATCAGGAAGGGTCGTGAAGATAAGCCTTCTCAATCGCTGGCAGATCTCTTTTTGGGGTGATGGCAGTTTGTCTATATAGTCGTCGACCTGATTGCTCATTTTCCCGGTAAATCTGGCTGGCGGAGGGGGAGGGATTCGAACCCTCGACCCCGGTCACCCAGGGTAAGCACTTAGCAGGCGCCCGCACTAGACCACTATGCGACCCCTCCCCGGCACGGACATAGATGGACCTTTTTGCCAGTGTTATGATAACATAATACCCTGATCTGGCTCAATGGGGCTCTTCTATGGCCGCGCCGCCCCGATAATCTCCCCCAGTTCCTTTATGCCTTCTTCGGCCATAAAGTGCTCGATACCCTCCAGGACGTCGAGGGCAGCGCGGGGATTGGACAGGGTCGCCGAGCCCACCTGGACGGCGGTCGCTCCGGCCATGATGAACTCCAGGGCGTCAGCAGCGGTGACGATGCCGCCGCAACCGATAACCGGCACCTTTACTGAATCGGCTACGTCGTAGACCAGGGCCAGTGCCAGGGGTTTAATCGCCGGTCCGGACAGGCCGCCGGTAATATTCCCTATTATGGGACGCCGAGTAGTAACGCTTATAGCCATACCTCTTACGCTGTTGATGAGAGAAACGGCATCGGCACCGGCTTCAGCCACGGCAGCAGCCACCGTGGCGATATCCGCAGCGTTGGGAGTCAGTTTGATAATTAACGGTAATGATGTATTGGATCTGACCGCCTTGGTGACTTCGGCGGCACAGGTAGGGTCGGCCCCGAAAGCCGCCCCGCCAGCCTGGACATTGGGGCAGGAGATGTTGACCTCTAGGCCGCTAACGCCGGTCACCCCGTCGAGTCGGGAGGCCAGGCGGGCGTAATCCTCAACGGTATCGCCGGCGATATTAACAATGACCGGCACCTGCCAGTTCGCCCACACGGGCGCTTTTTCCTTGATAACGGCCTCGACGCCAATGTTCTGCAGGCCAATGGAGTTGATAACCCCACCGGTGGTCTCGACCAGGCGCGGCTGGCGATTGCCCTGACGCGGCTCGAGGGTGGTGCCCTTACAGACGATGGCACCCAGCTTCTGAATATCGAAGAGTTGCTCGTACTCCGTCCCGTAGCCGAAAGTGCCGGAAGCCGTCATGACGGGATTTATAAGCCGCAGGCCGCGCTTATGCTTGGGGGCTAACTGGACAGTCAGGTCCGTAGACATTGCCGGTCCCATATCTGGCTGAAAGCTTATCAGACAGGCCCGCTTAATGCAAGTCCGTTGAGGGGCTTTACCCAGCCAAACCGGGTAAAAACATGGTTGTCGGTTAGTGTCCCGCGGTCTATTCTGGCGGAGGAGGCTGAATCATGCCGTCAGAACAGGTTATTACCAATAAAGACAGCCGGGGTGATAAAGCCAAACGGCAGCGCGTTTCCAGCCTTCTTACCCAGGAGCAGTTGGCGGAGATGGCCGGTATCCCTGTCGAGCACGTTAATCTTTTCGAAAGGGACTTGCCGGTACCCCTGGACAGCCGACGCCGAATTCTGAAGGAACTCTGGGCAAAAAGAAACGGGAAGTGATCTTCAGGAAACCACTTCCCGTCTGATTCTACAACAGGGCGTCTATTCTAATGAAGGTCCACGTACTGGGTAACCCGGCCGGGTATTTCTCTTTCTAAGGGGAGCACCGGGCCGTTGGGTGGCTTAACCTCCAGGGCAAACCTGTCATACGGGCCGATTGAGATATTGCCTGATGTCGGCATGACAACGGTGATTTCGAAGAGCTCGTTGGGATCGAGAAGATTATCATCATTGACCGTGCTCAACTTTGCCAATGTCCAGTTGACCGAGGGAAGAAAGTTGCCCTGGTCATGGTAGGAAATAATGACAGGGCTTACATTCTCCGATGACGGAGCGAAATCTACCGGACTACCGGCCGAAGGAATCGCCACACCAAAGATGATTTCCGTTACAACGCTGCTCTCCATCTTGGCGATGATGTTGCCCTTGATTTCTATCGTGGCCATGGTTGAATCGAGTCCGGCGTTGACGGCCTCTTTGGCCTTCTGTGAGGAGAACAGGCCTGCGGAGAGGACGACATAAGCGAACACCGAAGCCACAATGACGAACGCAATAAGTATTATTGCCGTTTCCAGGCCGGTGACACCCGCCTGGTTTTCGCGTATTTCCTTTACTCGTTTCCTAAACATATTACCTCCACCTTTTCAGATGGCCACCACGCCACCTTGAGGTATAAAGCCATGGTCTCACCGGTCCTTCCCTTCCGGCGACTTTAGAATAACAGGCGTATGGTAACTAAAACATAAATATCCCGAACTTTACTATAAACATTTCGTGAAGAAGTAAACTTATGGAAAAAGCGGACAGTCTGAATACAATGTTAAGATAGTAATAGTTGAATCGAGGGAGACTTCGTTATCTTTGATAAGTGGGTCTTCTCTCCATAGGAAAGACTTCAGAGAAAAACCTACTTTATACGATGGGACGATGGGGATTGAGGCAGCAGTCCCCGCAGCGGGGGATTTTGCGGCAGGTTTCTTTGCCCAGCCGAACGAGGAGGGCGTGGTACTCGTTGAAGAGTTGGGTATCGGCAGGAAGGTTTTCCACGAACAGGGCCTGATAGGCGGTATAACTATCCTGGGATGGGGCCAGCCCCAGCCTACTTAAAATCCGGCGGGTATAGGCATCGATAACGAACACCGGCCGGTTACCGGCATATAGAAGAATAGAATCAGCCGTCTCTTCGCCGATACCGTTAACGCCAAGCAACTCACGGCGTAGACCGTCCGTATCCCGGGAAAAGAGCCTGTCCAGATTGCCGGCGTATTTTTCGCTGAACCATTTTACGAAGGCCTTCAGCCGCCGCGCCTTGATGTTATAGTAACCGCAGGGATGGATCAAGTCCGCCAGCTCCGGCTCGGATAGTTCCCGCAAGGCCGTTGCGGACAGCTTTCCGGCGGTACGGAGGTTGTCAATGGCCCTCTCGACATTGGTCCAGGCGGTGGATTGTGTCAGTATCGCCCCGACGATTACCTCGAAGGGCTCCCGGGCGGGCCACCAGTACTGGGGGCCGTACCGGTTCAGGAGTCTCCGGTAAGTGCCCAGCAACGCAACATCCCTCGCCTGATGATTCGCGAGGATGTTGCAGTTTCCGTCCGGCGGACTGGGTACCGCTCGAGTCATTTCACTTCCGCCAGCGGCGTTAACGTCAACAGTTTCCTAGCAATCCCCGGGTACTTGGCGATGAAGATGAGCTCGTCTTCAACGAGGGGTTTCTGCGACTCCACGTTAGCGTACCTGACCAGTTCGAGGATATCGTTGGCCTTATTCCTATCCGGGAACTTGATAGGAACCGGAAGCTGGCTCATAACATGGCTGAACCCGGAGATGCCGCCGTATTCGCCGGTGCAGATCTCACGGCCGGACTCAACAAGCTCGGGCTCACCGCGGCCCAGCTCTTCGTAATGATAGAGCTCGTAGTTTTCCGGGTCTTTGAGGACACCATCGGCATGGATGCCGGACTCATGGGCGAAGGCGTTGGCTCCGACGCCCGGCTGATTAATAGGAATGGGGACGCCAAAAGCATAGCTGGTGAACCTGGTAATCTTGAAAGCCATATCCAGCTTGATTGAATTTCCCAGCTCATAGCGTTTGCAGGTAGCTTTCGATTTCCTGGCCGCCAGTATCACGGCGATGAGGTCGGCGTTGCCGGCCCGCTCGCCGATGCCATTGATAGTGGTATTGATGTAGGCATCCTGGCCGCCGTCGATAGCGCCCATAGCTCCCGCGATGGAGTTAGCCACCGCCATACCCAAGTCGTTATGGCAGTGAAGCTCAACGGGCAGACCGATTTTCTCCGCCATCTTTCTCGCATTGTCGTAGATAGTGAAAGGGTTATCGTAACCGAGCGTATCGCAGTAACGGACCCTGTCAGCGCCATGTTCCTTCCCCGCTAGCCCGAACTCGATCAGGTAATCGACGTCGGTCCGGGAGGCATCCTCGGCATTGACACCGATGGACTCGGCCCCATGAGCGCGGGCGGCATCGACGGCTTCAGTCATATCCCGGATAATATCATGTTTGGATTTCTTGCCCAGGAACTTTCCGTTGATCATCTGGTCGGACGTAGAAATGGAAAGATTGAGGTGGTTGATATTGGGCACATTGCGGAAGGTTAGCTCTACGTCGACGGGCATGGCCCTTATCCAACCACCGAGCCGCAGTGGTTTAATGACACCGATCTCGGCCAGTTCCAGATTGGCCTGGAGATAGTTGATTTCGTGTCGGGTGGTCGGAAACCCGAACTCTGACTGGAAGACGCCCATATCATTGAGATATATATTGATCATGGTCTTTTCCAGCTTGGACAGTCCGAGCCTGGCCGTCTGTACACCGTCCCGATTGGTTACATCTAGTAAATAAATCTTGGGCATTCACACCTCCACCTGCCGGCATCTAGTAGTGCCGACGCTATATTTTAAGATATATCGGCGCCAGCAAGCAAACATACCAGGCAGGTCTTGTATGGGATAATTCGCTGGTTTGACGTCCGAGGACTCAAATTTGACCGGGTCACCCGAATTCTGGTATCATGCTCAAGGCCAGGTATTTTGGGTTCGGCATGAACAGGTGGGACTTGGCGGTCAGGCTGACAGGTGTTGGGTTCTATGTCGGGACCTGTATCGTGGGGGGGACGTTCGCCGGACTGTGGCTCGACGGAAAGCTGGATACCCGGCCGCTATTCATGATAGGCGGGCTGCTGTTAGGGGTGGTAGTGGCTTTTTACGGTTTATATCGCATGCTCAAACCCCTCATGAATGACAAGCAAGACAAGGAGAACAGCTAGGTGGCTGAGCAGAAACGACGCGGCTGCTTGGGCTGCTCTTTCCCTATCTTAATCATCGTTGTCGTCTTCTTTCTAGGTCTTTTTATCCTCGGTTTCCTGGTAGGGCCAATCGGCCAGGGCTTGTTCGAGAAGTTCGGTGTTACCCTGAACTTCCCCGATTGGATGGTCGTACCCCGGCCCGCGCCGCATCTCCCGGCGCCGGAACTTTTCCACGTTTTCGGTCTGCCGATTACCAATACCTTGCTTGCCAGCTGGCTCACCGTGGTCTTTCTGATAGTATTCAGCTGGGCGGTTACCCGCCGCATGAAGCTCGTTCCCGGCAGACTGCAGGTAGTATTCGAGGCCATACTCGGCTGGATGTTTGACCTCTGTAAAAGCGTTTCCGGCGAAGAAAACGCGCGTAAATTCTTCCCGGTGGTGATGACAATATTCCTTTACGTTCTGTTTAATGCCTGGCTCAGCCTGATACCCGGCTTCGGCTCGATAGAGATTACCATCCACGGGCATCACTATGAGCTGATACGGGGCGCCAATACCGATGTCAATACACCCATGGCATTGGCCGTTATTTCGTTCGTTTTTGTTGCCTTTTACGGACTCAAAACACTCGGCATAGGCTGGCTTCGGCAGTATTTTAACTTCGGGCCGTTTTTCCGCAGTGTGGGACAACTATTCAAGGGCAAACTGGATTTCATGGGTCTTTTCTCCGGCCTAATCGAGATTGTTGTTGGTTTTTTAGAACTGCTTGGCAGGTTTATTACCATTATCAGTTTTACTTTCCGGCTCTTCGGTAACATGACGGCGGGAGAAATCCTGTTGCTGATCACGGCTTTCCTGATTCCCTGGATTCTGGCCCTGCCGTTCTACGGGCTGGAGTTATTAATCGGGGCTATCCAGGCATTTATCTTCAGCGGTCTGACGCTGGTTTTCGTTACTATGGCGGTGACTCCCCACGGTGGGGAAGCGCATTAGAATACTCATAACTACAAGGAGGGTGCAGAATGGATGCTGAAGCGATGAGAGTGTTAGCCGCAGGACTGGCGATAGGATTGGGAGCGATAGGCCCGGGAATCGGAATTGGAATCCTGGGCTACGGTGCCATGCAGGGCCTGGCAAGAAATCCCGAAGCAAGAGGGCCGATCCAGACCAACATGATGATAGCCATCGCTCTGGCGGAGGCAATCGGTATCTATGCCCTGATCGTGGCGATTATACTTGCCCTGCTATAGGCTGGTTATTTATCAGGATACAGGAGAGGAATCATGGAAGAAAGCGGGATTCCGTCTTTAATAGCGGTTCTGGCCGCGGCTGGCGTCGTCATCGGTATCACGGTGGCTATGGCCGTGATTACCTGGGCGTTCATATTCGCTACCGCTTAGGTGCCGATGACCGGTGATATCCGGGACGTACAATAGTGGTCTGAACTGGATATCGGAGGTATTGTGGAAGGACTTATAGAGGGACTCGGGATAAACCTACCCGTATTGATAACACAGGTGGTAACCTTCATCATCCTGCTGGTTATCCTTCGCTTCGTTGCCTATAAACCGCTGATGCGCATGCTCGATGAGCGTTCTCAGCGGGTTAAGGAGAGTATGGACCAGGCCGAGACCGTGAAACAGCAATCGGCCCACGCCGAGGAAGAGGTCAAGAAGCAACTCGAACAGGCCAGCCGCGAGGGTCAGGAAAGGATTGCCCGGGCGGTAAAGGCCGGTGAAGAGGTCAAGCAGCGGGCGCAGGAAGACGCCAAAAAAGAGGCCGATACCCTGCTCGAACGAGCACGCGCTGATATTCAGCGAGAGCGTGACGATGCCATCAGCGGAGTGAGGCGCGAGTTCGCTGACCTGACGGTGCTGGCGGCGGGTAAGGTTATCGAGCGTTCACTGGATAAAGAAGCCCATCGTGATCTAATCGAAAAGGTCCTTGAAGAAAGCTCGACACAGGAGAAGGAGCAGTAATTAAATTGTCATTCTGAGGAACGAAGTGACGAAGAATCTCGTTAATTCGAGGTACGGGATCCTTCACTTCGCTCAGGATGACGCTGCTGGCGGGAACTTATTATGCCGAGAAAGGCCCACGCGAGGCGCTACGCCCAGGCGGTCTTCGAGATAGCGCTGGAGAAAAAAGAGTTGGAACGGTGGCAGGCGGACCTGGAGAAGGTCGCCGGTGTCCTGGCGGACGAGATGCTCCTGGCGGCCATGGACAGTCCTAAGATCACATATGAAAACAAAGCCCGGCTGGTGAACGAACGGCTCAAGGATATCGGACCACTGACCAGGAACCTGGTACTCTTGCTCGTTTACCGAAATGGGGCCGGTATGATCCGTGAAATAGTTGCGGAGTACCATCGTATGGTGGATGCCTATTACGGCATTCAGGCGGCCGAGGTCGTCACCGCCGTCCCCCTTGATGACAAGGATAAGGACAGGCTGGCCGAAAACCTCAGCGAGCTGGTGGGCAGTCGGGTTTTTCTCAAGACGGCGGTCGATCCCGAAATCCTCGGGGGTATCGTTGCCAGGGTCGGCGGCAAGCTGCTGGACGGCAGTACCCGCAGCCGCCTGGTGGAACTCAAGAAAGAACTGGGTGGGGGATAGAAGGTAAGATAAAATCCCCCTTAATCCCCCTTTACAAAAGGGGGAAACTGGGAGGGGGGAGAGGCAAATAAATACTAAATACTCAAAACTAACTACTGTAAATCCGGGAGGTAGGCGATGACGACAAGAGGCGAAGACATAGTCTCAATTATCAAACAGCAGATAGAGCAGTTCGGGACGGCGGTAACCATGGTAGACGTCGGTACAGTTATCGAGGTCGGCGATGGCATCGCCAGGATCCATGGGCTGTCAGCGGCCAAATACAACGAGCTCCTCCAGTTCCCTAATGATATCATCGGCATAGCCCTGAACCTGGAAGAGGACAGCGTTTCCTCTGTTATCCTGGGGGAGTACGCCGGGATCAAAGAAGGCGACGAGGTTAGATGCACCGGGCGCATCGCCGAGGTACCGGTCGGAGAGGCCATGATCGGACGCGTCGTCGACCCGCTGGGGCGCCCGCTGGACGGCAAAGGCGCTATCAAGACCGATAAGACCCGGCCTATCGAGCGCGTGGCACCCAATGTGGTACTGCGGGCCTCGGTCGATACGCCTGTTCAGACCGGCATCAAGTCCGTCGATAGCATGTTCCCCATCGGCCGCGGCCAGCGCGAGCTTATCATCGGCGACCGCTCCACGGGCAAGACGGCCATCGCTCTGGATACCATCGTCAACCAGAAGGGCGGCGACCTTATCTGCATCTACGTGGCCATCGGCCAGAAGGTGTCTCAGGTGGCCCGCGTTGTGGCCACGCTGACCAACTACAGTGCCATGGAGCACACTATCGTGGTCTCCGCCAGCGCTTCGGAGTCGGTGGCATTACAATATCTAGCACCCTACGCCGGCTGCGCCATGGGCGAAGAGTTCATGGAGGCCGGCAAGGATGTATTGATTATCTATGATGACCTTTCCAAGCACGCCTGGGCCTACCGGCAGCTCTCGCTGCTGCTGCGGCGGCCGCCCGGCCGCGAAGCCTATCCGGGCGATGTCTTCTATCTGCACAGCCGCCTGCTGGAGAGATCGGCGAAGTACGCTAAAGAGTATGGAGGCGGGTCGCTAACGGCCCTTCCCATCATCGAGACACAGGCCGGTGACGTGTCCGCCTACATCCCCACCAATGTCATCTCTATCACCGACGGCCAGCTTTACCTGGAATCCGACCTTTTCAATGCCGGCATCAAACCGGCCCTGAATGTCGGCATCTCGGTATCCCGCGTCGGCAGTAAGGCCCAGACCCCGGCGATGAAGAAGGTGGCCGGAAGGCTCAAGCTGGACATGGGCCAGTACCGCGAGGTGGCGGCCTTCGCCCAGTTCGGTACCGCCGAGTTAGACAAGGCCACCCGCTCTCAGCTCGAACGCGGCCAGCGCATTCAGGAGGTCCTCAAGCAAAGCCAGTTCGTCCCGGTTGCGCTGGAGAACCAGGTCATGGTGCTCTATGCCGTTATCAACGGCTACATGGACGACGTCCCTGTAGAGAAAATTGCCGCTTTCGAAGATGATTTCTACCGTTTCATGACGGCGGATTACGCGGATCTGGTCAAGGACATCGCGACGACGAAAGACCTCAGCGCAGAAAACGAGGAAATCCTCAAAAAGGCCATCGTCGAATTCAAGCAGGGCTTTGTAAAATAAGGCGGAGGTGGAGTATATGGAAAAGCAGATTGCCTACTGTGGCCTGGACTGCTCCGAGTGCGGGGCTTATATCGCCACACGGGAAAACGACGACGCCAAGAGGAAGGAAGTCGCTGCGGAGTGGTCACGGCAATACAAAGTCGATATCAAGCCGGGGGATATCAACTGCGTCGGCTGTACAACCATCGATGGACCACACGTCGGACACTGGAATATGTGCGAGGTGCATAACTGTGGGGCGAAGAAAGGCGTCATCAACTGCGCCTATTGCGATGGTTATGTCTGCGATACGCTGGGTAAATATTTCGAGATGGCCCCGGTAATGAAGGCCAATCTTGAGGAGATAAGAAAGGGTTTGCATTAAAGAAGTATGCCTGATATTAGAAAAGTAAGGCGGCGCATCCGGGGCGTCCAGAACATCGCCAAGATTACCCGGGCCATGGAGATGATCGCCGCCTCCAAGATGAGGAAGGCTCAGGAGCGAGGACTGGCCGGGCGTCCCTACTCCGAAAAGATTCAGCAGGTCATCGCCGATTTAGCGGCCCTGCCCGAGACGACTCAGCAGCAGCCCCTCCTCGAGAGACGCCCTGTCGAGAAAATAGCCGTGGTGCATATTACTCCTGACCGGGGCCTCTGCGGCGGGTTAAACAGTAACCTCAATCGCGGGCTGGCACGGTTTATCGTTAGTGGGGAAAAACCGGCCAATGTTATTGCCGTCGGGCGTAAAGGGCGTGATTTCGCCGTCCGGTACGGTTTTGATCTTACCGCCGAGTTCATCCAGCTAGGAGACCATCCTTCATTCCTGGAAACCCTCCCCATTTCCACGATCGTCATCGATGATTATACCAGGCGTGAGATAGACGCGGTCTACGTGTCTTACGCCCAATTTGTTTCTACTCTGGTACAGCGGCCGGTTATAAAGCAGTTGCTTCCTGTAGAACCGGCATCAATACCACAGGTCGAGAACGTCGATTATATCTACGAGCCCGGGGCGGAGGTAGTGCTGGGTGGATTGCTGCCCCGCTTCGTGGAAATGGAGATATACCAGGCCATCATGGAATCAATCGCCAGCGAGCAGTCCGCCCGGATGGTCGCCATGAGGAACGCCACCGACAGAGCCAATGAACTTATTGGCGACCTGACACTGCTGTATAACAAGGCCAGACAGGAAGCCATCACCAAAGATCTCCTCGATATCGTCGGTGGCGTAACGGCGCTGGAAGGTTAGATTGAATAACAAAGGAGAATATCATAGTCAGTCATCCTGAGCGAAGCGAAGGATCTCGGCCGGAGGTGATAATCCCCTCCCCGGGATTGTTCAGTCGCTACGCTCTTTCAGAATGACATTATGAAGCGAGGTCCACTATGGCAATTGGAAAAGTAGCTCAGGTAATCGGGACGGTAGTTGATATCGAATTCCCGCCGGACGAACTACCGGCGCTCTATAACTCTATCGAAATCGAATCAGCCGAAGGGAAAATGGTGCTGGAGGTGCAGGACCACCTGGGGAATAACTGGGTACGATGCCTGGCACTGACACCGACCAATGGCCTGCAACGCGGTGCCGAGGCCGTTGATACCGGGGCTGCCCTCAGGGTGCCGGTGGGCCGCGCCACGTTAGGCCGGCTCTTCGATGTCATGGGTACCCCGCTGGACAACCTGGGCGAGGTCAAGGGTGATGATAGCTGGCCAATACACCGCCAGCCACCATCCTTCGAGGAACAGGAAACGAGCACCCAGGTACTCGAGACCGGCCTCAAGGTAATCGACCTGATTGCACCGTTCACCAAGGGCGGCAAGATCGGTGCCTACGGCGGGGCGGGTGTCGGCAAAACGGTCATCATCCAGGAGCTTATCCGGAACATCGCCACGGTGCATGGCGGTTTTTCCGTATTTACCGGCATCGGGGAACGCTCTCGTGAAGGCAACGACCTCTGGAACGAAATGAAGGAGTCCGGTGTTATCGATAAGACGGTGATGGTCTTCGGACAGATGAACGAACCGCCCGGCGTACGCCTGCGTGTAGGTCTCACCGGGCTGACCATGGCGGAGTTCTTCCGCGACACCGAGGGGCAAGATGTGCTGCTCTTCATCGATAATATCTACCGATATACCTTAGCCGGTATGGAGGTCTCGGCGCTGCTGGGTCGCATGCCCTCGGCGGTGGGGTACCAGCCGACCCTGGCCACGGAGATGGGCGAGCTCCAGGAGAGAATCGCCTCTACCAAGAAGGGATCAATCACATCGTTTCAGGCTGTCTACGTGCCCGCCGATGATTATACCGACCCCGGCGTGGTCACGACCTTCGGGCACCTGGATGCCGTGGTAGCCCTAGAACGGTCCATCGCCGAGCAGGGCCTCTTCCCGGCCGTCGATCCACTGATATCCACCTCCCGTATCCTCGACCCGGCCATCGTCGGTGAGGAGCATTACCGGGTCGCCCGCGAGGTGCAGCGGGTTCTCCAGAGGTACAAGGACCTCCAGGACATCATCGCCATCCTGGGCATCGAGGAGCTCAGCGAAGAGGACAAGCAGGCGGTTTCCAGGGCACGCCGCATCCAGAGGTTCCTCTCCCAGCCCATGTTCGTTACCGAAGTGTTCACCGGGCGGACCGGAAAATACGTTAAAGTTGAGGATACCGTGCGGGGCTTCAAAGAGATACTCGAAGGCAAGTATGATGCTCTCCCGGAGCAGGCGTTCTACATGGTGGGCGGAATAGAAGAGGTGTCGGAAGCCGCCAAGAAAATGGGAGCGGAAGCCGATGTCTAGTATGCAGTTGGATATCGTGACCACGGAGCGGAGCGTTTGCTGCCAATTGGTCGATGCCGTTATCGCCCCCGGAATTGAAGGGCAGCTCGGCATACTGCCGCACCACGCCCCGCTGATGACGATATTACAGGCCGGGGAACTGGTGTTGCGGCGGGGAAATGAAGAAGAAATCATGGTGATTTCCGGTGGTTTCCTGGAGGTGCGGCCGGACCGCGTCATCATCCTGGCAGACAGTGCCGAGCGGGCCGAGGAAATAGACCTGGAGAGGGCCGAGGCCGCCAGGAAGCGCGCCGAGGAGCGCCTGCGTGAACGTAAAGTGGAAGGCTTTGACGAGCTCAGGGCGGAGACGGCCCTGCGGCGGGCCATCGCCAGGATTTCCGTGGCGGAGAAGATAAAGAGGCGGCGGAAGCTATAAAATATGAGAACTGCTAACAGTTAGGCCGCTGATTTTTCAGCGGCCTTTTCGCATTATGGCGAAACGACGGTTGCTTTTGAGTTTCTCGTGAGTAAGGGGCACGAGCTTGGTAAAGGGAGAAGAACGGGGGCTCTCCGGTCCAGGAGAGCCAACCGGTCGTGAGGAACCAACTACATGATTTCGAGTCTGACTCTGGTGGAGGCCTTGGCCGCTTTGACTCGAAGTAGGGTGCGCATGGCCTGGGCGATTTGACCCTGCTTCCCGATGATCCTGCCCTTATCATCATCGGCGACGCGCAGCTTTAGCGTGATGCCCTCCTCGTTAGTTTCTTCGTCAACGTTCACTGCTTCGGGATCGTTGACGATCGACTTGGCGATGTACTCTACTAGCTCTTTCATGGTTTCTCCTTGACCGGTCTGAACTTTTCTAGAATACCTGCCTTTCCTAGGAGTCTGGCAGAAGTATCTGTTGGCTTGGCTCCCTGAGTCAACCAGTGCAGTGCCTTGTCCTCCTGGATGACTATTGTCTCCGGTTCGGTCATGGGGTCATAATGACCGATTATGTCCACAAAGGCACCATCACGAGGTGCCCTGATATCGGCGACCACCAGCCGGTAGCTGGGCTTTTTCTTGGCTCCGACACGCCGTAGTCTTATTCTGAGCATTATTCGCCTTCTTCTATTTTGTATTGATTCTTATACGTCCCCTATTATGCAACATAATATTATACCTGTCAATGGTAGTCTTCGGATATTTGATTTAGCGGCCGTTCGGGTGCGGACCGGACCATGGTATAGCAATCAGGCTACTGCCCCTGCTATAATAGTCCCTGAGTTGTAACGGGGACTGGCCGGGCCGGCTCGAGGAGTAGATATGGAGACCAAGGAGTACAAGGTAATTATACGTCTGGTGGGCAACCGCAGCCCGTGTCACATCGGCCATAAGGTCGGCGACTAGTGGATTTTCGATTCCATGGCTCCCGAGGGCATGTGCGGCCTGGCTTTCAACGCCATCTATCCGGCCGCCCTGGCACTCCAGTACGGGGCCACGTTTCCCTGGCAGACGGACCCGGATGTCGTTGTCCTTACCTGTCCGGATGCCGATGTTAATAACGTCTTCGAGTTGAGGCGTGTACCCAAAAAATGAGACTGGCGTGTCAATCCAGTCGCACGGGGAAAGGGGGACATGGTATGCGGATTAAGAGACTGGCACTTTGCCTGTTGATGTTGGCTAACTTTCCTGTAGTCGGCTTGATCACCGGGTGTACCGTAGTCACTGGCTCCGGCGAGACAGTGACCTGGGAGATGGACTTCGCGGATTTCACCAAGATCGATGCCGGTTACTCTTTCGATATCGAGGTCATGCAAGCCGATACGTTTCTGGTTATTATCACCATCGATGAAGCCTTGAATGAGTACCTTAAAGTTGACCAGCGGGGAGATACGTTGCGTATCGGCCTGGAGCCGGGCACCGTTTATACCAATACCCGGCAAGAGGCCACTATCAATCTGCCGGATTTACGCCGCCTGGAGCTTTCCGGTGCCTCCAGGGCTACGGTCAGCGGATTCTCAACGTCTCACTCGGTGGACTATGAACTCTCCGGGGCCAGCAATCTGGAACTTAACGATATAAAGGCCGGTGATACCAGCCTGAATCTTTCCGGAGCCAGCGAGGCAACGGGCACCATCGCTATGGATCGAGGGGAGTTCGATGCTTCCGGGGCGAGCCGGATTGAGCTGGAAGGCTCGGCCAGTAACATCAATATAGATGGTTCGGGCGCCAGTGAGTTACAGCTGGCTGACTTCCCGGTTACCGATGCCGCCATATCCCTGTCTGGCGCCAGTCGCGCCGTCGTTCGCCTTGATGGCCGCATCGACCTGGACTTGAGCGGTGCTTCCAAAGTGGAATATATCGGCAATCCCCGGCTGGGTAGTATTAATATGTCCGGCGGTTCCAAGGTGGACCAGTGGAAATAGGACCGGGGAACAGTCACAAGGAGGAAACATGCGATGAAAATGACCGAAGAGCAGATCTACGAACAAGCCAGGAAACGCGTCGAGGAAAAACGCGGTTTTTTCAGCCACCTTGCGGCGTATGTGATCGTCAATATCATCCTTTTCCTTATCTGGTATTTCACCGACAGCGACTTCCCCTGGTTCATCTTTCCCCTTGGCGGTTGGGGCATCGGAGTTCTGTTTCATTTCCTGGGGGTCTTTGTGTTCGACCCGTTAAGGAGCCAGGGCGCCGTAGAGAAGGAAGCCGATAAAATAAGGAAACAGCAAGGGCAGCCCTGAACCGGTTGTCTCTGTACCTGGTTTAGATGGTTTACTTCACCTATACTGGTTTCCTCAGCAGTATGGTAAGTATTAACGTGTTCCGGGAAATGGTAATGTTGTGAGAGACGACCTCCCATTCCGGCGGGATGGATTCGGGAAGATGACTCAAAACATCGTTGATCGTCCGTGTAAATCCTTCCTGGTCTTCGAGGCGGGAAAAATGGGGGAAACGCCCGGCCTCTTCAGGGCTGAGGTATTCCACGAGTGCTTTGTATTCGTAAGGATGGCTGTTCATGATGACCTCCCGAACAGGCTCTTCCCGAGGCGCCTTCATGAAGGGCACAGGATAATTCTCACATCGCGGGGGAAAAATTGTCAAGCGGGGGTGGTTGCGAAGGAGGGGTATAATTGAATATGACAAACCCGGAGGTTGACAAAGATATGGCGTTAACCGGCAAGGTAATAATCGATACAGGGGAAATCGATGCGGTGATTCTTGATATGGATGGTGTCATCACCCAGACCGCTGACATCCATGCCGCTGCCTGGAAAGAGCTTTTCGACGAGTACCTGAAAACCCGGGCGGACCGTTCCGGGGAGAAGTACCGGCCGTTCGAAATCGATCCCGATTATTTCCAGTACGTTGACGGGAAACCCCGTGATGACGGCGTGAAAAGCTTCCTGGAATCCCGCGGCATGTCTATCCCGCTGGGGGGAAAAGCTGATTCTGAAGACCAGGAGACTGTCCGGGGGTTGGGTAGCCGAAAAAACCGGTATTTTCTCGAGCAACTGAGGCAGGAGGGAGCCACTGCTTTCCAGTCTTCGGTGGATTTTGTAAAAGAGCTCAAAGCTCTCGGCATTTACGTGGCGGTAATATCGGCCAGCCGGAACGCCGAGGAGGTATTACGGTCTGCCGGGGTACTCGACCTGTTTGACGTCAAGGTTGACGGCGTTGACGCCGGTGAACTCAGGTTAAAGGGTAAGCCCAATCCGGCTATATTCCTGGAGGCCGCCAGGCGGCTGAATGTCCGGCCGGACCGGGCGGCCGTGGTCGAAGATGCCATAGCCGGTGTCCAGGCTGGCCGAAGGGGTAACTTCAAGCTTGTCATTGGAGTCGACCGTACCGGGCAGGAGGAAAACCTCCGGGAAAATGGCGCCGATGTAGTCGTGGCGGACCTGTCCTGGCTTGGTATCAAACAACCGACCCGCCCGAAGTCATTCGGCCGCCCGCTGAACAGCCTTCCATCTGCCCTGGAACGGAGAGAAGAAATTTTCGCCCGGCTGAGTGAAAAGAGTCCCGCAATTTTCCTTGACTTCGATGGTACGCTGGCACCAAGAGTTAAAGCCCCGGCCGAGGTGGTTCTTTCCGGGAAGACCCGGCAGGTCATCAAACACTTGGGCAGACACTATTCGGTTGCCGTTGTCAGCGGACGTGATCTGGATGACATTCGTAAACTGGTCGATATCAATGACATCGCCTACGCGGGTGGTCATGGAATAGACATTTCCGGCCCGGGTAACGCCTTCCGGAGAGAGGAACGCGGTAAAGAGTTCCTGCCGGCACTCACCCGCGCCGAGAAAGAATTACGCGGGGCACTCAAACGTATCAAGGGGATAAAGATTGAACGTAAACACTTCAGCGTTTCCGTTGATTATTGCCGGGTCAATGAGGCTGACCTGGGTACATTCAAGGAGAGGCTTGACGGGGTGGCCTCAAATAATCCAAGGTTGAAAAAGACCGCCGGTGAAATGTTGTTTGAGCTGACGCCCAAAATCGATTGGAACAAGGGCAAGGCTGTCTTAGCCCTGATGGACGTATTATATGCGGACAGCAGTAAGATTACGCCTCTTTATATTGGCGAGGATACCGCCGATGAAAAGGCTTTCCGCGCCATGGGGGAACGGGGTATCGGCATCGCCGTTGGTAAGGGGCGCCGCCGGACCCTGGCGCATTACCGGCTGCACGATCCGGATGAGGTCAGGGAGTTTCTGGCAGGACTGGGGGCGCTGGCGGAAAAGAAGGTCTCTCGAGGCATCTGGTCGCTTGTTTTCGATGGTTTCGTTCCCGAGGAAGAAGGGTTGAGAGAGGCCCTGTGCACGCTGGGTAACGGCTATTTCGCCACCCGTGGCGCTGCTCCCGAGTCTAAGGCAGACGCGGTTCACTATCCAGGCACCTATGTCGCGGGATGCTTTAACCGGCTGACCAGCAAGATAGCTGGCAAGAAAATCGAGAATGAAAGCATGGTGAACCTCCCGAACTGGCTGCCGCTGTCGCTGCGTTTCAACGACGGCGCCTGGTTCGATGTTGAGAAGGTCCAGGTGCTGGAATACGAGCAGGAGCTCGACCTGAGACGGGGCGTCCTGAACCGGCGGATACGCTTTGCCGATGAGCAAGGCCGCCGGACACGCCTGCTGCAACGCCGTTTTGTCAGCATGGCCGATCCTCATCTGGCAGGGATAGAGACCACCATCGTCGCGGAAAACTGGTCGGGGCAGTTATCGGTCAGATCGGCGCTTGACGGGACGGTAACCAACGACGGCGTGGCCCGCTACCGGCAACTGGATTGTCAGCATCTAGTACCGCTGGAATGCTCCCGCATCAATAACGAGACGATATTACTGCAAGTGGAGACATATCATTCGCACATCCGGATTGCCGAAGCGGCACGAACGAGATTGTTCCTTGACGCCACCCAGCTCACTCTGGAACCCGCGACTATAGAAGACAAGGGCTTTATCGCCCAGGAGTTCAGCATCCCTGTAAAGACGGGGGGGCAGATAAGCGTTGAAAAGATAATATCTTTATATACGTCTCGGGATTCGGCTATTTCGGAGAGTGGTGAAGCCGCCCGGGAATCCGTGGCACGTGCCCCGGGCTTTGAGGGGCTTCTGGAACGCCACGTGATGAGCTGGGCTAACCTCTGGAACCGGAGCCGTATCGCCATCGAAAACGGCGAGCGTGTGGCCATGATCCTGCACCTGCATATCTTTCACTTATTGCAGACGGTTTCGCCCAATAGCATCGGTCTTGACGTGGGTGTACCGCCGAGGGGCCTCCACGGCGAGGCTTATCGCGGCCATATCTTCTGGGATGAGCTGTTTATATTTCCATTTTTAAACCTGAGCATTCCGGATATCACCCGCTCGCTGCTGTTGTACCGTTACCGGCGCCTGCCGGAAGCACGCTGGGCGGCCGCCCGGGCCGGGTTCCGGGGGGCGTTGTACCCGTGGCAGAGCGGCAGCGACGGACGGGAGGAGAGCCAGACACTCCATCTGAATCCCCGCTCGGGGCGATGGCTACCCGACAACTCACACCTGCAAAGGCATATCAATATCGCTATCGCCTATAATATCTGGCTTTACTACCAGGTGACCGGCGATGTCGATTTTCTCTCTTACTATGGAGTGGAGATGCTCGTCGAAATCGGGCGGTTCTTCGCCAGCATCGCCACATACAATCGCACGCTGGACCGTTACGAGATCCGCCGGGTCATGGGTCCTGACGAATACCACGATTCTTATCCGAACGCCAGCGAACCCGGCATCGACAATAACGCCTATACCAATGTAATGACGGTCTGGCTGCTCTGCCGGATCCTGGAAGCACTTGATATAATCCCCCCGGATAGGAAGGAGTCACTCCAGGATAAACTGGATCTTAGACGCCAGGAGCTGGAGCATTGGGATGACATCAGCCGTAAAATGCGGATCGTCTTCCATGACGGCGGTATCATAAGCCAGTTTGAGGGCTATGATGCTCTTGAGGAGTTCGATTGGAAAGGCTACGAAAAGAAGTACGGTAAAATCGAGCGCCTCGACCGTATCCTCGAGGCGGAAGACGATACTCCCAACCGGTACAAAGTCTCTAAGCAGGCCGATGTGCTAATGTTGTTTTACCTGCTTTCATCCGATGAACTGCGGGAGCTGTTCGGCCGGCTTAACTATCCCTTTGAATATGAGACCATTCCCAGGAACATCGATTATTACCTTCATCGTACTTCCCATGGCTCTACTTTGAGCCGATTGGTGCATGCCTGGGTACTGGCCCGCTCCAAACGTGAACTTTCCTGGCACCTTTTCAAGGAGGCCCTGGAGAGCGATGTTTCCGATATTCAGGGCGGTACGACGATGGAGGGTATTCATCTCGGTGCCATGGCGGGGACGGTAGACCTGGTGCAGCGCTGTTTCACCGGGATCGAAACCCGCCGGGACAAGCTGCAGTTAAACCCGGTGCTACCAAACGAGCTCAAAGACATCCAGTTCGATATTGTGTTCCGTCGGCAGCATCTCAACCTTCAATTTACCCATAACCGGCTGATTATCAAGGGACAGCCGGGTGAAGTGTCACCGGTCAGGATTGGCTTCGGAAACCTGGAAACCGATCTCAAACCTGGTGAGACCATGGAATTCAAGCTTCCGGATCCCTTGGCGAACCCTGATGATCTTACCAGGTAGTACGAGCAGAGGTAGAGCCACTTAATCGGAAATCCGAGTTGTTTGACGATGCCATATTATTGGGGCATAATGGGTACGGCATCGGGAGGGGTGTCCGAGTGGCCTATGGTGACGGTCTTGAAAACCGTTGTCGGTGCAAGCCGACCGCGGGTTCGAATCCCGCCCCCTCCGCTTCGGTTGTAAAGACGTGTTGGGTTTTAGAAACACAACAATATTGTTCGTGGCCGGGTTTGGTTCAGTTGTCCGTAACTATGAGGCGAGCCACCGGCTCTATGCCGAGGTGTTCGGTCCCCTTCAAAGAGTTTGAGAACGATTACTATTATAATCATCAATAAACATCGAATTCTGTGTGACCGAGTCGTTCCTAATGATTAACGACCCGCATACCCGCGATTTCGACCAGTTACTGGCTTTCCAGAACGCCGATGCCACCCGCGTCAACGTTTCGACGCGGAGGTCTGGCTCTACCTGGGTCCCGAGGGCGAGCAGGAAAAACTGGTAATCACGGAGTCCTGTTTTGTCCACGTCCCCGCAGGGATGGTCCACACCCCTTGGAGTTCAAAATAATCCTCAAACCGATTGTGTTTATGGACTCCGCACTGACCACTGCGTACGTACGCAAGCCGGAAGACCCGGATGAGCCAATTGTGAGGGATGAGAACCGGAGCCTGCCAGGTAAAGAGAGCGGAGATTGGAAAAACTGCTCCTTTTAATTAAGGCTGATGTTTTTCAGGACGAGGGTATGACTTGCTACTTTTACGTCTCACTTGGCGCGGGGTGCTCTGGATATGGTCTCAGGCCTCTTCTTCAGGCCACTTCCAGGCGAACCAGGTGATTAAGAATGCGAATATAATCCCTAAAATGAAAATCAGCCAGTGAGCGATGGGCACTGCTTCTCCCGCCGTTAGGCGACTGATTAATTCATAAATATAAAATAGCGTAAAAATAGTCCCTAGGACGAAATTTAGCCACTTTGATTTGTTCAAGGTCAAACATAGTACCGCTATTACCAGAGGAATCAACCATATGAGAGCATAGATAATCATCCTCTGGTCAGTAAGCTGTCCTCCTTTGAAATTGCCGGACATCATTTCCTCTAATGTGCCCGGCATCATTAAACTTATAAACCACCCTGCCGTAAAACCTATGGTCATAGAGACCCAAAGTACGGAAAGCCTCGTTTTACATCTCAGGATTTCCATAATTGGTCACCTCCTTGCTTATAAAAGCCCGTTCCGTTTCAGGCTTATATAGTTATTACCGCCGATGATTATGTGGTCCAGCACCTCTATCCCCACTATTTCTCCGGCCTCGTTCAGTCTTTTCGTCAACCGGATATCATCTTCTGATGCCTCGGTATCGCCGGAAGGGTGATTATGAACAAAAATCACCGAGGCGGCGCTCGCGGATATCGCTTCTTTGAACACCTCTCTGGGATGGACAATACTGCTGTCCAGTGAGCCGATGGACACCTCGGCCACACGGATGAGCCGGTTCCTCGTATCCAGCAGAATTGCCAGGAAATATTCTTTCTTTTTATCTTTCAGCCGTCCCTGCACGAGGGCGGCGGCGTCTTCCGGCGTTTTAATGATTGCCTGACTACCGGGATCCTCAGTGCCATCTACCCGGTTGGCAAGGTCCACCGCCGCCTTGATCTGGGAGGCCTTAGCGATGCCGATGCCCCTGACCCCGGCCAGCTCCTCAAGTGACGCCCGGGCGACACCTTTCAGACCCCCGAACCGGCTGAGCAGTCTTTGGGCAGTCACCATCACCGATTCGCCGGAGATTCCCCTCCCCAGTATCACGGCCAGCAATTCCTGGGCGGAAAGGGCTTCAACTCCCAGTCTCTGGAGCCTCTCCCGCGGCCGGTCGGCAGCCGGCAGGTCGTGTATCGTCAGCGAGCTTTTTTCAACCCGGTGAGGTTTTTCCATATCAGCCCAGTCTATCACCCCTGGCTTATCGCTGGCAAGCCATCTGTCATCACGAGAATATCCCGAGAAGGCTAGGAATCGTCGTATCAATCCTCCCTATCTTATAAACCCGGTTCCGTTCTTTATACCCGATAAAAGTACTGGGTACAGCCCACCAGTTGATTTGAAGGTGAGTTAATTTGAGAATCAGGGCTGACCAGATTCAAAAGCTTCCCCATAACGAATATTATCAAGATGGCTGATATTCCGAACCGAAGGGGATTTGAGAAAAACATGCTCTGTGTGATACGTACCAAGAGTTGCAAAAGATGCGGGGGAGACCTCTCATTGGAAAGTGATGTCTACGGCGTCTATATCCAGTGCATCCAGTGTGGCGCCAGCTATAACAAAGATAACCTGCCGCCGGCGGCCCTTCAGTCTCAAAAGGCTCTGAGAGCTGTCAAAGCTCCACCCTGGGCGGTTACGACTCTTCACCCATCGAAGCCCGCAGGTAAGCATCTATAAAGCCGTCCAGTTCGCCGTCCAGCACGGCCTCGGTATTACTCGTCTCGAAGTCGGTGCGGTGGTCCTTGACCATACGGTAGGGATGTAAGACATAGCTCCTGATCTGATTGCCCCAGCCAGCCTCGATACGCCTGCCTTTGAGCCTGGCTTTTTCTTCCTCGCGTTTTTCAAGCTCCTGTTCCAGGAGACGCGCCCGAAGGATCTTAAAGGCGAACTCCTTGTTCATGTACTGTGAGCGCTCGCTCTGGCAGGTCACCGTGACGCCGGTCGGCAGGTGGGTCAACCGCACGGCGCTGCTGGTCTTCTGCATGTGTTGGCCTCCGGGGCCGCTGGAACGGAACGTCTCTACCCTGACGTCGTCGGGGGAGATCTCCAGCTCGACATCGGATTCGGCCTCGGGCATCACCTCCACCAGGGCAAAAGAGGTATGGCGGGCATGATCGGCGTCGAAGGGGGAGAGACGTACCAGGCGATGGACGCCGTGCTCGGATTTCAGGTAACCGAAGGCGTACTGGCCGCTGACGGCAATAACGGCGCTCTTGATACCGGCCTCATCGCCGGGGGAGGTATCCAGTACTTCTGCCTCGAAGCCGCGACGCTCGCACCAGCGCAGGTACATACGTATCAAAATTTCGGCCCAGTCCTGGGACTCGGTGCCGCCGGCGCCGGCATGAATGGCCAGGATGGCATTGCGGGTGTCGTACTCGCCGCCGAGTGAGAGCTGAAATTCCAGTTCGTCGAGTTTTGCCGCCAGCTCGTCCAGTTCCTTCTCCAGACCGGCCTGGAGGGAGTTGTCTTCCTCGGCCAGGGGGATTAATTCAGCAGCATCGGCCAGCTTTTTCTCCAGTTCCCGCCAGGACTGTACCGTTCGAGTCAGGCTGGCAAGCTGACGCATGGTATCTTGAGCATTGGTCTGGTCGAGCCAGAAATCGGGATTGGATGATTGCTTTTCCAGCGCGGTTATTTCTTTTTCTTTTCCGGCGATGTCAAAGATGCTCCACGGCCTCGGCTACCCGGGCCCGCAAGTTTTTCAGTTTATCGATCAATTCCTGCATCCTTCCTCGCCCTTCTCAGAGTATTTATCCGGTGGCTCCGACCGATGTTACATAGTGTTCTTTTGAGTTAATTCCAGCGGCCAGGTGGGCCAGGCGGGCCGGCTCCGGCAGACGGTAGCCGCGACAGCAGGCCAGCACCAGGCCAATCGCTGAAGACAAGTCAATATTATTGCCAATAGACACGTAAACCGGTTTGACACCCGTCCGGGTACGCAGCACCGCCCCGATGACCTCGCCGCTGTCGGTAAGGTCGGCCTGGCTGCCGGCGGTCGGCCCCGGTTCTGTGTATTCACCGATGAGCCGTGATTTGGCGCAGCCGATGGTCGGGACACTGAGGCAGAGGCCCAGGTGGGAAGCGATGCCCAGCCGGTGGGGATGGGCAATGCCCTGGCCGTCCACCAGAAAGACATCCGGAGTAAGCGTAAGTTTTTCGCAGGCGGCCAGGGTCAGCGGGGCTTCCCGGAAGGAGAGAAGACCGGGGACGTAGGGAAATTCGATCGGGCCAGTGTATACGGCTGTCTCCAGCAGTTTCAGTTCCGGAAAGCTGAGGATAACTGCGGCGGCGGTTCCCGTTTTGGCGAACCGGTTGACGGAGATGTCCAGCCCGCCAACGAGATGCGGATTTTCCACCCGACCTTCCCGTGAGACCTGTCCCGCCAGTTTTTCCTGTATCTCCCTGGCGCGGGTCGTGGTCACCTGCCACTCGTGCCATCGGACGATTTTCATAGTAAGATTATAGGGGTTGGGAGGGGGTGGGGGCAAGACAATCTTTGACTATCCAATAATCTTGGTGCCCACGAAATCCTGTAAAACCTCCGGCACGGTGATGCGGCCGTCGGCCTGCTGGTAATTTTCAATGACGGCAATCATTATCCTGGGCAGGGCCAGGCCGGAGCCATTGAGTGTATGAACGAACCGGGGGCGGGCGTCCGGGGTGGCGCGGTAGCGTACATTGGTCCGCCGGGCCTGGAAGTCCCCGCAATTTGAGCAGGAGGAGACCTCGAGCCACTCCTGGCAGCCGGGCGCCCAGACATCGATATCGTAGGACTTCACCGAGGCGAAACCGAGGTCGCCGGTGCAAAGCTGGCGGACCCGGTAGGGCAGGTCGAGCTTTTGACAGACGTCCTCGGCATCGGCGGTCAGTTTCTCAAGCTCGTCATCAGAGGTCTCCGGCACGACGAACTTATAAAGCTCCACCTTGTCGAACTGGTGGCCGCGCTTGATACCACGGGTATCCTTACCGGCGGACATTTTTTCGCGGCGAAAGCAGGCGGTGTAGGCGGCGTAATAGAGCGGCAGATCGTCATTAGTGAGTATCTCGTCGCGGTGCAGGTTGGTCAGCGGTATCTCGGCGGTGCCGACGAACCAGAGGTCATCGGTGACGTCATGATAGATATTATCCTCGAACTTGGGCAACTGCGCCGAGCCGACCATGCAATCACGCTTGACCATGAAAGGAGGATATATCTCCCGGTAGCCGTGCTCACGGGTATGCAAGTCGAGAAAAAGGGCGATGAGGGCCCGTTGGAGGCGGGCACCGGCTCCGCTGAGAACGTAAAACCGGCTCCCTGAAATTTTAACGCCGCGTTCGAAATCGATAATACCCAGGTCTTCCCCCAGTTTCCAGTGGGGGGCCGGTTCGAAGGGAAAGGTCCGGGGCTCTTTCCAGGTGCGGACAGTTACATTGTCAGCGTCATCTTGGCCGATGGGGACATCGGGTGCGGGGATATTGGGCAGTTGGAGGAGAAGCTCTTCGAGTTGCGAGTCCAGATTCCTGACCGCCTCTTCCATTTCCTGTATCTCGGTGCGGAGTTGGCGGCCCCGTTCCTGGGCCTTTTCCCGCTCCCTGGAGACAGTCTTTCTTTCCTGTCGGAGGGCATCGAGCTGGCCTATTTTCTGGCGGCGCTCGGCGTCGAGACGGAGGACGTCATCGAGGGGGGCGCTATCATGGCGGTTTTCAATCGCTTTAAGGACGAGTTCCGGGTTTTCGCGTATCAGTTTGATGTCCAGCATGGTGTTTATCCCTGTTCGTTACCAGTTACGTTTACCGGTGATGAAGCTCTCGATTCCTGATTTCTTGATTATTTTCAGGTTTTTGATGTGGGCGTCTTCGTGGTTTGGTTTAAGGAAGTCCAGCTTGGTACAGGTCTCGAAATCTTCGCATTCCCAGCAGCCTTCGATGCCTTTTTTCTGGCAACAATTTCTCATTTTACAGGGAGGGCCGCCACCGCCCCGGCAGGCCCTCTTACAGCGGAACTTAACCATAGCCCCCAATACCTTGTAACATTGGGGGTAGTCTTCAAATACCTTAAAGAAAGGTGTCTGGGATACATACGCAGCCGTTTTCTCGAATTTGGACCTTCTCAGCTCTTCTCTGAGGTCTCTGGCCAGATCAGCAATTCTTCCCTGGTAGGCGAAACAGTCGCCGCAATAAAGACCGCAATAGGCAATAAGGTTTTTCGTTTCTTCCATTTTTCAATCCTTACTCAACTAAGACTTACCTTCATACTGGAGAGTTGGATTAACCTTTCTCCTTCAACTGCGGGAACAGAATCACCTCTCTTATCGAAGACTGGTTGGTAAACAGCATGATAAGGCGGTCGATGCCGATACCCAGGCCACCCGTCGGGGGCATACCGAACTCCAGCGCCGTCAGGTAGTCTTCGTCGATGGTCCAGCGTTCCTCGTCCTCGGCCGGTCGCTCCTTGAGCTGCTCCTCAAAGCGCTGCCGCTGCTCGATAGGGTCGTTGAGCTCGCTGTAGGCATTGGCAATCTCGAGGCCGCCGGCCACGGCCTGGAAACGCTCGACCACCCGCTCCTCGCCGGGTTTGTTCTTGGCCAGCGGTGACATCAAGACCGGATAATCGAGGAGAAAGGTGGGTTGCACCAGTTTCGGCCTGACCACGGTCTTGTAAAGCTCATCGACGAGCTTGGCCCAGTTTTTGGTGGGGTCAGCCTCAAGGCCTGTCGATCTGATTTTCTCCCGCAGTCCGTCGGCCGTTGGATATTTGACGAAGTCGATACCGCTATGTTCCTTAACGGCATTCCGTAACGTAAGGCGTCGCCAGGGCGGTTTTAGGTTAACGATTTCGCCGCCGTAATTGATTTCTGACTTGCCCAATACTTGCCCACTGACCTGGTAGACCATTTCCTCGAGCATGGCCATGACGTCGGCGTAGTCGGCGTAGGCCTCATAACTTTCGAGGAGGGTATATTCCGGGCTATGGGTCGTGGAGATACCCTCGTTGCGGAAGACCCGTCCGATTTCATAGACCTTGTCAAATCCACCGACGATCAGCCGCTTGAGGTGAAGCTCCAGGGCGATGCGTAGATAGAAGTCCTGATCGAGGGCGTTGTGGTGCGTGATAAAGGGCAGGGCCAGGGCGCCGCCGGCCGAGGCCTGGAGGACCGGCGATTCCACCTCGATGAAGCCGCGCTGGTCGAAAAAGCGCCGTATCGCGGCGATGACTAGGCTGCGCACCCGGAATATCTCCTTGACCTCGCTGTTGGCGATGAGGTCGACATAACGCTGGCGGTAGCGGGTGTCCGTATCGCTCAGGCCGTGCCATTTTTCCGGCAACGGCTGGAGTGATTTTGAGAGTAGGGCAAATCCGGCGACATCGACAGTCGGCTCGCCGGTTCTGGTGCGCAGCAGCGTCCCCTCGGCGCCGATGATATCCCCGATATCCAGGTCACCGAAGAGGTCCTGCCGGGCCTCGTCGAACTCCGAATTGCGAAAGAGGAGCTGTATCTTGCCGGAACCGTCCCGGATATCCACGAAGGAGCTTTTACCCATCTTCCGGATGGCCATAATCCTACCGGCCACGCCCAACGGCTCGGCGGTCTTGCCGGATACGCTTTTACCCTGGCTAGCCTTTTCTTGTTCTTCCAACCGCTTGATGGCCTCACCCGTGGTGTGGGTACGGTGATAGCGGTTGGGGTAGGGATTGATGCCCCGCGTGCGCAGCCGCTCCAGTTTCTGTCTTCGCTGTTGGTTGATGTTATCAAATCGGGATGGCATGTTTCATTCCGCAAATATATAGATATTTCATTATATGTTAAAGCGCTGGGAGCGGTAAAGTGGGAAAATGTCGGGTGAGCTTTAATGCGAATATTGATACCTGGCCGGGGAAACAATGACTTGATAGTGGAACCTACGAACCAGGTGTTTTCAAGTAAGGGCATCCTGTCTGCTGGTCATGGCGCGGAGCTCATCCAGCCAGGCGGCGGACCTTACCTCCCGTTCCAGCAGGTACCGCAGGTAGCCGCGCAGGACATCGTCCAACTCACGGGACAGGGTAGCGTCAATCCGGACGCGGCTGACCTCGCCGAAATCATGGGTGGTCTGGAGAAGTCGCAGCACTTTCTGCGCGTTCAACGATAGCAAATACGCCAAAGTTTGTTCCTGAGCACAGCCCGGGCAGAGCAGGCCACCGGCGGCGGGATGAAAATAGTTGGGGACGGGCTCCAGGGGGCGGTGACAGGCGGTGCACTGGCGGAGCTGGGGACGGTAGCCGGCGCTTTCCAAGAGATGGAGTTCGAAGAAGCGGAGGACCAGTTCTTTGTCGTTCTCGGCGGTGAGTCGCTCTAATGTCGCCAATAGCAATTCAAAGACAGCACGGTTCTCTTCCCGCTCGGCGGTGAACTGGTTGACCAGCTCGGCGATATAAAGTCCACAGGAGGTCAGCCAGAGGTCGTTGCGCAGGAGCAGAAAGCTGTTAATGGTCTGGCTGCCGATAATTGTGTCAAGGTTGCGGCCACGGACGAAGGACACCTGGCTGTGGGTGAGGAGCTCCAGGTGGCCGGCCAGCTTGCTCTTGGGCTTACGCAGGCTCCTGGCGAAACCCTGGATTTTGCCGAGGTTGGGGGTAAAGAACGTGAGGATGGTATCCGCCTCCCCCAGCTTGGTCTTTTTAATGACGATGGCCTCGGTCTTATATTCACGGGGGTCCGACATAATATCCCACTTTTTCGACTGCTCCTGTTATTCTGAGGAATATAACTTTACAGTTTCATTATACACCAATTGGAGATAGAATCTCCTCTACCAACGCTTGGGAAAAGGCCTGTTTTGAGGTATAATAGAGGCTGTAATGTCATCTCAGGTGTTCTATCGCAAGTGGCGCCCCCAGCTTCTCGCCGAGGTGGTCGGCCAGGAGCATGTCACACGGACGCTGCTCAATGCCCTGGCCAAAGGGCGCATCTCGCACGCTTACCTCTTCTGTGGCCCGCGCGGCACAGGCAAGACCAGCACGGCGCGCAATCTGGCCAAGGCGGTCAACTGCCTGGCGGACGGTAAAGGTGAGCCATGTAATGAATGCGATATATGCCGGTCTATCATCGAGGGGCGGGCCATGGATGTCATCGAGGTGGATGCCGCCAGCAACACCGGCGTCGACGATATCCGCAGCCTGAGGGAGAAGGTGAACTACGCCCCGAACCAGGCCCGCTACAAGGTCTATATCATCGACGAAGTCCATATGCTGAGTACCAGCGCCTCCAACGCCCTGCTCAAGACGCTGGAAGAGCCACCGCCCCATGTCATCTTCATCCTGGCCACCACCGAGACCCACAAGATACTCCCGACCATCCTGTCACGGTGTCAGCGTTTCGATTTCCACCGCCTGGCCCAGTCCAATGTGGTGGACAAGCTGGTCCGGATATGCGAGAAAGAGGGTATCAGCACCGACCCGGAGTCACTGCGGCTGATCGCCCGGGCGGCCACCGGCAGCCTGCGGGATGCGGAAAATCTCCTTCAGCAGTTGACAACCGGCTACGGGAACGAGATCACCCTGACGCAGGTGCAGACCCTCCTCGGTATGGCCGATAACGAGCGCAGTCGCGAGCTGGTGAGGCATATCGTCAACGGAGACGTCGCCGCCGGCGTGGCCACGATCAATAACGTCAACAACGACGGCCTCGACCTGCGCCAGTTCAATCGGGAGGTTGTCGACTACCTGCGCTTGATGCTGCTGGTCAAGACCGGCTCCGGTGATTCCATCGAGCTTACGCCGGAAGACCTCAGCGAGCTTAAAGAGCTGGCCTCCCGGGTGCCTTTGTCGCGTGTATTAGGGGCCGTCAGGAGCTTCGGGCAGCTTGACCTCAGCCTGGATAACTACTCTACTCTGCCGCTGGAGCTGGCGATGGTCGAATGCACCCTCTCTACATCCGAAGAATCGGTGAAGACAAGCCCTCCGGTTGTTGAAGAGAACACTGAACCTGTTCGACATTCCAGACATCATCCGGCTATATCCGAGGATTCGCAGCGGGTAACTCCGCCTCCCGTCGAGCCAGCCGCTCGCGAAGAGGCGAAGAATATTCCTGAAACGGAGTCTCGCGTGACCGACACAGCACCGGAGGTGAAACCTCCGCCTTCAACCACGCCAGAAGCAGAAGCCGAACCCGCCGCCGGCGAAATAATCGGGCAGTTACAAGTCCATTGGACCAAAATCATCAATGAAGCCCCGGAGAACCTCAGCCGCACCCCGGCGGCCGCTCTGCTCAGGAGCGCCCGGCCGATATCTATCGAGGACAACACAGTGGTGGTTTCCTTTAAATTTCCGTTCCACAAAGAAAAGATGGAGGCTGTTGAGAATCAGAAAACGGCCGATAAGATCGTAAGTTGTTTTTTGGGGCGTTCCTGCCGGGTACGCTGTGTCTACGAACACGAGAATAACCACCTGGTCAAAGCGGCGCTGCGCATGGGCGCCCAGGTTATCGATAACGGGGAGGGAAAATGAACAAACACATGATGCAGCAGGCCCAGAAGCTCCAGGCGCAGCTTCTCAAAGCCCAGGAAGATCTGGCCAGCCTGACCGTAGAGGCCAGTTCCGGCGGCGGCGCCGTGACAGTCGTAATGAGCGGCCAGCAAAAAATTATATCGGTGAAAATATCTCCGGAGGTGGTCGATCCAGCGGATGTCGAGATGCTCGAGGACATGGTATTGAGCGCCGTTAGCGAGGCCCTGGCCAAGTCCCAGGAGGCGGCCACCAAGATGATGGGCGGACTGACGGGTGGATTGAAGATACCCGGGTTGATGTAGGATTACTATGAACCAGGAAACCACCCCCGCGACCGACGCTATCGGCCGACTGGTACAAGAGTTCAGCCGGCTGCCGGGCATCGGCCCCAAGAGCGCCCAGCGCATCGCCTTTTACCTGATGCGCTCCCCGGAGGAGCAGTCCCGCGAACTTGCCGAGGCCTTGCTGGGGTTGAAACAGAAGATCACCCTGTGCTCAGCGTGCTGCAACGTCACGGAAGTTGATCCCTGTCCCATCTGTCGCAACCCGCAGCGGGAGACCGGCCAGCTATGCATCGTGGAGCAGCCCCAGGATATCCTGGCCCTTGAGCACACCGGCGCCTACAAGGGGCTATACCACGTCCTCCACGGAGCCATTTCCCCCGGCGAGGGGGTGGGGGCGGGCGATATACGGATCAAGGAGCTGCTCGACCGGCTGCGGAACAACACCATCAGCGAAGTCATCCTGGCGACCAATACCAATCTTGAAGGCGAGCAGACGGCGATGTACCTGGGCCGGGTCATCGCCCCGCTGGGCATCAAAGTGACCCGCTTAGCCCGCGGCCTGCCCTTCGGCACCGAGCTGGAATACGCCGACGATGTCACCCTTACCCGCGCCCTGGAAGGCCGGTCTGAGTTTTAAATACATCTGTATCAAAAACCTGAGGTATATATGTCATTGTTACCAGACTTTGGTATTGGAGTTTGGAACGTCTGGTTGTTTATGATTATTTATCCTCTCCAATGGTTGGCGGTCGTCGTATTCCCTAAAGGAATTGGTGAAAGAGCCAGTCATGCCCCGGAAATCATCCGGGACCGCCGGGACAAAATCATGGCTATACTCACCCAGGGACTCTGGGTCGGCGCTACGCTCTACTCCATATTCGTGCCGCTGCGAACGGGCGAGCCCTGGTTGTGGGTGGGGCTGGCGCTGTTCGCCGCCGGTCTGGTGGTGTTAATTCTAGCGACAGTAGCCGTATCCAGCACGCCTCAAGGAATGCCCTTTTCGACCGGTATCTACCGCTTTTCACGCCACCCCATGTACCTTTCCATGTTCCTTGTCTATGCGGCGGTCAGTGTCGCTGCCGCTTCCTGGCTGTTTTTCGTTATCACCATTGCCACCTTCTTTCTCCAGCAGTACCAGGCAAGGAAAGAAGAAGCCCAATGCTGTGATATATTCGGCCCGGCCTATCGGGAGTATATGGGCAGGACGCCCATGTGGATAGGTGTACCGAAGCTACAGCGACAATAGGGGATAGGATAGGGAATACCCCCTAAAAAACCACACCCCGCCCCCGGAATCCCGGGGAGCGGGGTAAATGTTCATCTGGTACCCGGATAATTTACAATAGTGAGGGGATGTCTTTGGAGACGTCATCCAGCGCCTTGAGCTTGTCCTCCGTCTCCTCCTGGCGTTTCTTGAACTCGGGGATAAGGTCGGTCGAGCGGAGATAGTAGTCGCGTACTTTCTCAACGTCGCTGAGCTCGGAGAGAAGTACGGTAACATCTACCAGGCCCCTTTCCCTGGGGTAGTCACCGTTGCGGATGATGGCCTCCGGCGCGATGTCCCTCATATAATCGCCGATCTCTTTGACCATGTCCATGTTCATTTCCTTGGCCGGGCCGGACACCAGGTATAGCGCCCGGCGCGAATCGGCGGGATTGCATTTCAGGGAAAGCTCGCTGATGGCCTCATCCATAGCCTGGATGCCCTTCTGGATCTCGGTGCCCTTCTTGCGGAAATCGCTCTTCCACTCGGTCGGCCACTTGAACAGGGGAGCCTGGGTCTTACCGTAGCCGATGACTGTCCAGCCGACCACGGTCTGGATAATGTCCCCGGCGTCGAGCAGCTTGGCACCGATGAACTTGGACTTCTTTTCCTCGCCGGCGCAGAGCATATTATAGAACGGCTCGGCAATCATGCCATTTATTTTGGATAGATTGGTCTGGATGGAAGAGTCCTTTCTTACGTAGCGCTGGTTATCAACGAGGAAGACGGCATCGGCGACCGAGTAGCAGGACTTGAGGCAGGTGGCCACGTTGAAGACGGTCCTTTCCTCGGTAGTCTCTTCGTGCTCGAAAGGCAAGACAATCAGGTTCCAAATCGGTTTATCGATGTAGCGTTCCTTCAGGTGCTGCGAGACGATGGAGATAGCGCCGGATCCGGTGCCTCCTGCCGAACCGGCGATAAGGAGGAAGGCGTCCGTTTCGAAGAAGTGCTTGGTTGTCCTGATCGCGTCTACGATTTTATCGGAATCTTCCTTGGCTATCTCGGCACCGAGCTCGTTGATTTTCCCGACGCCGTGGCCGCCGGTCTTGCGGCTACCGATAAGGATCCGATGGCGGTGGTCGTTACCTATGCTGGACAGGCCGCTCAGATCAGCGGCATCAGTATTGACAGCGAAACAGCCTGTGACGATGGTCATACGACGGCGGCTACGGGCTTTGGAATTAAGCCGAGCAAATTCATCGGCAATTCTGCCACCGCACTGCCCCAAGCCAACAACGACTAATTTCATTGCAGCCCCCTAAGTTTGAGTTATGTCTATTTTAAGCATAATGTCAGCGCAATGTCAATTAGCGTAAAGTAATTTAATCATATATATTTTCGTACTAATTGTATATATGACCAATTTCCTATCTTAGGTTTGTTTGGCTTGAAAAGTAGTTATTGAAAAAGTGCTACCCGAATAATATAATAAAGATTGCCATAAAAATTTGGGGGGTGGCGAATGTCTCCGAATCTGAGGGAAGAAGTCGAGGGGAATATCACAGATTTCGAACGGGCGGTAGCTAAGGCTGAGGAACTCAGCCGGGCTGCCCGAGAGGCTGCCGGTAAATCGACGAAGAGCGCCATGGAAGCCGCTCAGCGGGCGGAGGAGGTGGGGCTGAAGGCCAAGAAGGCGGCGGAAGATGCCGCCAGGGCGGCCCAGGATGCGATAGCCCGGGCGGAAAAAGTCAGCCGGGAGGCCAAAGAGGCCGCTGACGCAGCGATGAAAGCCGCTAATGAAGCCATCGCCAAGTCGGAGGAGATCGCCAAGCGGCCGCAGGAAACGGCCCAATCCATGGCCAAAGCCTTCGAGGAAGCTATCGCACGGGCGGAGAAGATTGGTGGGGAAGCGATGCGGGCGGCGGAATCGGCATTGATGCTTTCCCAGGAGAGGCTCCAGCGCATCGATGAAATCAGCCGCGAAGCCAAGAAAATAGCTGATACAGCCGAAGAAACAACCCAGGAGGCTATTTCCACAGCAGAATCAGCCGTTAGCGCCGCCAGAGAGGCCACCGAAGAGTCAATCAGAGCAACCAAGGAAGCTACCAAACAGGCGGAAAAAATGGCCCGAGAGGCCAGGGAGGCCGCCGAGGCAACCACCAAGGTGTCCAAAGACGTGGTAAGCCGGACGGAGAAGACCAGTCTGTCCACCCGGGAAGCCGCCGAAGTAGCCGCCCGGGCCGCTGAGGAAGTAGCCACGCGGGCGGAGACTATCAGCAAGGTAGCCCGTGAGGTCGCCGAGGCGTCACAGCGTTCATCCCAGGAAACGATGAACCGTGTTGAAATGGTGAGTCGGGAGGCCAAACTGGCCAACGACGCTTCTCAGAAGACCGCCCAGGAAGCACTCAAGCGGGCGGAAGACGTTACCAGGGAGACTAGAGCCGCTACGGATATGGCGGCCAAGATTGCCAAGGAGGCTTCGGCAGCTTCTGTGAAGGCCTCACAGGAAGCGATGGCCAAGGCTGAACTTCTGAGCCAGGAGGCCGGTACCAAAGCTGCTGCAGCGGCTACCGAATTACAGGAGGCGGTCGCCAGGGCGGAGCAGGTATCACGGGATACCATTGATGCTACCGAAACGGCCGTGAGGAATGTGAAGGAAGCCCAAGCCCTTACGGAGAAACAGAGTCAGACCGCCAGGGAGGAGGCCGAGGCGGCGTCGCTGTCCGCCCGGGAAGCCGCCGAAATGGCCGCGCAGTCTGCCCGGGAAACCGCCGAGGCAGCCGCACAATCAGCCAAGGAGGCCGCCCGGGCAGCCGCCGAGAATGCCCGGCAGGCCGCCGAAGCTGCGGCACAGTCGGCGCGAGAGGCCGCCGATGCGTCAGCCCAACAGGCCAGCGAGGATGTGGAAGCCGCTTCACGTAGCGCCTGGGAAGCGACCGAGGCGGCAGCTGTAGCCGTGCGGGGTGCAGTCGATGCTGCTGTACAGAAGATACTAGAGGCTTCTCAGAAGACGACTGAAGAATCCGCCGCGGCTGTAACCAGAGTCGAAGAAGTTAGCGGTGAAGCCCGGCAGAAGTCGGAGGCCGCTTCTGAAGAGTTCCGCCAGGCGGTGGCGCGGATGGAAGAAATAAATAATGCAGCCGGGGTGTCCGTCGAGGAATCGGCCAGGAGCGCCCGTGAAGCGGTCGAAAAGATCGAGAAAGAGACCCAGGAAGCGGTGGCCAGGGCCGAGGAGATTGGCCAGTCCGCCAAACAGACAGCCGAGGAATCGACAAGAGTGATGCGGGAAGCCATCGACGCCGCCATTGCGACAGTGCAGGAGACGTCCCAGGTATCCCAACAGGAAATCCAGGAGGCGATCGCCAGAGCTGAGGAAATCAGCCGGGAGACAAAGGAAGCGGCCGAGGCAGCGGTCCAGGCCGCCCGGGAAGTGACGGACGGGCTGGTCAAAGCCGCCACGGAATCCGCGGAGAGGACGGTCAAGGCGGTCAAGGAAGCCACCGAAGCAGCCGCCAAGGTTGCCCGAGAAGCTGCCGGGGTTTCCATTTCCGCTTTCAGGGAGGCGATAAGCCGGGCGGAGACAAGCGGGCAGCTGGCCAGGCAGACAGCGGACGAGTCCTTCCGCCGCTACGAAGAGTCCCTGGGTAAGGTCCGGCAAGACGAAACCGGAGAAGGCGAAAGTCAGGAAGAAACCCCGGTCAGCGCCGAAGATGCTGTTGAAGATGAGATGGCCGCTACGCTGGAGACAGATACCGAGTTTGAGACCGAGATGGGGAGCGCTCAGGATTTGGAGGAAGAAGAGCTAGGCTCGGACATAAAGCTGGAAAAGGAAGACGTTAAAAACAACGACAAGAACGGTTCAAGGGGAGAACCCAAGGGGAAAATGGAAGCTCGTCTTGAATCCCTGGCCCGGATGTATGAGGCCAAGAGAAACCAGCAATCCGGCAAGGGAGATGAGAATAACGATAACGGCGAATGAGATTGCGGCTCGGGGGCCGGAAAACGCCGGTTAAAGGCTATCAGAAACAATTTGACTTTTAAATATTAGGGCAATATACTGGGCACAAAGTAGCAACCGGACTACTGGAAACGCCCCTTTATTGTTGCCGGTGATTAATGGAGAAATCAGTTTCATATAAGGAGGTGCCAGGTGGCCAACCCGAAGGAACGAACCAAGAAGACTACAGCAGAACTTGAACCCGAACCATCTGTAGAAGTGGCACCGGAGGAACAGCCCAAGAGTCCTCTTGATGAGGTCATGAGCCAGGCCGAAAAGGCCTATGCCGCTTATATGGACGCCGAGCGGCAGGTGGCCCGGGCCTATCATGAGAACGAGGTGCAGGTGGCCAAGGCTTACAAGCGGGCGGAGGAGCAGGCCGCCCGGGCTTATGAAGCGGCCGTTGCGAAGGCATTGAAAGACCGTGACGAGGCGATATCGCGGGCGGCTAAAAGCCGTGAGGACATGATGAGGCGGGCTGAAGAGGCTTACCAGGCGGCCGTCGATTCAGCCTGCGCCAATAGTGAAACGGCCATTGCCGAGGCTGTTAAAGTTCGTGATGAAAGCGTTGAGAAAGCCTGGCAGGTACGCGACCAGACCATTGAACAGGCCTGGCAGATTTACTCCAAGATAGCCAGGTAGCAATCCGTGGCGGTCGGCCGACTGCCTGTCATTAACCGGAAACCGACTGTAAAAAAGTCCGGAGCAACCTGATTCAGGCGGCGCCCCGGACATTTAAACCGATATTTAGCAGTTACTTAAAGCAGCGAGGGTATATCCTTGATGGTAATATCAATCCCTCGCTGCGTACTTATTGCACCCTCCTGGCGTTTCTTCAATTCGCTCATGAGATTGATAGCCTTGGTAAAGTAGTTCCTAACCTTCTCCACATCGCTGAGTTCGGATAGTATCAGGGTTATATCCACAGCGCCTTTTTCACGGGGGTAATCGCCGCTCCTGATGATAGCTTCTGGGGACATATTCTTGATGTGGGCTCCCATTTCCTTGATAAGGTCCACGTTGATTTCCTTGGCCGGGGCGGAAACCAGGTAGAGAGCCCTCTTCGAGTCCAGCGGATTACACCTGATGGACAGGCCGCTGATGGCGGAATCGAGGGCCTGGATGCCCTTCTGTGTTTCCGTAGCTTTGTTCCTGAAATGGCGGTTGCGGCCGAAGAGGTTTTTAAACGCGGAAGTGTGGGACCGGCCATATCCCAGAGTTGTCCAGCCTACCAGTGTCTGGATGATATCCCCCGCATCTAGTATCTTGGCGCCGATGTGGCGGGACTTTATCTCCTCGCCGGCGCAGAGCAGATCGTAGAAGGGTTGGACGATGGTAGTGTTAATGCGGTGGAGGTTGCCCATGATATGCCGGTCTTTCATGACATAGCGCTGGTTATCGATGAGGAAGACGGCATCGGCAACCAGGTAGCTGGACTTGAGGCAGGTAGCCACGTTGTAAACCGTCCTTTCCTCGGTGGCCTCTTCATGTTCAAAGGGCAGGATGATGAGGTCGTAAACAGGCTTATCGACATAGCGTTCTTTTATCTGTTGGGTCATAACGGAGATGGCGCCGGAACCGGTGCCGCCGGCTGCCCCGGCAATAAGCAGGAAGGCATCGGTTTCCTGAAAGCCCTTCGAGCTTCTGATGGTCTCGATGATTTTATCGGCGTCTTCCCGGGCGACTTCGGCGCCGAGCTCGTTGATTTTACCGACGCCATGGCCCTGGGTCTTCTTATTACCGATGAGGATACGGGTGTCATAGCGAGGTTTTATGGTCTTCAGGCCATGGAGGTCGGCTAAATCGGTATTGACGGCGAAAGCGCCGGTGATTATATTCAGCCCGCGGGTACTACGTGCCCGACTATTAAGCCGGGCGAACTCGTCAGCAATCCTGCCACCGCATTGCCCCAGGCCGATGACGATTAGTTTCATGGAGCGACCCTATTTTATTGTTGTATTCATTGTACGCAATAAATAATGGGATGTCAATCGGTACTAAGGTACAAGGTTAATCGTTCCATCAGACGTGCTGAAGGAGGAGAATGCGTACATTAGCTTGCTTCGCCGTCCCGAAAAGGCCCGGGAGACGAAATAAGCAAAAACGAAAAATCTAGGAGATTTAAGCTTCCGCTTATATCCCTTTCGAAGCTATGAAATGGACGAGGTCACCGAGGCGGCAGCTATAGCCCCACTCGTTGTCATACCAGGCCAGTATCTTGACCATGTTGCCGCCGATGACCATCGTGCTCAGCGCATCAATAATCGAACTGTGGGGATTTCCCTTGAAGTCCATGCTGACAAGTTCCTCGTCGCAGTACTCCATGATGCCCTTGAGCGGCCCGGTGCAGGCCGTCCGTAAAGCGTCGTTGACCTGCTCCACGGTAACTTCTTTAGATACGTCGCAGACAAAATCGATGACCGAGACCGTCGGGGTCGGCACGCGGAAGGCCAGTCCGTGGATCATACCCTTGAGGTCCGGGATAACCTGCGTCACGGCTTTGGCGGCCCCGGTGGTGGTGGGAATAATGTTGAGGGCAGCGCCCCGCGCCCGGCGGAGGTCGCTGTGGACGGTATCCATGATACGCTGGTCATTGGTGTAGGAGTGGATAGTGGTCATCAGGCCTTTGGTGACGCCGAAGGCATCATGCAGGACCTTGACCGGCGGGGCGATGCCATTGGTGGTGCAGGAGGCGTTAGAAATGACGTTGTGCTTGTCCGGGTCGTAGTCCTTATCGTTAACGCCGAGGACAATGGTGACGTCCTCGTTCTTGGCGGGGGCCGAGATGATGACCTTTTTAGCGCCGCCCTGGCGGTGGGCGACGGCTTTGGTAGCGTCCGTGAAAAGACCGGTCGATTCGATGACGATGTCAACGCCATGGTCTTTCCAAGGAATGGCGCCGGGATCCCGCTCGGAGATCACCTTGATTTCATGACCGTCCAAGATGATGGCGTTTTCGCTATGGTTGACCTCTCCCGGATAGCGGCCGTAAACGCTGTCCCATTTCAACAAGTGGGCGTTGGTCCTGGTGTCGGTCAGGTCGTTGATAGCCACCACCTCCAGCCGGTCGCGGTGGTACTGGTTGATGGTCCTGAGGGTCAGCCGTCCGATGCGGCCGAAACCATTGATGCCTACTCGGGTTACCATATTAGCCTCCTTGCGAGTAAATTTTATCCGGTGACCGCCGAACTTTTTTCACGGCGGAGCGTTGTAACATGTCGAGGAAAGCCTCGATGCGGGTGCGATTATGGGCATTGAGGAAGAAATCGGCGTTACCTTCCAGGGTCAATACCGGCAGTCCGAGTTCCTTCCTGAAGATAATATCACCTATGCCACGATGGCAGAAGGCCTGCACGTAATGGATAACCCCACTCACATGGCGGCGCCGGACCTCGTTTTTGATGTCCTGCAGGCGTTCCTGGATGGAATATGGATAGGTATAATTAGCATACCCCTCGGCGAGGGAACCGCCTGGCTCCGGCAAGGTAAACTGACGCTGGACCTCATTGAAAACGATACGTCCCCCGTTTCGCTCGATAAAGGGATATAAGTCCCGTGCGTAGACCGCCGGCACGCCGATATAAGCCAGTCGTGTCTCACCGTCCGGATAGGGCTGGCGTTTCGAGCAGGTTTCCAGAAGCGAACGCAACTCTTGCTCGTAGCGGCTTACGTCCCGGTTAAAGTCCGATGTGGAGACGAGCCAGAGGTGGTTTTCCCAGCCGCTGACCGTATTCTCTCGCCATGTCATCCCGTCGAGGCGGGCGGCTAACTCGCGGCAGGGTCGGAGATCTTCCCGGATAGCCTCGGCTTTTTCCAGAGTCGTACCCAGGGGCGCCGCCAGTTCTTCCAGGGATAATTGCATGGCGGCGGGATCCGGACGGGTGGGGAAGGCAAAGGGGATGGCCTTGAGACCTTTAAGCTTGAGGGTCTCCATGAGCATTATGGTATTGGAGCAGTCGCCGCCGGTGACACAAAGGACTTCTTCGATACCGGAATCGAGGCAGACGCCGTATATACCCTTGATCCAGGCGCAGCAGTTCATCGGGAAACCGTCCCGCTCGGCGATGGTTATAAAGCGTTCGGGATTGGCGTCGGCGACAAGGATATTGTTGAGGTCTACCGGCTGGTAACCGGCGGACAGAAGCACCTCGATGGGGACGGTCGTGGTAATGCCGATTTTTTTCATAAGCACATGCAAACAGGATAGACTCCAAGGACTCTGAAATGTCATCCTGAGCGAAGCGAAGGATCTCGTTGTGGGGTATTTGCCCTTCTACCCCGAGATTCTTCGGTCGCTACGAGCTCCCTCAGAATGACAGCTCAATAAGCGCCCTGGGCCTTATTCATATCGTTAAGATTGCACCCATTAGATTATATCAAATCTGCCGGTAGTAGTTAATGCCGTCCCGGGAGAGCCGGTCCAGAAGCCCGTTGGCGGCCATCATCTCCAGGTGGGCCAGCGTCTCGAAGATGGCCATCCTTTTGTGGAAGTTGGGAAGTTCGTGCCAGCCAGTCCAGGTACCCCATCTCGTCTTCAGGGCGATCTGGTAGGCTGTCCGTGGCCCGCTATCCATCATACTGTAGATCTCCCGGTTCCTTTCTTCATGGTGCCGCATAATCTGGTCGATGCGGGGTACCAGCCTGGTAAATGGCTCATCATGGCCGGGGAGGGTCAGCTCAACATTTAGTTGGCGCGTTTCCTTAAGCGATTTCAGATAGCGGCCGAGGGGATTTTCGATAGACTGCGGGTGCACGCTGATGTTGGGCGTGATTTTCGGGAGGATATGGTCGCCGGCGAGGAGGATTTTTTTCTCCGGCTCGTAGAGGCAAATGTGACCGGATGAGTGACCGGGCGTCCACACGACGCGAAAGTTGAACAGTCCCGTGGAAATGGTTTCACCGCCGTGAAAGGTGGAGTCGGGTTGGGTGGGGACGACTAACGGCACCAGGTCCACGGTGGCATCACGGAGCCGGACCATTTCATCGTGGGTTACACCGTTGGCGATGAGCATCCGGTCGGTGTCGTGGAGCAGTTCCTGCATCGTAACATAGCGGGAGGCAATGAAATCCTTCTCTATGTGGTGCATAGACAGGGTCGCCCCGGAGAGCTGTTTAATGCGCCCGGCCATACCGTAGTGGTCCGGATGGACATGGGTGCAGATTACCTGCGAGATGTCTTTGATATCAGCCCCGATTTCCTTCAGGCCGCGGGAGAACATATCGAAGGATTCGGGCGTGTTCCAGCCAGCATCCACCAGGAGATAACCGTCCCGGCCGCGGGTCAGGTAGATGTTGACCTCTTCCGGGCCATCCATGGGCGATGGCATTTTAATCCAGTAAATACCTGGCGAAACTTCTTTTATCAATTTTATTTCTTTCTAGCTACCGTGTTCACGGGAATGATGTTATCTGGTAAAGGCTCCCATTCCGGCGAAACGGGCGCTACTACCCAGCTTGTTTTCTATATTGAGGAGCCGGTTGTACTTGGCGGTGCGTTCGGAGCGGCAGGGCGCCCCGGTTTTTATCTGGCCGGTGTTGAGTGCCACGGCGAGGTCGGCGATGGTCGTGTCCTCGGTCTCTCCGGAGCGATGGCTTACCACGGCCGTCCAGCCGGCCCGACGGGCCATGTCGATGGCCTCGATGGTCTCCGTGAGGGTGCCGATCTGGTTGAGCTTGATGAGGATGGAGTTGGATGCCTTCAGTTCAATGCCCCGGGCCAGCCGTTTGACGTTGGTCACGTAGAGGTCATCGCCGACGAGCTGAATGTGGTCGCCAATCTCACGGGTGAGGAGCTGCCAGCCTTCCCAGTCGTCCTCGGCCATCCCATCCTCGATGCTGATAATGGGGTAATCGCTGGCCCATTTGACATAAAAATCGACCATTTCGGCCGGTGTCAGCGTCCGGTTCTCCCGGGCCAGGATGTATTTGCCGTTCTCAAAGAACTCGCTGGAGGCAGGGTCCAGGGCGATATAGCAGTCCTTGCCCGGCTGGTAGCCGGCCGATTCGATGGCTATCAGGATGGCCTCGATGGCTTCCCGGTTCGTCCCCAGGGAAGGGGCGAAACCGCCCTCGTCACCGACGTTGGTGTCAAGTCCACGATCTTTAAGGACCTTTTTCAGGGCTTGATAGACCTCCGCCCCCATACGGATGGCTTCACTGAAGGAGGCAGCCCCGGCCGGCATGACCATGAACTCCTGGAGGTCCGTGGAGTTGGCGGCGTGCTTGCCACCGTTGAGGATATTCATCATGGGGACGGGCAGGGTGTGGCCGCTTTCCCGCCCGAGATAGCGATAGAGGGGGATTTCATTTGCTGCTGCGGCAGCGTGGGCCACCGCCAGTGAGGCGCCTAGGATGGCGTTGGCGCCAAGGTTGGATTTGTCCGGGGTGCCGTCCAGGTCTATCAAAGTGCGGTCTATCTTTGACTGGTCTTCGGCCGGCATACCCGTGATGGCGTTGGCTATCTTTTCGTTGACATTGGCTACAGCTTTGAGGACGCCCTTGCCGTTATAGCGGGACTTGTCGCCGTCGCGCAGTTCGAGTGCCTCGTGCTTGCCGGTGCTGGCCCCGGAGGGTACGGCCGCCCTTCCGAGGGCACCGCCATCCAGCCCCACCTCTACCTGGAGGGTTGGATTGCCGCGCGAGTCCAGGATTTCCATGGCCTTGACCGTTTTAATAATCGACATTGTCCCATCCACTAGCCGGCATTTCTAAACACTATCCGTTGTCACATCAAGAAAGGTATCACCGGGATTTTCATGGTTCTAGAAGCTCCAACGCCTTGTTGACCGCATCTTGTGGGCTGGCCGCCACGATAATGTTATCGTATTTTCGACCTTCAATAGCTATCTCCCAGGTGTTCAGGCCGATAACGGGGATCCCGCTCTGGAGAGCATGGCCGATCTCCGAGAGAGTGCCGTAGCTGCCATCGACGGCGATGACAACCTGACATGATTTAACTACGGCAACGTTTCGGGCATAACCTATGCCGGTGACGATGGGAATTCGGACATAGGGATTGGCCGCCAGGCGATTCTCCCCGGGGAGGATGCCGATCGTAAGACCACCTTCGGCGGCGGCTCCCCGGCAGGCGGCCTCCATAACACCCCCCAATCCCCCGCATACCAGGACCGCGCCCCGCCGGGCAATCTCGCGGCCGACCTCTTCCGCCAGGTCGGCTATCCGGGGAGGCACTTCGCTACCACCGATCACGCCGATAAAAACAGGTCTATCTTTCAAGATTACTTCCTGATGGGATATAAAGAATTATAACACCTGGGTGTGAACGGGGGCAAAAGGGGAGGGCTGCGGGAAGTGTACCACCGCAGCCCTCTAGACTTACATCTGCCTGGCAACTCGGCAAGCGGAGCTCGGGGGCTCCGCCTACCAAGTCACCCTTTATTGATGACTTCTATTTTCTTAAGTGAAGTGACGTTGCTTGGCCGACTCGCTCGGTGTTTCACTGGATGCCACGTGCCGTCGGTGACTGAAAAGGGGACGGCGCAGGAAGGAAGGCATATCCAGCTCGTCCTCTGTCTTCATGCCTTTCAGGATCTTGGTGAGCTCGTCATCCTCGGTCTCCTGGCCCATGCCCAGCTTGGCATGGAATCCGGTGGTGATGAGGGTAATCCTCACTTCGTTTTCCATGGACGGGTCATTGGCGACGCCGAAGATGATGTTGGCATCCGGATCGACAGCCTGTTTGATGACATCGGCCGCCTGGTTGACCTCGAACAGAGAGAGATTGCTGCCGCCGACGACGTTAAACAGGACAGCCTTGGATCCTTCGATGGACACATCGAGGAGCGGACTGGCCAAGGCTTCCTTGGCAGCATCGGTGGCCCGGTTCTGTCCGGATCCCTTACCGATTGACATCCAGGCCGGGCCGGCATCCTTCATGATGGCCTTGACATCGGCGAAGTCGAGGTTGATCATACCGGGGGTGGTAATCACCTCGGCGATGGCCTGGACGCCGTGTCGCAGGACATCATCGGCGAGCTTAAAGGCGCTGTCGACACCGGTCTTGTGGTCACAGAGAGTCAGCAGGCGGTCGTTGGGGATGATAATCAGGGTATCGACCTTATCGATCAGGGTAGTGATGCCTTCTTCAGCCGTCTCCATGCGGTGAGCACCCTCGAAAGTGAAGGGTTTGGTAACTACGGCGATGGTCAGGGCACCGCTGTGCTTGGAAATCTCCGCTAATATCGGGATAGCACCGGTACCGGTACCGCCGCCCATACCCGCTGTGATAAACACCATGTCCGCACCGGAGAGGATCTCCTTCAGCTCATCGCGGTTTTCCTCGGCGGCCTTTTGCCCGATGCGATGGTCGCCGCCGGCGCCGAGTCCCTTGGTCAGCTTGGGGCCAAGCTGGACGCAAACCGGGGCTTCACAGATCGCCATAGCCTGGGCGTCCGTGTTCATGGCGATGAATTCTACCCCCTGGATGTTTTCCCTGACCATACGTGTTACGGCATTGCTGCCACCACCACCCAGACCGACGACTTTTATCCTGGCTGGGTTGGTTACAAAACTTGTTCTAGCCATCTCCTCCTCCTTTCACTGATACCTTTTTATTTATTATTCTGTTTTCATACGAAGAACTTTTTAAGCTGGGCCGCGATGCGGTTGAATAGCCCCGGTTTCCAGTTCCTCCTACTCTGGTATTTGCTCCCCCAGAGCAGCAGACCGACACTGGTGGCGTAGGCCGGGTCACGGAGTGTGTCGGCGATACCATGGAGGTTAGCAGGGGCGCCAACCCTCACCGGGAGCTTGAGGATATCGCGCCCGAGGGCAGCCATGCCGGATAGATTGGCACTGCCACCGGTAAGCACCAGACCGGCGGGTACCAGTGCTTCGTAGTCCGAATTCGGCATTTCCAGGAGGATGAGCTTCAAGATTTCCTCGACCCTGGCCCGGATGATGTCGCAGAGGTCCTGATAGGATACGCCGTGGCCGTCTTTGGATATAGCCGGAGCCGTATCACTTTTGCTTTCATAAACAGGCATAACACTGCCGTACTTTTTCTTCATCTCTTCGGCAATCTCGAACGGCAGCCCCAGGCCGATAGCGACATCGCGGGTGAGCTGGTATCCGGCTACCGGTAGAATGGAGGTATGCCAGATGCTGCCTTCCCTGAAGACAGCAACGTCCGTGGTGCCACCACCGACATCAGCCATGATGACACCGACCTGCTTTTCGTCATCGGTGAGGATGGCCTCGCTGCTGGCCAGGGGCTCCAGGACAAGGTCTTCGATGTCTATCCCGATGCTCCGGATGCATTTGACCAGGTTCTGGATCGAGGTCACCGCCGCTGTGATAATATGGGTTTCCACGTCGAGTCGGAAGCCGTGCATGCCGACGGGATTTTTAACGCCCGTCTGACCGTCGACGGCATAGGCGCGGGGGATAACGTGAAGCAGTCTTCTATCAGTGGCGGTCTTCACGCTCTGGGCGGAGGCCAGGACCCGTTTCAAGTCGTCCGGGCGTACGACGCGGTCGTTACGAGTGATAGCGACAACGCCGTGGTTGTTGATCGACGTAACGTGGCGGCCGGTAACGCCGACGTAGGCAGATTCCACTTTATAATTGCTGGCCTGCTCCGCCTTTTTAACCGAGTCCCTGATGGATTCCCTCGCTTCGTTGATATTGACCACGAGCCCTTTGTGCAGCCCCCGGGAAGGAGAAACGCCCACGCCCAGGATGCGAGGGCCGCCGTCACTGACATCCGAAAGTATCGTACAAATCTTGGTCGTGCCAACATCAACTGAAGCTACGACATTCTGTTTTTTCATCTGCCCTCCTTAAATATCCGTGGTCTTTCGTACCATATTTCTTTCGGTTCTCACATACAAGAACCTCCTTTATTGGTTTGCTTATGGTTCAAGCGGCCAATAATACCGTCTTGATCTTTTGTAACAGGGCTGGCCGACGCCATCCCCGATACTCGGCGATGGTGAGGACCGGATGGTCTCGGGCGGCGTCGGGCGAAGAGTTGTTATTGATCACACGCTGCGCGGCCCTCATTTTGGCGCTGCGGCTGCGCACGTTGAGCCCGATTTCGGCTCGGGTGGGGGTAATGACTTTCTTGTTGACCAGTTCCAGGCGTGGGGTATGGCCGCAGATACAGGCCGGCGTCCCCGGGGGGCAAATACAACCGCGGGACTCTGTCTGCATGAACTGCTTGACGATTCTGTCTTCGAGAGAGTGGTAGCTGATGACTACCAGCCGGCCAGCGTGGCCGAGGAGATCAACGGCCTGTCTCAGAGCGGCTTCCAGGTGTTCCAGTTCGTGGTTGACGGCGATGCGGAGCGCCTGGAAGGTTTTCGTGGCCGGGTGAATACGGCCGCTCCGTCCGATGGCCGTTTCAACCAGTGATGCCAGCTGGCGAGTTGTGGAAACGGGACGATTCTCCACGATAATCCGGGCAATTCTGCGACTGCGCTTTTCCTCGCCGTAGGTCTTGATGATATGGGCCAGCCGGGCTTCCGGTGTCGTGTTGACGATATCGGCGGCGGTGGTCTTTTGGGTGGGATTAAATCTCATGTCCAACGGGGCATCGGTCTGGAAGCTGAAACCGCGCCGGCTTCCGTTGAGCTGAAGGGAGGACAGTCCCAGATCGAAAAGGATGCCGTGTACGGGGAAAAAGTCATATTTAATACAAATGGATTGCAGATTGGCGAAATTATCATTGACCAGGAGGGCGGACTCCTTATAGCGCTGGAGTCTTTTCTTCGCCGCCTCGATAGCGGCGGGGTCGGCGTCAATACCCAGAAGCTGACCCCCCGGAGAGCTGTGGTCGAGGATAGCCGCGGCGTGCCCGCCGGCACCGACGGTGCAATCGATATAGCGGCCGCCAGGCTGTACAGCGAGGGCGCGAAGCGCCTCAGAGAGGAGGACCGGGGTGTGGGTGTGGGTTGATCTCTGGTTCACCATTAATTATTTGTTCTCCAGGCTTTCGATAATCTGCCAGGCCTGTTCCTGGCTGTCCATCTTCTCTTCTTCCCAGACTTCCTTGTTCCAAATCTCAAGGTAAGTGTTAGCTCCGGCGATAACCACGTCGTCGACGATTTCGGCGTGTTCGCGGAGAGGAGCGGGAATGGCGATGCGTCCTTGATTATCGACACGGGTACTGAAAGCGGTGGCGAAGATGGCGCGGCTCAATTTTCTCATTTTGCTGCGGGTCAGGCCGCTGCCGGTGAGTTGTTCGGCGATCTTCTTCCATTCAACCGGGGTATAGCAGGTGATGCACTTTTCCTGACCGGGCGTCAGAACGATACCGTCTTTCAGGGCGTTCCTGAAGCGCGGCGGGACGGGTACCCGGCCCTTGTCATCTACCTTATAATCGAACTCACCGTAAAACATCGTCTTCCTGGAATCTTACCACTATTTACCACTATTTACCATATTTCACCATTTTATAACACAGACTCCCACATTTGTCAAGCGATTTGGGAAGAATTTTTAAGAAAAAAAGCGAAAAATCAGGGTGGTGTAATGGCGTATTCTTGATAAAAGCCTCGGAAATAGAACATATGGTCGGATATTCACCCGTCAATGGCTCTCAGCAGTTGGTGGGGGAAAGTGGGGGGAAGTCGGTCAAACCGCGCCGGTCGATTGAAATTCCGTTGGATGCAGAGTTTATCTCTCTGGAGTCAACAGGCAAAATGGTATAATGAAAGCCGTGGGCGGCATTACCGTTATAATATTGTATTCACTGGCATCCGGCGCGACGGTTCTTCTCGGGGGATTGATTGCCAGGATCAACCCGTTCCCGAAGAATGAAACCGGTCAGGAAATTACCCACGGCATCGTCGCATTCGGGGGTGGCATACTCGTGGCCGCCGTGGCCTTTGTCTTGGCGCCGAGAGGGATACGTTTTCTCTCGCTGCCCATCATTATTCCCGTCTTCTTCGGCGGTGTTGTGTTATTCTTACTTGTTGACCGTTTCATTTCGCTGCGTGGTGACCGGGCGGGGCAACTTATCTCCATGTTAATGGATTTTGTCCCCGAAGCGATCGCTCTCGGGGCGGTTTTTTCGAGTGATCCAAGGACCGGATTGCTGCTGGCCTTGTTCATCGGGATGCAGAACCTCCCCGAGGCATATAACTCATTCGGAGACCTGGTCAACAGCGGCTTTTCCCCTAACCGGTCCTGGCTCATACTGGTCCCTTTCAGCCTGGTGGGAGTGGTGGCTGCCGTAGCCGGTTATTTGTTTCTAACTGGGCATGAAGAGATAATTGCGGCCCTCATGTTATTTTCGGCGGGGGCCATACTTTACCTGGTATTTCAGGATATCGCGCCAATGGCTAAACTCCGGAACCACTGGATGCCCGCCACAGGCGCGACCCTGGGATTTATGATGGGTATGATAGGTGAGAAATTGCTGGGAAGCCTGGTATAACGCTTTGCCCGTCCCACTTTCCCCACTGGTCGAAGTTATGGTAAAATATACTTTGTTTTCCGAGTAGAAATTGTGATAAATGCGGCCATACTTACCGTAAGTGATAAAGGTTCCCGGGGACAGCGCCAGGATATTAGCGGTGGCCTCATCCGGGAGATGCTGGCCGGCATTGAAATTAGCGTGGTCAAATACGAAATCGTTCCGGACGAAATGGAGGTTATCACCACCAGGCTTGCGGAATGGGCCGACGGGGGAGGCGTGGATATTATATTGACGAGCGGTGGGACCGGCCTGGCGGCTCGGGACATCACGCCGGAGGCAACCCTTGCGGTGGTTGACCGGGCTGTTCCCGGTATCGCCGAGACCATGCGGGTAAAATCGCTGGAAAAGACCCCGATGGCCATGCTGAGCCGGGCTGTGGCGGGACTGCGGGGGCAATGCCTGATAATAAATCTGCCGGGGAGTCCTAAAGCCGTACGGGAGTGTCTCGAAGTGGTACTGCCGGCTATCCCTCACGCCGTGGAAATCATTAAGGGAGAGGTTACCGATCATACTATTGGTATGCCGTAAACGGGAAGATGCGTATTGATGTTCTCACCCTTTTCCCGTCGATGTTCGAGGCACCGTTCAGCTTCGGGATTTTCAAGCGGGCTGTCGAGAACGGGCTGGTGGAAATGAACCTCGTCGATATCAGGGACTATGCTCATGATAAGCACCGTACTACGGATGACTATCCCTACGGCGGTGGTGCCGGTATGGTCCTCAAACCGGAACCTATCTTCGAAGCCGTCGACACTATTAAGTCAGGCGTAAAGCACGAGCCGCGGGTCGTTTTACCTACCCCTCAGGGGCGGCGCCTTACTCAGGATATCACCGCCGAGTTGGCCCGGGAGAATCACCTGGTCTTTATCTGCGGTCACTACGAGGGAATTGACGAACGGGTACACGAGCACCTGGCAACTGATGAGATCAGCATCGGAGACTACGTTCTGACAGGAGGGGAGCTACCGGCCATGGTCATCATCGACGCTTTAGTGCGGCTGCTGCCCGGTGTGCTCGGTTCGGAGGACTCGCATATAGATGATTCACACGTTAGTGGTCTGCTTGAATATCCCCAGTACACCCGCCCGGCAGATTTCCGTGGCTGGCTGGTACCGGAGGTGCTGGTTTCCGGAGACCACGCCCGGATAGCCAGGTGGCGTCGGGAGCAAATAATACGACGAACCCTGGAGCGCCGGCCGGATCTGTTGGACCGGGCTGAACTGGGACTTGAAGAAAAAATGTTGGTTGAGCGGTTGATGGCTGCCCAGCCAGAGGTTATTAATAACAGGGAGTCATAACATGGACGTTGCATCGCTGGTTGAACTCAAGGAGAACCCTAAAATCCCGGATATCGCTCCCGGGGATACCGTCAAGGTCAGCGCCAGGATTGTGGAGGCCGGTAAGGAGCGTATCCAGGTCTTCCAGGGCGTTGTACTCAAGATAAGGCGCGGCGGCGCCGGTGCCAGTTTTACGGTACGGCACGTCGCCTATGGCATAGGAGTGGAGAGGACATTCCCGCTTTACTCGCCGCTGGTCGAAAAAGTAGAGATCGTGCGTCAGGGTAAAGTACGGCGGGCCCGGCTTTATTACCTGCGCGGCCTTAGCGGCAAAGAAGCACGTCGCAAGATCAAGCGCGTTGAGAGGAAAGTGAAGCAGGTCGGCGAGGAGCTTTTAGAACCGGTTCAGGAAGAGGTCATGGAGCCTGAGGTTGCTGAGCTGGCTGAAGAAGTGGCACCCGTAGAAGGGGTGGAAGCAGTAGAAGCCCAGGTTGCCGAAGAGAAACCGACCGAAGCTCCGGCTATGGAGGCAGAGCCAGTAGTGGAGGAGCTTGAGGTTGCCGAAGCCCCACCTGCTGAAGAGCCAGCCGAACCGGTAGCCGAGGAGAAACCGGCCGAAGCACCGGCCATGGAAGCGGAGCCAGTGGTGGAGGCGCCAGAGGTTGCCGAAGAGCCAGTTGAGCCGGTAGCCGAGGAGAAACCGGCCGAAGCACCAGCCATGGAAGCGGAACCAGCGGTGGAGACACCAGAAGTTGCCGAAGCCTTGCCTGCCGAAGAAACAGTTGAACCGGTAACCGAGGAGAAACCGGCCGAAGCGCCGTCCATGGAAACAGAACCAACTGAAGTTCCTCCTGATGAAGAACCTCCCGCTGAGGAGAAAGAGACCGGCTAACCGGGGCAGGGCCTTGCCCCCAATAACTCCACGCCGGAGTCCGGGATGAGATACGCCGAAGTCAGCGTTAACTCACCGGCAGCCCGGCGCCGAACTTTCAGCTATGCCATACCGCCGGGACTCGATGTCCGCGAAGGACAGGCGGTGTTGGTCCCTTTCGGCGAGAGGACTCTCCAGGGTATCGTGCTGGCACTTAGTTTCGTCCCGGCCGTCGAGGATACCCGGGAAATAATCGATATCATAGAACCTGAGCCGGTACTTTTCCAACACCATATCGCTTTAGCCCGCTGGATAAGCGATTATTATCTTTCACCGTTGTTCGATGCCGTTTCTCTGATGCTTCCTCCGGGATTCGAACGCAAGACCGTCACTCGTTTGAGCTTGACGTACGATGGTGTCGATACTTCGATGCTCGGTGATGACGAGCAGCGGGTGCTGGAACTGATGGCGCAGGGGAAAGTCGAGCCTGTCCAAATTGAAAAAGCCTTGGGTAAGAAAAGGGCCACCGTGGCTATCGCCAGCATCGTCCGGCGGGGACTGATTTCTCGTAACTATGAACTGGGTCCGGTACGCGTCAAACCGCGTAGCGAACTGTATATAAAGGTAGTAAGCGACACAGGGCGGGAGTACGGACTGACGGAAAAGCAGGCAACACTCCTCGATTTTTTAAAGAGCCAGGACGCTCCAGTACACTGGGCGGAGGCCCGTCGCCAGACAGGTACTACTAAAGCCATTGCTGATAACCTTGCCAAACGAGGGATGGTTAAATTATCTCAGGTCGAAGTTCAGCGGGAGCCAGTATCTTACAATAATATAAAGGTGTCCCGGCCGCTGGTGCTTACTGCTGACCAGTCTTCGGCTTTCGAAGCCATTAAGGAGTCGCTGGAAAAAGAAGAACAGCCAGAGGTATTTCTGCTCCATGGCGTCACCGGCAGTGGCAAGACGGAGGTCTATCTACAGACCCTGGCCGCAGCGGTACAACGGGGAAAGAAGGGTATCGTTCTGGTGCCGGAGATAGCCCTCACGCCTCAGACCATAGAGCGTTTTGCCTCACGGTTCCCGCGACGGGTAGCGGTGCTGCACAGTCGGCTGTCCCTCGGTGAGCAGTACGACGAATGGTATCGCATCCGCGCCGGTGAGTTCGACGTCGTCATCGGCTCCCGCAGCGCCATCTTCGCTCCGCAGCCTGACCTGGGCCTGATTATTATCGATGAAGAGCACGAGTGGACCTACAAGCAGGACAACTCGCCGCACTACCATGCCCGGAGCGTTGCCATCAAACTGGCAGAGATGGTCGGGGGCACCGTTGTCCTGGGGAGCGCCACACCGGACATCGAGACATATTTCAGAGCCCTTAACGGAGAGTACAGGTTACTGAAACTGCCGGAGAGGGTAGCCCCGGTCGCCGGGACGCCCCTGCCCCGCGTGGAAGTGGTGGACATGAGGGAGGAGCTCAAAACTGGTAACCGGGGAGTTTTCAGCCGGGCGCTGTCCCAGGCTGTTAATGAGGCTGTTGCGGCCGGGGAGCAGGTCATTCTCTTTCTGAACAGGCGGGGTGGGGCTACGTTCATCCAGTGCCGGCGTTGCGGTTATGTATTGCGCTGCCGCCGTTGCGAAGTGCCCCTGGCCCAGCATATCGCCGAAAATGTTCTTACCTGTCATCAATGCGGCTACAAGACGGCCGTTCCGCAAACCTGCCCGCAGTGCGGTAGTCCCCAGCTCAAGTTTCTCGGTACCGGGACGCAAAAGCTGGAGCAGGAAACGCGCTATACGTTTCCGCGGGCCCGGCAGCTCCGCTGGGACAGCGATATCGCCACCGGGCGCACGTCCCACCAGGACATCTTGGAGAAGTTTCGCGGCCGCCAGGCCGAAATCCTCATCGGTACACAAATGGTGGCCAAGGGGCTGGATATCCCCTCGGTAACACTGGTTGGGGTAGTCAGCGCCGATACCTCGTTGAACCTGCCTGATTTTCGGGCCGGGGAGCGGACCTACCAGCTCCTCAGCCAGGTTGCAGGGCGGGCTGGGAGGGGGCCTTCCGGGGGCCGGGTTATTATCCAGACGTACTCGCCGGAGCACTATGCCATTCGCGCCGCCGTCCGTCATGACTATCAGTCATTTTACGAACAGGAAATAGACTTCCGGCGGCAGCTCAACGAGCCACCTTTGACGCAGCTGGCGCGGCTCCTCTATGTCCATACCAACGATGCCGCTTGCCAACGTGAAGCGGAGCGGATGAAGCAGCGTCTCAACGAGGAGATCGGGGCACGGGGTGTCGGAGGCATCGATATTATTGGACCGGCACCGGCCTTTATCCACCGCCGTCGCGGCCGTTTCCGCTGGCACCTCATTCTCCGCGGTACCGGGCTGGCGGCTTTCCTGACTCCGGTAGACTTTCCCAAAGGCTGGACGGTGGATGTTGACCCGGTGGGTTTGCTTCAGTAAACTGAAAATGGATATCTAGGTAGGGACAAGGAGACCTATGGCGGTTCTACCGATACGGACTGTGCCGGACCCCATTTTGAGGCGTAAAACCAGGCGTGTCTCGACGATCGATAAGTCAGTCAAGAAACTGATCGCGGACATGGTGGAAACTTTACACGCCGAAGAGGGGCGGGTCGGCCTGGCCGCCAATCAAATCGGTGTTTCCCTGCGTGCCACGGTAATCTGCCTGCCGGAGGGAGAGGATATTATCCTGGTCAACCCGGAGATAGTCCGCCGTAAGGGCGAGCGGCTGGTTTCCGAAGGGTGTCTCAGTGTGCCCGGCTATATCGGCCAGCTTACGCGGGCAGAATCGGTAACGGCCAAAGGACTGGATATCGACGGGAAACAGGTCAGAATCAAGGCGGACGGACTGCTGGCGCAAGCCCTGGAGCACGAGACCGATCATCTCAACGGGAAGCTTTACATCGACTATCCCGGCTGCCTGGATACGCTGCGTAAGGTCCAACCGGAGGACATAGAGATATAAAAAGGTCAAGTCGGGCTTTCAGACTTCTACCAGAGGATCGGCGGAGGCCATTCGCCGGACGATGTGATTATATCGCCTCACGGGTGTCTCGGCCATGGCCGGGGTAGACGGCTCGGCATTGAAATAAAACAGGTCGTCGAGAAGGCACTCGGGAAAGGCCTTTTTAGCTCCGACGATGAACTTTTCATTAATGCCACGCTTTCCTTCACGAACGCGGTATACCTGACTGACAGATAATCCCATAGCCCTGGCTAGGTCGGACAGGTTATTATACCTGCTGCTGGCCATATCAAAGACCCTTGTCCTGATAATCATAAGCGTATTAGGATTACTTATGTGCCAAATGTCCACATTATAGTATCAATAATTACAATTGTCAAGACTGTAATAAACATAAATCAGGAAAATGTTAACGAGCGAATCAAAAGCCGCGGCGCCAGATTCGGTTATAACTCAAGCGGCAACTGACAACCGGTAAACGATTTGTGCTACAATAATGTGATTATGTCAGTGATAAGCTATGCCTGAAGTTCACAAGCCGGGAGATAGGATCTTCCGTCCCCGGCGAATAAAGCGTTTCCGGCTCAGGAGGGTGCTGGGGATACCCGCCGTATTCTCCGCAGGTTACGGAAACGTCGGCTCGTCTATCTATTACGCCCTGGGTATCGTGGCGCTGGTTGCCCTGGGCGCGACGCCGGTGGCGCTGGGCATCGCCGGTATCCTTTTTATTTTTACAGCATTGACCTACGCCGAAGGTACGGCCGCCTTGCCGGAAGCGGGCGGTTCGGCCAGCTTCGCCCGGCACGGCTTCGGCAATACGGCCGGCTTCGTGGCCGGCTGGGCTCTTATGCTCAGTTATATCGTAACCATCTCTATTTCGGCCTATACCATTCCGCCCTACCTGGGTTTTTTCTGGGAGCCGTTCAAGTCTTCGCCTGTAATCGGCACTCTGGCTTCGGTTGTTATTGTTTTTTTCCTGATGGTCGTCAATGTCATCGGCATCAGGGAGACGTCTCTGATCAATGTCGGGGCGACCCTGATTGACATTCTGACCCAGGTGTCGCTGGTGGTGATAGGCTTCATCCTGCTGTTTGATCCATCGCGAGTCTGGAACAGCATGCTGGCGAACTGGCCCAGCGGCGAGAACCTGGTGCTCGGTATAGCCCTGGCGACAATAGCCTATACCGGCATCGAGACGATGTCTCAGATGGCGGAAGAGACCAAGCGGCCGGAGACCAATGTCCCTCGGGCGCTGGTAATGATGATCGTCGCCGTGCTGGTGATATTCGCCGGCATTTCCCTGGTCTCGCTTTCCGCCATGACCCCTCAGGAACTGGCCACGGACTGGGCGCGGGACCCCGTGGCCGGGATTGCCTCCAATCTGCCGGTGGCGATGATACGTTTTATCCTGGAGCCACTCATCGCCATCCTGGCGGGCACGATACTGCTGATTGCCACCAACGCCGGGGTGATCGGGATATCGCGGCTTGCTTTCTCGCAGGGTACTCACGGCCTGGTACCTCCGCTGCTGAGCAAGGTGCACACCCGCTTCAAGACCCCGTACATAGCTATCATCATCTTTAGCCTTATCGCTATTGCTTTGCTGATCCCGGGATTCTTCGCAACGGACGTCTTCGCCAACATGGGGGCCTTGTACGCGGTCGGTTCTCTCCTGGCTTTCATGTTCTCCCATGCTTCCATCCTCGGGCTGCGCATCAGAAAACCGGAGATGGAGCGTCCGTTCAAGCTCGGCTGGAATCTCAGGATAAAGGGGCGGGAACTTCCCATCAGCGCCGTTATCGGCCTACTGGCGACTTCGACGATTTGGGTGATCATCCTTATCACCCAGGACTACAGCCGCTGGGTGGGCCTCGGCTGGATGGCCGGCGGCCTGATCATCTACTTTGCATTCCAGAGGAGGCGGCGCCTGAAGAAGCCTTCCGAGGAATGGGAGATAAAGCCGGAGAAAAGACGGTAAAATCCACCAATCGGGTATTGTAGAATTACGGCAATTAGATTATAATAACTGTCTGATAAAATGGAATTTAAAAAGGTACTGGTGCCCGTGGCGGGCAGTCCGGCGGACGAAGAGGCGATGAGGCTGGCCTGTCGGTTCGCCAAGAAAGATAAGGGTAAAATCTGGGTAGTATCCGTCGTGGCCGTTAAACGCGCCCTGCCACTTGACGCTGAAATTGATTCCGAAATCAGGCATGCTGAGGATGTACTGGACAAGGCGCAAACCATTGCCGAAGAGGAAGATTACGAGGTAGAGACGGATATTCTTCAGGCCAGGGATGCTGGCCCGGCGATTGTGGACGAGGCGGTAGAGAGGGGTGTGGACCTCATTTTAATGGGGTTTTCTTACAAGAGGCGCTTTGGCCAGTACAGCCTGGGGCATGTCGTGCCATTCGTCTTGAAAAACTCACCATGCCCGGTTATACTTTACCAGCAATAACACTGAAACATTGAAATTATTTATAGCATGAAAATTATTATTATGGGTTGCGGACGAGTTGGAGCCCGGCTGGCATCCCTCCTGGATGAGGACGGACACGAAGTAACCGTCCTGGATAATGATACTTACAGTTTCCGCCGGTTACCGTCTTCCTTCGGTGGTACGGCTCTCTTCGGCAACGGCATCGATGAAGAAGCGTTAAAGCGGGCTGGCATCGAGGGGGCGGATGTTTTTGTAGCGTTGACTCAGGGCGACAACCGCAACGTCATGTCCTGCCAGATCGCCAAGCACATCTTCAACGTGCCAAGGGTCATTTGTCGCATATATGACCCTCTACGAGAGGAAATGTACGGTACGTTGGGACTGGAAACGATAAGCCCAACCAAGATTTTCGCTCAACTATTCCGTACGAAACTAGAGAATCCCGAGGTTGAATAATATATGTATATTGTAGTAATCGGCGGAGGGCGCCTGGGCTACTACTTGTTAAAAGGATTGATTAACGAGGGACACGAGGTCCTTGTGGTAGAAAAAGACCCACGTATCTGCAAGACCATCACCGATGAACTGGGGAGCGTCTGCTTCCGTGGGGACGGTTGTGAGGTGGCGACACTGGCCGAGGTGGGAACGGGCCGCGCTGATATGCTGGTGGCCGTTACCGGCGACGATGAAGACAACCTGGTTTCCTGCCAGGTAGCCAAGCACAAGTATAACGTACCACGGACCATCTCGCGGATCCGTAATCCCCAGAACGCTATCCTCTTTAAAAAGCTGGGAATAGACAGAACGGTCAGTTCCACGGACCTCATCCTGGAGGCCATCGAACGTGATGTACCAACGCACCCGGTAACCGAGCTGCTTTCCCTGGAAGAACAAGGGGAAGTGATTGTCGATGTCAAGATATCGGAGCAATCTGCCACGGTAGGTAAGAATGTCAGGGATCTATCCCTGCCCCAGGAGAGCAAACTGGCGTTGATAATACCGGCGGAAGGTAGCGCCTATGTACCTGCACCCAATACGGTGCTCCATGCCGGCGACCAGATAATAGCCGTTACCACGGCAGAGACCAAGGAAGCGCTGCGGGCGGCTCTACGGGGCGTCGAACCCTAGTCGGTACCTTCAGGGTTCGCTTATTTTCAACCATTTTAGAGTCTTTCTATTTCAATTCGTATTTGACTTCCGACGCCGGTTTGTTATATCGTCAGTTCCGGTTCGCCAATTGGCAAACCGGAGACGCTCGTGAAGTCCGAAAATCTTAAAGGCGTCTGGATTCTGGCGGCTTTACTGCTGGCGGCGGTTATCATCGTCAGCGGTATTATCATAGCTGTGAAGCTGGGGGATGATCGGGAAGTTCAAATCACGCTGGCACCCGAGGCACCGGTACAGGGCAGGATATACATCGGTGGCGGAGTCGTTAATCCCGGCTACTATCCGCTCCGGCCCGGAGATAATATCGATGACCTTCTGGCAGCGGCGGGAGGCCTAGCCGAAGGTGCTGATCCCGATGATATCCATTTATTGATACTGCCGGAGGAAGACGGCGATGCGCCACAAAAGGTGGATATAAACCGCGCCGAAGCCTGGCTGCTAGAGGCTTTGCCGGGGATCGGGGAGACAAGGGCGCAGGCCATTATTGATTACCGCCAGGAGCATGGTGCTTTCCGGGACATTTACGAGCTTACCCGGGTGCCCGGCTTCGGCGAAGCCACCTTGGAAGCAATCAAGGATTTGATAACGGTAGCCGCATTGGCGGAGTAATGCTGCTTATTTATTTAAGCTGTATCTGGGTTGCCGGCGTATTCGTTGGTTCACTACTACGCCTACCGCTGATGTTTGGTTTCTTGATACTCTTGCCCGTACCTCTCCTCATCTATGGCCGGAGATATGCCAGATACGTGCTGCTGGCCTGTTTAGGTATCGCCCTGTTTATCGTGGCGGCGGCTTATTCATCGGCCAGCCAGCTTGATTTCGATGCCGGAAAAATAACCTACTATAATGATTCCGGTGATGTCAGGCTCAGGGGTATGGTATCCGGTGCCCCCGATGTCCGGGATGTCAACACCCGACTCACCATCGCGGCGGAGGCCGTCGATCCGGGAGCGGGGCGGCATCAGGTTTCCGGAAAAGTGCTGGTGCTGGTCCCCCGATATCCGGAGTACCATTACGGAGATATCCTGGAGCTTACCGGTGAACTGGAGACGCCGCCCCGGCTGGACGATTTCGATTACCGCGGGTACCTGGCACACCAGGGAATCTATACGACCATTTACTATCCGGAAATCGAAGTGGTGGACAAAGGTCAAGGCCTGGCGCCGCTGGCCTGGATTTACGAATTGCGAGCACGTTTGTCGCGGGGGCTGGCGGAAGTCCTCCCGGAGCCGCAGGCGTCCCTGGCACGAGGTATTGTGCTGGGGGTGCGGGCCAATATCCCCGCCGATATTAGAGATGATTTCTCACGGAGCGGCACGGCCCATCTCCTGGCGATATCCGGTTTACATCTGGGAATCATGGCCGGAGTCATGCTCGGTATCGGCCTGTGGCTGTTCGGGCGGAGGAGGTATTTCTACGTCTGGCTGGCACTGGCAGCCGTCTGGTTCTATACAATTATCACCGGCCTGGCCCCGCCGGTAGTGCGGGGGGCCATTATGGCCACCATTTTCTTGTTGGCCGAGGCCCTGGGCCGGCAGCGCAGCGCCATCGTGGCTTTGACGGCAGCAGCGGCCATCATGGTCGGTATCAGCCCGTATATCCTGGGGGACGCCTCCTTTCAGTTGAGCTTTCTGGCTATGGCCGGCCTGGTCTTTGTTTTCCCGCTTCTTCGGGATGCCGGAAGACGAGTCGTTGCCGATAAGCTGGGTGAAGAAGGCGCGTTGGCTGCCGCGGCCAATATCGCCGTGGATACCCTGAGTGCTACGATGGGGGCTATCATCGCGGTCTGGCCGGTCGTCGCGTATTACTTCGGCATCATTTCACTGGTAGGGCCCCTGGCTACCTTCCTCGCCCTCCCGGTTCTGCCCGGCATTATTCTGATCGGCGGGTTGGCGGGAGTGGCGGGATTGCTGCCCCTGATAGCCGCTCAGGTCATCGGTTGGATAGCATGGCCGTTCCTGACATACCTCATCCTGGTAGTGAGCGGGCTGGGATCTCCGGTAGTGTCATCAGTGGATATCGGCACCTTCAGTCCGGTACTCATTGTGGTCTACTACCTGGTGTTGGCGCTGGCTATCTGGCTCATCGATCGCCGGGAGAGGCGCCAAATACTGTCAGGCGCTGCCGGCTTGATGAAATCGGGGACAGGCGGGGGGTGGCGAACGGCCAACGCCGCCCGATGGTTGATGGTACCATTGCTCGCTGTGGCGGTTTTGACATCATATACCGCGGCGACTTTCCCCGATGATGACCTCCGCATCAGCTTTCTGGACGTCGGCGAGGGAGACGCCGTGCTGATACAGAAGGGAAGTCGCCAGGTTCTTGTCGACGGTGGGCCGAGCCCCCGGGCGATAACGCTCGGGCTCGGCAGCCGGATGCCATTCTGGGACAGGACCATCGACGTGGTAGTGTTGACACATCCCAACCAGGACCACCTCGCCGGACTGGTGGCGGTCCTACAGCGTTATGAGGTTGCCCAGGTACTCTATCCGGAATCGGAGTATGCCTCGCCGACCTATGATGAATGGCTGAGAGTAATTTCCGAAAAGGGAATCAAAGCCGCCCCGGCTGTCACAGGTCAGCGTATCGACCTGGGTAACGGAGTGATTATCGATGTCCTGAATCCTTCGATCGAACCGCTGACCGGATCGGGTTCAGACATGGATAATAACAGCGTGGTGCTGCGGGTAAACCACCATGAGATTAGCTTTTTATTGACGGCCGATATCATGGAGGACGCCGAGCGGGAACTGGTCAGAGAGCGGATGGGTGCCGGGGTGACCGTTCTGAAGGTGGCACATCACGGTTCGGATACCTCGACAGAGCCCGGATTCCTGGCGGTGGCCGATCCTGAGACTGTCGTGATCTCTTGCGGTACCGGCAACCGGTTCGGCCACCCGGACGCCGAGGTAGTCGGCCGGCTGGAGGAGAAAGTCGGGAAGAAGAATATCTACCGTACCGATAAACAGGGCACCATCGATTTTGTTATTGACGGCGAGAAATTGTGGGTGGAGACGGAAAGATAAGACTTAAGCTGGCCCTTTTCTCACCAGCAGACAGACGTTCCGGGAGAATATTCTAAACGGAAAGCGGCGGCGGTTCTCTGGAAATGAATGTACTACTTCGAATCCTGCGCGGCGAACTAGGTCCTCTAGCTCGCGTTGAGAAAACAGGTGGTAAAAACGGTGGAGGGTTTTTTCGCGCTGGCGCCAGGGTACCAAAGTATCCCGCCGCCGGAGCCAGAACCGCGGCTGCCAGCGGTTCCAGACGGTGATGAAAGCCTCGCCATCAGGCTTGAGCACCCGGAAAAGCTCCTGTAAAGCACGGAGCCGGCAATCTTCCGTTTCGAGGTGGTGGATAGTAGCCACAACGATAGCCCAATCGAAGAAATCGTCGGTGTAGGGGAGCTTTCGGACATCGGCCTCAACGAGGCTGGCCTTGAAACTGAATTTCGCGGCATATTTTTCGGCCTGGCGTAGCATGCCCGAAGAAAAGTCAGCGCCATGTAGTTCGAAAGAGTCTTTAAAGGGGACGAAATCGGCGCCATGACCGCAGCCCACGTTAAGGAGCCGTCCCCGCTGCCAGCGCCGTGCCAGGGCTTCGAGTTCGGTACGGAACCTCGTATGGTGCCGGTAGTTATACCACGAAGGGGCGATTTCATTGAACGTATCCCTGGTCAGGTTTGTTGACATAAGCGTTATCTGCTAAACTGGAGGTAGTCTCTCCGGTTAGTTAATAGTATGCTCAAGATGAGGAAACTTGCAAGGACAATCTCCGGTGTGACGCCCCTGGCAGTCATGACCCGCCCCGCAAGCTGCCCGGGTCAGTGTATTTACTGCCCGACGTACAGCGGCGCTCCGCAAAGCTACACTCCGGAATCGCCGGCGGTGCTGCGGGCCATCAAGTGCGACTACGATATCCGCCGGCAAATAGACTTGCGGTTGCGTACTTTCGAGGAGATGGGGCACCCCACCGACAAGATAGAGCTGATAATCATGGGTGGCACTTTCCTGGCCCAGCCGGTCGAGTACCAGTACAAGGTTATCAAGGAATGCTATGACGGGCTGAATGGTGGGGTCGCCGCTACCCTGGAGGAGGCCAAACTGGCCAATGAGACGGCCGGGCACCGTTGCACGGGCTTATGCATCGAGACAAGACCGGACCACTGTGGGGAAGAGGAGGTAGCGAGGATGGTGGAGTTCGGGGCCACACGGGTGGAGCTCGGGGTACAGACTCTCAGTGAGGACATTTACCGGCTGGTAAGACGGGGACACGGAGTGGCCGAGGTCGTGGCGGCTACCGCCAGACTGCGGGAACACGGATTCAAGGTCTACTACCACTGGATGCCGGGATTACCCGGGGCCACTCCTGAGCTGGACCTGGAGATGACACGTATCCTTTTCGCCGACGATCGTTTCCGTCCCGACGGATTGAAGCTCTACCCTACCATGGTCGTCGAGGGCACCGAACTGGAAAAATGGTACCGTGAGGGGCGCTACCAGCCCTATGACGATGCCACCATGGTCGAGCTGACCATGGCGATTAAAGCGTTGGTGCCGAAATATGTCCGTATTTCCCGGGTGCTCCGGGATATACCGTCCCGGTTCATCGTGGCCGGACTCAAGGACTCGCTGAGGGATATCGTCAGGGAAAAGATGGCCCGGGAGGGCATCGAGTGCCGGTGCATCCGCTGCCGGGAGTATGGCCATCGAGCAAGGACAGGCCGGGAAATCGGCATACCACGGCTGGCTCGGATGGATTACGACGCCGCGGGTGGACGCGAAGTATTTCTCTCTTACGAGGATGCTAACGAGACTCTCTTTGGCCTGTTACGGCTCAGGGTCCAGTCCCGTCCCATTCCGGGGCAGGCCGCGGTTGGCAATATCGGCCTTGTCCGGGAATTGCATGTCTTCGGGCCGGAAGTGCCGCTGAGAGAGCAGCGGGACGAGGCACCCCAGCACCGGGGTCTGGGGAGGTCATTATTACGGGAGGCCGAGAGGATCGCCAGCGAAGAATTCGGGGTAGGGCGGATATTTATCCTAAGTGGCACCGGCGCCCGGGAATATTACCGGAATGGCCTGGGTTACCTGTCGTCAGGCGACTATATGGTCAAGAACTTGAATTGCGGGAGTTAGAGTTTGACCGAAGCTTTTCCAGACTCTCTTCGTATTCCCTGACCGAATCTTCGATGACATCCCGCGCTTCTTCGGGGGCATTCTCATAAAGTCCGCTCAGTGCCCGGAGACGGGTCGAAGTGGACTGCTCCATCTCTTGGACAATCCTGGCCAGATTGGCGCCGTTTTTCCCGGCCAGAGCGGTCATTTCCTCCTCGAGGGCAGTCAGCCTGGTGGCGTGTTCGAGAACACAATCGGCGTCGGCGGTGACGTTGTCGCCGGTAGCCCTATCGACCAGCCTGACAATCGCTTTCTCGGTTTGCCTGTCAAGGTTCTCTTCAATAATACTGAAAGCCCTCTCCGGCCGGTCCTGGACCAGAGCGCGGAGGGCGTTCGTTTGCCCGTCAGCGGAGGCCACTCTGGCACACTCCAGGGCATTGCAAGCTTCGGGGGATACCTGCTCCCTGACCCTTTCCAGAAGGTCGAGGTGCCTGGTGGTGGCCAGGGCTACTTTTTCGGATAGGTTGGCAGCGATGACCCGGTCCTCCATTTTTTGCCGCACCTGGGCCATATACCTTTCGTAGGCGTCGGCCGCCTGTTCCGTTTCCCTCACCCGGTTTTTAGCGGCCATAGCTCTGGCCTCGGCCAGCCGCTCTTCGGCAAAACGGAGGGCTCGCCTGGCTTTGGCCTCTTCATCCAGGGTAAAGAACATTATAATACGTTTGCTCAGACTATCGAAGAAGTACAGGGGACTATCCGGGGTAAGACCGGGGTCCGGCAATGTGTCATCTTCGGCAAAAGCGGGACTGGCAAAAGACAATGTGGTGAGGACGAGAAAGCAAACGACTACGAATCTGAGAACTAAGGATTTCATCAGCTACCCCCGTATCGAAATATTCCCTCTATCCTTAATACGGGCAGCATGGGGGATTTCGTTACGGACTTGGCAACTCAAAGGTCAGGGGTAAAAATGTCATGGATAGGCGGGAGTCAATAGCGGCCGATGTCGCGCAACCGGTCATCATCAATGCCGAAGTGGTGGGCAATCTCGTGGCGAACAACTCTCTTGACCTGTCGGATAATCTGAGATTCGTTGCGGCAGGAGGCCTCGATGGGTCCCTGAAAAATAGTGATTTTGTCCGGCATGACGAATCCGTAGCCGTGGGTTCGCTCGGTAAGGGGCACACCCTCGTAGAGTCCGAAGAGGGTATGGCGAGGTCCGAGTCCGGAGCTGTGGAGCTGGGCGCGGGTCGGCTCATGAGCCACGACAATGTCGATGTTTTCCAGCCGCTCGCGGATCTCATCCGGCAGTTCCTCGATGGCCCTGGCTACCAGCTCTTCGAATCGTTCAAGTTCCATCTTTGCTCTGTAGCTCTCCATCCAGCCGTGCCAGATCGAACCTCATGCCGTCCCTGGCGGCGATGACCTTAACACCAGTCTCCTGGGTCAGACGCTCGGCGATTTCCCAGGGATGGGCCTGCCAGACGTGCATCCCGAAATGGTTAAGTATGGCGATCTTCGGGTTTATCTCGCTGACCAGCCGGCTGACGTCAGGTATCGTCAGGTGGTCGGCCCGGGCTGGGGGGTCAAGAAAGACCACGTTGACGATAATCATCTCGCTGGCGTAGGCCTGCGCCAGGCCTTCGAAATAACGTGTATCGGCGATGTAGGAGAACCTGTGACCGGACGCCTCGAAGACCATGCCATAGGTCTCGACGGGATGGACGTGCCTGACCGGAGTTCTGAAAGTGATATTGCCGACTGTGTAAGATCCTCCCGCCTCCAGCTTCCTGACACCCTGCATGAAGTCCCACAGGTAGGTGAAAGCCACCGGCTCAACGTCGAGGGCGTCCGCCGGTGCGTAGAGCCAACCTTTTTTCGTGAAGCCGCCATTGGTCATGGCCTCGATCATGATGTTGACGTCGGCGGAGTGGTCAAGGTGCCGGTGGGAAAGGATGATGGCGTTGAGCTTATCGCCGCGTAGCTTTCTCTTGGTGGACTGGACGATGCTACCGGGCCCGGGGTCAATGAGAATCTCTGTACCGCCGAGGTTGAACCACATCCCCCCGGAAGCCGCTAGCTGCCGGCTCACCATAAAGCGGGCACCCGCCGTTCCCAGGAAGGTAATGGTGTCCGTTGCGTCACTCGGGTCCTTCATATTACGCGATATCTTAATGATAAAAGATGGCAGGCGAATTTACAAACGAAAATGAGGAAAGGGGACCATTGTCAATTTTTTGACAACTTTCGATTCCTGTATATATACTTTAGATGAAACGCCATTTGATACTTCATCTCACCGAACTTGTTTTGTAAAGACAGGAGGTAATGGTAATGGAAAAACAACGGACAGCCCACCGTGGAGGGCATCTGGAGGCCCTGCTTAATGGTTGCCCGGACGCCATACTCGCCATTAATGCCGATGGGATCATTAAGTTCGCCAATAAAGAAGCCTGTAAACTCACCGAGCGCGACATGCACGAACTCATCGGGGAGAGCATCGTCGAAGTATACGAGGATGTCGAAGCCGCCCGGGAGGCCAACCGAAAGATCTATCAGGCCGGCGGTACCATTCATGATATGGAGACTAAGACGAAGACGAAGTCCGGCAAGCTGGTACCGGTAAGGGTTTCGGCCTCGCACCTGTACGACAGCTCCGGGAAATATATCGGCGGTGTCGGTTATTTCGCCCAGTATCGTCCCTGGAGTGGCGCCGAAGCAGGTGTCAAGGCCCGTCTCGAACAACTGGAGGCAAAACTGGCGTCCGGAAAGGGCATATCCGCCCCGGTGTTCGAGCTATACTCCGGCCTGTCTGTCAGCGTCGTGGTCGGTGAGGTCGATATCGAGCGGTTCAAAGAAATCGCCGCCGGACTGCTGGACCACATTGAGAAGGTCAAGTCGTGCGTGGTTGTTATCGACCTTACGTCGGCCATCATCGAGGGTACCGAGGTGGCCGGTGAACTAGCTAAGGTAATTCGCACCATTCATCTTATTGGGGCCACCACTATTATCGTGGGGATGCAGATAAACCTGGCCCGGGCTATGGAGCCTCTCCTGGGCGACCTCAGACTGGTTAAATCCTTCAGCAACATGGAGATGGCTATGAAGGAAGCACTCAGTCTGATCGGATACGAAATTTGTAAGAAGGCCTAGCTCAGGAGGAAGTAATCTTGGACAAGACCTATCCCAATGTAGATGAAGCTGTCAAGGACATCCCGGACGGGGCTTCTATCGCTATCGCCGGGTTCTTTACCGCCGGGACGCCCATACCCCTGATTCAGGCGCTGGCCCGGCAGGGAGCCAAGGACCTGACGATAATCTGTATGCAAATGGGGCCGGGCAACGAGGATATCAACCAGCTTGTCAGCAACAAGCAGGTCAAAAAGGCAATCTGTAATTATCCCTTCTATCGCTCGGCAAGCCGCGGTGCTGAGTCCCCGACGGAGCAAGCGGTGCGTGCCGGAAAGCTGGAGATGGAAGTATACCCCATGGGGACCTTCATTGAAAAGCTCAGGGCGGCGGGGGCCGGGATCGCCGGTTTTTATACTCCTACCGGTGTTGGGACCGTGGTCGAGGCCGGCAAGGAGAAACGGGTCTTTGACGGACGTGAGCATCTGCTGGAGTTTGCCTTGAAGCCGGATTACGCCTTTGTTTACGCCTACCAGGCCGACCGTATGGGTAATCTCCAGTGCCATATGACGGCCAGGAACTATACCCCGGAAATGGCCGCGGCTGCTAGAATTACCATCGCGGCGGTGGAAAACATCGTCGAGCCCGGCGAGATCGAGGGCGATATGGTGCACGTGCCCGGAATCTACGTCCAGAGGGTCGTCAAGGTCGAACGGCCCACATACTTCCCTTCTATCGATTGATTTCACATTCAGGAGATTTGAAATATGTGTGCTAACGCAAAACTTAGGGGGCTGTCGCGGGAGTTGATGGCGCTTCGGGTAGCCAATGAGCTGGAAGACGGTACATATGTCAATCTGGGCATAGGGATACCAACCCTTGTCTCGGACTGGATTGAAGGGCGGGATATCGTGCTCCAGGCCGAGGTCGGCATGCTGAATACGGGGCCGCTGGCCAGTAAAGAAGAGGTAGAGCAGGACCTTATCAACGCCAGCTGCCAGCCGGTTACCGAGCTGCCGGGGAGCTGCTATTTCTCCGAGTGCGAGTCTTTCGCCATGATTCGCGGCGGCTATATGGACGCCGCCGTTTTGGGGGCACTCCAGGTCTCGGAGAAGGGTGATCTGGCGGGGTGGCAGAATCCGGGGCGAGGACTGCCGGACAATATCGGCAACATCGGCGGGTCCATGGACCTGGCGGTCGGCGCCAAGGAAGTGATCGTCACCATGATGCATACCACCAATGACGGCCAGCCGAAGATTATGAAGGAGTGCACCTATCCACTTACCGCTAAAGGTGTCGTTACGCTCATCGTCACGGACCTGGCGGTAATCCGGGTAACCAAAAAAGGGCTGGTAATGGAAGAAGTCGCTCCGGGCATCGATCCCAAGGATGTCCAGGCCCTTACCGAGCCGAAACTTATTTTCAGCCCGGACCTCAGAGAGATACAGCTCTAGTCCCGGCGCTCCGGAGCCGTACACCGGTACCATATCTCCTCAATAGATGGAATTCGTTACTGAGGTAATTGACGACCGGGGCAAATCATAAAAATAACTGAGGGAAGCCGGTCGCTTCCCTCTTTACTTCGAGCTGGATTGATAGAAGCGGTGAACATGGAAGAGATACTCATCGCACCATGCGGTATGAACTGTGCTTTATGCAGTGCTTATCTGGCACAGCAATACGACCTGAAAAAGACGGGAATCTTGAGAAGTTACTGCGCTGGCTGCCGGCCTCGCGGCAAGAACTGTGCCTTTTTAAAGAAGCGGTGCCAACGGCTTGGTGACGGCCAGGTGGCTTTCTGCCACGAATGTCCGGATTTTCCCTGCCCGACTTTGCGAAGCCTTGATAAACGCTACCGAACAAAATACCACATGAGTATGATAGAAAACCTGGAATACATCCGGGACAGAGGAATGGCGGCCTTTCTGGATAAAGAGGCGGAGAAGTGGCGCTGTCCCGGATGCGGGGCGGTCATCTGCTGCCATAACGGCCTGTGTTTCCGTTGCGACCTTGAAAAGCTGAAGGCCAAACGGTATAAGTACCAGTGGGGAGATGAGTAGAGGATTTCTGGCTCCCCGACGTGGATTCGAACCACGAACCTAGCGGTTAACAGCCGCCCGCTCTACCGTTGAGCTATCGGGGAAGGCC
>DAOULX010000043.1:0-51894 GCA_034414775.1 Dehalococcoidales bacterium
CTTTACCTACACCATCCCCAATAATTACCTGGTTTCAGGCTTTAAGCTGAGATTTTACCTTGACGGATTTAGTGGCAGTGACTACTGGGGTACGGAATACGCTTACATCGATGACATCGATATCTCCGTCTCCGGTGGCGGCGGCTGGAGCCCCGGCGGCGACTGGGATGTCTCTTACGGCCAGTTCCGCGGGCACCATTACCCTGCCAATAGCGAGGACGACCGCTACCTTACCATGTCCTCACCACTGGACCTGAGCGAATACTGGGGCACCATGATGACCATCTCCTGGGATCAAGATGAGGATGGCAACCTGGGGCAAGCGGACGGCCTGGAATTCGCCCTTTCCAGGGACAGCGGAGCTAGCTGGAGTACACTGATAGAGGCCTTCCACAACGATAATCCTGACAGCCCTTTCACCTACATTATCCCTAATACCTACCTGACATCCGGCTTCAAGATTAGGTTTTACCTGGACCAGATGTCCGGCTCCGACAGCTACGCCTACATCGACGATATCACCATATCCCAGCAAGACATGGGCGTGGACAGGGTTATCTTTAACGGAGTCGAGGTTACTGCCGGCAATCAGCAATTCCAGGAAAATACCAACAATGGTAATCCCACCGGTACCTGGTCATACTCCTGCTCATACGACGCCACCGACCTGGTGAAACAGATGATCGCCGACGAAGATCTCGGCAGCAACGGCAGCGGCACCTATACCGTGGGGCATGTCCTCGAGCCCAGAGAAGGCGATCCCGGCTACTCCTTTACACTTTATCCCAGCGGCTCGACCGGTTATCCGCTGGCCATCCCGTCCGACTACGCTGGCAGCTATCGTGAATTCACCTACTGCGCCTGGTCGCTGATACTGATATATACAAGCCCCGAAACCCTGGGGCACCAGATCTATCTCTATGACGATTTCATCTTCTTGTTCGATGAATCGCTAGAACTACCGGTCAGCGGGTTCCTGGCGCCGGACGACACCACCGGCAGTAGCGCTACCTTCTTCGTTGGCGAGGGGGACTACGGTTACACCGGAGATGGAGTATACATCAACGGCAATTCTTTAAGCGATGGAATCAATCCGGCCAACAACGTCTGGAACTCGTATTCCAACGCCCTGGACGATCCTTATATCAACGGTATTGACCTTGATACTTTCGATATCTCCAGCTACATCGAGGCGGGAGATACCTCGGCCGATATCGAACTCTACAGCACTTTTGAGCTATATAACTCGATATATATCATCCTGTCCTTCCGCAATGATTCCGAATTCGGCGGTGTGATCAGCTTCCACATCGGCGATTAGACACCTTAAGACACCATAACTGCCGGGCATTCCACAGCGATCCATACCCCACTTTCGAATATCCCCGTTTTTACTGGATTAACCCACGCTCTACTTCCGTTTTTGTCATCTTTACCCGAGCACTCCTTGATCGCCTCAGCCTATGGCTGCATAATATTGTTCTTCAGCTATTGAATGTGACTTTTTTGTAACCGGCACGCTGTATTTTGTGACTCGACTGTAATTCCCCGAGAGTAAAGTATTCCTAGGAAATTTCGTCAAAATAGTTCACGGCGTACTATGCGTCAGAAACCGGACCGTTGGATCCGGTCATTGCTCATTGACGATTTACAGGAGGCAGAAATTGGAAACGAAGTCAGTAACAACCTACCCGGTCTACCTTACCACCGGCGTCGTCGCGCGGCAGTGCGGTGTCAGCAAGGTAACGGTACTGCGATGGATTGAAAAAGGCAACCTGGCAGCCTTTCGGCTTCCCGGGGGCCAAAACCGCATTCATCGGGATGATTTTTTTTCATTTGCGGCCCAGCACCGTATCCCGGTGAATGGCAATGGACTGGCCAGTGTCTAAAAACCAGCCGAACAACGGTCCTTTCTTTTATTCCATCGCATCCTTTTACCAGGAGGTAAACAAACATGTCCAGTAAAAGAAAGCCATTTTCCTTAGCGCTCAATTTGCTTTTACGTGTCCTGGTAGTCGCTATCTTCGTCGCCGGGATACTCCCCATCCCTGCCCTGGCCGACGCCACCGGCACCATCGCCGGTCATATCTCGGATAACTCCACCGGTAATCCCGCCCCAAACAGTACAGTTTATGTATTTACGTCCGGCTCATCGCCGCCGATTACCTATATTAATACGGATCAGAACGGCGATTACTCTGTGAACGTATCGGCCGGCTACGACTACGAGGTGGAAGCCCGCTCCCCGGGACTGGTCTCCCAGCGGGTAACCGGCCAGACCGTCACCGAAAACGCCACCACCACCGTTAATTTTTCACTTGAGCACGGCGGTACCATCAACGGTACGGTTACCGATAATTTATCGAGCCCGATTCAGGATGCCCTCGTTCGGGCGTTTCTACCGGCCAGCCCGGACTCCCAGTATAACTCGGAGCCGACCGCTGCCAACGGCCAGTACTCCCTGACGGTTCCCCCCGGTCAGGGATACACCCTCACCGCCGAATCGCAGGACTTCGTCACCGCCAACCAGACCGGTATCGATGTTGTTGCCGACCAGCAGCAGACGATTGACTTTGCTTTACAGTTATCGCCGGTACCGAACTTCAACATTGTCCACAGTGAGGGGCGGTTTTCCTTCATGCTGGCCGCCGGTGCCAACATCACCGAGACGATCAATGTTACTTCGGTCAATGGCTTTACCGGCACCGTCGACCTGCATTTCGGCGGCCCCCCGGAGATTGAGAACTACTCCTTCACTTCTCCCGCCCAGGTCAACCTGGCGGCCGGACAGACACAGCAAGTCACCCTGACCATCGGGGCCGGCAGCATGATGCCTTCGGGCACTTACCAGTGCGGACTTGACGCCCAGTCTTCCGCCTACGGCGGCCTGCAGAGGGGCTTCTTCTTCACGGTTATCATCGGGGTGCCCGGCCAGCCGTTGCTTTCGGCGTCACCACCGATGGTCGGCCCCGGCGGGCAGACCAATCTGTTCGCCTCACAGTTCCCATCGAGCGCCAACATCACACTGACGTGGGACTCCGGCCCTTATGACAGCCAGGAGATCGCCAGCGGGCAGGTCAACCAAGACGGCACCTGGAGCTACCAGATGACCATTTCCGATAATATGTCCACCGGTCAATTTGCTATAAAAGCGACCGCCGACCAAGCTATGGCCGTATGCCAGCTCACCATTACCTCCGGTGCCGAGCCGGACTTCCATATATCCGCATCGCCACAGTTCGTCTCGGTAACTCCCGGACAATCAGCTAACGTCACCATCTACGTAACATCGATCAACGGTTTCAACGCCCCGGTCGGCCTAACTGTTGGCTCGGCGTCCGGGATAAACCGCAGCCTCTCCGCCGCCAACGTTACGCCCTCAGCCGGCGGGACCGCCTCCTCCGTCCTGACCATCACCGCAGCGGACTGGATCTCTCCGGACATGTACCAGCTCAACGTCGATGCCACCTGCGCTGAACCGGCCATCAACAAGGTCACCAACATCAACCTGGATGTCCAGCCCTCGGCCGAGTGGGGCCCCAGTATCTCTCTTTCGCAGTCTTACGCCCAGGAAGGCGATACCATTACCGTAAGCGGCGCCAACTTCCCACCTTCCTGCAACGGGGAGAACGTGACCATCACCGAGGCCTTCTCCGGCACGATACTCCAGACCACGCCGTCCACCATCAGCGTTAGTAACGGCGGCTTTACCGGTACCTTTACCATTCCATCCGGTATACCTTCCGGTAACTACCGCATCAGGGCCGAGGTACTGTCCACCAGCGAATTCGACGAGAGGGACTTCCAGATCCTCGGCACCGGCGAGACCTTCAATCTCGATGTCTCACCGTGGTCAACGGAAGTCGTCACCGAGCAGGGCAGTAATTCCTCTTCGGTCTCGATTAATATCTTCTCCATGGGCGGCAGCAGTCCGTCCGTCAACCTAGCCCTGGAGGGTGTACCGCCCTGGCTTACTTACCGGTTCGGTTCGCTGGCCAACAACACCCCGGCGACCGGCGATGACGCTGTCACCGTCCCTGCCGGCGGCTCGGCCTCGCGGAACCTGAACCTGACCGCCAACCTGACGGCCCCTACCGGCACCTACTACATCACCGTCAAGGGATGGGTCAACGGGGGCGACGAGCAGAGGGCCGATGTCGAGCTGACGGTACAACCTCCGGCTGGCTTCGGCATGACCCAGCTTACCCTCAGTCCATCTTACGGGGCCAATGGCCAGAACGTTAACTTTACCGGCTCCGGCTTCACGGAATGCACCCCCAGCCAGGTCACCGAGATAACCTTCGGGCAGCTCGACCTGATCACCGGTCAGAGCATTCCGACGATTAACGTACCCACCTCCGGCGATTCCGCCGGCAGGTTTTCCGGGACGTTCCGTGTCCCGGCCGTACTGCCGCCCGGCACCTACTACGTCAAGTTCCGGGTCGGCACCATGCCCTACGATAAGTTCATGATGAAATCGTTTACCATCACCGGCCCCGGCGATACCTTCGTGCTGCAGGCCTCCCCGGCCTTCCTCTGGACAGAACAGGGCATGGCCATATCCACTATGGTCAAGGTCCAGGCGGTCGGCTCTACATCACCGACGGTCAACCTGGCCCTTGAGGGGGTGCCGCCCGATATTAACACCACCTTCGGTTCGGCTAACATCACGGCGCCCCCCGGTGGCACCATCGGCACGAATCTAGAGCTGGACGTCACCGACTGGCTCCCGACCGGCCACTATACCATTACCATCCGGGGACAGAAATCCGGCGGTGATGAAGTACACCGCTTCCCACTGGAGCTGGACGTGGCACCCCCGGCCGGCATGGGCGTCACCTCCATCTATCTCAGTCCCAACACCGGCTCGCAGGGGACCTGGATAACTATCAGCGGTAACGGTTTCCAGCCCAACGAGCCTCTTACCCACCTCTATTTCGGGCCGCCCAACCAGGAAAACGACCGGATTGGCTCAATACCCAGCGTGACTACCGACGGCGCCGGCTCATTCACCGCCGTCATCCAAGTGCCGCCCGGCCTGACGCCGGGCACGTACCCCGTGGAGGTCAACGTGGGCACCTACCCCGATGACCGTATCGCCGTGGTCGATTTCTGGCTCGTCGGTGACGATTCCAGCTTCAATGTCAACCTTTCCCCCAATATGATTCAGGTCGCGCCTGGTACACAAACCGGTGTCGCGGTCAATCTTCAGGCGTTCGGCACGTCCTCGACCAACGTCACCCTCAGAGTCGAGGGACCGCCGAACATCGAGTGGCGCTTCGATGGCGGTAACTGGCAGGCGTCGAGGAACGTCACCCTTCCCATCGGCAGCTCCATGACATCATCGCTGGAGATCCAGCCCAAACCATCTACATCGATGGGACACTACTCCCTGGCGGTGAAGGCTATCTCCGGCAACCAGACCGAGATACGTAACCTGGAGCTGGACGTCGGGGCTTCCTCCGGCTATGATATGCCGATACTATCGCTTAATCCTAATACTGGAACGGCGGGGACCAGCGTGTCGTTCAGCGGCAGCAATTTCCCGCCCGAAACCCCGGTTGCCGGCATCACCTTTGCCGGCGCCAATATCACCCTGGGCCAGGCCATCACCACTTCGGTGACGGGCTCTTTCTCCGGGGCCTTCTCCGTGCCCGCGACCCTGGGCGGTCAGCCCATTGCCCCGGGCACCTATGACGTCAGGGTCTACGTAGGATCGAAGCAGGCCGAAGTACCGTTCTATATCTACGGCTCTGACGATACCTTCTCTCTCAGCCTCTCGCCCAACTTCCTCCAGAGCGGCCCCGGCACCGAGGTCAGGACCTCCGGTCTGCTCCGGGCCCTGGGCGGCGCCTCCCCAACGGTCAAGATGGCCGTTAGAGGGCTGCCACCCGGCGTCGATACCACCTGGAACGGCCTCGTGCAGCCCGTCTTCAGTATCAGCGCCCCTCCGGGCGGACAGAACAACTTCGATCTGGGGCTCGTCCTGCCCGACATGATTGCCATGGGGCAGTACCCCGCCACCCTGGAAGGCTGGGTCGACGATAATTCGAACGGCGCCTGGGACGAGGGCGAAAAGACGGTCCGCATCGACCTGGAGCTAGCCGTCATGGCTCCCGAGGGCTATAACATGGGCATGCTTTCGCTAACTCCCAGCTATGGCCAGGTCGGTGATACGATTACCTTCTCGGGCTCCGGTTTCCCGGCTGACACCCCCGTCGAGAGCCTTACATTCGCCCAGACCGACATTCTGGGCGATAATCCCATCACCACTGCGAGTGACGGCACTTTCTCCGGAGTCTTCACCGTACCCGATACCGCTTTCGGTATGCCCACCGGGCCCGGTAATTATCCGGTGGACATATGGATAGGCGGCCTTATGGGCGGCTTCGACTTCCAGGTCGTTTCCGGCGACCAGAAGTTCAGCGTCATGGCCTCGCCGGGCTGGCTGGCCCGGCCGGCCGGAGACAGTGCCTTTGTCAACATACAGGTAAGGTCCCTGGTAACATCGCCCCCCAGCCCCACCGTGATCCTGCTCGTCGAGGGTCTGCCCATGGGCGTCACCGCAAGCTTCACCAGCGCCAATGTGACGCCGTCCTTCGGTGGCATGGAAGGGCGCGAGCTGCGCCTTAACATATCGAGCGGCACCCCGATGGGTAACTACCCGATATCGATCCGCGCTTACAACGCGGCCGATCCCTCCGAGGAGATGTTCGCCGGCTTTACCCTGGAGGTGACGCCGTCCTCCGATTTCATGGACATGGGTATGGCCATGATCACCCTTTCCGATGATTTCGGTTCGACCGGCGACCGGATAACCGTTAGCGGCTACGGCTTCCCCAAGAACCAGCCGCTGGACTTCATCCGTCTCGGCCCCACCGACGTCACCCCCTCCGTGAACACCACCACCGATGACACGGGGGCTTTCTCGGCGGTCATCACCGTACCGAGCTTGCCTTCCGGTCCTCAGCCGCTCGACGTCAGTGTGCAAAACGTCATGCGTAACATGCCTTTCCATATCATGAGCAACAACGACACCTTCTCTATCGACATCAGTCCCAACTGGCTGGAGCCCGTCCCCGCCGGTGACCCCGACGGGCGCCAGATCGCCATCACCATCAAAGGCCTGCCCGGCAAGACGCCGCTGGTCAACCTGAGTGTTGAGGGGCTCTATACCGCCTTCGGGACCATCTCCGAGAACTGGACCCCGGCGTCGCAGACGGTCAACGTCACCAGCGCCGGCGGCTCCGCCACGGCCACGCTGAGGCTGGTCGCCTCCGAAGAGGTCTCGCCCGGGCCTTACCCCTTCAACATTGTCGCCGTGGACGCCGCCCAGAACCGCCGCGACTTCTATATGGAGTTCCAGGTAGGGCCCCCGGCGGGTTATAACGACATGAACGAGCAGGGCTACTACTTCCCGGATATCTTCTTCTCGCCCAAGAGCGGTCCGGTCGGCACCCAGGTGACCTACACCGGTACCAACCTGCCGCCGGGTGCCAACATGACCCGCATCGATTTTGCCGGCAATAACGTGCCCCTGCCTACCGGCGGTGTGACCGCCGACTCCACCGGCAGCATCTCCGGTTCCTTCATCGTCCAAGATGCCTGGCATCTGCCTCCCGGTGGTTTCTACTGGGTCAACTTCCACATGGAAAAGGATAGCTGGTGGCAGGATATCGGCCAGGACTTCAATCTGGTGAGGGAGAACGCCGCCTTCAGCCTCGAAGCCAACCCCAACTGGCTCCCCCCGATACCGCCGGGGAGCTTCGGGCAGACCAAGGTCAAGGTAAAGGCCCTCGGCTATAATAGCGTCAACGTCACCCTGGCCATCATGGAAAATATGAACGGCTGGGGCATACCCGGCGGCGCTTCGCCCCACTGGAATACCACCGACGGTCCTGTAACCGTTAACGTGACCGTTCCCTCCGGAGGGCAGGCCTCCAAGGACTTCTACCTCCAGGGTGCCTCTCCCGGCCACTATATGATAACCATCGTCGGCTGGATAGATAGCAACGCCAACCAGATGCTCGATAAGGACATCCCCACCGAAGCCGAGTCCGAGTTCTGCATACCGCTGGACTTCGATGTCGAGCCGCCGGAAGGCTTCACTTCCTGGGATATGGATGACATGATGGACCAGATGGGGATGACCGCTGACGACGCCTACCTCTTCTACTTCCCCGAATACGTACTAAATCCTAATATGGGCCCGGCGGACTCCAAGGTCACTATCAAGGCGACCGACTTTCCAGCCGGCGCCAACGTTACCCACCTCCGCTTCGCAGGTATGAACCTCCCCGTCCCCACCGGTACTGCCGCTGATAGCAACGGCGACTTTACCCTCATTTTCAACGTCCCCAAGACCGTTTGGGGCGGCGCCATCGGCCCCGGGTGGTATGACGTCGAGGTAGAGGCCCAGAAATCCGGCCAACCACCCATCTTTATTATGAAACCATTCCAGGTTACCTCCGCCGACGTCGCCTTTACCCTCCGCGCTGACCCCGACTGGCTGCCGCCGATACCACTCAGCGGCAACGCCACCACGCTAATCCGCGTCAGATCAACGGGAAGTGCCGCCAATGTCACCCTTAGTGTGGACAAGATACCACCAGGCATTACCACGTCCTTCTCCTCGAACACAGTCAATGTCTCATCCGGCGGCACCGGCAGCGCCACCCTTACCCTGACGCCCACCAATATCCCGCCCGGTCACTACGGCGCCGAGATTATGGGTACCGCTACGGTCAACGGCCAGGAAAAGGTCTTCTATACTCACGTGGAGTTCGATGTCGAGCCACCGGAAGGCTTCACCTCCTGGGATATGGACGACATGATGGATCAGATGGGGATGACCGCCGACGACGCCTACTTCTTCTACTTCCCCGAATACAATATGAACCCCAATATAGGCCCCGCCGGTAAAAAGGTCACTGTGTCCGCTACCGACTTCCCGGCCGGCGCTAACGTTACTCACCTCCGCTTCGCCGGTATGGACCTCCCCGTCCCCACCGGCACCGCCGCCGATGAGAATGGCGAATTTACCCTCGTCTTTAACGTCCCCAAGACCATTTGGGGCGGCACCATCGGCCCCGGCTGGTACGACGTCGAGGTCGAGGCCCAGAAACCCGGCGAACCGGGCATCTTCATTATGAAACCCTTCCAGGTTACCTCCGCGGACGTCGCCTTTACCCTTCGCGCCGACCCTGATTGGCTGCCGCCAATACCACCCGAAGGCAGCAGCACCACAATACGCGTTACCTCGCTTGGCGCCGGCGCTAACGTCACCCTGACCGTGGACAAGATACCACCGGGTATCACCACCAGCTTCGCCAGTAGCCAGGTCAACGTCTCACCCGGTGGCACCGGCAGTACCACCCTTACCCTGACACCCACCAACATACCGCCCGGTCACTACGGCGCCGAGATAATGGGCACTGCTACCATCAGCGGTAACCTCAAGACCTTCTACACCCACCTTGAGTTCGACGTCGAGTCGCCGGAAGGCTTTACTTCCTGGGATATGAACGACATGATGGACCAGATGGGGATGACCTCCGACGATGCCTACCTCTTCTACTTCCCCGAATATGTTATGAATCCTAATGTGGGCCCCGCCGGTAAAAAGGTCACCGTGTCCGCTACCGACTTCCCGGCCGGCGCCAACGTTACCCACCTCCGCTTTGCCGGTATGGACCTCCCCTTCCCCGCCGGTACCGCCGCCAATGAGAACGGCGACTTTACACTCGTCTTTAACGTCCCCAAGACAATCTGGGGCGGCACCATCGGCCCTGGCTGGTATGACGTCGAAGTCGAGGCCCAGAAACCCGGCGAACCGCCCGTCTTTATCATGAAGCCATTCCAGGTTACCTCCGCCGACTCCTCCTTTACCCTCCGCGCCGACCCCGACTGGTTGCCACCGATACCTCCCGAAGGCAGCAGCACCACCATACGCGTTACCTCGCTCGGCGCCGGTGCTAACGTCAGCCTGACCGTGGAGAAGATACCACCGGGTATCACTACGAGTTTATCCCCCAGCCAGGTCAACGTCTCGCCCGGGGACAGCGGCAGCGCCACCCTCACCCTGACGCCCAACGGCATCCCGCCCGGCCACTACGGCGCTGAGATATTAGGCACAGCTACCATCAGCGGTAACGTCAAGACTTTCTACGCCCACATCGAGTTCGATATCCAGCCTTCCGGGGAATTCATGGATACGACCTGGATGGAACAGCAGGGCGTCTGGTTCCCCGAGATAGTCGTTAACCCGAACAGCGGCCCGGTCAAGACCAAGGTGAACATCAGCGCCACGGACTTCCCGGCGGGCGCTAATATCACTCACGTACGCTTCGCCGGCCGCGAGATGCCCATACCTGCCAGCACCGCCGCCGATGAGAACGGCGACGCCAACCTTGTCTTCAATGTGCCGAGCGAATACAGCGTCGGCCAATACATGATTGAGGTCGAGGCCAGCAAACCGGGCATGCAGCCGGTGTTCATCGCCAAGCCCTTCTTTATTGAGGACGCCGGCGTGACCTTCAACCTGGATGTTGTCCCGGGCTTTCTGCCCGGCGTCGCCCAGGGCGAATCCGGCAGTACCACCATTTTCGTCAAATCCACCGGACAATCGGTTACCATCCAGCTCTATGTGGACGGCCTGCCTCCGGGCGTCACGGGGAACTTTGAAACCGCTTTGATAACCGTGCCGCCGGGCGGCTCTACCAGCACCCAGTTGACGATTACCACCCGTGGCTCGACAGCGACCGGCCAGTACCCTCTGACCATCCGCGGCGTCAGTGGCGGCGAGACCAGGATGGTACCCTTCGGATTCGGCGTCATGCCGCCGGCTATCTTCCAGGTCCCCGAGTTCACCATCAGTCCGGACTACGCCCCGGCCGGCTATACGGATAAACAGTATAAGATAACCTTCTCCGGCAACGGCTTCCAGCCCAACCAGGCCGTCGCCAGCATCACTTTCGGGTCGCAGCCGGTAGCCATTCCCGCCGACCTCACCACCGACGCCAACGGCAATTTCAACGGCGTCTTCCAGATGCCGACGGGACTCGACCCCGGCACTTATGACGTGCGCGTCGCCGTGGCCGATACCGAGATGGGTTACATCTACGACTCGCGCCCCTTCTCCATACGGGGCGCTACGGCCAAGTTCATCCTCAAGCTGTCACCGCCCTACCTGCCGCCGGTAGTCCAGGGCGGCCAGGGCACCACCCAGGTTAATGTTCAGTCGGTCGGTTCCGGCACGGCCAACGTGACGCTCTACGTCGACGGCCTGGCGCCCGGCATCTCCGCCGCTTTCACCCCGTCCAACATGCTCACCGTACCACCCGGCGGCGTCAGCAGCGCCACCCTGAACATCACCGTCGCCAACAGCGTGCCACCCGGACCCTACCCGCTGAGCATACGCGGCGTCAGCGGCAGTGAGACCATTATCGTGCCGCTCGGTTTCGGTGTTATGCCCGATATCGGCGGCGGCGAAGGTCACGCCACGCTGACCATCAACCCGGCCCAGGCCCGGCCCGGCGAACACATCGGCGTCTCCGGCGCCGGTTTCACCGCCAACGCCACCATAACTCTATCGGCGGCACCGCCCGGAGCGGCCACGCCCATGAACATTACCCCCGGCACCATCACCGTCCAAGATGACGGCACCTGGGCCACCGAGATCACCGTTCCCCCCGCCGACCAGGTACCGCCCGGGACGTACATCATCAAGGCCAGCGACGGCACCATGGCCGCCAAGACGCCTTTCAGCATCGTCCCGGCCACCGGCGCCGACTTCTTCCTGACCGTCTCCCCACAGTTCATCGAAGTGGTCCGGGGCCAGAGCGGCAACACCACCATGACACTGTCCTCCAAGAACGGCTTTAAGGACCCGGTGGTGTTCAGCGTCGGGCACCTGGTTCCCGGCGTCACGGCAACCTTCCGGGACACCTCCGACAACATTATCAGCCAGTTCGCCGGAATGCCCGGAGGCATCCGGGAAATCGTCGCCCCGATTCCACAGACCCCGGTGCCTGGTGAAGATATGGTCATTACCGTCCAGATTGACGTCGACGCCGAAACAGGCATCGGCCCGTATGACGTCGCTTTGGAGGCTGGCTCGAGCACGGTCTTCCGGGCCGTTCCACTTGGCTTCATGGTGACATCGGCCGGTGCCAATATGGCCATCTCACCACAAGGCGGCCCGGCTGATACGGATATCAGGGTGTCCGGTTCCGGTTTCACCGCCGGTGAGACTATTACCATCACCTTTGCCGGCACCAGTATCGCTACGGTGCCGGCCAGCGTCACCACCGCCCAAGATGGTTCCTTTACGGCTGTTATCACGGCGCCATCCATGAACCCGGGTATCTATTCGGTACGAGTAGTCGGTGGCACCAGCGGTATCAGTATTGACCAGCCGTTTAGCTTGAAACCCACGGCCGTGAATTCCTTTGTAATCTACGCCAATCCCATGAAGGTTGACGTTCCCCGGGGAGGCTCCGGCACGGTGAAAATCAAGCTTGAACCGCTCGGCACGTTCCAGTCGGCAGTCACCCTCAGTATCTCCGGTTTGACGGCGATAAACGGGGCCACCTCCAGCTTATCACCGTCGGCTACCGTAACGCCGAACATCGGTACGACATCCACCGCCAAGCTGACGATTAACGTCCCGGCGGGAGCGACAGCCGGCAGGTACCCATTGGTCATTACCGGTGCGAGCGGTGCTATCTCCAAGACACGCACCATCACGCTTAACGTGGTACCACCAATAGGCACTCCGGACTTCGCCATCAGCCTGGCTCCCAATACGATACCTATCAGCGCCAACTCCAGCGGCAACACCACTGTCAGCATTAAGGCTATTAACGGCTTCAGCGGTACTGTCGCCCTCACCGTGGCCATGGCGACCGCCAATGCCACCTGGCCGCCCAGTATTACGTGCACAGCCGGTAATGTGACGCCATCCAGCACCACCGGCCTGGGCAAACAGGCGGTCGTGTTTACCGCCGACAACACCACGCAGCCGGGAACCTGGACGTTCCGGATCACCGGGACAAGTGGCGCTCTAACCCATTATGCGGATGTTATGGTTATCAGCACTCCGTCAGGGACGACGGTCACACCGTTCTCAACGCCGCGCCTCGATCCGACCACGGTAACTTCCAGCACCCCGATCGATATGACGGCCCCGTGGGGCGACAAAATTACCATCAACGGCATTATCAACGAAGGTTCCGAAGCCAGTGTCATTACTCCTAGTAAGGTCGATGTCGCCCCGGACACCCTGGCTAACCTGCCGGAAGGCGCTACGGACATGCTCGGCAGGGTAACCAATGTCGAGTCGGACAATCCGGTTGACGGCGTTGAATGGGACATCGGCTTCCCCTATGATCTCGCCGAGCTGGAGGCCGCTGGCCTGACCGAAGAGAACCTCAAGATAGCCTATCTTGACCCCGATACCGGCGAATGGACCGAGGTGACTACCACGATCGATACCGACAACCAGATCGCCTACGCCACTCCCGACCACTTCAGCTCCTGGACACTGATCGGTACACCCTCACCTCCCCCATCTCGGGTCGTCAGTGGCTCCGGCGGTGGCGGTGGCGGCGGCCCTAGCGGGATTACGGTGATGACCGAATATACCGACGACAATGGCCGGTTCGTCATAGACGCCACGGCACAGTCAGACGATGGTAAAGTGACCCTCGAAATACCTAAAAACACCGTCGGACTCAACCGACTGGGTCAGCCAATCTATACGGTATCAATCAAACAAAACCAGACGCCACCTGCTCTGTCAGCCAATAACGAGTTTGTCGGCCTGGTCTACGATATCGGTCCAAATGGTACTACGTTCGATCCACCGGTGAACCTGACTTTCAGCTACGCTGACTTCCAGGTGCCCGCCGCAGCTCATGAAGCAGACCTGGTCATCGTCACCTGGCAGGATGGAACCTGGGTAGAGCTTGAAGGCGTAAACGTCGATGTTGAGGCGAACACCATTACGGTTCCTGTCAGTCACTTCTCGTTGTACGCCATCATAGCCCATACCGGGATTGCCAAATTCGAGATCACAGCCCTGAAAGTCCTCCCGTTCGAGGTCGAAACAGGCGAGACCGTTACTGTCACCGCTACTATCGCCAACACTGGTGACATTTCCGGTAGCTATCAGGTCACGTTCGCCATCGATGGTGAAATAGTAGCGACAGAGGAGATCGAGGTGGCCGGGCATACCAGCCAGGAAGTGGAATTCACGACGACTCCGGAAAAGGCCGGAACTTACGATCTCGATGTCAACGGCACGGTCGCCCAGGTTATCGTCCGTCAACCGACCCTTCCACCGGAAGAAGAAACGACTACCGAAGCCATCCCGGCGCCGGTGGAGACGAGCCCTACCACCACCGAAACCACCCCGACAGAACAGGTACCGACATCGGCGCCGGTTACCACCACGCCTGAAGCTGCCGTACCTACAACAACACTTAGTCCGGAAATGCCGGAGACCGAGGCGACGACTGATTCGCAGCTTAACGACCTGTTGATCCTGCTCGGCACGATTTTGGGCGGCGCGGCCATTATCGGCATAGTATACTGGCGGACACGTACACGACATACCTCCCAATAGCCCTCCTTGCTCAACGCCCTTCCCTTCCTCCCCATCGACCGGAGGGAGGGAAGGGCGGCTAACTAATAGTCAAGAAGTAAAGTCTGCCCCAACGTGAGTAACAGTTTCTTAATATATTCGGACGCTGTGATATTTCTGTTAATTTTTTCCGGTTCAATGTGATACTCATGTGACTCGGGATTCATATACTTCAAATGTATAAAGCACCGCAAACATCGATTGTGTCAGAAGGCGGTGTTGGATAAATCATGCTTGCGTTCTGGAGACGATCTTGCAGAGTATAGCCAAACAGGAAACACCCGCCTACTACTCGGTCGGACTCGTTGCTAAACAATGCGGCGTCAGTAATACCACCGTTTTACGCTGGATCGGCAGTGGGCAACTCCCGGCGTTCCGGCTACCCGGCGGCCATTACCGCGTTGAGAGGCAAGCATTCTCCGATTTTCTTCCCATACCAAATATTGCAGGCGTTACAAAGCCGATGTGAAAAAACGCAAATCCCAGACATGCCGGGTGGTTACAACGATAATTAACTTGTAACGATCCCTAATATGGAAAGATATGTGGAGAAGAAATGACGAGCCTCCCAGGAAATAAACCACCGGCCCTGACCGCAGCACACCGGCAGTTAATAACGTTCATAAGATGGCTGGTAGAACCGCTGGCCACTGTAGATGAGATACAGCGGCGGCATCTCAGGTTGCTTTCAGCTTTTCTGCTATTCGGTGCTATCTCCATCTTTTCAGGATTGTGGATCGTAGAGGAAGTAGAAGGACGCCCGTTAGTCCTGGCCTCCGGAATAGTCCTGCTCGCTGGCTACGGTCTCAGTCGTACCCGCTATCACAGCGTAGGTAAGTTTATCGCCATCAGCGTCCCGGTTGTTCCAATCGTAACCAACATACTCTTAAGCCGGGAGCCGGAACAAATAGCGGTACTGCTACCCTGGTTGTCCTTGCCGCTGCTTATCTGCATACTCCTGCTTTCCTTACGCGGAGCCGTCATCGTCGCTGCAATGTACGTCTTGTTAATCAGCGGTATTACCTTGCCCATGGGACTTTTTGTGACCAACACGGCCGAGTCCTTAGCCTTGATGTTCTTGATGGTCATTTTAGTAATCGCTATTACGGCCACGCGTCAGGGTGACCAGCACGAAATCGAACGTCAACTCCGTGAGCGTGAACAGGCAGAAAGCGCCTTGAAGGAATCCGAGAAGAAGTTCTCCAGCGCTTTCATGACCAGTCCCAATGCAATCTGTATCGTTTCTGTCGCCGAAGGGAACTTTATCGATGTTAATGAAAGTTTCTCACGCTTCACCGGCTATGCCACTGAGGAGATCATCGGTCACAGCCTTTTTGACCTGGCCTTGTGGGTAAAAGAGGAAGAACTCAATCAAATGGCGACACAGCTCCAGGAGAACGGTAAGGTCGCTTCCCAGGAGTTCCAGTCCCGAACAAAGTCCGGGGAGATACGGGTTGGTCTATACTCCGCTGAGATTATTAATATACAGGGCAAGCCATGCGTGAGCCTCAATATCACCGATATTACCGAATACAAGCGGCACGAGCGGCTGCAACAGGAAGAAAATCAAATACTTATGCTTATGTGCCACGGTGCTGAATTAAATGAAATATTGGACGCCATGTTGCGATTGGTAGAATTATATGATCCTTCAATTAAAGGCTTTGTAATGCTCCTGGATCCCGCGAATGGTTTGTTGGTACAGGCGGCCGGCCCGATTTTATCCGATGACTTCATAAAACTAACGATGAACGGCCTACCCTTTATCGAAGGAAATAGCTCCAGTAAGCCGGTGGCCTACCGGAAAACACGCATTGTCATCCCGGACATGGAAAGCAGCCCTTTTTTCCAGGGAGAAGACATTATCACGGTCGCTAAGCGGAACAACATGCTTTCCTGCTGGTCGCAGCCGATTATTTCTTCAAAAAGGGAACTGCTAGGCACGATTGTCAACTACGGCAGCCGGGTTGGCGAACCGGACGCCGAAAACCTGGAAATACTTGAATGGTCAGCCCAAATCGCCACGATAGCTATTGAGCGGAAGCGGGCAGAAGAGACATTAAAAAAGACCGAAGAAAAGGTACAAGGCTTTTCATGTCAGTTCTGATCCGAAAGTAATCGGCTGGACAAGGTAGCACCGGCCAATTGTCGCCAAGGCAACGTAAACTTAATGTAGATTGTGTCTTCGAAGGCCATCTGGCGAATTCAAGGTCCGCTATTCATCGCCACCACACCGCCGTCACCAGGTATTAAACTAATACTCAAATTCTCCTGAAGCTAACAGAACACTCCCGGCTATTGGTCTAATAGCATATTTATGAAATATTAATGGACATTTGGCACTTTTTTTATATTCTTTACGCTATTCTTTAGGCCGATACCTGATAATAATGGTATTCAAGAGTGCACTGAAATGAAAACGATGACCAAAAAGAGAGCCACCAGCACGGCAATCACTAACACGAATATACACGCCAAAGAGCTCAAGTGTATTTACGATATCGCCAGGATTACCCGCAAACCAAATATTACCTTACGGAATACCATCAACGAGATCATGGCACTCCTGCCGGCCGGATTCCGGCATCCGGACGCTGCCTGGGCAAGGGTCAGGCTAAACGGTGAAACATACACTCATGGTGATTGCCATCAGTCCAATCATGGCATGTCCTCGGAAATCGTTGTGAACGATGAAACAGTCGGTACCGTGGAGGTGGGTTATGCCGCCGGGACGACCACCGGACCTTCCGCCTTCTCCCCGGAAGAACGGATCCTGCTCGATGCCGTCGCCGAACGAATCGGCGCCATTGTGGCCAGCCAACAGAGCGTGGAGGCCTTACGCCTTTCCGAGGAAAAGTTCTCCAAGGCCATTCACGCCAGCCCCAACTTAGTGACCATATCCACGCTGGAAGAAGGACGCCTTATCGATGCCAACCGTAGTTTTTACGCCCGGACCGGCTATTCCCCCAGGGAAGCAATCGACCGTGATGTTTCCGAGATCGGCCTTTGGACATCAAAGGCAGAACGTCAGCAAATGGTCGAAAAACTCAAGAAAGACGGTCGGGTCCGTAACATGGAATTATCATGGCAATTCAAGTCCGGGGAAATTCGAATAATGCGGATTTCCGCCGAACTTATCAACATCGGCGGCGTGCCCTGTGTAATGGGAATTTCCGTGGATGTCACCCAGCAAAAGGAATCCCAAAAACTACTCAAAACGGTCTTTCAGAACTCACCCTTCGGTATTTTCATCCTGCGTAACGGAGTCATAACGCATACCAACCCGCAGTTTCAGAAAACCACCGGCTACAGCCAGGAAGAACTCCGTGGCCGGGAACTGCTCAGTCTGGTCGCCGCTGAGGATATTGACGTCGTGAACTCGAGCATTATCTTTACCTTACAGAAAAAGAACCCATACCCGTGTGAATACCGCCTGATTTGCAAAACAGGCCAGAGCAAGTGGATCATGCAGACCATATCCCAGATTCACCTGCGTGGCGATGCTATCCTTGGGAACATTATAGATATATCCGAGCTTAAATACCTTGAAAGAAAAGTCGTTGAATACGAAGAGCTGAGTAAGATAAAGAGCGACCTGCTGGCCGCGGTATCGCACGAGCTGCGTACGCCCCTGGCGACCATCAAAGGCTATGCCACCATGATCCTTGACTATTATGACCGGCTGGACGCCGACGAAACCAGGGATTACATCCGAGCAATCGATAGCTCAACAGACCGGCTCTCCAGGCTGGTGGACAACCTCCTCGATACATCACGCCTGGAAGCAGGCCTGGTCAGACTACAGAAATACGCCACCAGCATCGCCCCTCTAATCCATAAAACTGCCGAAGACGCCATGATCAGGAATACCGGACATACCATTAATGTCAACCTGGATAAATTCCTCCCAAAGGTCAACATCGATTCTAAACGCATTTGTCAGGTACTGGACAACCTGATTGACAACGCCGTGAAGTACTCACCGCTCGGTACAGAAATCATTATATCAGCCAAACGATACGGAAAGGACCTGCTAGTTCAGGTAGCCGACCAGGGACCCGGGATAGCCCCGGAGGAGTTGGAGCATGTCTTCGAACGTATGTACCGCATCGAAAAGAGATTCAACTCAAGTGCCAACGGCGTCGGGCTGGGATTATATATATGCCAGCGTCTGGTGGAGGCGCACGGGGGCATGATCTGGGCGGAGAGCACCCCCGGTCAGGGGAGCACGATTAAATTCACTCTCCCCGTTGTAACAAAGGCTAAAGCTGCCGGGCGACCGGCAACAAACATAAAAAGAAAACGGCCTTTCAGTTCGAAACTCCACGCGAGGTGTAAATGATGTCCGTGAAAAAACCTACGGTCGTGATAGTGGATGACGATATACGGGTGCTGCGTATGATAAAACGCATGCTGGAGCTTGAAAATTTCGAAGTGGTCATGGCCAGCGGCGGCGATCCCGCACTAAGAATATTCGAAAAAGAATCGCCGGACCTTGTCCTGCTGGATATAATGATGCCGGATTTGGACGGGTATACGGTGTGCCAGCGCATCCGTGAATTTTCCCAGGTACCTATAATCATGGTGACCGCCAGAGACCAGGATAAAGACAAAGTGGAAGGACTTGATTGTGGTGCGGACGATTATGTAACCAAACCTTTTTCTGCCAGCGAACTGGCCGCTCGTATCCGGGCGGTAATGCGGCGCGCCCGCAGCCAGAACTGGCCGGGTAAAGGAAAGTTCTGGTACAAGGACATGGTAGTCGATTTTACCGCCCACCGGGTCATGGTCAAGAACCGGGAACTCAAACTGACTTCAACCGAGTACCGGTTACTTTCCTATCTTTCACTCAATGCCGGCCGTGTTTTAACGCCGGACCAGTTGCTGGATGAGGTCTGGGGAGAGGAATACATCGGTGCGCCGCACCTGCTCCAGGTCAACATTGCCCGGCTCCGAAAAAAGCTGGGTGACAGCGCCAGGAATCCGGAATACATTATCACCCGGCCCGGCATCGGCTACATCATATCCAAACTGGACGATGATACGACATCCCGGTCCAGAGCGTCTTAAAATTCTCCTTCAAATATTGCCCTTTCCCTAAATCCCCTCCTCATTGAATTCATACTTCAAGTGTCATTCCAACACGTTCACGACCCTCGGAAATCCAGAGGTGATACCCGAAGCAACATCGGTATATAATGAACATATCCGCGCTACGGAGGGAGACTACTACTCAAGTGCCCATCACACGCCCTGGGATTCCCAGAGAAAGGCGAGGCTTACAGCATCAACAAGTTCGCTTACGAGGCTTATCTCAATGCCGCCGGCGGCTGCTCCGAGTGCATACGGCAGTGTCCGGTGACCTCGCCGAGATACGATAGTTAATTATTATCAGTTTATCTTCATAGAAAGCTGAACGTGAACAAAGCCAAACTGATCATGGTGCAGGGCACCGCCTCGTCGGTAGGCAAGAGTATCATCGTGGCGGCATTGTGCCGGATTTTCCGCCAGGATGGCCACCGCGTCGCCCCTTTCAAGGCGCAGAACATGGCCCTCAACTCCTTCATAACCGCCGAGGGGGGCGAAATCGGACGGGCTCAGGTGGTACAGGCCGAGGCTGCCGGTATCGCCCCGACCGTGGACATGAACCCCGTCCTCCTCAAACCGGCCAGTGGCAGCGGCTGCCAGGTGATCGTCCTGGGTAAGGTCGTCCGGAATATCTCCTCTTATGAATACCCTGACTATACCCTATCCCTGCTGGAAACGGTCACGGCAGCGCTGGACCGTCTCCGCTCCGAGTATGACATCGTCGTCATCGAGGGGGCCGGCAGTCCGGCGGAGGTCAACCTCAAGGACCGGGAGATTGTCAATATGCGCCTGGCTCGAACGGCCGGTACCCCAGTGCTCTTGGCTGGGGATATCGACCGTGGTGGTGTCTTTGCGGCCCTGGTCGGTACGCTGGAGCTCCTCGATCCCGCCGAACGGGACCTGGTCCGGGGATTCATCATTAACAAATTCCGGGGTGACGTCACCCAGCTAAAGCCTGCCCTGGACTTCCTCGAAGAACGTACCGGACGGCCAGTGCTGGGCGTGATTCCCTTTTTTCGGGACATCCGGATCGCCCAGGAGGACTCCGTTTATCTTGATGAAAGACAGCTGGTCAAGACCGGCGACCTCGAGATAGCCGTGATACGCCTCCCCCATATCTCCAACTTCGATGACTTCGATCCCCTCGAAGCGGAAGGCGCTAATGTTACCTACGTTTACCAGTGTTCCCAGATTGCCAAGCCTCACCTTATCATCATCCCCGGCACCAAAGGTACCGTGGCGGACCTCGCCTATCTGCATCAGTCGGGCCTGGCCGAAAGCATCCTGGCGCGGGCCCGGGCCGGCACCCCGGTCCTGGGCATCTGCGGCGGTTATCAGATGCTGGGCCGGAAGATCCTCGATCCTGAGCAGGTAGAGTCCCGGGAGAGCAAGGTTGCCGGTCTGGGACTGCTTCCCGTGGCAACGGAGTTCGCCCCGGAAAAGTCCACCCGCCAGGTCAGGGCCACGGTGCAGGCCGACCTCGGCCTGCTGGCCGGCGCCGCCGGAATGGAGATCGGCGGCTATGAGATACACATGGGGCAGAGTCGCCATAACAAGGGGGAGCCGGCCTTCCACATCTGTGCCACGCCCCAGGGTCCGGCCGATCATGACGACGGCATCCTCGATGACCGGGGCATGGTCATGGGCACCTACCTGCACGGCCTTTTCTCTAACGATGCCTTCCGGCAGCTATTCCTGAACAATTTGCGCCGCTTCTGGGGGCTCGCTGAAAGCGAAAACGGCGTCACCATATCCCGCGACCGTGAGTATGACAAGCTGGCGGAGTTGGTCCGGGGCAGCCTTGATATAGCGGCGGTCTACCGAATTCTGGAGGCCGGTGTTTAGAATGACACCTCTGGCAATCGCCGCCAGTGTTTTTTCTTTCGCTTCGACGTTATGTTACCTGATAATTATGCTGCTGGTATTTACTCTTAGGCTGCCGGCTGGATTGGGAACCGGGCTGTTCTATTCACTTCCGGCTTTTATATTCGCCGTCCTGGCGATATACAGACCGCTGGCCGGTGGCATTCTGCTGAGTTGCGGCGGGGCCCTGCTTTTCATAGCTTCGTTGCTGACCAATCACTACCCGCAGTATTACTTGCCGATATCGTCCCTGTCCCTCGTCGGTGGTATCCTGCACATCATTCGCGCCAGCCGAAAGGTCTCTTATTGACAGCTAGCTAGCGGTGGTGTAAGATAATCTCATCATAAGGCCCCATAAAAACCTCGTAATTCATTCCTTTGAGGTGATTGATATGCCGTATTATATGATGTTAACCAAGCTGACCGACCACGGCCGTCAGACCATCATGAAAAATCCCGGCAGGATATGGGAAGTGAACAAGGAAGTCGAGGAGATGGGCGCCAGGATACTCACCCAGTACGCCCTTCTCGGCGAGTACGACTTTGTCAACATTCTCGAAGCCCCCAATAACACCGTCGTTGCCCGGGTGGCCGCCTCGTTAGGCTCGCGCGGCACGATGACGCCGCTGACGCTTTCGGCCATCACCATCGAGGACCTGGTTAAAGAAATACAGATGGCCAAAGCCCTGAACTCATGAAATGCCAGCGATGCGAGCTTGAGGTCCCCGCAGAGGAAAGCTTCACCCATTTGGGGCAGACCCTCTGCGAGGACTGTTACCTTGATGTCCGCAATCCCAACCGTACCTGCGATCCCTGGGCGGTCTATGCCGCCACGCGGGCCCGGGAAAGTTCCGGCCTGAGTGGTGTCGAAGGCCTCACTTCACTGCAACAGGCCATCTGCGCCTTTGTCAAGAACCGGGGGAGTGTGACGGCCGCCGAAATCATGACCAAGTTCAACCTTACCCAGTCGGATTTTACCAACCAGTTCGCCACGTTGCGGCACTGCGAGCTTCTCAAGGGACAGAAAGAAGGCGATACGGTCACCATCGTCCCTTTCCGCTAGCACATCTTCGCATCTCCACGCTCGATACCTTATAACAAGCGGCAGAAAACAGACATGGGGACAAATCATGAGACTTGGTCCGCTGGAAATCGTCCTTATCATCATCGTAGTTATCTTCGTGGCCCTGATAACCCGAATTCTTGGTCCCATGCGGAGCCGTGCCTCGGCCACGCGTAAGGAGCCGGGATCACCCCAGCAGGCACGGGGCTTCCTCAGTAAAACCGGTATTGCCTTCATCATCGCGGGGGTCCTGGGGTTAGTTGCAGTAGGCAGCCTGTTCCGCTGGGTCCTCCAGGGCTACCTGTGGGCCCTCATCGCCATCACTGGTGGAATAATTATGATGCTGCTGGCGCGAAGGAAAGGGTGAACGCGTGTTGGCACCGCCAAAGCCGCTCAAATGGTACCGGGAGCTTGCCCGGACCAAGGCCCGGCAGGAGGCTGGGGCCTTCCTGGTAGAGGGCGACCGGGCCGTCAAGCAGGTAATATCACTCCACCCGCAGGAGATAGTCGAGGTACTCACGGTAGGCGAGCCGGAGGCGAATTTTGGCGAATTCCCGGTACGCCGGCTGACCGAAACCCAGGTACGCTATATCAGCAGCAACCGGACGCCGCAGGGTGTCCTGGTCGCGGTCCGTGTTCCTGCCGGCACATACTCTGCGGAGCGGCCTTCGTACCCCGGCAACAGGGTGCTACTCCTGGAAGACATCCAGGACCCTGGTAACGTCGGGACACTTATACGCACGGCCGCGGCCTTCGATTTTTCCGGTGTTATCCTGACGGAGAAATGCGCCGATCCCCTTTCCCCGAAATGTGTCCAGGCCACGGCCGGCTCGGTGCTTTCCGTATGGCTCAGGAGGACGGGTAGCTATTCAGGGCTCGTCCAGTCACTACGGAGGGATGGTTACAAACTGGTCGCCGCCGAGTTAGATGGTTCCGAAGAGATATCCATCCTGAAACAGGAGAGAATCATCCTGGCGCTGGGCAACGAGGGGGCGGGGCTCTCGAGAGAACTTCTGGAGATGGCGGATTTCCGGCTTCGTATTCCGACGGCGCGGGAAAAGGCCGAGTCGTTAAACGTGGCGGCGTGTGGCGCGATTTTAATGTACCTGAGTTCCCGGAAATGACAAAGCCCCGGAATGTTCCGGGGCCTACGGCTTTCCTTAGAATAGCTCTTTAGTTAATTGCGCCTCTCCTGCACTAAATACGGGTCATCTATAGCGTCAAGGAGCTGTTTTATCAATCGGGCCCGGTCGATGCACATTACGAACACCCCGCCATCGCCGGAGTCCCGGGATCGGACCTTGTCATGGCGCTGTGAAACGGCTTTTAAGCTACTTCTCTTCATCTAGCAAACCTCCACCCGGATGGTAAAAACCCTCGATATTTATAATCTAACGTGCAAGGATGACGTATAAAATCCGCCATTAGTCATACCGGCGAGTAGTACTTTGGTAATCCCGTTTTCTGACCAACTACCCTTCGGCCTTGTCGAAGGTCTCGTTGATATCGATCCAGCCTTCCTTCATCGCGTAGATAACGGCCTGGGTCCGTGAACTGGCCCCCAGCTTGCTGAAGATGGTGAAGAGATAGGTCTGGACGGTACGCTCGGTCAAACCAAGCTTGCTGCCTATCCCTTTGTTGCTCAGACCGGTAGCCGTCAGGTTGAGTATCTCCAGTTCGCGCCGGTTCAGGACATCGATGTTGGCGGCGTCATGGCCGTTATTCGAGTCACCGTTTTGTAAATGCCGGACCAGTTTATCGGCCGCCCTGGTGTCCAGCACGCTGCCTCCCCCGTGTACCAGACGTATCGCGCTGACGATCTTTTCGAAAGGCTCCGTCTTCAGTATGTAGGCGCTGGCCCCCGAGCGCAGTGAATCGAGCACGTAGGCCTCATATTCGAAGGTGCTGAGCATGATGATGGCTGTTTTCGGGAAAAGCTTGTGGATCTCCTTGGTAGCCTGCCGGCCGTTCAGCTTAGGCATGTTGACATCCATCAACACAATATCCGGCTCAAGCTCCTTGCAGAGCCGAATGGCCTCGGCGCCATCAGCCGCCGTACCGACGCATTCAATGCCTGGTTCCTGCTCGAACAGGCGCGCCAGACCCTGACGGTATATCGGGTGATCATCCACGATGAGTATGGTGATGTTGTCCATTAGCTATTTGACATTATCACTCCGGAACGGTAAACAAAGCGTAGAATTAGCATGATTGAATATGAATATTTCGTAAATAATCCGTGCGTTCCTCGCGAAGGACGCTCCAGTAGTAGACGCAAACAGTGCCGTGATTTTTTTACTTATTATTTATGCAATCCATGCCGATATTAATGGGTTGTTTAGAGGGAAATTTTTAAGATAAACACGGGTAACTCGGCTTGTAGCGAGGGCCGCAACGGCGGTTATGAGGATGAAAAAGACAGGTAGTAGGCTCTTGTGAGAAGAAAGAAAAGCCTTCCGGGTCTCAAGCAAATCCGGGAAAAGCTGTCTTCGGCGGAGCAACTTGACAGGTTTGTCGACCTGGCCCTGGACGCTTTGCTGGAAATCATGGAAGCGGATACCGGCTGGCTGCAACTTCTGGTGTTCGGAAGCGGCAAAACTCTGGCTTCCGCCTGGCGGGGATTTACCGGCGAGATGAAACGTGACGCTGAATCCCTGGTAGCTAAAGAGGTGGCGCAGCCCTTGGCCGAAGCCGATACAATCGTCATAACCGACCTGGCCAAGGCAGCGGACCCCGCCCTGGCATCGTTCGTCAGGGCCGGTTTCGCCTCACTGATAGTGGTTCCGCTGAGAACCAACCTTTTTCAGGGTTTCCTCGGAGCGGTTTCCCGGGAACCAGCAACGTTCAACGGACAGTCCGCCGAAATCCTGAAACTGAAGGCGAGCCTGATCGGTGCGGCGCTTGAAAAAGGGGCCTTGAGCCGGGGGCTGGCCGACCTGCTGGTGGGGCAGCCGGAGCCATCCCGATATACCAGGGAGTTAAAACGTATTACAGCTATCGCCGGACGGCGCTACGGCGAAGTACGCCGGGCTATCGAAAAAGCCATCCGTCAAACCAAGCAGGCTGATAAAAAGCTGACACCGCCGGATTCGGTGATAAAGCCGAAGAAGGCGGCCAGCCCTCCTGCCACGAAAATCTCCGCCATTGAAACGATCGGAGAGGACACCGAACCTATGACAACAACGCCACCAACTGTAGAAGCAAAGGAGCCGGCCGGGGTGATTGCCGACAGAGTAGAACCTGAACCCGAATCTATCGAAGAGGAAACTCCGTCGGAAGAGGCGGCCGAAACGGCCTTCGAAAAACACGCCGACCGTATGCTGGCCTTCCGGAAATCCCACGCTGGGTTCCGTTAACTTAAGTAGGTACTATGTTTGTATATATGATTTTACAGGCCCAGCTCGTTTCCGGCGTCGGGCGACTTTTTATAATCAGGACGTTAAAGAGCCTAGAACAGCTTTGGGTAAAACCTCTTTAACACTCCCGGCATCTCTTCACCGAGATAACGATATACCTCGGCGTGCCCCTCGATATCATTGGTCTGTCCGTAGGCATTTATCGAATACAGGTATACAATCAGCGGGTCCGTCGTCTTGAGCGGAGTATATGCCGCCGAAAATTCAACTTTTTCTAGATCGGTCAGTAGCGAGTAGCTGTTGTGGGCCTGTTCGTGGGCGATAACGCCTGGATTGACCCACTCCGGACGTATCGTCAGGTGCCGTACACCGCCTTGCTCGTACGTCGCCGCCGGGTAGGGTAAACTAGCATCCAGAGTCATGACGATCTTTGTTTTCCAATAGTCCCGGTGAATCTCCGGCACGTTATACTTAATCGCCCATTCGTTTAAGACGGCATCCAGACTCGTATTATCCATGGTCTGGTTGTAATCGGGGGGCTCTTCCGGATGGGTAATCGATAAAGGCTTCTTTCTGAACACGCTTAATATTTTATGTATACACATATAGGCCAATATATCATACCGCCCCGGAGAAATAAAGATTTTTCCAACTGGATAACGCAATCATGCGATTAATGCAATAACAATGCGATTATTACCCCCTAAAAACGTGGGGCCGGGCTGAAAAGCCCGGCCCCGCCGAAATCCATTTCTATGATAGACGTCTAACTATTGAGGACCTCCATAGCCTCCTCGCGGTAGGCATCCATTAGGTAAGGAATCCCAGTGACCCTGGCGCATTCCTCGGTAAGGGACATCAGCTCGCGGCGGGTAATCGCCGGAATGCTGAAGCACCGGGCCCCGGCCATTAATTGCTGGAGTCCGACCCGCAGCTTTTCGCCGTAGCTGTAGATGCCGATAGCGCCGAGCGGGACGTTTTTAACCTCGCTGGAACCGACGATATTCTTGACATCCTCGTAGTTGACGAAAATCTCTTCCGGCGTGCTGCCGAATTGGCTGACCGTATTGGGAAGCTTGCCATCCTTGAGCCACTGCCCAATGTTCTTGCCGACCATACCCGGGATCATTAATGCTCGCCCCATGCAGACCGCCCTGGTGAAGGGTGCCCCCAAGGCCAGCGCCTTGAAGATGCCGTCCTCGCTGCTGAAGGCGCCGGCAAAAGCCATATCCGGTACCTTCTGACCTTTGTCCGCCAGCATCTTGCAGAAATCATAGGCGGCGGCGTGTAGGTAAAGAGCCGGCATCCCCCATTCTTCCATCATGCGCCAGGGACTCATGCCGGTGCCACCGGGTGAACCATCGATGGTGAGAAGGTCGATCTTGGCCCGTGAGCTCCATTTGATAGCCATGGCCAGCTCGCGCAGGCCATAAGCGCCCGTTTTGAGCGTAATCCGCTTGAAGCCAATGTTGCGCAGTCGGTCCACCTCGTCGTAGAAGTCCTGCTCATCGACGAAACCCAGCCGGCTGTGGCGCTCGAACTCCTTAATAGCGCCGTCGTTGAAGGCCGCCTGATTGATGGGGCTCGAAGGGTCCGGCGTGACGATATAGCCGCGTTTTTGCAGCTCTAAGGCCCTTTCCAGGCTGTTGACTTTAATCTCGCCGCCGATGCACTTGGCGCCCTGGCCCCATTTCAATTCGATGGTCTCCAGCCCGTGTTTCTTATGGACGTATTCGGCGACACCCAGCCGGGTATCCTCGACGTTCATCTGAACGAGGATCTCTCCGTAGCCCTGATGATAGCGCCGGTAAGTCTCGATACGGCGGTCCATGTCCGGAGCGGAGGTTACCATGCCTTTGGAGTCACGCTCGAGTTTGGGATCGATGCCGCAGACGTTTTCTCCGCAGACCAGGGTCACACCGGTAATAGCCGCACCGATGGCAAAATGTTCCCAGTTCTTACGGGCTATCTCGGTTGAACCCAGCGCGCCGGTGAAGACAGGCACCTTCATCTTGACTTTAATATCCCAGCCGTACCCGGTCTCGGTGTTCACGGAAGGGAAAGTGGCCGTGTCCGGGTTGCCTTCCACACCCGGGGGCATGCCCCGGGCACCAAGGGCATAACCCTGGATATTCAAATGAGAGTAATCAACCGGGTAGTCTTTATCGCCTCCAGCGGTAACCTCACCGAAAGGTCCGGGGTAGATGAGCTCGCGACCCCGGAAGGTCGCTTTAAAGACTTCGCAGTCGCCGGTGCACCCATCGATACAGCGGGTACAGATACCGCTCATCGGTGATACATTCCGGGAGCGATTGGCTGTCCTGGTAGCTTCATTGGCGTTGGGGCGTTGCAGGTTCACTGATTTCCTCCTTATTTTTTATTTATATATTTAAGCGCAAGCCCTTGATATCTTTTTTCGATTCACCCGGAGCGATGTTATGACCTCTCCTCGTAGATCCTGTCGAATTCGACGAGGTCTTTATAATCGACCAGGGCACTCATGGCGTGGTTCTCACTCTCCATTCCAGCTTCACGGGCGGCCGCCACCGGATTCAGGCCTCCGATAAGCACCATGCCGACGCGGCCGATATCTACCGGTATCTGGCATACCGGTTCGCTGACATTTCCCATCAGCAGAATGCCCCGGATGCCGGCGTCTTCGAGCTTCCGGGAGATTTCAGCCGTAAGGGGGAGGCAGGCAGCCGGTATCTCCCGGAAATTGGCCAGTATCTCACCATTGCCGGTCGCTTCGACCTGGCGGACCGAAGTCATTCCGGCCCGGATGAAAATCTCCGAAGGGTCCATGGAGCTGCCGGTATAGTAGATAAGCTCCACAAAGCGGAGGGGCTGTCCGTCCCTCATCTGGAGAACGCCGCCGAACTTGGAGCTGATGGGTATGTTAGCGTGGAGCAAAGCGGCATTGACAGCGATACTACAGACGGTCGCCAGGCCTGTTATACCTTCGGGAACAGTATATTCACTTATTCTCTCACCGGCACCGGCCACCTTCACCAGATTGCTGACGCACACCCCGCCTTCGAACACGGGCTTCATCATGGAAAGCGCCTTGCTAAATGTGTCACTCGGGAAGAATGAGACGTTAACCGGTAATGAGCCGGTCCGGCTATCGGCATCGAAATCGGTGCGGAAAGCCAGCATCTCGATTTTGTTGAGAGCAAATCCGATCTTATCACTTACCAGGGCCCGTTTAAGCTCTGCCCGGCCGTACTCGGTGATGACGCGCCCATCCCGTCGCTTGACGAGGCGCGTCAGGCCACGCTCGTCGGTCAATTTCAGATAATACCTTACGGTGACATCCCCGAGTTCGATGCCGATATCATGAAGACGGCGGGCGATGAGGGTGGCGCCCATCGCCCCATTGGCATCCTCCAGGACCTTGAGGATATGAAACTGCTTACGCTCGTTATCCTGAATTGGAGACCCCCGCGACATCCAGAAATACGGCAATAGCTTGCCGCTTACCGCTAATATACATGACACGGTAATTAGTTGTCAATATGTCACTGAGTTACAATATTGTAACTTTATTGTTGGTGGCAAGGCCGAGTCGGAGAAATAACTCGATGCGCTGACCATCGTGATAGTATTTCAGGAAGGATGTGACGATGGGACGGCCGGTGTTCAGCTTTTGAACATGTAACCGGTGCCACGCTGGTTGAGAATCATGTTGGGCGGGGTGTCCCCTAGCTTCTCGCGGAGCCGCCGGACGACTATACGGATATTCTCGTTATTGTCTTCGTACCCCCGGCCCCAGACCTCGTCCATGATGCGGTCGTAGGGGAGGATCTGGTCCTTATTACGTACCAGGAAGGCCAGCAAGTGGTATTCCACCGGCGTCAGGGCGACGGAGCGATTATCCACCTTCACCTTCTGGTTCACGAAGTCTATAGTCAGGCGCGGATTAATTGACTTATCATGGCCACCCTGGAAGGGAATGGTCTCCGTGCGGCGGAGCACCGCCCTGATCCGGGCCAACAGATTCATGTAATTGAACGGCTTGGTGATATAATCGTCGGCGCCGTACTCCAGGCCCTTGAGCATATCTTCATCATCGGAGCGGACCGTCAGGATAATCACCGGCACCGAAGAGAACTGGCGCAACGCCTTGAGCACCTCGTAGCCGCTGATATCAGGCAGATTCAGGTCCAGAATAACGATATTCGGGGCCTCGCTCTTGACCATTTCAATGCCCCTTTTGCCGGTGGTGCTATCGACTAACTCTGCGTCCGGCCAGCGAAATTCGAAAGCGACCTTGATGGCATCGATGATTTTTCTTTCGTCTTCGATCAGTAGCGCTTTCATCTGTACCTATTTACCGGCCGTCTCAATCCCGACAGGGCTTTTCCGGGCCGGAAGGTTGAAGAAAAAGCTGGAGCCCTTGCCCGGCTCGCTCCTGACCCAGATTTTACCACCGTGGAGTTCGACCAGCAACTTGCACAGGGCCAGCCCGATGCCCAGTCCGGCAACGGCCTCGCCATGGTGAGCCGCCTGATATCCGGGCTCGAAAAGGTGCTTCTGCTCGCTCAGGGCGATGCCCGGGCCCTGGTCCTGGACCTCTACCTTAACGAAATTCTGATTGGTGGCACAGCGGATATCCACCCTGCCCCCCTCAGCCGCGTACTTGAAGGCGTTATTCAGGAGGTTCAGGATGACCTGGCGTACCCGGGCGGCGTCCGCCGTGACAGGGGGCAGAGGCCGTCTGATATCAAGTTTCAGTACCACGTTGTTCTGCCCGGCCAGGGCCTGGGTCTCGTTTACCACCGAGGTCAACAGGTCAGCCATTTCTACCGGTTTTAGTTCTAGTTTGAGCTTGCCTGTCTCTCCTTTGATGACATCGTGGAGATCGTCAATCCTGGTATTGAGGCTGTTGGCCCCTTCCCAGACATACTGGGCCAGCTTGCCGAGCTTCCGATCCGTTTCCTCTTCGTAAAGCAGCTGGCTGGTGGCCATTAACGATGTCAGCGGCGTCTTGAGCTCGTGGATGAGGTTCCTGGTGAAATCGATCCGGCGCTGCATCTCCGCCTGTACCCTTTCGCGGAGTTGCTTCTCTTCTACGTAAAGGGACTGGAGTCTGGTCTCCGCCAGGCGGTGCTCAATGATACGCCCCAGCCTCTCTGCGATGACGTGGATGAGGTTACGTTCTTCCTTGAGGAAAGGCCCTTCATCGCTCGGCGGCATCTCCTTGAGGTAATAGACCTCGAGGGTGCCGGCGTTGGCGCCGTTGACGATGATGTCCTCTGCCTGTTTCCATTGGGTCGTTTGGAATCCCGCTGTCCGGTACTGCCCGTCCTTAAGCCTGATACAGGCACAGGTAACCTCCGGGTACTGCCAGGCCGGGGGAATCAGGTCCACGACTCCCTGCATTATCGTGTCGAGGGAAGGATTACCCCGCTCAACAAGACGTGTAATGCCGTAGAGGCAGTTTAACTCCTTAACACGCTCCCCGAGGTTGTGGGCTATCTCGCGCAAGTGGGAGGACTCGATATCGCTCATACCCTATTGTAAGCTGAAATCGAGCCTTATGGCAATGGAGCGAAACACGGTTGGCCGCATTAACCTTCCGGCGATAATGAAACCCACCGAAAATGGGCAAATTGGGGGATCAAGACAGACATAAAAGACGGAAGGCTACTATCGTTTGAGGCCGGAGCCTGCCCAAACGGTCTCCCAGGCTGGCAATCGGGCAGGCATCAAATGCCACGTTTGGTTCGTGCCCGGTACAGATTCATACCCTTGAAAGTAGTTCCAAACTACGTCCGAGATTAGTCCGTTTTCAAAACTGATATTAGTCCGTATCGGGATTACGCCTGGACTAAGTGGATGGTAAATTAAAATAGTAGTTTTTACCTCGTAAAAATGGTGCACTTTATGTCTGAAAAAAAACGCGTCCTTGTAGTTGACGACGAGCCTGGCATACTGGGATTCGTCAGCATGAAATTATCCACGGCCGGCTATGAGGTGATTACGGCCATCAACGGGGAAGAGGCCCTTCTGGAGGCACGCTCCCACCCGGTAGATGTCGTGTTGCTGGATCTATTCATGGTCCCCATGAGCGGTTTCCTGGTTCTGGATAAGCTGAGAAGCTTCTCCGACGTGCCGGTTATCATCTTCACGGCCCACCCCTACCTGACGGAGAAGGCCCGGAAACTGGGCGCTAATGACTTCATGGCCAAGCCATTCGATCCCGATATCCTGATAGGAAAGATCGACAGGCTCCTTGCCGATGAACAGGCGGAGACAACCTTGACTTCCGATACCTGGCGGGAACACACCACCACGTCATACGAGACTAATAGACGTTCGTAGGCTTTAACTATCAGATACCTGCCGGCTGTCCACCACTTTCCCTTTGTAGAGCCGGGGAGAGGTAGACCGAGCCGGCCATTACCTGCCGTATCGCCCCGATGAGAATGTCAATCCCGGCTTCTTTGAGGACGTAACCTTTTGCCCCCTCGCGTAGCGCCCGACTGACATAGCCGGAGTCGTCGTGGACGGAGAGGATGATTGTCCGGGTATTCTCGGACTGTCTGGCGATTTCCCGGGTGACCTCGATGCCGTCCATCGCGTCCATCATCAGATCGGATAAGAGGATATCCGGCCTTAGCCGCCGTGTAATTTCGATGCCCTCGCGACCGTCGTTAGCTTCGCCGACGACTTGCAAGTCGGGCTCGGTTTCGAGGAGTTCCTTCAGCCCGCGCCTTACACTTTGATGGTTATCGATCAGGACGATACTTATCATCTATCCTGGTTCCGGGATTCCGGGGCTATGACACCGGCAACGACGCGATGATCTTGGTGCCTTTGCCGGGACCCGAATCCACGATTATCTCTCCTCCCAGTGCCAGGGCACGTTCTCTCATACCGGTCAGGCCGGTAGACTTCTTCATTTCCTTGGTGTTGAAGCCGACGCCGTCATCCCTTATCTGGATGCGCAGCCTCCGGCCTCTGGGTGAGATGCGGACGTTCACGCGTGTTGCTTCAGCATGGCGGGCTACGTTAGTCAGTGCCTCCTGGACTATGCGATAGACCACAAGCGCCAGATTGGATGAGAGCCCTTCTAACGAGACCTCGTGGTTAAAAGTAACCTTAATCTGGGTATGGCGGGTGTAGTCTTCAAACAGCGATTCCAGGGCTTCGAGAATACCGGCGTTGTTCAATAGTGGCGGTGAGAGTGTTGCTGACAGGTTACGCAGGCGCGATACGGCGTCCTGGATGACGGATTTTGCTTCTGCCATCGTTTCGGCCTGTGGCTTGCGGGCCTCTTTATCGATGAGCAGGCCGGCATAGGTTAGCAACTGCCCCACTTCATCGTGCAATTCCTTGGCGATCGTGGACCGTTCTTTTTCCTGAACTTCAACCAGGCGCCTTGCCAGCTCACTGAGTTGCCCGGTACGCTGGCGTATCATGTCCGTCAAACGCTCTTTGTGTGTCTGGAGCTCTTCCTCGGCCTGTTTCCGGTGGGAGATATCCGCCACGGCCATGCTGAGCCAGCCGGCCTGGTCCTTTACCGGAGCGCTTTCCACGATGGCACAGAATTCCGAGCCATCCGAACGAACCATAACCAGCTCGCAGTTTTGCCGGGTGCCACCCTTGAGCACGTTCTTGCGGTGGTGGTAGAACTTCCCCCGGCTCTCCTGTTTTATCCAGCTGGTAAGTTTGGAGCCGATCAGGTCCTGTTTGCCGGCGCCTAATAGCTGGCACATGGTTAGATTGGCCTCGGTGATGGTGTTCTGGTCCTGGATCATCATGTGGCCCATCGGGGCCATTTCGTAAAGCTCTAAATAGCGGTCCCTGGCCTCTTTGAGATCGGCCTGACCCCGGAGCAGTTCCTTGACCTGCACCTCGAGCTTTATCTGACGCAGGCGCATTTCTTCGATGTCGGCCTGTTTCTCATCACGCAAGACACCTCGGCCGCCCTGACCGTCACCGGTCGGCTTATCCGGCGCCCATGTTTTGGGGCTGCTCCCTGTGGTGGGTTTTGTCCGTTCCTTTACCATACCCGGTTATATGCCCGCTTTCCTGCACCTGCTGTTTCTGGCCTTGTTGATATAAAAATTATACCCCCGCTAGCTGTATTAAGCAATAGGGTAGGCTTGAGTTGAGAACGGGTAAAAAAATATTCCCCGGGGAAGAGGCGAGTGGGGCTATTGGCGGGCGTCCGTGCTGTGGTAGTGCCCCCATGCCTTAAGAATGAAAACACTCAGGTAGATGATTGATACTATGACCAGGAGAACTACTTCGGTAAGTTCGACCCAGCGTATGGGATCATACCAACTACCGGCGAAATACAGGTAGAGAAGGTCCAATGCCAGTATTGCCGGCAAGCCGGCAAACAGCAGTTCGAGCATACCTTTGAAGATCGGTTTTTTCACTTTTACCTTTTTCTTTCAGTCCCAGGCCGGCGGAAAAAACCAACAGTTCACCCTGGGAAATTCCGCCTCTTGGAAATTTCGTATCCCGGTTTGCGCCTGGGGCGCTACCGGATCCGGCTCATGCCCGGGTGATCACCCCGGGATTTTGTCAGAGCCGTCTATTTTTCTTCTAAAAGGCCCTTATCTATGGCGATAGCCACCGCCTGGGCCCGGTTTTTTACATCCAGTTTTTCAGAAATCCGCCTGAGATGGGCTTTGACCGTCGTTTCGCTGATATAGCAGTGGGCGGCGATTTCGCGGTTACTCTGCCCTTTGGCTACCAAGCGCAGAACTTCTCTTTCGCGGACGCTTAGAGTGTCCTCGAAGCCGGCCCTTTCACCGGGCATATCGAACATCCTGGCAGCCTTGGAACTGTAAACTACCGCCCCGCCCGTTGCCACCAGACGGATCGAATCGATTATCTCATTGAGTTCAGATGCTTTAAGGAGATAGGCCTTGGCTCCGGCCTTGATCGATGATATAAAAGACTCTTTGTCGTTGGAGTCCGTCAGGATGAGAACCTTAGATGTAGGGCACTTCTTCTGCAACAATGCGATGGAATCGACACCGCCGCCTCCGGGTCGGTAAACGTCGATAATGACCAGATCCGGTTTGATCTCCCCGATCCTGGGTAAGGCTTCCTTGATATTACTTGCCTCACCTACTACTTGATATCCCGCGTAAGATTCCAGTACCGAAGCTAGCCCTCGCCTAATCACGGATAGTTCGTCAATAATAAAAATCTTTGCCATCGACTCCAGACCATTCTCAGGAAGATTCATCGGACAACTTCGATTACTTCTTCCGGATAGTACCATTTGGGCATCGGTTTGATTATTTAGTACTCCTTACTAAAGTACTACTACCAGACACCGTTCTTATTATCTATTTTTTTGTGGTACTAAATCAATCGGCAAAGGTATTATTTTGAAATTGATAAATAACGCTAAACTCTGTTGAAAATACGTAGTTCTTCTAAGCTTTTTCCTATAGTTCTTCCGAACTAATCAACTAAGCATAATCGCTTATCAGCCGTTTTGTCAATACCTCTATCCAGTTCCAATTGACAAACACAGGGTAATCGCTTATTATTATGGTACGTTTTATACGGAACTGTATCCGTTCGTCCGGCATCTATGGCAGACAAGATAAGATTGTTAATTGCCGACGACCATCCCACCTTCCGCGATGGGTTGTGTCGCATCCTTGAAGACGAGGAGGACTTTGAGTGCGTCGGCAAAGCCTCCGATGGCATCGAAGCGGTTGCCCTGGCTAAAAAGCTCGAGCCGGACGTCGTCTTGATTGACATCAACATGCCTCGCCTGCGAGGGGCCGAGGCCGCCAAAGAAATCAGGAAATCCTGCCCCAACGTAGCGATCATCATGCTCAGCGCCTTCGACTACGAGGCGTACATTGTGGCCTCACTTCAATCCGGCGCCAGGGGATACCTGCTCAAGAGCACATCACTGGAAAAACTTACCAGCTCGATCCGACTGGTACACCGCGGGGAAAGCGTCCTGGATATCAAAGCCACCGATAAGCTGGTACGCCGCTTGCAGCCTCAGACCGAGGAATCTAACAACAAGGGCACACAATTCCAGCGTCTTTACAAGCGGGAGTTGCAGGTCCTCGAGCTGGCCGCCCGGGGCATGAGCAACAAAGAGATCGCCAGCGAGCTGGCCATCAGCGAGCGTACCGTACAAACCCACCTTGTCAATATCTTCAAAAAGCTGGGTGCTACCTCGCGCACACAGGCCGTGCTCTACGCCCTGAAAGAGGGCTGGGTTACTCTCGATGAAGGCGCGGACCGGGAACCGCGGCCCTGAATATCTACGTACACCAGGCGAATCAACCTTTCGGTCACGGCCCTTAAAGCGCACACCTCGCCATCTGTTCGTCTGGAGGATTGGTATTGGGGGTTACCCCTTAAATAAACCGGTGTCAACACCCATGCCACCCCGTTAGTCCCCTGCCTACCATATAATTAATGAAGGTGGCACTGGCAACAGACAGGGTAACCCTTCCTCAAAACGTCGAAAACAGAACTCGCTTCGAAAAGAAAGCGGCACGCCGGCGTGTCAGCCTGAAGAAGCTCATTACCGCCTGCCTGATATTGTCCCTGGGAATAATCCTGGCCTATCATTTCTTCCTTTTTTGGACGGTCGGTAGGGTTCTCATCGAAGAGCCTAATAAAATCATCCTTGGTCTGGAATCTACGTTAAGTCTGGGCATCATCATCTTCGGACTCGAACAACTTGTCCACAGTTGACACCGGTTCAGACCCATATAAATTACGGACCGGGGCGTAAAACCCCGGTCCGTAATTGGGGGGCGTTGACCAGCTTTCGGAGAATTCTGGAAAGATATTCCCGTTCCCGGCAACATACGCCGGCCCCTTAATATTCACCTCGGCCGAACTCCCTGGGATTTACCCTGAGAGTTATATGCGCCGGGTTTCCTGTATCCAGGAGACGCCGTTGGTACCACCGACGATACCTTGATCCTACATACCGGTACCACCGGGTACTTCATCGGCGCTTTCGCCGGAAGGATACAGGAAGAATATACTATCTCCCCATTCACCCTTCCGCCGGTCTATTTTTTACATGGAATTCACCATGACAATCCTGCGTATTACAAAGATGACCAAACCAAGGACGACAACACCGCCGATTATCTCAGCGATAAGTACCCACTGCACGGCGCCTACCACCTTGAAAGACCCCTCAAGTCCGTTGACTGATACTTTATAGGTCCCAGAATCATTCTTGGTCACCGAAAAGTTGATGGTCCTGGTCTCGCCGGCAGCTAATACTGTACTTCGGTCGGCTTCGGTTTTTTCGTTGACGATCAGGTCCACTTCACATGTGCCGCTGACCTCTCCGGTGTTGGTTACGTCAACCGAAATCTGGACCGTCTCACCGGGTGCCAAGCTTGTTTTGGAGATCTGAAGATTGGTGGTCTTAAATACAGCCTTTTCGGTGGAACCAGCCGGATTGTTCGGCGATGGAGTGGTAGTGGTGGATGTCGTCGCCGGCGGCTGCGTTGTTGTCGTCGTGGTGGTGGTTGTCACCGGGGTAGTAGTAGTTGTCGTAGCCGGCGGCGAAGTCGGCGTTGTGGTAGTAGTCGGCGGAGGAGTCGTTGTCGTCGTCGTAGGCTCAGGCTCATCATCACCGCCGCCACCACCACCGCCACCACCGCCACCGCCGGAGGCCCTTCGGGTAGTCCCACTGACGCTGTTAGAGATCGGGGACGAGTTGCCACCATCATCGTACGCTTTTATGGCGAAGTAATATGTGGTGCTCGCCATAAGTCCCCCGACGAAACATTCCTCCTCCGTACCGGCTACTGCAGGGATAGGCTCGTTTGAGGCCTGAAGAGCTTCGTCCCAATTCTCTTCTGTCACAGCCTCTTCTTCAAGGTAACGAACGTCGTAGTAAGTAGCAGTACCCTGGTCTCCATCATCACCGGTTGCCGTCCATGTCAACTGTACAGCAGATCGGGTCGTTATGTCAGTGGCCAAGTCGTCGATTTTCGCCGGCGCTGTATTATCGTCGCCCTCGGTAGTAGTGGCGTGGGCATCCGTGTTGGAAAGCGGTGACAGGTTAGCCATCTCATCGATGGCCTTCAGGGCGAAGTAGTACAGGGTGCCCTCGGTCAGTTCGGTTACGATGAAACTCTGGGCACTGCCAGCCGGTAATGTACTGGGAGTACCACCTAACGGGGTGGCATCATTCCAGGTTTCGTCGGTTATGGCACTGCCAACATTATACCTGATATAGTAGGCGTTGGCTGTACCTTCATTACCGTCGTCCCCGGGAGCTGTCCAGGTTAAAGTGATAGTCGTATCTGTAGCATTGTCAGCGACAAGGTCGGTAACCCCGGCCGGAGGAGTTTCGTCCGGCGCTTCGGTTGTACCGTTCGGGGAAGGATCTGACACCGGTGAGAGATTGTCAAAGTCGTCACCAGTCTTGAGACCGAAATAGTAAGTTGTGCTGTAATCCAAACCGCTGACGGTGAAAGTCTCTATCTCACCGGCCGGCTTGGGGTACAAAGAGATGCTAATAGGGGTTGAGGAACCCCAGTTCGCCTCGGTTACGGCGCCGTCAGTCCGAAGTTTTAGTAGATAATAGCTTGCCCTGCCCTCGACTCCATCATCGCCGGGAGCCGTCCACTCCAGGGTAATCGAGGTGCTTGTCTGGCCTACCACGCTCAGGTCGGTTACCTGGGCCGGAGGCGTGTTATCCTCGGGCGGCGGCTCGTAGACCAGGTCGGCACCGTACCATTCGCCCTCATCGAACGGAAACGATGTCAGCGGAGGATTTTTATCTTGCCACTCCCAGTATTCCGGTGATTCATCGTCGTGGAGTATGCCTACCCTTTTGATGCCGGCCGGTTCGCCGCTTACTCTGAATTCAACAACATCACCGGCATTTCCGGTAACTACCACGGCTGTAGTTGGGTAGATGGCATAGAAGCCTTCGGCATCGGTGACACGAGTTGGGCTAGCCGGTTCCCCGTTGATCCAGGCGTTAACCTGCACGCCGGGAGCCGGATCTCCGCTGGTGGTGGTTACCTGACCCCAGAAAAACTGAGGCAGCGTGCCAATATCGGCTTTCGCCAGGCTCAGGGGCAGGAAACTGAATGATAAAGACAAGATGAGTATAAGTGATGTGAATAAAAGCCGGTTCTTGAGATTAAAATACAAAGCAGTGTTGGATTTCATTTTTCCCCCCAATATTTTGTTTACCTTTATTTATTTTTTTAGTACGGACCGGGGTGATATCTCCCCGGTCCGTAATTGGGGGGCGGGAGGGGATAAATCCCCCCCCGCGCACCCCGGGATACCTTAGGTTTTAGTAGTGGTACCCATAGTAGATGTAGCCAAGCTGGTCAGGAAGCGGGCTGAACCCAAACCCGACAAGCAGTGCGGGATTGAGCATATAGACCCAATAACCGCGACCACTCAACATGTCAGGAGCGCACTTCATGCCCTGTACGTAGTACCAAGCATGCTGGCAGGAGACGATGGGACTGACGACCTGGGAGTAACCAGGAGTTCCGGTAGTCGTCTGTGCGACAGACACCAGGACATCGTCAGCCGGCATTTCGTCCACGCCAAAGAGCGGGTTTGGACCAACGAGGTTCCAGCCTGTGTACAGCTGCTTGGTGGGCATGCTGGTGCCGTCCGCGTTGACCAGCATGATGAGTTTCTCACAGTCGTTCTTGAAGTAGACGTAGTAGGCGTTCAGCGGTTCGAGCTTGTCAGTCGACTCTAATAACTCCCACATCTGTGAAGAGGCATCCCAACCGACAGCAAACTTGATGTCAGTAAGAGCTATGCCGCTGTTCTCCAGGATTACGCCCCAATTCTCCGAGGAGGGGATAGTACCCGCGTCGCCTGTGAGTATGGGTTGACCATTGTAGTCTTTACCGTTGGACAGTTCGATCGGAGTGGAGATAGCGTTGACGCCCTTGCAGACATCGTAGTAGAAGCCGAAGTAGCCGGTCTGGTCTTCAAGGACCTTGCAGTGCTCAACGTACAGCCACGGGACAAACTTGACTGGCTTGCCGCACCATTCAACCGCTTCACCGTTGCCAGGGCCTTCGCCACTGGGTCCGAGATAGCTGTTCCAGTAGTTGAACTTGGCGTCTAAGCAAGGCCAGCCGAGCTTGAGCAGGCCGGCGTCGATCTCGTATACACCACAACCACTGAAGCTCAGAGGATCGACGTCAACCATGCTGTTGTAGTTGACCTTGCCGCAACTCCATTTCCAGTGTTCGGCCACAGCGTCGAACTCCTCTTCGCTGAAGATGGTGTTGGAGAACATAGCCACGAGGATATCGATGCTGGCGGCTACGCCGATCTTCAGGCCTTCGTAGTCGAAGTCAGCCAAAGCCCAGTCGCAGACTCGAGCGCTACCCGCACCTGCGGCAGCGTTGCATTCAATCACGTCCGTGCAGGGCGAGCAGATCACGGCGATACCAGTACCGATACCAATGGCCAGACCCGCCGTATGAGCTTCATCCAAAGGTACGAAGTTGAAGGCCCACACTATGGTCACAGCGTCACCGACACCGACGGCGCCGGGAGAACAATCTTCGCCGCAGATAGTGGAGTTGCCCTTAACGAGAGAGCCGGGGCTGGCGAAGACCAGGATGCCACCGCCCAGACCGAGGCTGCCACCAAACGCGTTGGAAGATTCAGCATCAGTTTGAGGAGGCGGGGGAACCGGGTATTCGACGGCCATCATGAAGCCTTTCGCCTCGCCTTGACCCTTAGCCGAGTTGCCGATGATGTTGGCACCGAAGCAGTCAAAGACTCCGATACCGACACCGATACCGACAGCACCACCCAGGGATAGCGGATCAAAAGTATCGAGTGACTCGGCGAGAGCGCATGCCTCAGCATAACCCTCGGCTTCAACACAGTTGCCCTGGATGAGGACGCAGGGGGTCCAGAGCGTGCCGATGCCAACAGCCATACCGAGACTGAAAGCCGTGGCCCAAGCGAAGTGATCGGGAATCTGGTCATCGGCATGGACACAGACAGGATCGGCCGTGCCGTATGCCTTAACATCGAGGTTGCCGACTATCTCGGTGCCGTCGCAAGGAGGCTTACACATGCCTTCAACCCCTTCGGGGTACTCTTCCCAGGTGAGGTCAGCCCCGGGGAAGCCGACAACGAGGATACCATAGGCCAGACCAGCGCCGCCGCCGAAAGCTATGGCAGTCGTGCCACTTACCGGTGGTGCAGGCTCGTGCAGCGCGTAGATCTCCATGGCGGTAATGGCTTCACCTCTGACCTCGACGTTTTCGTTGATTGTTGCGCCGGGGCTTAAGATCGCCGCGATACCGCCGCCGAGAGCGACGCCACCTTCGAGGGCAATGGCATCTTTGGGGAGTACTTCTTCGCTAACTTGCCTGGAATAGGTTTCACCTTCCAGGTTGGCCTCACCCAGAGCGGTATTGCCGGTGATAGCCGGTTCATCCGAACATATCACCAGGACGGCAAGACCGGCGGTGATGGCCCCGTTCAAGGCGATAGCCGAGGGTCCGAGGATCACACCGTCGACCTGAGCGTCGATCGCTTCACTCTCGACAGAACCCAGGTAGGACTGAATGACGCCCGCAAATATCTGGGAATCGAGGAGATCGATGGCGTTTTCTCCAATGCTGGGCGCGACAACTTCTTGGTAGTCGTCGTTCAGTACGTAAACGTACATCGGGGCGTTGGCGCCGACATAGTTGTCGACTACAAGTCCGTAATCGCAATCGTACAGACCGATGCCAAGAGCCAGGACCAGACCGAGGCCGATACCGGCATTGATATCCTCAGTCATAATATCAACACGCTCGACATAGACGTTGGTCATAACGTCTTCCAACTCATTAGCGCGGTGGTCTGCCTGGTATGGCTCATCGGGCAGGGGCTTATCGACCCAGACATAGTTGTCCTTGACAACGAGCATGTCTGAATTAAAACCGATGATACCAAGAGCCAGAGCTAACGCTCCGACACCGACAACGTCGTCTGGACTACCGCCGGCGAGGAAGTCCGCCGCCAGTCTGACGTTAACGGTATTGCCGATTACCTGGTTTAGCGAGCTGGGCACGCATTCGGTTACTTTAATACCGGTAACGACAGCGCCGCCCAGCGTCGGGCTGATCTCCCAACAACACAGCGTGGAGATGATATCGTTTAGTTCGGAGATGTCGGCTTCGAGGTCGGTTAAGCAATTGGGGGGCAGCACAAGCGTAAAGCCGTTGCTGTTGAACAGGCCGATGCCGGTAACGTTAACAGAGTTAGCGTTAACCTTGGACTCGCTGGAATTCTTCAGCCAGACACCGGTACCCCAGAGGAAGCCCAGTTCCTCGTTGACACCATTAACCAGCAGGCTGACCGTGTTAAACAGGGTCAGGGAGCGGTTCGAACTACTCACCTTGATGCCGAAACCGATGGCAAAGGTCTGTCCATTTACCTTTACGGTCACGACATTGGCGATTATCTTGATTAGAGGTGAGTCATAGACTCTTATGCCGACACCGAGGCAGTCTCCCGCGGCCAGTACGTCGATGGTATTCATGTATACACTGGCGCACAACACCTCCCAGTCCACATTTGAGCTCGGACAATTGACCATGTAAATACCGATGGCCTCAAGGGTGCCGTGGACATCGATGTCGTTATAGAAGATAGAGGCCTCGTAGCAGCAAAGCATTGCTATGCCCGCCGCCATATCTACACTCAGCATGTTGGGCCAATTGAACGCGTCGGCACCTTCGGTGCCCACATCGATGTCACAGTTCACGATGCAGGGGTACTTGACGTTCTCCATTTCGATGCCAGTACCGTTCGGGAACTCGTCGACCTTGACGTGGCAGTCAAGTATACAGACGTTATGGATAGGCATGTCACAACTCGGACCCAAGGCATAGATACCTGTCGAATGGCCGGTCACAAAAAGACCGATAACGGTAACGTCGTCGCTGTAAATCTCAATCACAGCAACCGGATTCCACCCGCAACCATTATATGGCGGATTTGGGTTCTGGTACGAAATATCGATCTTGGTGTTGTAGCTACTAGCCGGAGTGCCGCTGGTATCTTCGGAACCATCCGCTTCGTACCTGAACGAACGCAGGACCACCGGGTAGTTAATAACGATGTTCTCGGAGATACTGTGTTTATTGACACCTATACCTATCGTGCCGCACCCGCCGTACCAGAGAGTCTCTCCGCCGGACGGGTAGACGTTGATGCGGTCGGGCTTGGGGCTGGGAGTATCGGGTTTGGTTGTACCGTACTGCTGATCGCCGAATCCACCCTCGTAAGGCGGCTGCATCGGCGCGACATCCGTAGCTACGTACGGCAGCTCATTGACCGCTTTGGTAATGGTTCGCCAGGGATTACCCGGCGTGCCGGTACCCGTCTTGTCATTACCGGTGAGAGCGACATACGCTTCATCATAGACGATCGTTTCAGTCTCTACAGCGGTAGTGATGGTGGGGGCTTCGGTGCCGGCAGTTGTTGCGGCACTGGCCGGTATTGCCACGCCCAACGAAAGGACGAGTGACAATACTACCACTAGACTTAGAATTTTGGTTTTCATGAGATTCGTATTCCTCCTGTTTTACCTTGATTTACCCTTTCATCCCATTAATTTGAATTTATTAAATGAAAGGGTATGCAATAGTCCCCCCTTTTGCTACATGCTACCACCTCCTTAAATACCTTATATTAGTCCCTGGGGTTTCCAAGTCTTACGCTTGAAATAGTTAAATTCTTGAATTCGAGGCACAAACCCCCCAATTCGGACTGCTTCAATGCTAACAAGTCCCCGTGGCACGGGGTATCATCGAAGGGGTAGTTTTTGAAAAATCAGAAAGACAGTTTGCCATAAGTTCAAAATTACCGGAAACACCTGAAAGGCTAAGCCCGGGCAAACCGAAATGACTATTTCCAGGCTAGTCATATCTACTACCGTTTGCAGATAATCCTATTAATTTGACCCGAAATTAGCTTCAAATCCACCTAAAAATCGGCCTTTTGGACGATTTTTCAAAGTATTGACAATCGTATAGATAGGCCTTCTAATAGTAGAAGTGCATTGGATTGATGCGACTCAAGACACCTTATCATGGGGGGAAAACATGGTAAAAAAACGTATTAAGTTAATCGCCTTCAGCGTTTTTATGGTATTAATCATGCTGATAGCTACGGCCGGCCCGGCTCTGGCCGAGCCGCCGAAGATAAGAGTGCTGATAGGTTTTAACAAAGACCTTATCTCCAACAACCAGCGGGACAGTAATATAAATATGTTAGGTGGCCGGTTAAATAGAGAATTCAAAAGGATATCGGTCATCTCGGCGGAACTGCCCCCAAAGGCCGTAGCCGCGCTTAAGTCCCTAAGAGGTATATCGTTCGTAGAGGAAGACGGAGAGGTCTTTGCCGTTTCGCAAGATACTCCCTGGGGAATCAGCCGGGTCAACGCCCCGGCAGTCTTCTCTACTAATAAAGGTACGGGTATCAAGGTATGCGTCATCGATACCGGTATCGATTACACGCACCCTGACCTGGCCCCGAACTACGTCTCTGGCTACGATTTCTATAATAACGACTCCGATCCCATGGATGATAACGGACACGGCACCCATGTAGCCGGAATTGTGGCGGCGGCGGATAATGACATCGGTGTGGTGGGCGTAGCCCCGGAGGCCAAGCTTTACGGAGTTAAAGTCCTCAGCTCCGGAGGCGGTGGCTACTGGAGCGACGTTATCGATGGCGTCTTGTGGGCCATCGATAATGATATGGATGTAATCAACATGAGCCTGGGTAGCTCATCTTCCTCTGCTTCACTGCAGGCCGCCTGCCAGACCGCGTACAACGCCGGCATAATTATTGTAGCGGCCGCAGGGAATAACGGCAGCTACGGCACCCTTTACCCGGGGAATTTTGATACCGTAATCGCGGTGGGAGCCACCGATTCCTCCAATACAAGGGCGTACTTTTCCAGTATCGGTTCGGCCGTCGAGTTGGCCGCTCCTGGGGTAAATATCTATTCAACCATTCTCGTTTCCCAGGGTAGTTATGGTTATAAAAACGGCACCTCTATGTCGTCGCCTCATGTAGCCGGTATAGCCGCCCTGGCCATTCACTCCGGCAGCATAACTGATGGCGGGGACGCCGACAACCACATCGTCAACGAAGTCCGGGCCAGCCTGCAGAGCAACGCCCTTGACCTGGGTACACCGGGAAAAGACACCTATTATGGCTATGGCCTTGCCGATGCCAGTCCGTATGTCCAGGCGAATGAGCCGCCCCCATCCCCCACGGTCACCATATCACCGGCCCCGGCCTATACCGACGACTCGCTGGCAGCCGGTGTCACCCAGCCAAACGATCCCGACGGTGATCCCGTCTCTCACGCCTACGCCTGGTTCCAGAACGGCAGCCCGACCGCCTACTCTGATATCACGGTCCCATCAGCAGCCACCGCCAAGGGCGAGACCTGGAGATGTGAAGTTACTCCCAATGACGGCCATACCGACGGGGACATGGGTTCAGCCGAAATCGTGATACAGAACAGCCCGCCGGTAGCCGATGCCGGCCCCGACCAGCTCGTAGAACAGGGAACCAACGTCTACCTCGACGCTTCCGGTTCTTCCGATCCCGATAGCGAATCCCTCGATTACGCCTGGGTGCAGGTCTTCGGGCCAACGGTGGCCATTGATAATGCCGACACCGCCAGCGCTAATTTTACCCCGGGCGATGTCGATACCTATGAATTCACTCTGACTGTCACTGACAGCGATTTAGCCAGCCATAGCGATAACGTGATTGTCCAGACCCATCCACCGAATCAGCCCCCTGTGTTGTTATTGGCTACTGTCTCACCCGCCTCGGGTGATTACGCCACCGTCTTCACCTACAGCGTCAACTACACCGATGCTGAGAATACACCACCAGCCTATATCACTGTTTCCATCGACGGCGGCACAGCGCAGATTATGACCGAACAGGACGGCGACGACACCGTCTACACCGACGGCAAGCTCTATCAATTCACCGCCAGTGGTCTCAGCGTGAGCAGCCATACCTATCAGTTCGCTGCCGGCGACGGCGTGGACGACGCTACCGGTGATGTCGGTGAGCTCAGCGGCCCCACCGTTGACAACACGCCGCCTCCGGATCCGACTTCGGTTAATATTACACCGGATCCGGCTTATACCACGGATACCCTGACCGTTAGTTTCACCCAGGGGCCGGATGCTGATGGGCATACCATCACCCATTCTTATCTGTGGTATCTGGACGGTAATCCTTCGGTTTATACCTCTGATAGCCTACCTTCCAGCGTAACCAATAAAGGCGAGGCCTGGAAGTGTCGGGTCACCCCCAACGACGGTCACGACGACGGTAATCCCGTTTTTTCCAATGAGGTTACTATTCAAAACAGCCCTCCGGTGGCCGACGCCGGTCCCGACCAGCTTGTGGAAACGGGCACCAACGTTTACCTTGATGCCTCCGGTTCTTCTGATCCCGATGGTGAATCTCTCGCCTATGTATGGGTACAGGTAGACGGAACGAGTGTCACTATCGACAATGCCAATTCCGCCACCGCCAACTTCACCCCGACCGTACCTGGTACCTATGAATTCACCCTGACCGTTGCCGACAGCGACCTGGCCAGCAGTTCCGATAATGTCATTGTCACGGCCTATGCCCCCAATCAGCCGCCGGTGCTATCCTCCGGTAATGTGACGCCCGATCCTGGTTTCCACACCACCAACTTCCTTTACAGCATTACGTATACCGACTCTGAAAACGATGCCCCGACATACATCAACATTTCTATCGATGGTGGCGCCGCGCAGGCCATGACCGAGCAGGACGCCGGCGATACCACCTATACCGATGGTAAGGTCTACCAGTTCAACCTCAGCGGCCTGGCCAAGAACGTACTGCACACTTTCCAGTTTATCGCCAGCGACGACTATAGCGAGGTTACCGATGACCACAGCGGTCCTGTCGTCAACAACACTCCGCCTCCAGCCCCGACCTCCGTAACCGTGTCACCTGCCACTCCTTATACCATCGATAACCTGACCGTAACATTCACCCCGGGACTGGACGCGGACGGTGATATTGTTTCCTATATCTTCGACTGGTATAAGGATACTGTCCTGATGCCGGGCCTTACCTCCGACAACGTACCCTGGACCGATACTACCAAGAACGAGGTCTGGTCGTGCGAGGTTACCGCCTATGACGGCGAGGAATACAGCGCAGCCGTCCCCTCCAACTCAGTTACCATCCAGAACAGCCCGCCGGTGGTTGATGCCGGCCCCACACAGGACGTTGATATCGGGGACATGGTAACACTTTCCGGTAGTGCATCCGACGATGATCCGGGCGACTCGCTTACCTATAGCTGGGTACAGAAATCGGGGCCGACGGTTACCATCGATAATGCCGATTCTCTTTCTGCCAATTTCACCCCGGGTGTTGCCGGCACCTATGAATTCACTCTGACCGTTAACGACGGTACTGTGCCAATATCTGACGACGCTATTGTCAATGTCACCGAAGCGAACACCATACACGTAGAAAGCATGGACATGTCCCTTGTGTCCGTATATTACGGTTGGAGAACCAACGCCAAGGTGATCATCACCATCCATAATGCCACTGGAGATCCTATGCCGGGCGTCTCTGTCAGCGGGCGCTGGTCTGGTGCTACCTATGACACCGATTCAGGCACGACCAATTCCGAGGGACAGGTCACTTTCAATTCCAACACACAACGCCGGCCGAGAAGCGGAACCGCGTTCACGTTTACTGTGGAGAACGTCTCCTTAACTGATTGGGTCTGGGATACTGATTCCAGCGTCCTGACAGCAACAATAATCGTACAATAAATAGGAAACAGCCCGCCCGGGGCATTAAGTCCGGACGGGCTGTAATTCAACTCAGGTGACGGCAACGGAAAAACCATTTTTCCGTTTGCCGTCAGTTTTTTTAATCAGGGACTACGGCCATACTCTAACGTTTATTGGATGATGCTTGATAAAGGCCCTCATCCGCTGTTCGTGTGACTCCAGTAAGGCCTTTTCATCGGCAAGGTCCTCCGGAACAACCTCCGGGGATGATATTGACTCCGGTAAAAGACTGGGATCAACTTCCTGTTCCTCAGACGAGTAAACGTCCGGTTCTTCTTCCAGAGAAAATGCTGGCTCTTCATCTTCCGTTTCTTCACCGTTGCCAGACAGCAACTGGTCCACCCTTTCGCTGATACCCGTCAGGGGATGTGCTGTCATCCCTTCAGTACCCTTTGCCCGAACGACGGCCTCTTCAATAGCCAGGCGGGTCGCCCGGCTGTACTTCTCGGCCAGGGCCACCAGCTTTTCGAACTCCTCGATATCGTACTTAATTTCCGGATCCATTTCGGCCCCTCCCAGCAGGCGCTCGTAAAGGGCCGCCCTCTCCAGTGCGGAGCATATCAGGTTACCAACGACCAGCAGGAGAAAACCGTAGTCCGTATCAAAGCCTTTGGTCACGCGCCACATTGTCCCCAGGATTCCCCGCACCTGATAGGTCATCAGGGGGACGACGATAAGGGAGCCGAAACCTGCCTTGACGAACGTCGAACGACCCAAATATTCATCTCTTGAAATATCGGGGACAATCACCAGGTCTCCGGTTCCAATCCTGTCATTGAGGACTTGCTGCAAAGTTGGCTCGGAAAGTTCCTGGCTTTGTGTGCTGGTCAGTCCCCGTGACGAGGTCAGGGATTCTTCCTGGTTTCCCATGTCCGTCAGATGCACCCAGCTTGCATCGACGTTCATGAACTTGGAAAGTACGTTCAGGGCCAGGTTGATAATCTGCCGTGGGTTATTTGACGAAGAAAGAGCCTCGTTGATCTCATTTATCGTAAAGAAGATCCTGTCTTTCCTCATAACCCCCGGACCCCTAGAGGTCTTGGCTATATGTTAGCGCATATTCAGAAAAAGGGGAAGGGGTTGGAGGGAGGAATTTAGCCTTAAAAGACAAAAGTAAAGCCACAAAAATTTTTATAAAATCCAAGAGGAATCTGACAAGAAGATTCGCTTTATATTTTTGTGGCTTTAACCTATGAAACTCGGTGTTCTGTTCCAGCTAGTCCAGGGTAGGTATCTTCCGGTGAAGGTCCTTCATCAGCTCCATTTCAGCATCAGTCTGGACGCTTATCTGTTCCTGTTTCTGCAGGATGTTGTCCGCCTGAAGGAACAGGCGTTCCACGCGGCCTACCTTGACGATTTGCGAAGCAATCAGTGTTACGGAGATTTCCCGGTCGCGGCGAGGATAGTCGCCGATGCGGATAACGGCATTAGGCGCCTTCCGCTGTAAATAGCTGAATATCTCTTCCATAACGCTGGTGGTAAGGAAGTCCTTGGGTGAGGTAACCAGCAGCAGGATTTTCCGGGCGTGCTGTATGTCCACACCCAGGCCGAGATTCGTCTCGGCCTGCCGCAGAGCGGTAAAAACCTTGCTGTTGTCCTTGATCTCCTGTCGGTATGTTGCCCTCTGCCAGCGGAACATCGGCAGCTTGACTTCTCCCCGGCCGATTACGGAAAGGCCTTCCAGGGACTGTTTGATGTCACCGGCATCGACTACCTTGCTGCCGACATACTTGATCTTTTTCTCCTCACCGGCGCAGCAAAGGTCATAAAAATTCAACGCCAGTTCTTCGTTGATGTCCTTGAGGTTGTCCATCATACTGGTGCCTAATTTGCGATGGGACTCGTTATCGAACAAAAAAGTGGCATCAGCATAGCGGGTGACGGTGTTGATACACGTCGCCGAGTTGATGACGGCATAGGATATATTCCCCTTTTCCTCGAAGCCGAAAGGCAGTACCACCATGGCGTAGACAGGCTTATCGGTCCTTTCTTTCAGGGTTTTGGTGACCCATCCGATGGTTCCGGAGCCGGTACCGCCGCCGCCACTGGCGATAACGAGAATGGCATCGCTCTCGTGGAACTTGGAGGACCTTAAAATGGCGTCGACCACCACGGCATTGGTGGACTTGATGATATTGGCCGCTTCCGTGTTGATCTTACCAACGCCGTGTCCGAACGCTGCCATCGTACCGATGAGGATGCGGTGGTTCTTGTCCTTGGGGATATGCTTGAAACCACCCAGATCAGCTTCGTCGGTGTTGATGGCGAAAGTGTCCGTAAGGATCTCTATACGGCGGCTGAAAAACGATTCGGAATAGCTGTTCACGTTATAAAAAGAATCCGCTATATTACAGCCACACTGTCCCAGGCCTACTACTGCTAGTTTCATTGTGTTTTACCTTTCTATGTAAATGGTTTGTGGGATATATCGCCACCGCATGATTTACTCTTTCTTCCCCGCGGCCGCAATTATCTCCAACCCGGATGAACAGGATACTTGAACTATCCCTTTTCACTCCCTATTGACAATAATTTATACCCCTACCTTATAATTTTACAGCCAAAGGACTATCTGTAAATCCACCAAAAGTATACTTGTCCCCCTATCATATCCTGTAGAGGGCTTCGTAAAAACACGATATTTCACCACCAACGCGGAATATCATTATCCGGAGCAATCCTGCGGATAGTAGTAGCACCGAAGACCAGCCAATCGGCCGCAAGGGCGCGGATTCTCGCCCTGGAAAGGCGAGCCAATAGCCCTCAGTCACAATACCAAATACGAAAATCGATTACATGTTATATACTGCCGATTTAGTCCGTTAGGTTGTTGACGCGGGAAGGCATTTTAATTAGACTTACATTAGCCATAGCAGGCGTTTTTCTTTATCTTTTGGCGAATGCCTGCGTACGTAAACCGGGCGGTGGGCGGTAGCGGCGTTAATTAGAACACGAAGGTCGTTTATTAATGGAGAAGATCAAAGTCATCTTATCCGACCACCAGGTACTCTTTCGGGAAGGTATTCATTTCATTCTCTCCGGCGAGGAAGACTTCGAGGTTACTGGCGAAGCCAGCAATAACGAGGAAGCCCTGGCCCTTATTGAGACCAACCCTCCCGATATCGCCATCCTGGGCATGCAGAACCGGAGACTGCTCGGGCCGGACATCATCCGCCGCGTGAAGAGGAGCGCCCCTACGGTCTCGGTGATGCTCACTATTGATAAAAAAGACGATGACCTTATCTTCGCCGCGATGAAAAGTGGCGCCAGCGCCTGCCTGCCCAAGGATACCGACCCTGAGTACCTCGTCGAAATGGTGAGACTAACGGCTAAAGGTACCCGACCGATCGCTGACGCCCTGCTGGACGCCGAAATAGCCTCCAGAACGATTGCCGAGTTTGATGATTTCGCCATCATGGGTGAACAAGTCGAAAACGTCCTGGCCGGCCTGACACCGGAGGAGACCAATATCCTAGACGACATCGCTGCCGGGAATAAGCTGGATCAACTGGTGACAAGTCTCGGTATCAGCGAAGAAGAAGTCCGTAATAGCCTGTGGGAAATAGTCGATAAGCTGGTAGCCAACGACGAGGTCCGCTTATTAATCGAAGCCGCACACCTGATCGAGCACACCCAGCGGAGTCAACCTTCGCTGTTCCGCAGTGTCGTCAAGACTTGGGAGCCACCGGCGGATTATGTCTCGAGGGCGGAGTTCAACGAGTTGAAAAAGAGCCTGATGGACAAAATCAACTCCCTGAACAAGAAAGCTACCTAAAATTTTGCCTCCCCTTCCATTACCATGCCTCAAGTCCCAATCCTTGCTATCTCCTGTTATTATTACGCTCTATAGCTACCGAATACAAAGCTTCTGAGCTTGACTTTACGCCTGAAAACAGGAGATAATGTTGAGCGTAAACTTAAGCGTGGCGCATTCGTCTAGCGGATAGGACACCGCCCTCTCAAGGCGGAGATCACGGGTTCGAATCCCGTATGCGCTACCAATTT
>DAOULX010000044.1:0-68080 GCA_034414775.1 Dehalococcoidales bacterium
AGCCAGGGATATCGGTCTGCGGCTCTGGCTTGAAGATCTTAACATTTCCGCCCGCGATCTCAGCCCCGAGGAACTCGAAAACGTTGTCGAGAAGGTCAACGCCGAGGGCAGGTTCGCACCGCCGACCTACGGCAAGATAATCCTACACGACGGGCGCACCGGTGAACCCTTCGACCAACCGGTAACCGTCGGCAATATCTACATGATGAAGCTGATTCATCTGGTTGAGGACAAGGTCCACGCCCGGTCGACCGGTCCTTATTCGCTGATCACGCAGCAGCCGCTGGGTGGAAAAGCCCAGTTCGGCGGTCAACGCTTCGGCGAGATGGAGGTCTGGGCCCTGGAGGCCTACGGCGCTGCTTATAACCTTCAGGAAATGCTCACCATCAAGTCAGACGATGTCACCGGCCGGGCCAAGGCCTATGAATCTATTATCAAGGGCGATGACATCCTTCAACCGGGTGTTCCGGAATCTTTCAAAGTGCTCGTAAAGGAGCTCCAGAGCCTGGGCCTGGCTCTGGAGGTTATTAATGAGGAAGAGACCACAATAGCCTCGGCGGAAGAGACGATGGAGGAAGCCTATCAGCTGGAAACAGAGGCTCAAGGGACCGAAGAACCACGCTGGAGAGAGGTAGACGAAGATGTTCGAGATTAACGATTTTGACGCCGTACGTATCTCGCTGGCTTCTCCGGAACAGATACGGAGCTGGTCTTATGGTGAAGTGACCAAGCCAGAGACCATTAACTACCGTACCCTCAAGCCGGAACGCGACGGCCTCTTCTGCGAAAGGATATTCGGTCCGACCAAGGACTTTGAGTGCTATTGCGGCAAGTACAAGCGGATACGCTATAAGGGCGTTATCTGTGACAAGTGTGGCGTCGAGGTGGCCCGTGCCAAGGTACGCCGCGAGCGGATGGGCCACATTGAACTGGCCTGCCCGGTCAGCCACATCTGGTTCGCCAAAGGAATACCCAGTCGGCTCGGCCTGCTGCTGGACCTTTCGCCGCGCAGCTTGGAGCACGTCCTTTATTTCTCACAGTATGTTATTACCGAGGTGAACGATGACGTTCGCCAGGAAACGATTAAAAAGCTAGAAGATACCACCCTGCAAAAGATCGAGGAGCGCCAGAGCGAGGTCGAGGCGCAGGTGGCCAGGATGGAGGAGGAGAAGGCCATCGTCGAGGAAATCAATAAGGTTCGCAGCCAGTTCGCCGATGAAAAGTCCCAGCTTGAGGAAGAGCTGGCCGCGGACACGGAGCGGCTGACGACTCTGGCTGTCAAGGAACTGCTTACCGAGAACCAGTACCACGATATCAAGCAGAAGTATGGTGAGGTATTCGAGGCGAGCATGGGCGCCGAGGCAATACTCCATCTACTTAAAAATATCAACCTTGATGAAGTACGAAACAACCTGCTCCTGGAGACGCAGTCTTCTTCCGGGCAGCGCCGCAAGAAGGCGAGTAAGCAGCTTCGGGTGGTCGAGGCCTTCCGTAACAGTGGCAACAAACCGGAGTGGATGATTCTAACGGTGCTGCCGGTACTGCCACCGGACCTGCGGCCGATGGTGCAGCTGGACGGCGGCCGATTCGCCACCAGCGACCTCAATGACCTTTACCGCCGGGTCATTAACCGGAACAACCGTCTGCGTCACCTGATTGATATCGGGGCGCCGGAGATAATTATACGCAACGAAAAACGCATGCTCCAGGAAGCTGTCGATTCTCTGATCGATAACGGCCGGAGGGGGCGTGCCATTTCCATCAGTGGCAATCACAAATTGAAGTCCCTCTCGGATATGCTGCGCGGCAAGCAGGGACGTTTCCGCCAGAACCTCCTCGGCAAACGGGTCGACTACAGTGGGCGGTCGGTAATCGTCTGCGGACCGGAGCTGGAACTGCACCAGTGTGGTCTACCCCGAAGGATGGCCCTCGAGCTGTTCAAGCCCTTCGTGATGCGCCGTCTGGTGGCGCAGGGTCTGGCCCCCAATATCAAGAGTGCCCGCAGGCTGGTCGAAAGGGCCAAGTCCGAAGTCTATGATATCTTAGAGGAAGTCATCAAAGAGCGGCCGGTACTGCTCAATCGGGCGCCAACGCTGCATCGACTCAGCATCCAGGCCTTCGAGCCGGTGCTTATCGATGGCAGCGCCATCCAGATACACCCGCTGGTCTGTTCCGCTTTCAACGCCGACTTCGATGGAGACCAGATGGCGGTACACGTACCGCTATCTCGCGCCGCGGTCAAAGAGGCCCGAGACATGATGCTCAGCCATCACAATATCCTTTTACCGAGTAGTGGCGAGCCGACGGTAACACCTACACTGGACATGGTGCTCGGGTGCTATTATCTGACCACTATCAGGCAACAGGAAAGCCAGGACAATGGCAAGGTGTACGGTAGCTTTGAGGAAGCCAAGCTCGCCTATGAGTTCGGGGCTGTTGACCTAAGAGAGGAAATTGAAGTCAGGGATGAAAAGGGCGAAAGACTCAAGACGAGCGTCGGCCGCATTATCTTCAACGAGGTCCTGCCGGAGGAGCTTGGCTACTATAACAAAATTATCGACAAGGGTACGTTAAAGCAGATTGCTACTATTTGTACCAAGGTTCTGCCGGACGAAGAGACGGGCAGGGTGCTGGACGATATCAAACGCCTGGGATTCCACTACGCCTCTAAATCCGGCATCACCATCGCCGTGAACGACATCGAGGTACCGGCAACCAAGCCGCAACTCCTCGCTGAAGCCGAGTCCCACATCAACACCATCGAGAACCAGTACCACCGCGGCATTATTACCGAGGATGAGAGGTACAGCGGCGTCGTCAAGACGTGGATGGAGACGACCGATAACATTACCAATACGATATCCAGTAATCTGGACCGCTACGGTGGTATCTATATGATGGCTACCTCCGGGGCCAAAGGAAACATCTCGCAGATACGGCAGATGGCCGGTATGCGCGGCCTGATGACGGACCCCTCCGGGAAGATTATCGAGTTCCCCATCAAGTCCAGCCTGCGCGAAGGGCACAGCGTGCTGGAGTACTTTATCTCGACGCACGGCGCTCGCAAGGGTCTGGCTGATACTGCCTTGAGGACATCGGACAGTGGCTACCTTACCCGCCGCCTCATTGACGTGGCGCAGGATACCATCACTGCCGATGAAGACTGCGAGACGCCGGATGGCGTCTGGATATCCGAGCCCAAGGAAAAAGGCCTGCTGCCGTCCTTGGCGGAGCGCGTTATCGGGCGTTTGGCGGCAATGGATATAGCTCATCCGGAGACGGGGGAGATTATCGTCTATCGAAACGAGGAGATTGGAGAAGAGACCGTAGAGAAGATTATGGCCGCCGGGCTGAGCTCGGTGTATGTCAGGTCGCCCCTTACCTGCCAATCGCGCCGGGGCACCTGCCAGCATTGCTACGGTCGTGACCTCGCTCGGGGTAAGCTCATCGAGCTCAACGTTGCCGTGGGTATCATCGCCGCCGAGAGTATCGGCGAACCGGGCACTCAGCTCACGCTACGTACCTTCCATACCGGTGGCGTGGTCGGCCTGGATATCACCAGTGGCCTCCCCAGGGTCGAAGAGCTTTTCGAGGCCAGGACGCCCCGCGGTCAGGCCATCATCTCGGAGATAGACGGACAGGCCGAAGTAATCCAGAATGAGGAAGGCCGTAAGGTCAAGATAATGAGTACCGAGACCTACCAGGATGAGTATCCACTGCCGACAGGCTGGAACGTGATGGTAGAAAATGGCCAATGGGTGGACATCGGTGCGGCGCTGGCATCACCGCCGGAGTCTAAAAAGGCCCCCGGTGAAGAAGTTGCCCCGGTAGCGGAAGTCCAGCCTGTTATCGCCAGGTTCGCCGGGCAGGTCGAGGTTAAAAAGAAGCAGCTTGTCATCAGCTACGCCGAAAAGGAAGAACGCGAATATATCGTCCCATCCACAGCCAGTATCTGGGTCCAGACCGGTGACGAAATCAAAGCCGGCCAGCAGCTAACTGACGGCTCCATTAACCCTCACGATATACTGCGCATATTAGGCAAGGAAGCCGTGCAGCAGTACCTGGTCGATGAGGTACAGAAGGTCTACCGGTCCCAGGGTGTGAATATCAACGACAAGCACATCGAGGTCATCGTCCACCAGATGTTGACCAAAGTCCGCATTGATTCGGCGGGGGATACCGATCTGGTGCCGGACGAGCTGGTCGACAGGTTTACCTATGAGGACACCAATGCCAAAGTACTGGCAGAGGGCGGTGAGCCGGCCACGGCGCATACCGTATTACTGGGTATCACCCGGGCCTCGCTGAGCACCGAGAGCTGGCTGGCTGCGGCGTCTTTCCAGGAGACTACTAGGATACTGACGGAAGCAGCGGCTAACGGCCGGATAGACAGGCTGGCAGGACTGAAAGAGAACGTTATCATCGGCAAACTCATCCCGGCCCGCTACCTGACCGAGGAAGAGGTGCCGGCACTGGTACCCGCCACTGAGGAGGACGAGGCACGCCGCCTGCTCGCCAGCCTGGCCATCGCTGAGACGGAACAGATAGTCGGCGTCGGTGAAGGCGGTCCGGAGGGCCTTGTGGAAGACTCGGAAGGCGGTGGAGAAGGTGAAGGGCTCGAAAATATGGAAGATGTCGAAGGTATCCAGAGCATCGAAGATATCGAGGATATCAAGGATATCGAAGACGAGCCCGAGAGCCTCGCTACCGGAGAAGAGGACGAGGCCGAGACACTCTAGACCTGGCGCAGCACCGTCTGATTCGAATAAAATGTTTGTACTGTCATCCTGAATCTATACTGTCATCCTGAGCGAAGCGAAGGATATAGGGGTGGAGGGTAATCATTACCGCTCTTCTCCGAGATTCTTCAGTCGCTCCGCTCTTTCAGAATGACAGTGGGAAGGTAGGGGGCAGACTATAGCGCGTATCGTATCCGGTAAGCCCAGCACTGAAGACGCCCCGCTGGAGAGCAGTCTCCGACCCCGGAGCCTGGCGGATTTTACCGGCCAGGACAAGACCAAGGAAAACCTGGCAATTGCCATTGCCGCCGCCCGCGGGCGGGGTGAGCCCTTGGACCATACGCTGTTTTACGGCCCCCCCGGGCTGGGCAAGACCTGCCTGGCCAATATCATCGCCGCCGAGGTCGGAGTTAACATAAAGATGACTTCCGGGCCGGCGATCGAGCGCACCGGGGATGTGGCGGCCATTCTGACCAACCTGCACGCCAATGACATCCTCTTCATCGATGAAATCCACCGCCTCAACCGTACCGTCGAAGAGATCCTCTACCCGGCCCTGGAAGACTACGCCCTGGATATCATTATCGGGAAAGGGCCGGGGGCCAAAAGCCTGCGGCTGAATTTGCCAAAATTTACTCTGATAGGGGCCACGACTCGCTACGCCTTACTCAGCCCGCCGCTACGTGACAGGTTCGGCTCCGTGTACCGGCTCGATTTCTATGATGTGGCATCATTGGAAAAGATCGTAGCCCGCTCGGCAAAGATACTACAAGTGGAGGCTGACGAAGATGGCCTGAAAGAAATCGCCTGCCGTGCCCGGGGAACGCCCCGTGTGGCCAACCGTCTTCTCAAACGGGTCAGGGACTATGCACAGGTTGTAGCGGATGGGCGCATCACCCGCGAAGTGGCCCGGGCCGCTCTTGCCAAGCTCGAAGTGGATGCAATCGGTCTGGACGAGATCGACCACAAAGTCCTGCATACGATCATCGAGAAGTTCAGCGGCGGGCCGGTCGGCCTGGATACCATTGCTGCCTCCATAAGTGAAGAGGCCGATACCGTCACAGACGTCTATGAGCCGTACCTGATGCAGTTAGGCTTCCTGGAGAGAACGCCGCGGGGCCGAGTGGCCACCCGGCTGGCCTATGAACATCTCGGTCTCCCCTATGACCGTACGCCCCCGCAGCCGAACCTGTTTTAGATTTTTCGAGCCGAATCGCAATTAGCGTACATTTTTCTCAACATTGTGTCCACCTTTCATTTCAAAGCGCTTTAAATACTCCTGTGTTATGTTTGCCCTAGCTTGACAGTCGCCGGGCACTTAATTAATATGCAGGTAGCCAGGGAGGTGAATTATGGCCGAGAATGAAAAGTTTACCGTTTCGGGCAGCCAGATCGTGGAGAAGGTGAAACAGCTGATACATGAAGGTAATATCCGGCGGGTCCGCCTTATTCACGATGGGAAGGTGATATTCGAGATACCACTGACGGTCGGGGCGCCGGTAGCAGCGGCGGGGATAATCTGGATGCCGGTACTGGCGGCCATCGGGGCTTTTGCGGCGCTTGTCACCGAGTGCACCCTGGAGGTGGAAAAAGTGGACGAGGCAGATAAAAAATAGGCCTCATGGCGACGGATATTCCGGTATTGCGGCCGGACCTGGCGACGAGCCTGTGGCTTGATGCCAACGATTTCGTTCAGCTTCCCAGCTGGGTCAAGGGAAGTTATATCCTTCTGTTCGAATTGGATACTGGCCGGACATTAGCTCCAGGTTGTTTGCCGGCAGGATTTTACCCGGCTAGCTGTTACGCTTACGTTGGTTCGGCGATGAACGGCATCAGGTCGAGGCTGGTCCGTCATCTTAAGGCGAACAAGAAGAGGCACTAGCATATCGATTATCTGTTGACCGGGCACGAGGTAATGGGGGCCGTTATCAGAGCTGGTAAGGAACGGCTCGAGTGCGCCGCGGCGGAGCGACTCGCCGTCGAATTCATCAGTGTTCTTGGCTTCGGATGCAGCGATTGCCGCTGCCGAAGCCATCTATATTATGCCGAGAATGAACAGCACCTGAGGAAAGTGGCCCAGGCGGCACTATCGTAGTTGGAGAGAAAAGGAATAACCAAAGGCGATGGTTGAAATTGTCCTGGTGCGGCACGGCGAGACCGCCTGGAACACCGAGGAAATCTTTCGCGGTCAGGCTGATGTACCTCTGAGCGATTACGGATTGGAGCAGGCCGAACGTCTTGGAGAATATTTGAAAGATGAGAAGATCGATATAATCTACTCCAGTCCCCTTCAACGTGCTGTCCAGACAGCCGGGGCCATCGCTTCCCGCCAGAACATAGATTTGAATATCGTCGGTAATCTCAATGACATAGACTTCGGGGAATGGCAGGGCCTGACTATAAAAGAAGTTAAGCAGAGGTACCCGGAGCTCTATCAGGACTGGCTGGACACCCCCGAGCAGGTGAGAATGCCGGGGGGCGAGACACTAACTGATGTACAAAACCAGGCCTTTCCTTTCCTGGAGGATGCAGTGATGCGGTGCGGGGAGGGGAGGGGGGCATTGGTATCACACCGCGTCGTAAATAAAGTGCTTATCTGTGCCCTGCTGGGACTCGACCACTCTTCTTTCTGGAGCATAAAGCTGGACACCGGTGGTATCACGCGGTTTGTCTTTGATGGGGACAGGGTCGTCCTCACCAGCCATAACGATACCTCCTATCTGAATCAGGTCAGGATACAGCCGCCGCGTGATTTTTAACGGTGCTATTCGGATTCCCTTTACAGCAAGGGGCCGGAGGTTTACAATGCTGGTAAGGAAATCTCTGCAACGGAGGTGGCGATCGTGGGCATAGAATGGTTCCGGGATCTGGTTATCTGCATCTGGGGTCTGGCGTTGACGATCGCCGTCATCGTCATCGTAGTGTTGATCTTGACGGCATATTTCAAGATCAGACCGGTCATCAAGTCCGTGAGGACAGTGACCAAGACGGTCGAGAACATCTCAACCTGTATGGAGCAGGAGGTAATCGGACCACTGGCCCAGGTGGTAACTTTCGTCCAGGGTTTCCGGCAGGCGCTTGGGCTAATTAATCGAGGTAAAAAAAAGGAGGACAAAAATGGCTGACAGGGATAGTCTCAATGGTTTTGCAATAGGATTTTTATTGGGCGCTGTCGCCGGGGTGGCCATTGGTTTTCTCTATGCGCCTAAACCCGGCCGGGAGACCCGCGCTTTATTAAAAGAAAAGGCGGAAGAAGTGCGGGAAAAGGCCGAAGAAATAACCGAGAAGGCCAAGGGGATGGCTACCGAGACGGGGAAGAAAGTCAGAGGGAAGCTGGGAGTTAAGTCTTGATGGTCAACCGGGGCTTATTAAATAAAGAGGTAGATCGAGAGTTTAGCGGACGTTGACTTAATTGACGAACGTATTGGTCAGACACTGGCGGCTGCTGGCGTTAGCCGCAGGTATTATCGTCTTCATCTGGGTCGTTTACCTGATGAGGCTGTTCGTGCTTCCGTTCGGCTTCGGTCTGGTGCTGGCCTATCTTTTAATGCCGCTGGTAAACTGGCTGGAGCGAAGACTTCCTCCCCGTGACAAATGGCCAAAGGTAAAACGTATCGTCTCCATACTATTATCCTTTCTGTTAGTGCTCGCCATCATCGGCGGATTTATCTATGTTGTTGTTACCGCGGTAATCGATGCCGGGACAATACTCGTAGAAAGCGCACCATACTTCATCGGCCAGAGTATCGTAAGGATACAGGAGTGGTTCCAGGGGGCAATCGCGGACCTACCGCTGGCTGTTCAGGAGCAGATTAACCAATCACTTGTATCGGGCGGTGTCTCCCTGGGTAATTGGATAAGCGATACCATCTTTGGCTCACTGGCGAATATACCCGGGACTTTCGCAATCATTCTCGGATTCGCGGTAGTGCCCTTTTTCCTGTTTTACGTACTTAAGGACGCGGAGTTGATAAAGAAGAGCCTGGTAAACACACTGCCTGCCAGTGTCTCCCGGCACGGACGTAATATAGTAAGCATTATCGAACAGGTGCTGGGGCGTTATATCAAGGCTCAATTGATGCTGGGTTTGATCGTCGGATATTTTTCGTTCATCGGTCTTTTGTTACTCGATGTACCGTTTCCGCTGGCATTGGCTTTACTGGCCGGAGTAACGGAGCTTATCCCAACGCTGGGACCGTGGATTGGGGGCGGGGTAGCGGTAATCGTTACTCTGGCCCTGGCCCCGGAAAAAGCCATCTGGGTGGCGCTCCTCTACCTGGGTATCCAGCTTACTGAGAACAACCTGCTGGTACCGAAGATACAAAGTGCCTATCTGCGCATACATCCCGCTGTTATGATCGTCCTGCTGGTTTTCGGGGCCTATATCGCCGGTTTCTGGGGAATACTTCTAATCGGACCGCTGGTGGCTACCTTGGTCGAGATTTTCAAATATGTCCACCGTCACTACCAGGCTGCCAACTTCACCGAAAACACAGAAACTTATCCGCCAGGCGGTAGGATGTAGTTGGTACCATATCAGGGAATTCATTTATATTTTCCCGGGTCTACTCTGATATAATGGTACTATGGAAAAACCGCTCCTGGTGCTTTTTGATGGCAATGCCATCGTCCACCGCGCTTATCACGCCTTCGGATCGACCAAATATCGGCAAGCCAGGCCGCTAACGGTCTCGAAGACCGGGGAGGTAGTCAGCGCTGTCTACGGGTTCGCCCAGATGCTCCTCCGGGTGCTGAATGAGCTGAAACCGACCCACTACGCCATTGCCTTCGATAAAAAGGGGCCCACTTTTCGGCACAAACTTTTCGATGATTACAAGGCGCACCGGCCGCCCACGCCTGATGAGCTGTTGGGACAGATCGAAAGGGTTAAGGATCTGGTTGACGCCTTTCAAATCCCGCTTTTCGAACAGGAAGGGTACGAAGCTGACGATATCCTGGGGACGCTGAGTCGTATGGCCGGGGAAAAGGGTATCGAGACTGTCATCATTACCGGGGACGCCGATACCATGCAGCTTGTGTCTCCCCGCGTGAAGGTGCTTTACCCCAAGGCCGGCCGGTCTTTCAGCGATACCACTCTCTTCGATGCCGAGGCGGTACGCGAAAAATACGGAGTGGGGCCGGAGCAGATTCCTGACTTCAAAGCGATGGTAGGCGATGCGTCCGATAACATCCCCGGTATTCCCGGCATCGGCGATAAGACGGCCGCCAAGCTCATCCAGGAATTCGGCTCGCTGGAAGAAATCTATCAACGGCTGGAGGAAGTGGAACCGCCGAAAGTGCGTGAGAAACTGGAGGATAACGAGGCAGGTGCCCGCCGCAGCAAGGAACTGGCGACCATTGTGACGGACATGCTGCTGGATTTCGACCTCGAAAAGTACCGGGCCAGTACGTTCGACCGCAGTAAGGTGGCCGGACTTTTCCGGGAGCTTGAATTTTACAGCCTGCTCTCCAAGCTGCCCGAGCCCGCCCGCGTCGAGGTTGCCACCAGCGCGCCGGAGGGCGAGTACCGGATCGTTTCTACAACGGAAGAACTCGACGAAACGGCCACAAAACTGGCGGCGGTGGATTCTTTTGCCTTTGACACGGAGACGGCTAGCCTCGGACCCATGACAGCACCACTGGTCGGCATATCCCTGGCGTTTGAGCCCGGCCGGGCCTACTATATCCCGGTGGGCCATATCATACTTGACGAGGTTTCCCAGCTGCCATTAGAGCAGGTTGTATCCCGCCTCAGTCCGATCTTCGAAGATGCCGGAAAATCCAAGCTGGCGCACAACGCCAAGTTCGACATGATGGTACTGGCAGCCCACGGAATCAATGTTAAAGGGCTTAGCTTCGATACCCAGATCGCAGCCCATCTGCTCAGTGAAAAGTCCCTGACGTTGAAGGCGCTGGCTTTTAATAGGCTAGCTGTCGAAATGACGCCAATCACCGCCCTTATCGGAACAGGAACCAAACAGGTATCCATGGCCCAGATTGGAATCAAGCAGGTCGCCGAGTATTCCGGAGCCGATGCGGATATGACGTTCCGGCTGGCCGGGATTCTCGAAAAGGACCTTGTAAGTCAAGAATTAGTGAAGCTTTTTAACGAGGTGGAAATGCCGCTGGTGCCGGTCCTTCTGGAGATGGAGACGGCCGGCATCGCGGTGGACACGTCGATACTGGGGGAGATGTCCCGGAGCCTCGGGGAACAGATAGAGGCACTGCGGGATAATATTTACGATGCCGCCGGTGATGAGTTCAACATCAACTCACCACAACAATTGGGTAAAGTCCTTTTCGATAAGCTCAACCTGCCGACCTCCCGACGTGGCAAGAATAAGTACTCCACCGAGGCCTCTGTTCTCGAAGAGCTGCGCGGGTATGATATCGTCAAGGATATTTTAAAATACCGACAGCTCACCAAGATAAAATCGACCTACATCGATACCTTGCCGGTCCTGGTGAACCCACGCACGGGGCGGATTCACACCAGCTTCAACCAGACCCGTACAGCCACCGGAAGGCTTTCTTCCAGTGATCCCAATATGCAGAACATACCGGTGCGGGGGGAACTGGGGGGACAGGTGCGGCAGGCCTTCGTGGCACCGGCGGGTTCGGTGTTGCTGGCCGCGGACTACTCGCAGATAGACCTGCGGGCGTTGGCCCACCTGTCCGGGGACGAGGTTCTGGCGGCCGCTTTCCAGCAGGACGAGGACATCCACGCGGCGACAGCCGCCATGCTGTTCGGAGTGGCGAAATCCGGCGTGACTCCGGATATGAGACGTTTTGCCAAGACGGTGAACTTCGGGGTAATCTACGGCATGAGCGATTACGGTCTGGAACAGGCCACTGAGCTATCTCGCCAGGAGGCATCCCAGTTCATTAAGGCCTATTTCGAGAAGTACACCGGCGTGCGGAAATACTTCGATGGGACAATGGAGCAGGCGCGGCAAAATGGCTATGTCCAGACCCTGCTGGGGAGGCGCCGGTATATCCCGGATATCAACTCCTCCAATCGTCAGGGCAGGGAAGCCGCCGAACGTATGGCCATCAATATGCCGGTACAGGGCACCTCCGCCGATATTATTAAGGTGGCGATGATTAACCTGCATCGTGAGATGGCCGAGAAGGGCCTCAAGAGCCGGATGCTCCTCCAGGTCCACGATGAGCTTGTCTTCGAGGTGCCGGAGGAGGAGCTGGGTGTAATGCAAAAGCTGTCCGGCGATATTATGGAGTCCGCCGTGAAACTACGAGTACCCTTGAAAGTAGATACCAAGACAGGCCGAAACTGGGGAGAGATGAGGTAGGGGACAAAGACTCCCCGGATAGGTGGAATATATGACTAACACAGCGTTAGCGGGTATCTGGAAATTCCTTTCCTTGGAATACTTGAATGATGATGGTACGATCAACTATCCCTTTGGCCGGGACGTGGACGGGTTATTGATCATTGATGCCAGAGGTTATTTCTCAGTGCATTTGATGGACATGAGACGGCCGCTTTTCAAGGTCCCGGACTTTCGCGGCGGCACACCAGAAGAAGTCAAAACGGCTTTCGAGAGTTACACGGGATACTGCGGGACCTTCGACCTGGAAGAGTCTGAAGGCCGGATTATTTTCCATGTAAAAGGGGCCTGGTTCCCAAACTGGATAAGAAGTGAACAGATACGGTATTTTCAAATAAACGGAGACTGCCTGAATATCACCACGGCGCCTGTTCTGTTTGAAGGCAAAGAAATTGTGGCCAAACTTTCCCTGAATCGCTTGGCTTAATGTACATTGTTACCGGGTCGAGACAACTAGGCCATAACGAGGTCTATGCCGGAACTACCTGAAGTCGAAACGATAAAAAACGAGCTATTACCGCATGTGCTGGGAAAGCGGATAGCCGATGTCACTCTGTTCTGGGACAGAATTGTACGACAGCCCGGGCCAGAGGAGTTCCGGGTACGGCTGGTTGGACGGAGGATCGACGGGATGTCACGACGCGGAAAGTACCTCTTTTTTCACCTCGACAACGGCGATGTGCTGGTAATGCATATGAAGATGACGGGATCGCTGCTGGTGAACCCAGCTGACGACAGGTTCACCAGGGCTATTATCCGGTTGGATGATAGCGTGGCGGTCCATTTCTGGGACCCCCGTAAGTTCGGGGTAATGTGGCTGGAAAAAGGTGAGGACACCGTCGTTAAACAGCTCGGCCCCGAGCCCCTCGATGCGGACTTCACGCCAAAGGCGCTGGCAAAGCTTCTGCATAATCGCAAGGCCCCGATAAAACCCGTCCTCCTCGACCAGGCGATAATGGCGGGTATCGGTAACATGTACGCCGATGAGGCCCTGTTCGAAGCCAGGATTCATCCGCTCAAACCGGCGGGGGAGCTCTTCGGCGCTGAGGTTAAGCGACTACACAAAGCCATTCAGAAGGTGCTGCACAAAGCTCTAACGAGTAAGGGAGCCAGTATACGCAATTACATCCGTCCTGACGGCACGCCGGGGACGGCCCACGATGAGTTTAACGTGGCGCACGGGGTCGGCAAGGACTGCCCGGTCTGTGGCGGGCCTATCCAGCGCATCGTGGTCCGTGGACGCGGTACCTACCTGTGTCCCCGCTGCCAGACCTTACCTTAGTCGTCCCAGAGGCGGAACGGCGGGTACTCGTCCCGCATCAGGGAAACGTAGGCAAGCACGCGATAGAACCAGCGGTTCATGCCAACAACAAGCTTGAAGATATCTTGGTGGTAATTGCCGACGAAGAGTAGTCTGATGGCAGCGAAGATGGCCAGAATTATTATGAGACCGCTGTTTTGATAACCTCCACCCCCGATGAAGAAACCGGTGATAATGTAATGCGGTATGGCCAGTAGCCACCACTTTACCCAGATAAGTCCGCGGGACAGCCTTTCCGGGTAGGGAATGTCGAGATCGGCGGGGTAGTCAGGATCGGATCGCAAGCTGAAGGGCGGGTACTTGTCCGTGCCCAGGGCCTGGTAGCTGTAAAAACCAACCCGCCATGACCAGCGCAGGACGCCGGCGTTGAAATCGAAGAGACCCTTCGGGTATTTGGCCGTAAACAGGATGGCGAACCAGGCGATGATAGCCACCACGACAAAAGGTATCGTGAGAATCATCAGGATAATGTAGTGGGGGATGGCCAGCAGCCACTTGACGAGCCACAATCCCCGGTTTGGAGGGAGGGTAAGCTCGCCTCTCAGGGTCACCGGGTAGGTACGGGATGCCTCGTTCATGAGAACCTCCTTAACATAATTTAACAATCAGCTATGATAGGATACTGGAACGTTGACGGTTTGTCAAGAAACTTGGATTGATATTTCTAACTTATTTCAATAACGTTGACAGCGATAGCAAGCGGGTGTATGGTATTTGAAACGAGGCCGCATACTCTCACGAATCAATTGTGCAGGAGGTCAATATGGAAGCAGGTACGGAAGTAAGGCCGTACCCGGTAGGCGTTTTCTCAGCTTACGGCAACGGCTGGCGGCAGCTATGGAAATTTTTCCTGGTCTTATTTCTAATCGGATTAATATATTTTGTTATCAACATCGCTGTCAGCATAGTCACTTCCATCCCGCAAAGTGCAGGGATTTCGGAGCCTATCTATAGTGGGATTGCGTTGGCCGGATGGCTAGGTATATGGACGCTTATAAGTTGGGCGATTTACATTTTTTTCATCAGTCCTCTTAGCTACGGACAGTCTTTTGCCTATCTCAAGGCCGCCCGAGGGAATAAGGTCGAAGTGCCGGACCTGTTCGCCGCCTTTAAGAACTACTGGAGCGCCGTTGGTGCTGCTATACTGGTAGGTATTATTGTTGGGATCGCGTCTATATTCCTGATTGTGCCGGGTATCTATTTTTCCTGCAAGCTGGCCTTTGTGCCGTACCTGATTGTCGATAAAAGGATGAGAGTCAGCGAGGCGTTCCGTGCAAGCTGGCGTATGGCGAGCCACGGGCGTGCCTGGAAGGTTTTCTTGATCGGTCTGCTGAGTATTCCTATCGTTATAGCGGGAATAATTGTGCTGGTCGTGGGAGTTATTATATCGTTCATGTGGATCAGTGCCGCTTTTGCCTCGTTGTACCACGCTATCGACATGGAGCAGGCTCCGGAGATAACGGTGATAGAAGGGCCGATCATCGGCTAGCGCTCACAGGAAACGTTTTAAACGCTCTATTTCCCTCATTAATTCCTCGAACTGGTGCAGGTAAAGAGACTGTACTCCGTCCGAGAGGGCATGGGCGGGATTGTGGTGGACCTCAACGAGCAGGCCGTCGGCCCCGACGGCGATAGCTCCCCGGGAGAGCGGAACAACATAATCGCGCAGCCCGGCGGCGTGGGAGGGATCGACAATAATCGGAAGATGGCTGGCGGCCTTGATGGAGGGGATAGCACTCAGGTCTAAAGTGTTCCGGGTGTTGTCCGAGAAGGTTCGTATACCCCTCTCGCAGAGGATAACGCGGTGGTTGCCCTCCGACATGATATACTCGGCGGCCATGAGCCATTCATCGATGGTGGCGGCGAAGCCGCGCTTGAGAAGGACCGGTTTACTGGTCTGGCCGACCAACCTGAGCAGGGAGTAGTTCTGCATATTCCGGGCCCCGATCTGGATGACATCGGCGTATTTTTCGACGAGGGGAAGATTTTCACTATCGGTGGCCTCGGTGACGATCAGCAGGCCGGTCTCTTGGCGGACCTTCTCCAGTATCTTCAGCCCATCTTCGCCCAGCCCCTGAAAGCTGTACGGCGATGTCCTGGGTTTGAAAGCCCCGCCCCGGAAAAATCCTGCCCCGTGCTCCCTGACGAACCGGGCGATGTTCAGCGCCTGCTCTTCACTTTCCACGGCACAGGGCCCGGCCATAACGACGGGATCCCCGGAGCCGATGGTTACACCACCGATAGTGAAATTAGAAGAGTCGGGGTGGGTCTCGCGGCTGACCAGCTTGTACGGCTTGGTGACCGGGATGGCTTCCTTGACGCCTTCCATTGCCAGCAGCTGGGTAGCATCGACGGAGCCTTGATTACCGACGATGCAGATGGCCGTGCGCAGGGAACCAGGCATGGGGACGCCGCGGTAACCCATGCTCTCTATCTCCCTGATAACGACTTGCACCTGCTCTTCGGTGGCATCATTTTTCATGACTATGAGCATCGTACATCATCTCCGTTTGGAATTATCGCTTCTTTATCTCGTCGAGGGCAGTAGCATATGCCTCGAAGGTACGACTATCGAAGAGGACGAAGACGACCTCTTTGACGGAAGTTGTTTTTCCAAGGAATGAGACGACCTCCGACAGGGCGATACGGGCAGCCTGGTCCACGGGGTAGCTATATACTCCTGTGCTGATCGAAGGAAAGGAAACGCTGGTGAGATTTTCGGCGGCGGCCAACTCAAGGCTTTTCCGGTAGGCACTGGCCAGGAGTTCGGCTTCACCGCTCCTGCCGCCATGCCAGATTGGCCCGACAGTATGGATGACGTACCTGGACGGCATATTGCCGGCGGAGGTGATGACGGCTTGTCCGGTGGGTAGCGGGCCGTGACCGGCGACGATTTTCTTACATTCTTCGAGGATGGCCGGTCCTCCGGCTCGATGGATGGCGCCGTCCACGCCGCCGCCGCCCATGAGACTGGAGTTGGCGGCGTTAACGATGGCATCGGTGGTCTGGAGGGTGATATCTCCCTGGATAATGGCCAGCTCAGCCTGGTTAATTGTATAGGTGGTTTTTTCCGCCATTGCTTTCACCCCTTACTGTTGTTTATTCCCCGAGAGATAGTCAATAGCCCACTGGACAGCGTCATCTCCGGTCAGGTCCAGCCTGATATCCGGCACGATGCCCTGGCCTTCGATGAGACGTCCGCCGGGAGTGAGCCAGCGGGCGGTGGTGATGTAGATGCCGGAGCCGTCCCCAAGCTGGTGCAGGATGTTGACGCTACCTTTACCAAAGGTGATATTGCCGGCCACCAGAGCGCGGTCGTGGTCCTGGAGGGCACCGGCGAGCACCTCGCTGCCGCTGGCGCTGAAACCATCGACCAGGACGACCATGGGCAGGTCGGTAGTGGCATCGTGGTCAATAACGTCTAACGTGGTTAGTTCGCCCCGGTTGTCCCTTACCTGGAGGACGACGCCGCTCTCAATAAAATGGCCGGCAACAGCGACAACGCTTTCCAGCAGGCCACCCGGATTACCGCGCAGGTCGAGGACAATGCCGGTAGCATTCGAGCCTGGCAGGTCCTGGATGGCCTGAGTAAGCTCGGTGTCGGTTCGTTCCGAGAATTGTGCTATGCTGATATATGCAATGTCGCCCTTCATTTCAAAAGCGACGCTGGGTATCTCGATGCTGTCGCGGACAATATCAATGTCGACCGGTTCGCTCTCCCCTTCGTGAATGACCGTCAATCTGACCGTCGTTCCGCGCTGGCCGCGGATCTTCATAACGGCTTCGGCCAGGCCGAGATCATCCGTAGGTTCCCCGTCAATCGCTAGGATGACATCACCGGCGCGGATGCCTGCCATATCGGCCGGTGATTCGGGGAAGGGAGCGATAACGACAATCTGACCGTCCCTGGCCGTGACCTGAGCGCCGATGCCTTCGAACTGGCCTTCGAGGCTGCTGAGGCCGAGCTCAAAATGGTTGGCTGAGAGGTAGGAGGTATAGGGGTCGTCAAGGGCATCCAAAATGCCCCTGATAGCGCCGCCGGATAGCTCGTCAGGGTCCAGCCGCGAGCTATCGACATAGTCCGTGAAGATATAGGTCCATGCCTGCCTAACGACATCCAGGCCGGGAAGCATCCGGGAGTGAATCGATGAGCCGAGGAAGAAGCCACTGCCGAAGGCAAGGACAACGACCACCACGAGCAATGTGCCGATAATAACACGCCCTACCCTCGACATAAAGCAGCTACTCCCTACTTATAGTTCCCAGAAGGGACATGCACTCAACAAGGAGACGAGCCAAGCAGACCTGTAAGCCGAGTTCTGTATCCCGATATAATCGGGATGGTGACCATCTATCTAGCCCCGATGTTACCATCGGGATCAAGCGACCAACCCGGGGACAGGCCGGGCGTCCTTGTGTCCCTCTATTCGGTCTTGCTCCGGATGGGGTTTACCCGGCCGGCCGGTTGCCCGACCGCCGGTGAGCTCTTACCTCACCATTTCACCCTTACCCCGATGAATCGGGGCGGTATGTTTCTGTGGCACTTTCCGTAGGGTCACCCCTCCTGGGTGTTACCCAGCATCCTGCCCGGCGGAGCTCGGACTTTCCTCCCCGATTAAGACTCGGGGCGGTCACCCGGTCTACTTGACCCGATTACAGTGTAGTGGAGGCAAGGGGTAGTGTCAATGGGGATGAAAAGTAAATAGTAAGCAGTGTTTACCTGTTTGACGATTGAATGTTGAATATTAGAATTATTGACACATTACCGGTGATCGATTATTCGCCGAAGGCCTTATTCGCCAGAGCGTCGGCTTCGGCGTTCCGTTCGCGGGGAACGTAGGCGATGTTGAAGGACTCCAGTGAGCCGGTAAGTCTGACCACTTCCTGGTAGAGGGGGCGCAGAGCCACGTTTTTTATCTTGTAGCGTCCCTGAATCTGTTTTACCACCAGCTCCGAGTCGGATTTCACCAGGATGTGGCGGAAGCCTAATCTTATGGCCTCTTCTAGGCCGGCGATGATGGCCCGATACTCTGCCTGGTTGTTGGTGGTGTTGCCGATGTGCCGGGAGATGCTGGCCAGGGGTTGGCCACGACTATCTTTAATGGTGACGCCGATGGCGGCAGGGCCGGGATTGCCCCGTGAAGCTCCGTCGGTATTGATGACGACAGTTTCTTTCAATGAGACCTTCAGGAAATGTATAGGATACGCCCGCAGGTACCGCACTGTACCGGCTGACCGCTCCGGGCGTGCTGTAGCCCGCTGGCCGAAAGCGATATGCGGCAGGCCTGGCAGATACCCTGTTCGACCCTGGCCACGGCCGGTTTTTTCTGCCGGCGGACTTTATCATACAGGGAGAGGGCGGTGGGGTCGACCTGCGTTGCCAACTGCTTTCTACGTTCTTGAAAGCCCTCCAGATCGACCTTGAGTTGTTCGATTTCCCCGGTGAGTTGTTTTTGCTGGAACTGCCATTCTTCCTCGAGCCGGTCATACTCCGCCGCCGCTGCGGCGGCAGCCCCTTCGGCCTCTTCGACAAGGTCGATTATTCCGAGAGTGTCGGTCTCCATCTGGTCGCTGCGGGTTTTCAGAGTGGCGACTTCATGCTGGAGGCTGGTCAGCTCTTTGGGATTGGTAATGTTACCGCCGTAAAGCTGCTCCTCGGTGGCGGCAATCTTACTGAGGATGTCGGTTACTTCGGCTTCGGCGTCCCGGTGGCGGTGCTTGATCTCTTCCAGGTGTTTCCTGGCCTCGTTGAGGTGGTCGCGGGCGGCGTCCAGCACGTCGCGAACGCCAATCTGGGCGGTTTTTTGTTCCAGGGATTGTTCCGCTCGTTCGATGGCGCTATCAAGTTCTTCTAAATCGTAGAGTTGCTTGGTGACAGTCATGGTGTCTCCAGTCCGACTCATTTTATAACGCAAAGTAAGGAATATCAAACGGAGGTTAGTGGTGACAAAAACGGCTGGTTAGAAAAGAACAAATGTGCTAATATTGTCTTCAGGTCTGATGATAGGGGGAGACATGGGCCTTTTAAGATTGGCGCTGGAGAAACAGAGATGGGACCTGGCAGCCCACACTATCGTTCTGGCGGCGGCCAGGATGCTGAAAGAGGGGGTGCCCGATGACGGAAAAACCGGTCAGAAAAAGCGGCTCAAACCGAGGGCAAAGTAAGAAAGATGTAAACTTTTATGCCAGGGCGCTGGATATGGCCGAGAAACTTGATTTCGACCTGGCGTCCGGTGTCAACGGCATCGACGACGAGATTGCTCTGCTGAGGGTAGAGATAAAGAAGGCTATGGCCGGCGGGGACGCCAGGAATTTGAAAATCCTCGTTAAAGCCACCAATGCCTTAGAGAGGCTGATACGCACGCGCTATCAGATTACCCGGGAGCAACGTAAAGGGCTGAAGGAGGCTATCAGCAACGTCCTCAAAGATATTGCCTTGCCGCTGGGAATCAATCTGGGAGCGACTGTCATTGGCAAGCAGCTCGGATAGCGGGACTGGCAGGTTCAGGCGGCTGCGGCCTTACCAGCGGGAAATAGCGCTGGCGGTGCTGGAGAGCGTATTTGGTGGAAAAGGACTGACATTCTCCGTGGAGATCGCCCGACAGGGCGGCAAGAACGAGCTTTCCGCCCAGCTCGAACTGCTTTTGCTGACCCTCTTCATGGCCGAACCGAAGAACATGATTAAGTGCTCACCGACTTTCAAGCCGCAGACGATTATCTCGGTAATGCGGCTCAAGGACCGGCTCAATGACGCCGGTTTCGAAGGCATCTGGAAATCGGAGATGGGCTATATCGTCCGGCTGGGCAATGCCCGGGCTATCTTTCTTTCGGCGGACGAATCGGCCAACGTGGTCGGCAACACGGCCCACATCCTCCTGGAAATAGATGAGTCGCAGGACGTTGGCAAGGAGAAATACACCAAAGAGTTCAAACCGATGGGTGCGACCACCAATGTCACCACCGTCCACTTCGGCACTACCTGGGACGACAGCACGCTCCTCGAAGAGGTAAAGCAGACCAACCTGGAACTGGAGCGGCGGGACGGACTGCGGCGGCACTTCCGCTATGATTGGGAAGAGGTAGCCCGGTACAATCAGGACTACCGGGCCTACGTTCAGGGGGAAAAGGAGAGGCTGGGGGAAAATCACCCCCTTTTCCTGACGCAGTATCGCCTGCTGCCCATCCGCGGCGGCGGCGGCTTCCTGAACGTCCAGCAACGAGCACAGCTCCAGGGAGAACATTGCCGGAGGCGAGGTGGTGAAACGGGGGAAGTCTATGTGGCCGGGATTGACCTGGCGGGAGAGGCCGAAGAAGGCGAAGGCGATTACCTGCGGGCGCTGGCCCCGCGAAAAGATTCCACGGTAATGACTATCGGGGAGGTCTGTTTATCCGACGATGAAATAGTTAAAGAGCCGACCGTAAAGATTGTCGAGCACTACCGCTGGACGGGTAGAAAGCACACCGAGCTTTACGGGCAGATGGTGGACATTTTAAAGAACGTCTGGCGCTGCCGAAAAGTGGTGGTGGACGCAACCGGGGTAGGGGAGCCGGTGGCGGCCTTTTTGAAAAAGGCGCTGGGCAGCCGGGTAACGCCTTTTACCTTCTCGCAGAAGTCCAAGAGCGAGCTAGGGTTTAACCTGCTGGCGGCGGTGAACTCCGGGAGGCTGAAGATGTACACTGGCGATGGGTCAGAGGAGTACCTGGAGTTCTGGCGGGAGATGGAGCTGGCGCGCAGCCAGTACCGGGCCAGCCAGACGATGAACTTCTATGTCGATCCGGCCAAGGGCCACGATGATTTTCTTATGAGCCTGGCGCTGGTGGTGGAGGCGGGGAGGGGACTGGAGGTGAGGAAGGCGAGGGGAGGGTGAAGACTGAATACCGGTGTTCATTAGATAAAAAAGGTGGGAAAAAGGGAAAATACCACTTGAAATATGCTCCCACCCATTATATGATTTACTTGTGAAGAACGGAATTATAAAAGACGCCCAGTTTCAAAGGATTGCCGAAGGAATAAAACCGGACGCAAAGAAAAGGGTGGTTCTCTCAGGGGTACAGGTTGAAGAAGGCGTTACTTATCATATTTATACTAACAGCCTGGGGCAGGTTGTGCTGGACCCGCAGGTAACCATACCGGCCTCGGAGGCCTGGTTATTTAGGAACCCGGAAGCCATCGGGGTGGTGCGGCGGGGCCTGGCCGATGCAGCCGAAGGCAACGTTTCCAAAGTCGACCTCGATAGTCTGTAAGGTCAGGGATCTTGTTCGAGCTTGAGTGGACCGATTCAGCCCGGGAGACTTATCAAAGGCTCAAGTGTGACGCATCCCAGAAGAAACGTTACAAAGCTGTTAAAAAGACCATACAATTCCTGGCTGAAAATACCCGGCACAACAGTCTCCAGACCAACGAGTTCCTCAGCTTGAAAGGGCCGACCGGAGAGAAGGTCTTTGAGGCCTATGCTCAACAAAAGACGCCGGCGGCTTACCGCGTGTTCTGGTATTACGGTTCGGCACGGGGCAACATCACCATATTGGCTATTACCTCACACCCGTAACCAGTTCCCCTCCCCGCCCCCGGTTTTAGAAGCGGGGAGGGGGTAAAGCTATTGCTAGGCCGAGGCAACGGGGAACTGAATTTCAGTGACGTATTCGGCGGGATTCTGGGTATCGTAGGGACTGGTGAGATAGTACTCGCGGTCAGGCCCGGTGATGCGGTAGCCGTTCTCTTCCACCCAGTTCATGATGAAGTTGTAGGCTTCACTGATATTCTCGTAGGGGCCTTTGTAGACGATACTGGCCGCCTCGTCGATGCCAAGTAGCTCGTAGACCTTAACCCGCCCGCCTGCGGGGATAGACGTGGCCAATGGTATACCCGCCTCGATATCCGGATTGGCCTCTTTAAACTCGGGGTCGTGGCAGATATAAAGAGTTGGCCCGGCCGGTCGCCCACCATTACTGAAAACATGCTGCATGAGTTCCTGGTAGAGTTGCCCGAGGTCCCCGTAGGTAGGGATGACGGCACGAATCGAGGCGATAAGTTGTGGTTCTATTTTTTTAATGACAACCTGATGGTCCGGCATTTTCCCGTTCTGTTCAATCTGGACCAGCAATTTTTCGACCTGCTCGAGGCGCCTTTTCTCTTCGTCGACGCGGCGGCGTAGCTCGGCCTGCTTGAGGATAAAGATGTCTCTCATCTGTGCCGGAGTGAGACAATCGCTGATAAAAGTAGAAATCTCTTCGAGCGAAAGTCCGAGGTTTTTCAGGGCAACGATGTAGTTGAGACGTGGTATCTGGTCCGCCGAATAATAGCGGTAGCCGGTGAAGCGGTCAACACTGACCGGTTTTAACAGACCGATTTCATCGTAGTACCGCAGCGTCTTAACGGTAACGAAGGTGAGCCGGGAAAAATCGCCGATCTTGAACATGTTCCTCCTTTTTTTGATATTGGAAGGTACCTTCACGAGAGATAATAAACCTTCCGGTGGGGGGAGGGTCAAGGGGCGACGAAAAAATATTGGCCCCCTCTCCTCCGGGAGGCAGGAACCGGAGGAGAGGGGGCACTCCGAGGGGTAAAGCAAGGCGGACTAGTAGTAGAAAGCGCTTCTCCTGCCAAGCCAGTATCCAATCAGGAAGACAAACACCGCCCCGACACCGATTATCGTATAGAGGGCCCAGGAAGGGAACGAGCCGGGGCTGGATGCATAAAATTCGCCGGCGCCGGTCCATTGGCTGGCGTTAGAGGCAGCATCCACGGCTCTGATTCTCCAGTAATAGGGAGCGGTGCGGCCTTCAAGTTCCAGTTCCTCGGCGGGGGATAGTTCGTAGGTGATAGCCGTAAGATTCTTTTTATCGATGACAACGGAACTGGCGCCGAAGCTCGCGCTGGTAGCTATCTGCAGTTCATAGGTGACCGGGTTGCTCGCCGGACTGACATCTTCTACCTCTTCCCATTCGAAAATGATGGGCGTTTTAACTTTAACTTCCATTTCCGGCTTTAGTGGCTGCGGTATCCCTGGCGGCACCGACTCGATGGTAAAGGTGATGGTGCCGGTATGGGTGCCGTCGGAGGCAGTGATGATATGATCGCCGGATTCAGCGGTAGGTGCCTCAATGGTTACCAGAATGGTCCCGTCGGCATTGCTGGTAGCTGTGGTCAGTACTTCGTCATCGAATCGAACGTTTACAAGAGTGGAGGGGGTAAAACCGGCACCAATGATTCCGATTACCGCCCCGACATTATTTCCGCTGGCGTTGACATTAACTACCGCCGATGGGGGTGGTTGGGTGGTGGTCGTAGTAGTAGTTGTAGTCGGCACGGTAGTGGTGGTGGTAGGCGTAGTGGTGGTGGCTGTGCCGCCCGTGACGGTAAATTCCTTGCTTTGTGTAGTGGTGCCGACCCTGATTGTAATGGCATAGACTCCATCGATAGTTGAGGATGGTATAGTGACGACACTATTTACGGTACCGGCAGAATCGGTTGTCGGACCACTTTTAAAAGAAAGTATAATCTGGCCGGGATCCAATGTGAAAGTGATGGACGAATTAGCCGGGAAACCGGTGCCAGTCAGGGAAATATCGGTGCCGGCTGGCCCGGAAGGAGGCACGGGGGTGTTCAATACAGGGTTGGCGGTCACGGTAAACGAATGGGATTTCGTGATGGAACCTACCGTTACATAAATAGTATGCGTGCCGGCGGTGGTCTGTGGGATTGTAACGGTACTGGTGAAGCTACCGGCGGTGTTAGTATTTTGATCGCCCGTTGGCGTTAAACTGATGCTATCGAATCTAAAAATAATAGGATAGGAGGCCAAGAAGCCAGTGCCGCTGAGGGTTACAGTAGTGCCGGCCGAGCCGGAGGTGGGCGAGGGAGTATTCAGGGTACCACTAGCGGTTACGGTGAAAGTCTCCTTAGCTTTGATGATATTGTTATCTCCAGTATCATCCCTAGATAGCGTAACATATACGTAATAAGTGCCGGTGGTAACATCTTCATCATCGGTACCATGAGTAAGCCGCGTGGGAATTGTAAACGTTGCCTCGAAAGCCCCGTCACTGTCAATCGAGTCATACGATTCTGCTAGGTAATTGTAGGTATCGGCACTAGAGCTTTGACCGCCGATCAGTTGATTGATATTTCTGCTATCTTTAGCGAAATAGATCTCGGCCCAATATTCGTGGTCACCGGGCCTGTAGGTACTCGCCCAGTCATCACCGATGACAGTAATCGAATCGCCAACTGCGCCCGAGGAAGGGGAAAGAGAAATTTCATTAATGGCCAGGGCAGGGGCGGCCGGTATGGCGACCAGCAGCAAGGAAAGGATAAGGGTGACCCCTGTTATTCTGAGTACTTTCATGTAATTCATGTCAACCTCCCGACCCGAATATCATGCTCTCTAATCGGATATTTTATTAGACAAATGTTAAGATATTGTTACACTTTCAAATAATATAACGTTTGTGTTGCCAGATAGTAATCACCGGTGTGAAGTCAGCCCTTGTAAAAAAACCAGAGCGGTGATAACCCCCCAATCTTTATCGATACTCCTTTTATTGTATTAATTTTTTCCTGGCCCCGCGCCTGGGATTGTATGTTCCGGCGAAATTGTCCAGGGTGTCTTTGTTGATCAGCCAGGTATTGTGAATCTTGGTTGCCGGAAGGTCTCCCTGGCGACAAAGCCGTTTTACTGTTTCCGGGTGAACCTTGAGCCGGCGACCCGCTTCGATTACGTTTAAATAAATGTCCCAGATAGGCATTGTTCAATACATTTAATAATGCTTTGTTAAAGCAATTTTAACACCGGCGTCGGCTGTTGTCAAGCTCTCTTTTAGTTTATCTTAACCGGATCTTTATGGAAAGACCAAACGGTAGTACCAAAAGACCATGAATTTGTAATACCAGCAGGAAAAAGAACGTGACAAAAATACATTGACCAAATAGAACATATGTGCTATTCTTGGCTTGTTTGGTTCTAGAGGTGAAGCGATGGGTTTTGCTGGTGACGAGATTTGCGGTGCTGAACAAAGGGAGAGTGATCATGAATCTACTTGTGAACAAGACCTGCCACCGGAATACTGCCGCTACCGTGATGAAGGCTGTGAATACTCTCACTCATGTTTGCAATGCCCTTTTCCGCAGTGCCTCTACGAAGAGCCACGGGGCAGGCAACGCTGGATGAAGGGCCTGCGTAATAAAGAAATACACCGGCTTTATGCTTGCGGCCGTAAAATTAAGGACCTGGCCCCTATATTTGGAGTTAGTGAGAGGACGATCCAGAGGGCGCTCAAGGAAAACCAAAGCAGGACACACCAAAACCAATCTGCCAGTGATATGTAGCCGGTAATGCATGAGAGAACAAAGGGAGAAAGACGAATGAGTGATTCGGTTCTAACCCAGCTGGCCAAAATGGATATCGAGCGGATGAAAAGGTACAAAGAGCTACTGGACTTTTATAACGGCCGGCAGTGGGAGGGCCGGGAAAGACGAGGCGAAAGGCGTCTCGTCTTCAACTACGCCAGGGTCTTCGTCGAGAAGATTACGGCTTACCTGATGACGGGCATCAACTTTGCCGTCGAGCCTTACGATGATACCGATGCCGCCAGGGTCGCGGCCCGGAAGGCTGAGGCGGCGATCTATGAGGTATATGCCGATAACCAGCTCGAACAGCTTGATCTCGATACTGAGATCGATGGGGCGGTGCTCGGCGATGCGTGTTATAAAGTTACCTGGGATCCAGCTGAAAAAAAGGTCAGGGTGACGGCCCCGGACATCCAGGGCATCTACGCCTGGCTGTCCAGCCCTGCCGGTGTCTGGCGAGCGGACCGGACGGAGCGACGCCTTGACCTGACCGCGGACGTTACCGGCGTCCGGCAGGAAAGCGACGCCACGTCGGGCAGTCTGCTGGTCGAGTTGAGGAACGATGATGGCCGATATGCCGCACCGGGGCAGGGCGACCTGGCGGCTTTAGACATAGGGTGCCGGCTGGAGTTCAGCCCCGGCTACCAGACCCCCTCCGGGGATGAATTCAGCCAGGGGCCGGGATTCTACATCGAGTCATTTGAGCATACCAGCGCTGGGGGCCGGTCTAGCTTACTCGTACAGGCGTGGGACGGCTCGGGCGCCCTCGAGGAATGGCAGGCCCGGCAGCAGTTCCGGTGGAACCAGACTTCCGATGATTACTCCGTGAAAGATATCATTGCTGTGGTGCTAGCCAGGGTGGGCCTGAACCTGGAGGTTGTCTCGGCTTCCGATACAGTCACCGGTTTTTTCCCGATTTCACGATCAACCCGGGCCACAGCGGCCGTGAGGTCATCGCCAAGCTGCTCTCCTTCGTGCCCGACGTCATTTTCATCGAGGGGGATACGGCCTATCTTGTCAATCCACAGGCCGCCGATACCTCTGTCTATAGCTATGGGGGCGAACACCGTATTTGGGAAGGACATTACCGGACCGGTACTTTGGAGACCAACCGGGTGCAGGTAGAGGGTGACTCCGGAGGCAGTTTGATACTCATCGAGAGCTTGGCCTGGGGCGACATTGAACGCCGGGGCGACCTTTTCCGGCGGATAGATGATAGAAACATCGGCACGGTGGCTGAAGGGCAGGAGCGGGGCGAGGCAGTCCTGAGACAGGTGGAAATACAGGCTGCTGGCGGTACTATTCTTGTTCCGGTGAATTGCGGGCAGCAACTCTACGACATTATCGATGTGACCGATGCCCGGGCCGGATTGACCGCGGTTAAGAAAAGGGTGTTGGGACTGGTTTTGGTTTATAAACCGGAGCGGGGCGAGTACCGCCAGCAGGTCAGACTCGGCGCGCCGTAGGTTCGGCAGACAGGAGCAAAGCTATGAAGGTGAGGAAAGCGGAGCTTAGAAGCTTCAACTCCGGAAACTATACGGCGACCGTCCGGCTGGCCGGCAGCTACAAGGTCAACCTGGAGGACGTGGCCGTTGCCAGGAACCTGCCTGCGGCGGAGATGGTAACGGGACGCAAGCTGGTAGTGGTCTTCTTTAATGAGCATAGCCCGCGGGACGCGGTGGTGACGGCTGTCTATACGTGAGGCGGGTTTATCAGCTTTACAGCGGCTGGTCCCCTATAACCGACTTCAGGCCCGCCATCAGAGTTTTCTGGAAATCCTTGAACTCGGCGCGGGTGACGTAGTCGGCGCGCTGTTTTGCTTTGCCCGCCCGATTTTTACTTTTCGCCGGGAGGCCTTTCTTGGCGGCTTCGAGGACAGACCGGGCCTGGTCGTTGGCCATGAGCTTGGCAATTACCACCTTCAGGCTATTCCGTACCGATTCCTCGGTTGTATCCAGACCAGCGGCAATCTGCCCGATATCTTCACCGGAGATGATGCCGGTAAGTATCTGCGTTTCCTTCGGGCTCAGGTCGGCGAGCAGGTTATCAAGCTGCTCGTTAAGGGTGGCTATGCCTTTGAACTCATTGAGTACAATCGAAGCAAGCCCGGGTTGTAATAACTCCTCGGCGGCGGGCGAACCACCCCGGGCGATTGTCCGGATTACGTCCATCAATTTTTCCGGATCGGCGTCTCTGGCCAGGCAGGCGCTGGCGCCGCTCCTGATGGCGGCCAGGATTTGCTTTCCCTCTGCCTTGTCCATCGTCAGGACAACAGTAACGGAAGGCAGATTGCGTCTGATGTGCCGCGTTGCCTTTATGCCATCCAGATTAACGTCATGGAGGCTCAGTATCGCAACATGAGGTGGGTTCGACTCGATGAAGTTGATAGCTTCTCCGTTGCTGGTCGTCTCGCCGATAACTTCAAGATCTTCCTCACCGGAAAGGACAAAATGGATGCCCTCCCGAAAGAGGACCTGAGGATCAGAGAGAAATACCCTGGTCTTTTTCATATTATCCCAGTATTCGGGTACGTACCGTACACCTGTTCTACTTTAGCCTACCATACGTTCATAAAGATACGTCTATGAAGGATAAAGTATTCGTAAAAATGTCGTAAACTTTTGCTTAAGAATAAAAGGGAAGAGTAGATATGGGGAAAACGGGGGATTTGGAATGAAATGAAGTTAGTCCGAGGTTCGGTGCTTAGTTGCCGGCGGGACGGACGAACTTGTAGCCGATGCCGTGCTCGGTAACGATAACGTTGGGCGATTCGGTGTTATCGCCGAGCTTCTGCCGCAGGTGCTGGATATGGACGCGCAGCAGGTCCCTGGCGTCATTATAGTTGTCCCCCCAGACCTTGGAGAGCAGGGTCTCGTGAGAGAGTATCCGCCCTTCGTTGCGGATGAGATGATAGAGCAGTTTCCTCTCGGTTGAGGTAAGCTTGACGGGCTGGCCCTGCAACAGTACCTCGTTGCGGCTGAAGTCCACCGTCAGTTTGCCGCTGGTGAAAGGGCGTTCCTCATCGGTGACGGCCAGACCCTGGGAGCGGCGCATGACGGCCTGGACACGGGCGATCAGCTCGATGTGGCTGAATGGTTTGGTAATATAGTCGTCCGCTCCTAGTTCCAGCCCCTTGGCGACATCCGTGTCCTCTCCCCTGACCGTCAGCATAATCACCGGGACATCGGAGAAGTGGCGTATCTCCTTGAGTACCTGGTAACCATCGATGTCCGGCAAGCCGATATCCAAAATAACCACATCCGGAGTCTCCGTCTCAACAAGATCGATGCCTTTGCGGCCATCGGCGGCCGATATCACTGTAGTACCGCTCCAGCGGAGCTGAAAGCAAAGGGAAACAACCTCGATGATTCCGGGGTCGTCTTCGATTACCAGAACCTTCATAAAGCTCCTCTTATACAGCCTGTTTCACCGGGCGGCGGGGTACGAAAAAAGAAAAGGTGCTGCCCTTGCCCGGCTCGCTTTCGACCCATATCCTGCCTCCGTGGAGCTCGACAACCTGCTTGGAAAGGGCCAGCCCCAGGCCAAGGCCCGGGTGACGCTGCCGGTCTGAGCTGAGCCGGCTGTACGGCTTGAAAAGCCTGGCCTGTTCCTCCCGGGCAATCCCGATACCGTTGTCCCGGACATCGATGACCAGGCCGTTGTCCTCCTGCCGTGCCTTGACCGAGATAGTACCGCCCTCCGGGCTAAACTTGGTGGCGTTGGTCATGAGGTTGAGCATTACCTGTTCCAATCGCGGGCCATCCCCGTGAACGATGGGAAGGGTGTTAGGCAGGTCAGTGACCAGTTTCTGGTCTTTGTTCTGCAGCAACGGGCTGACCTGAATACATGTACCCTGGATGAGTGATTTCATATCTACCGGCTCGAACTGCAGCCGCAATTTGCCGCTGCCCGTCCTGACGATGTCCAGAAGTTCCGCCAGCCTTGTCTCCAGAGTGTTGGCGTTTTGAATAATAGTCTGCATGAGCTTTTTGAGAGAATCGTCGGCGGTGGTCTGGAGTTCTTCGGCCAGCAGGCCGGCGGCAGCGATTATCGAAGTCAGCGGCGTTTTAAGCTCATGGCTCAGAGTATCGATGAAACGGAGCCATTCCTCTTCTTTGGTTTCCATAGAAGCCGCTCTTTCGCTTGGCCGTCTGGCGTAAATAGACTTACTTAAATTTAACATTTTTAGCGAGGAGTATCAAGAGGTTAAGCCTAGTACGAAATGGTACGAAATGTTCACTGCCTGCGGTCCAGATTAAACAAGGGGAAAAAGGGGACGTTTGACCTAGCTTTGTCAACTGACGAAAAATGACACGACATGGCTGGTAAACCAGCTCAGGAAAATAAGGCTGGCGGTTTCTACTTGGTCATGCCCCTGGCGACGCTTTTAAGAAGGCTGAGGATACCGATGACCGCGCGTTGCGTCTCGGGGGACTCTTCGCCCAGCATTCTGGCCACGTAGGGATCGACCTGGTGGCCGATATAATGCCCGCCGGCCTCCTCGGCGACGCCCGGACCATGGGGTGTCAAAAAACCGGCCAGAGTGAACAGCTCATCCTCGTTAAAGCCCAGCGGTTTGGCAATCTTGCGCAGGATACGCGCCGAAGGGAACCGTTCGCCACGTTCGATACGCCCCAGGTGGGATGAAGACACGCCGGTTTCGCTGGAAAGTTCCTGAAGAGTTAATGGGACGCTGATTCTTTGCTGCTTGAGTATCCTACCGAGGTTATTGATTGAATCGTTCATACTGTGGTAAATTATAATTTGCCAAATGGCAAATGTCAATACCTCTTCTGGCCGATTTCAGGGCGGATTGTCCATGCTTTTGCCATTGATAGTACCGGGACACTACCTTGACGGCGTGCGTCAGTCAAATGTACAATAGAGGAGGTCAACAAACTAAGAACGGCATCATTAAAGCTGAGCGCCAGACATCAGGCAGCCGTGTCTCAGCTTTTTCGTGTTTAGGGGAGGTAAAAGAGGCGCCTAATGCCCGTCGACAACAGCTATGACGTAATTATCGTCGGTGGAGGCCCGGCCGGTATCTTCACGGCTCTGGAGCTTTCACAGTCCGAGCACCTGAAAGTCCTCTTGATTGAGAAGGGCAAGGACCTGGGCGAACGGGTCTGCCCGGTACGGGATACCCACAAGCCCTGCGTTGAATGCCGGCCGTGTAATGTAGTCTGTGGCCTGGGCGGGGCGGGTGCCTTCAGCGACGGCAAGCTCGTGCTATCGTCACAGGTCGGTGGTCAACTGAGCGACTACCTGAATGAGGAAAACGTCGCTACCCTTATCAAATATGTTGACCAGCTTTACATGAAATTCGGCGCCTCGTCTAGACTCTTTGGTGGGGACGGTGTCGTTGACGACATCAGCCGGCGTGCCAGCCAGGCCGGTCTGCGGTTATTGCCCACCCCCGTGAGGCACATGGGTACCGAGAACTGCTATGCCGTAATGAAGGCGATGAAGGACTTCTTGGTTCCACGCCTGGATTTCCGGCTTTGCACTACCGCGATGAAAGTCCTTACCGAAAACGGAGAGGTACGTGGTATCGAAACCGAGGAAGGGCAACGTTACCTTTGCCGGTATCTGGTTTTAGCGCCGGGCCGGGAAGGTGCCGACTGGCTATCACGGGAAGCCGACCGTCTTCACCTGACGATGCATAATAATCCTATTGACGTTGGCGTCCGGCTTGAGGTACCCTTTTCGGTATTGCAGGAATTGACCGACCAACTATATGAGGTCAAACTGGAATATTACTCCGAGAGTTTCAACGACCGCATCCGGACTTTCTGTATGTGTCCCGCCGGGGAGGTCATCACCGAGTCCACCGGTGGTCCCGATCCGGTCGTGACGGTGAACGGGCACAGCTACGCCGAGCGGAAAAGCGGTAATACCAACTTCGCCCTGCTCGTCAGTACCGATTTTACGCGTCCCTTCCATGAGCCTATCGCGTACGGAAGGTATTTAGCCAGGCTGGCCAATCTGCTCGGTGGCGGGGTGCTGATACAACGTCTGGGTGACCTTCGGGACGGACATCGCTCCACGCCGGAGCGTATCGATGCCGGTAAGGTTCGGCCGACGCTGAGGAGTGCCGCACCCGGTGACCTCAGCTTCGCCCTGCCATATCGCCACCTTACTGGGATTATCGAGATGCTCGACGCCATGGAGAAGCTGGTGCCGGGCGTTGCCTCGCCGGATACTCTGCTCTATGGCATTGAAGTGAAGTTTTACTCCTGCCGCCCTCAGCTCAGTTCCTGCCTGGAAACAGAAGTCCGCAATATGTTTGCGGTGGGAGACGGTACCGGGGTGAGTCGTGGTTTGGTACAAGCTTCGGCCTCCGGCCTGGTGGCCGCTGTCGAGATAATAAGGCGGAGCGAGCTGGGCTGAATCCGAAAAGCAAAAATATGCAACATCTTGACAGGATAGTCTGAGCCGGATACAATTAAGAAGCGTGTTTCAACATAATACGAAGCATGTAGGTATCGCTTTCATTGGGGGTGCCAGAACCCCCAATAATATTAGCCGGGAAACGAGCAGGCGGCTCCGGTTGGGAAGGGAGTGATAGAATTTGGCTGAAGTTACGGCTGGCGAAGACGAAAGCTTCGATAGTTTACTGAAGAGGTTCAACCGTAAAGTACAGCAGGACGGTATCCTGGCGGAGCTGCGCCGCAGGGAACATTACGAAAAACCCAGCATCAAGCGTAAGCGAAAAAAGGCAGCCAAGAAACGTGGTGCTGCGAAGAGTGCCCGGATGTTCCGGCGGTAGATAAGGCCATAATGGAGCAGGAATCGGCACTAAAAGCAAAGCTGAGCGATGACCTCAAGCAGGCGATGAAGAGTGGTGATACAGTCAAACGGGGCACCCTTCGCCTGCTTATTTCATCGATAAACAACGCCGAAATCGCCAAGAAAGCCCCCCTGGACGACGGCGATATCCTAGGGCTGGTTGCCAAGGAGATTAAACGTCACCAGGAAAGCATCGAGGCCTTCAAGCAGGGCAACCGATCGGACCTGACGGCTAACGAGGAAGCGGAGTTAGGTGTCCTCCAGGGCTATATGCCGGAGCAGATGACCCGGGACGAAGTGGCGGCGGCGGCGCGTGAGGTTATAGAGGCGGTGGGTGCACAGGGCCCCGGAGACAAAGGCAAAGTCATGCAGCAACTGATGCCCAAACTCAAGGGCAAGGCTGACGGGAAGGCCATTAACGAGATCGTGTCGGAACTGCTGGGGCGGTAGCTCCAGCTAGCCCATCGCCCTCTCCAGTTCCTCGCACAATTTCTCGTGCTTTATTCCGGAGTCTATTACTGACCAGGGGAGTGTCTGTTCCGTATCCCATCTCTGATTTACATAATAATCCAGGTCGATTTTTTGCTCTTCAATTGCTTTGCGCCAGCCGGCCAGTGAAATCTCGCTCATCCCTTCGATTACTCCAGCCAGGTCGGCGTCGCCCCGAGCCAGGGCTCCCTGTACTTCGCTCCAGGCCGGGCTTTCCTCATTGAGCTTGATGCCCTTGAGCGGCAGGCTGCTTCTCAATATCCCTAGTCTCCGGTTAAGCGTTTCCTGGGGTGCCATCGGCAACCACTGGAAGGGCGTACCTGCCTTGGGTATGAAGGGTGCTACGTTGAGCGTAAGCCGGATTCCGCCCGGCCGTTGGTCGAGCCTTTCTTTTATGGCAAGGGCGAGGCGGACGATTTCTTCGCAGTCCTCATCGGTCTCGGTCGGCAGTCCGATAATGAAATAGAGCTTAAGTTGCTTGAAATCGTATCGGGCGATGTCCTCGGCTACCCGTAAAATCTGGTCCTCGGTGGTGCCCTTGTTGACCAGGTCGCGTAAGCGCTGCGAGCCGGCCTCCGGCGCCATGGTGATCGTCCCGGCCTTGCCCCGGCTCAGGGAAGCCAGGACCGTTTCGGAAACAGATCCGATGCGCATGGAACTGATTGATATCTCGGCATTGAGACGATTCAGGCCTTCCATAATTTCAGTGATTTGCGGGTGGTCCGTTACGGCAGGTCCCACCAGGCCGATACGGCGGCGATGGTGCAGTCCCTGCCAGGCCTGCTTGGTGATATTGTCGACGGAACGGGCGCGCATGGGCGTAAAGGCGGTGTTAACCAGGCAAAAACGGCAGCTCCGCGGGCAACCCCGCTCTGCCTCGATAAGGTAAAGGTCACCTAGCTCCGTTGCCTCCGTCAGTATTACCGATGTTGTGGCGAATTCATCGAGATTATCAGCCCATTGTCGCACCACCGGTGCCGGTGGGGGAATCGAGGGGAGGTAAAAGCCGGGTAGCCCGGCCAGGGCTTTGAGCAGGTCCTGGCGTGGTCCACCGATGCCTTCTTCCAGGACAGATACTAGCTGGTGAAGGAGCGCTTCGGCCTCGCCGATGCACAGGCAGTCGAAGAAGGGGGCCAGCGGCATTGGATTGGCAATAATGCAGGGACCGCCAGCGATAACCAGAGGGTGTCTTTCATCCCGGTCTGCGGCTCGTGTGGGAATGCCGCTGGCTTTAAGTATGTTAGCGACGTTGAAGTAGTCAAGCTCGTAGGAGACAGAGAAAGCCAGTACGGGGAAGTCCGTCAACGGCCGACCGGACTCCATAGCGACCGGGGGGCGGCGGCTCCCGGGTTCCAGGAAAACCCTCTCGCCCACGATTCTCCTATAGCTGTTGAAAAGGGTGTAGAGGCTGTGGATCCCCAGGTTGGACATGCCCAGGTAGTACGAGTTGGGGTAGATAATGGCGACCGGAAGCCTTCCCCCCCAGTCCTTGACGATAACGCCTTCTTCGCGGGGAGAACTCGCCCCGCCTCGGCCTTTTCCGTCACGGAATTGCCTGGCCTTATCCCTCATCGGTACTCTGCTAGGTCGTAGGTTATTTCCAGCAGTCTTTAAGGATCCGTGCGTTGATCTGGATGACGCGGTCCGCGGCGTTCCTTAGTTCCTGAGATGTGCCCTGTTTGCCGAACAGAGCGACCTCGACATGCTTGCCGTTATCCTTGACTGCCTGGACGGCACCGGCGAAATCGTTGTCTCCGGCTACCAGGATGCCAACATCATAATTGCCTTTGAAGGCGTGGGTAATCATATCGGTGGCCAGCTGTACATCGGTACCCTTTTCATAGGGAGGTACGGTTGGCCAATTGGTATAAACCAGGCGTCCCAGGCGTAATTCGGTGTACGGTATGGCATTAACGCTGGCAAAAAAAGCCTGCTGCTGCTTGTATAGCTCAGGCTCCTGCTTCTGTCCCACCTTGTCATTATAATAGTATATTCTGACGAGCTGGCGCCGCTGTAGCAGTTTCCGGCAGAACCTGCCCAGATCGAGGTCCGTCCTCCTGAAATAGTTTTTGAGTGAATGATAGAGGTTGCTGCCGTCGACGAAGATCATCACTCTCTCCCCCATGCTTGCCTCCTTCCTAGTGCGTGTGGGAATTTACCGTCTCTATTATATCGCCTTTTATGGACAGAATGCGACTTTTGTTCCCAGCACGGTTGTACGGCGTCGAATCTGAATGCTATAATTGACGCGTAATGTGCCCCGGGAGAATTCTATGAAGCTGAGTCGAGAAGAAGTCCTGCATATTGCCCGTCTGGCGCGGGTGGACCTGACGGAAGCCGAAATTACCCGATACAGTGAGCAGCTTTCCGGTCTTTTGGAGCACTTCGAGGTGCTCCAGCAGGTGGATACCGCCGATGTCCCGCCGACCGCCCAGTCAGTCGAGCTGCGCAGCGTCATGCGGGATGATGCGGTCCGTCCTTCTTTGCCGCCGCAGGACGTGCTGGCTAACGCCCCGAAACGCGAGGGTGACCTGTTCCGCGTCAAGGCGGTACTGGAGTAGGCGGATAGGCAGCCAGATTATGCAGACGACGATACATGAAACCTCCCGGCTTCTTAAGGCGAAACAGCTTTCATCGGTTGAGGTTACCAAAGAGTACCTGGAGCGTATCGAAAAGGTGGAACCGCAGGTGCGCGCTATGGTAACGGTCACCGGCGACCTCGCCCTGGAGCAGGCCCGCCTCGCCGATCAAGCCATCGCCGCTGGTGAGGCCGGCCCGCTCACCGGCATACCACTGGCCATTAAAGATGTTATTTGCACCTGCGGCATCAGAACAACATGCTCGGCAAAGATGCTCGAAAATTTTATACCGCCGTATGACGCCACCGTCATGGAAAAGCTGAACGCGGCCGGGGCAGTGATGTTGGGCAAGACCAATATGGACGAGTTCGCCATGGGCTCGTCAACGGAGAATTCGGCCTTCTTCCCGACACATAACCCCTGGGACCTGGACCGGGTGCCCGGCGGCAGCAGCGGTGGCTCGGCGGTGGCTGTGGCCGCCGGCGAGGCGGCCGGAGCGGTGGGCTCGGATACGGGCGGTAGCATCCGCCAGCCGGCCGGCTTTTGCAGCGTCGTCGGTATGAAGCCCACCTACGGGCGGGTCAGCCGTTACGGGCTGGTGGCCTTCGCCAGCTCCCTGGACCAGATCGGCCCGCTGACACAGGACGTCACCGATTGCGCCATACTGCTAAATGTCCTTGCTGGGCACGACCGGCGGGACTCCACTTCCGTTCCCGAACCTGTCCCCGATTACACACAAAGCCTGAAATCCGACCTGAAGGGCATGCTTCTTGGTGTTCCCAAGGAGTATTTCGTAGAAGGGATGCAGCCGGAGGTCGCGGATATCATCCGGAAGGCGATCGGCAAGCTGGAAGAGCTCGGCGCTTCAGTCGAGGAGACCTCGCTGCCCCACACTCCCTACGCCCTGGCCGTCTATTACATTATCGCCCCCTCCGAGGCATCGGCCAACCTGGCCCGCTACGATGGTGTCAAGTACGGCTACTCCTATCCGGGCGAGACTATGTGGGAATCGATGGAGAAGACGCGCGGCAATGGCTTTGGGCCGGAGGTCAAGCGGCGTATCATGCTGGGGACTTACGCCCTTTCCGCCGGCTACTACGATGCCTGGTATGTTAAAGCCCAGAAGGTACGCACCCTGATAAGGCGGGAGTTCGATGCCGCCTTCGAGAAATACGATGCCCTGGTGACCCCCACCTCCCCCACCGTCCCCTTTAAAATCGGTGAGAGGACCGATGATCCACTGGCCATGTACCTCAGCGATGTCTGCACGCTGCCCGTCAACATCGCCGGTGTACCGGGCATCTCCGTTCCGGCCGGCTTTGCCGACGGCCTGCCCGTCGGGTTGCAGTTCATCGGCAAGCACTTCCGCGAGGAGACGCTCCTGCATGTTGCCTACGCCTTCGAGCAGGCAACCGAGTGGCATAGAAGAAGGGCGGAGGTGTAGAAGGTGAAATACCCAGTCAAATTGAATCCAAAGAACAAGAAAAAACTCGAACAGGCACTAAAAGACCTATTAGGCAGAACTGCGGTAAAATTTTCAAGCATTGATTATTATTCTGTACCTGCCGAAGGAGGTGTTTATCTGATAACCAGAAGATATAGTTCCAAAGAAACACCTTACTATATTGGACGTTCGAAGAACATACGAAATAGACTAAAAGTTCATATAAACAGAACTGTATTTAAGAAGTATTTAATTGACCAGAAATTATGTGCAAATCTGGAAGATGCCAAGAACTACACTCTAAGGCATTGTGCGGTCAGATGGTTACTAGAAAGTGATTACAAAGTGAGAGCGAGGATGGAAGGATACTTTACCGCGGTTCTTTCTCCTAGATGTGAAATTTATGAAGAACATTAGTTTTCCTGGATTCCCGCTTTCGCGGGAATGACATGCCAATAGCAGAACGGGGCGTCTAAGAGGGGCGCCAGCCCCTCTTTAAAAATATCCCCCTTCCCTCAGGGAAGGGGGCCAGGGGGATGGACAAAGGAATTGGAATATATAAGCGTTTCCTGGATTCCCGCTTCCGCGGGAATGACGGATTATATGGTCAGGGGGTGAGGTAAATATAGATTCGCGTCCGGAATACTATATCCAACCCGGCAGCCAGTGGTACAACCGCATGGTAACTGAGATAGGCCAGCAGGAGCTTTCGCTCGGACCTAAAGGTGCCAAGAAGTACAAGCTGGACCTGCTCAAGCGTGTCGCCAAAAGGGTCGATGACTTCTCCACTACCTGCGCCGAGTGTGAAGCCCATAAAAAGGATATATCTAGGCTGGTTGATGAGCTAAACATGGCTATTCAGGCCCCCGGCCAGCGTGTTCCCAAGGAGTTTAATCGGACCCTCAATAATATCGTCGAGCACCTGAAGAAAGTCCATAAGCTGGTGGACAAGGGGCATTATATGGGGATTGGTATCGGTATCGGCCTGGCTTTAGGAGCGGGGATTGGCGCCGCCATCGGGGCCGCCACGGACAATCCAGGTATTGGCACCGGCGTCGGTATAGCCCTTGGATTGGCGATAGGCGCTTATCTGGACAAGAGAGCCAAGGACGAGGGGCGCGTTATCTGAGCGAAGTTTTCGGCGGAATGGGACCGGATGCCAGGATCATGATAAAGCCTGCAATCGCCAATAGAGTCATCATCAGGAAGGCCGGCTGATAGGTACCGACCGCGTCAGCGATGCGACCGGTTACCAGCGGTCCCAGCGCGCCACCGAGAGAACCTCCCAGGACCACCAGCCCGAAGATAGCCCCGTGGGACCGTAGCCCGAAGAACTCGGCCACCGTGGGTGATATCAAAGCGTAGAATCCCCCGTGGCAGAAACCGTAGACCACGGCAAAGATGACCAGACTCCAGACCTCCCCGGCGAACTGTACCCAAGCGAAAGCCACCGTCAGCAACAGGATAGATATCAGCAAACCACGCTTGCCGCCAATCCTGTCGCCGACCATTCCCATGACCAGCCTGCCGGCAATACTGACGCCGCCGATTATGGATATCATGGTGGTCCCTACCGGAGCGGAAAAGCCACTCTTGGTTACATAGGTGGCAAAGTGGACGATGACCGAAAAAGTGCAGTAAAGAATGATAAAGAACGCCGGGCAAAGCATCCAGAACCTTCGGGTACGGACGGCCTGTCCGAGGGTCTGCCCGGTCTTGTCCAGGACCGTGTCCGTATCCTGCCAGGCCGTTTCGCCGTCCGGGTATTGCCCGACTTTCGAAGGATCGCGCTTGAGGAGCTGAGATGCTACTCCACCCAGTAACGCAATTGCTATCCCGAGGATGATGAAGGCATCGCGCCAGCCAGAGGCACTGATGAGACTGGCTGCCACTAGCGGGGCAATCATGATGCCCACGCCGGTGCCTATCTTCACAATGCCGCTCATCGTCCCCCGCCGCCTCACGAACCACCGCGCCGTGGTGGAAAGCAGTATAACGTCCGTGCCGCTTACCCCGATGCCGACGATGACACCGAAGAACAGGTAAAGCTGCCAGACGCTATCGGTCCCGGATGTCAGGGCGTACCCCAGCCCGGCCACTAAGGCACTGGCGGTCATCAGGACACGGGGTCCGAACCGGTCATTCAGGTACCCCATGGACACCGCCCCCACACCGACAAGTATCTGGCTCACGGAAGCAGCCCCGGAGACGGTCGCCCGTGACCACCCGAATTCATTTAGTAATGGATCAAAGAAGATGCCGAAGGTGTTATACACGCCCCACATTAGAATCTGGATCCCGAAGGCGGTAGCCACCAGAATATAGCCGTAAAACAAGCCCGGTTTTTCGGGTTGTTTCGACAGGGGCTCGTCTTCTTTGGTAAGTTTATCCATAAGAACAAGGACAGTCTACCGGGTCTGCCGGAACGTGGGGCTCACATGATTGTACTCTTTCCCGAGGCGCTGTATCAATTCGGGGTATTAGGCGCTTCACCGAAGGGTCGCAGTTCGAGATTCTGCTATAATGTCGGCATCAATGGCCGGTTGCCCGGCCGGTAATCAGGAGGTAATGATAAAAGCCCTTGCCTGGTATAGCGTTATTTTCAATGTCCTGGTGATTATCGCCTTTATTCTCTTCCTGGCTGGCGTCATGGAGCAGCCACCGTTCAGTAACCTTGAAGCGATTATCTAGGCGGTATTCACGGTCCCGGTGGTCGTCCCCTGGTCGTCTCGGTAATCAGAAGATACGAATAGTACGGCGCCGGTCATGGCGGTTGGAATTACCCCTAAGGCTACCCATGTCTCGCCGACTTTGGTATAATGTTGACAAGGTAACGCGGGTTTGTGAGGAGGTAACGGAGATGCTGAAGGAAGTATTGAAGATCCTTGAAGAAGATGCCCGCACCACTCCAAAGCAAATCGCCACCATGACCGGCCGAAGTGTTAGCGAGGTCGATAAACTCGTCAGGCAGGCCGAGAAAGACCGCATCATCCTCAAGTACCGGACAGTGGTCAACTGGGATAAGGTCGAGGACGAGCGGGTATGGGCGCTTATCGAAGTCAAGGTTACGCCGGAACCGGAAGCGGGATTCGACTCCATCGCCGAGAGAATTGCCCGGTTTCATCAGGTCAGGTCGTTGTTCCTGGCTTCCGGCACCTACGACCTTCTCCTGGTCGTCGTTGACCGGTCCGAACACAAGGTGGCAGACTTTGTTTCCCAGAACCTGGCCCATCTGGAAGGGGTACAGGGGACGGTGACCCACTTTGTATTAAAACGCTACAAGGAAGATGGTGAAATGCTTCAGGGAGGGGAACCGGTTAAGCGCCAGCCGGTAATCCTTTAAGCTACCGGCCTTGAAGTGAAAGCAATGTCTTTAAACATGAAGAAAGTCCGGAAACACGCCCGGCCGGGTATTATCTCGGAGCGCGTCAACCGCCTGTCTCCTTCCGGAATACGCAAGTTTTTCGACCTGCTGGAGTCTATGGAGGGCGTTATCTCACTGGGAGTCGGCGAGCCGGACTACGCCACACCCTGGCATATCAGCGAGGCCGCCGTATCTTCTCTGGAGAAGGGCTATACAATGTATACCTCCAACTCCGGTATCCCTGAGTTGCGCGAGGAGACTTCGCGATACCTCGAGGAAAGGTACGGGGTTGAATACGATCCGTATGGGGAGATTTTAATCACCGTTGGGGTAAGCGAGGCTCTGGACCTGGCAATGAGGGCTATCCTCAATACCGGCGACGAGGTTATCATGCCGGATCCCCACTACGTCGCTTACGATTCGTGCGTTATTCTCGCCGGTGGCGAGCCGATCATGGCGCCCACCAGTCAGGAAAACGCCTTCGAGGTCGAAGCCAGGGACATCGAGGCCCGCATCACAGACCGGACCCGGGCCATTTTACTTGGGTATCCTGCCAACCCGACGGGAGCCGTTATGGATAGGGACAGGCTGCTGGCCATTGCCGAGGTAGCCGGGAGACACCACCTGATAGTCGTCTCGGACGAAATTTACGCCCGGCTGGTCTACGGTGTGGAACACGTCTGTTATGCCGGCCTGCCCGGCGTGCGGGATAATACTATATTGTTGGGTGGGTTTTCCAAGGCCTACGCCATGACCGGCTGGCGCGTCGGTTACGCGGCCGCCCCCCGCGAGATTATCAGCGCCATGACTAAGATTCACCAGTACACTATCATGAGCGCCCCCACCATGGCCCAGGTGGCTGCCATCGAGGCTCTGAAAACCGGAGAACAGGACGTCCTGGAAATGGTCAAGGACTACGACCGAAGGCGTAAGATAATCGTTAACGGCCTCTGCGAGATCGGCCTGGATTGCTTCGAGCCGAAAGGTGCTTTCCATGCCTTTCCGTCCATCACCGTCACCGGTCTGAACTCGGAGGAGTTCTCGGAGAAGCTCCTCCTGGAGGAAAAGGTGGCGGTCGTACCCGGTTCAGCATTCGGGGAGTGCGGCGAGGGTTACGTTCGGTGCTGCTACGCAACATCCCTGGCGGAAATCGAAGAGGCTCTGAACCGCATGGGGCGGTTTGTGAAGAAACACCGGAAATAGTGGTAGCAGAAACACGCCTGCCCTTGCCCCGCCCCTTTACATCAGACTATTTTCCCCCGGGGTACTTTTTCACGCCCTCGCCGATGGGATAGGATATCATGAAGATGGTCTGCCGGTTCAGATTGCGCACGACCAGAGGGCCGGCTTCGATGTCCGGCGGTAGATAGGCCCCGAAACTCTTGTTGATGATGTGCTTTTCTCCGCCTATCCACAGCTCGGCCTCACCACAGAGGTCGGTTATATCGTCGTAGTTCATGGCGCTAACAACGATGGACGCACCGTGGGGTACGGTGCGGGCTTTCATAACGGTCTGCCCGGCCTTTGAGTTATCGCCCGGCAGGAGCCACTTGACCTCGCAGCCGAACTCCGCTCCGGGAATCACCACATCATCAATGATTGCCATCGGACGGCAATATTTAGGGTCGAGCTCCGGCAGATAGTCCGGTCGTGGGGCGTGCTTTTCGCCGCCATAAACAAAGTATTTGGCGTTGCGGGATTCGCCCGTCTCCTTTATCTCTGCTTTGAACGGAGCCTTTTCCTGGCCTGGTGCGACATCGTCGCGAGCCTCATCATCCTCCCCTTCTCTTATGTAGACGCCCGGCCCGGAGGTCCAGAGAACGACGGGATGCTGGCTCACCTTCCCGCTGCCACCGCGCGCCGGCATGTGCATCATGCCGGCCGGGATATAGCCCACCCAGCTCCGGTCCATCGGTATCAACTCGTCCTCCATTAACCATCCCATGCTGGTGGTATCTTCCGGATGGTACGGGTCGGTCCCCCACCATGAAAGGATTTCGGGGAAATCGTGGGCGTGGGGGAACATCGGTGCCTGGTTCTTCATTATCTCCGCCCAGGATATCTGGTTGGGATAGGAAGCCGGCCAGATCCAGGTAGACTCGCCGTAGTAAGCGCCCGGGATGACATCGCTATCAATCCAGAGGACGTGCTCCATGCTGATACGCTTGCCCTCGGCGGCGATCTGGTCCCTTTCCGCCGGGGTCGGGCCGGGCAGTCTTTCTCTTTTTTTCAGCTCCGTGCAGAAGTACTTGTCGAAGTCCGCCATTATATTCCTTCCTGACATCGATGTTTTCTGTTTCCCCGATTATAGCATAAAGCGGCCTGCGCTGGTGTCACGGGAGGTATATGAAGGGCATATGAATAAGAGACAGGCAGATTCTTCTAAACCACATCCACCACGAAATCAAACGTGGCCTTCTGCCCGTCGGCGATATCCGTCACATCCATTACGGTCAGGTCGAGTCGACTCGGTGAGGCCTTTTTTATGGTTGACATATTGTCCTCAAATATTCGAGTCCATCTATCAGCATAGTATCATGATAATGATATGTATGTAACATATATCACGACGCGGGCCGATCTTCTTTATTGAGACGTCCACTAACCCTTTGTTGGAAGAAGGTAAAAAAGGAAAGAGGGGTTCATGCCCCTCTTCTTGTTGTTATGGCATGATGAGCCGGTGGATTACCCCAGCCCCACCCGTGCCTTCACCTCCGCCAAAGTTTTTTCCGCCAGCGGGCGGGCCTTGGTGGCCCCCTCCGCAAGTATGGCGTCGATGCGGCCGGGCTCGGCGGTAAGCTCCCGATAGCGTTCTTGAGGTGGTCGGAGCCCCTCAATGACCACCTCGGCCAACGCCTTTTTGAGGTCACCGTAGCCTTTACCCTCAAAACACGCTTCGATATCAGCCTTTTTTTCGCCTGTAAACGATTGGTAGATAGTCAGCAGGTTGTTGATCCCCGGGCGTTTTTCGTTGAAGAGGATGTCCCGGTGCGAGTCCGTCGTCGCCCGCATTATCTTGGCACGAATGTCGTCGGGGGAATCGAGCAGGTTGATGGCATGGCCGGCGGCCACATCGCTTCCGCTCATTTTGTTCGTCGGCTCATCCAGTCCCATAATGCGCGCCCCGGTATCCGGAATCAATGGTTCCGGCAGGACGAAGGTCTCGCCGTAGATGTTGTTGAAACGCTGCGCCGCGTCGCGGGCCAGCTCAACGTGCTGTTTCTGGTCCTCACCCACCGGTACGACATCCGTCCGGTAGAGGAGGATATCGGCGGCCATCAGCGCCGGGTAGTCGAAGAGGCCGACGCTCACCGATTCTTTCTGTTTCAAGGCCTTCTCCTTGTACTGGGTCATACGCTGCATCCACCCCATGGGTATGAAGCAGTTGAGTATCCAGGCCAGCTCGCTGTGGGCGCTGACGTGCGACTGCACGAAAAGAATAGAACGCCCCGGGTCGATGCCCGCCGCCAGGAGCAAGCCGGCGAACTCGCGGATTCTGGCCTTCAAGACTTCAGATTCCTGTGGTACCGTGATGGCGTGCAGGTCCACGACGCAGAAAACATTATCGTAGTCTGCCTGCATGGCCACCCAGTACTTGATGGCCCCCAGGTAGTTGCCGATGTGGATGCTTCCCGTCGGCTGGATGCCGGAGAAGACGCGCTTTTTCATGGGAGGCTCCTTGATAGTTAGTTTACTATAAATTCAGCTACGGGGACAAGAATCTGTCATTGCGGGTCCATGCCGGCGAAGCTGGCAGGCGAAGCAATCTCACACGTTTTAATAGAATAGGCGGATTGGATTGCCACGCATCCCGGTGCGATAGGAGGGAAGGAAGCGCACCAGGATGGCTCGCAATGGCAGTGAAGAACAGGAAAAAGCCCGCCGCTCGGAACGGGGTGATTCCTGCGGGCAGGCTTTCCTCTGTTAGTGTGGTACCTCGGCTATAAAAATCTACATAAGATTAAGGCGTGGTCTGTGTTACAGTACCGTCCGTCGCGAAAGCATAGGTGCAGCCACTCTTGACGTTGTAGGTTGTGGCGTCGACGACATCGAGACCGGTCAGGTAGTCATGAAGACGCAAGGTGGTGCCGTTGCTAGATGTCGCCGTTACAGTATACATGTTGGTAATGTTGGAACTGGCGGCATCTAATACACCCGTAGCGCCGTCAGCCATCATGGCCATGACCCCGGTCTGGACGTTGTGCAGTTCCGTTTCGTAGGACTCCGTTTTTCCCCTGCCGATAAATTTACCGACATTCGGTACGGCGACTGCGGCCAGCACACCCAGGATGGCTACCACGACAAGCAGCTCGATCAGGGTGAAACCAGCTTCCCCATAGCGGAATTTTTTCATCAACCTCTTCATTGTTAGGACGCCTCCTTTTTCTTATATAGATTTTACGAAGTTAACCCCTGCTTATCAGCTTATCATAACGAGGATTTCGTACAATGGCGTAATAGTCCTCGTCGGACCTAGGAATATAGTACTGCGGTTTACAGGTCCGCTGTGATACGGACAACATGTCACCTATAGTCTAATTCTTCAGCGCCTTCGTTTCGATGATACTCTCACCCAAATTTGGTGAGTGCCTACCCTGACTATGAACGGTGACCGACCACGGCACTATCAACAGGAAAATACCATTGACCCCCCGGGGAAAATGGGTCAAAATGTAACATCGTGACTGTGTTACTGGCCATTATCTTCGCATTGTTCGGGTTGGTCGTCGGCAGTTTCCTGAACATCTGCATCGACCGCCTGCCGGCGCGCCGGTCCCTGGTCTACCCGCCATCTCACTGCGATGCCTGTCAGCATTCCCTTTCCGTTCGTGACCTGGTGCCCGTATTCAGTTACCTGTGGTTACGTGGCCGCTGCTGCTATTGTGGAGCAGGCATACCTCGCCGCGTCCTAATCGTTGAGGCCCTCACTACAATCTTGTTCTTCCTGGCTTTCTGGCGCTTTGGCCTCACACCTCCGTTCGGCCTCGCCGCTTTCTGGTGTTGTATCTTCCTGGTTATCGCCGTGATAGACTGGGAACACAAGCTGATCCTCAACCGGTTGACCTACCCGGCGGCAATCGCAGCTCTGGTTATCCTGGCTATTGAATCGATATTTCCGGGGACCCTGCTCGGTAACCTGGAGCTGATTCCGCGTCCGGCCATTCTCAGTGGCGTCATCGGCGGGGCCATCGGGCTGGTCTTCTTCCTTATTGTATTTATCATCAATCCCAGGGGTATGGGCATGGGGGACGTCAAGCTGGCGGGCCTTATCGGCCTGGTGACCGGCTTCCCGTTGGGACTGGTGGCCCTGTTCGTCGGCATCTTTATCGGCGGGTTGGCGGCGGTCGTGCTGCTGGTGCTGAGGATGAAAGGCCGGAAGGATGTGGTCCCATACGGCACTTTCCTGGCGATCGGCCCCATCGTGACGCTTTTATGGGGTACACCAATCCTTCACTGGTACCAGGGTCTGTTTTAGGTTGTTAGGTTTCATCGCTTTGTGACGAACTCTTCGAATGTATTGACAGTCCTATCGTCCGGCAGTACAATAGTCCTGTATGAACACAGGACTTTCTGGTGGGCAGTACGGTCCCGGGGCCGGTATGAAAGTAAGGGTCGGGCGGCGGCGTTCCAGTATCCAGATTATTGCTGATATGTTACGAGTGGGTGAAAACGGAGCCGGCAAGACCGAGATAATGTACTCTGCCAATATGAGCTACAGCCAGATACAGAGATATCTCGACTACCTGGTGAGGCAGGGCTTTATTGACAGGGTGGATATGGATAACACCTTAGTCGCCTACCGTGTCACGGATAGCGGTTTTAAGCTGCTTAAAGCCATCGATACGCTGATGGAGATGCTGGAACCCGGCAGCCTCCAAGGCTGACGTTTAATAGTCCCATTAAATAAATTCATACCCGGAGATACATCTCCGGGTTTTTTGTTGCGCTGATCAATGCATCCCGATGTTCTGAATAGACTTCCAGCTTTAATAAAAGATTAAGTAAAACTTTATGATTAATTTATTAGTTTTATGTCGATGTTTATGCCCCGATGATACACTATCGGTAACAATCAAGAAAGAGCCTATCCCGGGCTAGTGAGGTGAAGAGGAAAGATGAGAAGGACTCTGCTCCTGGACGAAGACGATCTGATCATGGTAGTCAAACAGGATGTCGTCCATCAGATAGACCAGAACCGTGGCGAGATGAACCGCTCCGAGTTTGTTAACTATCTTATTCAGTGCCAGCTAAAACAATTCTCCGAGCCAAAGGACTGCGTAACCAGGGAAGAGTTCCAGCTTTTCGCCCGCCAGATAACCGAGCTCCTCCACGATTTCCTGGAGTTCTTTGTCAGCTACGGCATGGCCTTAGGCCGCGGCGAGCATGAAGCCGATATTCAATCTCTCACCCAACAGCTTAGGTCATTCTGCCAGACCGACGAAGAAACCGGCGAGGCCCAGTCTTAACGACCTCTGCTCAAATCCACCCCAACCGCTTTATCCACGTTCAATAGAACTATGTTCTAGAACATAGTCACTTCCCAAGGTAGCCGTTTTACCTTAGTCTTTTCGTATACTGTCCTTTTGTATAGTAACTTATCTTTCGTATAGTGACCTAACAGTCGGGAGGACCTATGGTAACGGCGGCCGAATTATTACGGCAAGGGAGACACGCCGAGCTGTGGCATATGTGCTGCGGCTTTCTCAGCTTGAATGTCGATGAATTCATGAGTGTTCAAGAGCGCCTCTTGATGAAGCAGATTGAGCTGCTCGGCGCTTCTAAATTGGGTAAAAAGCTCCTGCACGGGGCGCGTCCGACCACCATCGACGAGTTCCGCCAGATGGTACCGCTGTCGACTTATAAGGATTACTGTCCGGAGCTCTTGGAGAGACAGGAACAGACTTTACCGGAAAAACCTGTACTCTGGGCGCATACATCGGGCAAGACCGGGGAATATCCCGTCAAATGGGTTCCCATGAGCCAGGACTACGCGCGGGAACTGAGCATATCCCTCTACGGGGTAGGCATTCTCTCCTGTTGCAGCGGCTGGGGTGATACTTCTCGAATGACAACCAAGAATAAGGTCCTGTTTTCGGTGGCGCCGCGGCCTTATATCTCCGGTACCTTTGCTGACGTTTTAAAGATGCAAATACCCCTGGACTATTTACCGCCTCAGGAAGAGGCCGAAAACCTGACCTTTGAAGAAAGGCTGAAGCTTGGATTTCAACAGGCCATGTCCCAGGGCCTAGATTATTTCTTCGGGCTTTCTCTGGTCCTGGTCTCGGTAGGAGATAAATTTAATCAATCGTCCCAGAAGGTGGACCTGCACCCGTATCTCAAGCAACCCAAGGCTCTCCTCCGCCTGGGACGGGGCAAGCTGAGGAGCTTACTTGCCGGGCGTAAACTTCTACCCAAGGACCTCTGGTCACCCAAAGGCATTATCGGCAGCGGTGTCGATAGCTGGGTGTACAAGGAAAGGATAAAGGAGTTTTGGGGGAGGCCTCCCCTAGATTTATACTCTTGTACCGAAGGCGGCGTCATTGCTACTCAGACCTGGGACTACCAGGATATGACGTTTGTTCCCAACCTCAATTTCCTGGAGTTCATTTCAGAAGAAGAGCAGCTTAAAAACATGATGGACCGTTCCTATCAGCCGAAGACATTTCTTATTAACGAACTGAAAGCGGGTGAAAACTACGAAATAATCCTTACCAATTTTCATGGTGGGATTATGACGAGGTACAGACTGGGGGATATGGTCAGGATTACAGCCCTGAAAAACGAAAAACTGGGTATCGAGTTACCTCAAATGGCCTTCGAGCGAAGGGTTGATGACCTGATCGATTTCTTTGTGGTACGTTTTACGGAAAAGACTATCTGGCAGGCGCTGGAGACTACCGGTATACCTTACGAAGATTGGATAGCCTTCAAAGACCCGGGTGAACAGACCTTGCATCTGATGATTGAACTAAAGAACGGCGTGGAGGCAAACAGCGACGCGATAGCCCAGGCCGTTTACAAACAGTTGATGCAGGTAGACGATGAGAAGGCCGATTTACTCGATGAAGGCTTTGTTGATTCGATAGGTTTCAAGGTAGACGTTACTTTTCTTCCTTCCGGTGCCTTCAGGAGTTATATGCGTCGAAGGCAAGAGCAGGGCGCCGACTTTGCTCACTTGAAGCCGCCCCACCTCAATCCATCAGACGATGTCCTCGGATTGCTCGGGCTTGAGCGTCATACCACGAGGACAGCGGAAGGTACCACCCCGGCGGGGAGACTTAATATTTAGCTTGGAAACAATAGTACTTTAGTCTCCGTACTTTGGTTATCATACTTTGGTTTCCTCTTGACAGTAGGTACTCCTTGACTGATAATCCAATATATGAACGTCTACGCCATAGCCCCTTTTATTGCCACTATCGCGTATATACCCCTGCTTATTACCACTCTTAGCAGCCGGCCGTGGCAGAAACGCCATAAGCTGTTCTTCCTGTTCCTTGTTTCAGCAATGGCGTGGAGTCTGCTGGTATATCTTTACAGGTCCAATCTGTTCCCGGATCTGAACACCTTTCTTTTCAAACTCGCGGTAGTTCTTTTCATGGTAATGGCGGTTCAATTCCATCTCTTCCTTACCTCTTTCTATCCTCAAGGGGTAAAACGCTGGTTGGTGTTTACGTACGCCTGTCTGCCACCACTAGCGGTTTTCATCATGTTGGGGTACGTGACCGGCGAAGTGACCGTCCAGGACGGATACGTCCTCAGCTACTACAAACCGGGCATCTGGTTGGTTACCTCGGTTATGCTGGTCATCGGGGTTAAAAACTTTTATGTTTTCGGGAAAATGCTTAAGCACGTTAAAGACCCCGTGCTGCATAATCAAATAATGGCTTTGTATGTGGGTCTTTCAGTTCTCGTAATATTTGTAGTTATTAGTTTATTTGACTTGATTAAAGCGTTTCCCTTTGCCCATTACGGTAACCTCTTCAACGCTTTTATCCTCAGCTATGCGGTGGTCAGACACAAGCTGGTGGATATCAAGCTCGTTCTAAAGAGGGGTACCGCCTGGATAAGTCTCATATCTATTGGCGTCGCCGCCTTCTGGTTGTTACTGGTGGTATTTCACAATGTCTTCGATTTCAGAATCGACTTTTTGGCTTCGCTGGTGGCCACCATGGTGGCCCTATCCGTATTCAGCGGGATTTACCTGTTACGCGCCCGTTTCTTTGAATTTGTGAACCGCGCCTTCGAAGGCAACAGTTACTACTTTCGCCGGCAACTCAGTAAATTCACGCTGAAGATACACAGCGTTTTCAGCCTGAAAGAGCAGGGGGGTGAACTTCTTGCTTTGCTGGTCAAGTCCGTAAACGTTAAAGAGGCCTGCCTGCTGTTTCCCGAACTCGGCAGCGAAGATTTCTATTCACAGTTCGTTGAACCCCAGAATGGCGGAAGTTTTGAAGGGCTTAGATTGAGGGCTGGTAACCCTATTATCCGCTATTTAGAAAAAGAACAAAAAATCTTACCTAAAGAAAGTCTGGCTGTTCTGCCGGCTTTTCTGGGATTGTGGCCCCAAGAACGGGAAGAGATTGATGCTAAAGAAATATCGGTATTTATGCCGCTGATAAGTCGAGGCCACCTGATAGCTATCCTTGTTCTCGGGCGCAAGCAGAACGGACGGTACTCGCTGGAAGACTACAATATCATCGAAGATGTTACCGGGCGTGTCGCGGTCAGCATGGAAAAGGAGTACCTCGCCGATCAGCTCCGGGAAAGGGAGGAAGAGCTCTCCGTTATCAATAACTCCAGTGCCATCCTGACATCGAGCCTGGATATTCCGGAAATATTTGGTACGTTTATCGAAGAGTTGAAAAAGGTGGTCGATGTCAACTGGTCCGCGATCGTACTCATGGAAGAGACCGGCCTACATTGCGCGGCCCTGTCCTCATCCGAAGGTTCAGCCTACCAGGTGGGTGAAAAAATACCCATGGAAGGCACCGGTACTGGCTGGGTAATCACCCAACGTAAGTCATTTATTGAGCCGGATCTCTCGCAGGAGAGGTATTTCAACACCGGCGCGGTCTTTTACAAACTCGGATTGCATACGGTAGCCTATCTACCGCTGATCGCCAAAGGGCGAGGCATCGGGAGTTTTATCGTTGGTAGCAAACGGCCTCATGCCTACAGCCAGCGACTAATTAAGCTCCTGGAGCAGTTGGCGGCACAGATAGCCATGCCCCTTGAAAACGCCCAGCTTTACGCTCGTGCCGAGAAGAAAGCCAGGGTCGACGAGCTTACCAGGTTGTATAACCGGCGCTCCCTGGATGAGATGATCGATAATGAGATCAGCCGGCACTCGCGTTATGGTGGGGTATTCTCGCTAGCTATATTAGACCTTGACTCCTTCAAGGCTTACAATGATACCTACGGGCACCTTTCCGGTGACCGGTTACTGACGGAGGTTGGTACCTGCATAAGCAGCACCATTCGTACCGCCGATTCGGCGTTCCGGTACGGTGGCGACGAGTTCGCTATTCTTTTACCGCATACGACGTTAGATGATGCCTATCAGGTTACCGAGCGTGTCCGTAAGAAGATCTCCGAAAAGGTGAATTGTGGTGAAATGTCTGTTTCCGCTAGCATCGGCCTGGCCTCGTGGCCGGACCATGGCATCAGCCACACCGATATTATCGCCGCTGCCGATGCTACCTTATACCAGGCCAAGAGAAAGGGCGGCAACCAGAGCCAATGCGCCGCCGAGAGCGTATCTTCCGAGCGTCAGAGAGACTCGCATGTGGACACGGAAAGCATCGATAGCGATATTTTAGGCATGGCGAGGGTGCTGTCGGAGACGGTGGATGCCAAATGTGAAACCAATAAAAACCGCTCTAAAAACATCGTTGAAGACTGCCTGGCGATGGTAAAGGCGCTTAAATTTGATGATGCCACGGCAACCCGTCTGGAGATATGCGCTTTGCTGCATGATATCGGCAAGGTAAACATTGGCGATGAAATATTATCCAAGCCCGGCAGTCTTACTGACGAAGAGTGGGAGATTGTAAAGACCCACCCGATCATGGGAGCTGAGGTTGCCGCCAAGGTACCGAAGCTGGCTTCGTGCGTGGGTGGAATTCTGCACCACCACGAGCGTTGGGACGGGACCGGCTATCCCGATGGCCTAAAGGGTGAGAATATACCTTTGGAAGCCCGGATTTTGGCTATCGCCAGCGCCTTTGCCGCCATGACTTCCGAAAGGCCGTATGCCCGGACTCTGACGTACGAACAGGGACTTGAAGAAGTCGGGAGATGCGCCGGTACTCAATTCGACCCTGAAATTGTTAAAGTGTTTCTTTCCCTGCATAAAGCAGGTATCTCAAGTAAAAAAAAGGTGAGGAGGTAGAGGCGGATCGGGGACGGTTCCGGAGCCCTGTCTGCCGAAAAAATTATGAACAACAATAATCGGAACAATAAAATACAGGTGTTCGTCATCAGCCAGCAATCGTTGTTTCAACAGGCAGTGGAACATACAATTGCCGATACGGATGATATCATCATCCTGGCTACAACGGGCATCAACAACGATGTGCTCAGAGCTATCGACAACCTGCCGCCGGACGTAGCCTTGCTCGACCTGGACGGCCAGGCAGAGGGGGGTATCGACCTGGCTCGCCGGATCAAGCAGCGTTCGCCAAACATCGGCGTGATCGTGCTTACGTCTAATCCGGAGGACAACCAGCTTTTCCAGGCCCTTAAAGCCCAGGCGGTTGCCTATCTGAGCAAGGAAACCACGGCCGTTCAGCTTATCGATACTATCCGGCGCGTCTATCGCGGCGAGCACCCGATTAACGAGGCCCTGACTTCTCGACCTCGTGTAGCCGAACACGTCCTGCAGCAGTTCCAGGAGCTTTCATCCCGTAGCGAGGCCGAACCCTTTATCTCCCCGCTGACGCCGAGGGAAATCGAGATACTGCAATACATTGCCCAGGGATTTCTCAACAAGCAGATTGCTGCCGAGCTGGGTATCAGCGAGCAGACAATCAAGAATCATGTTACTTCAATCCTGCGCAAGCTGAATGCCAATGCCCGCACCGAGGCCGTGGTAGTCGCTATCAAGCAGGGACTGATCAAGATAAGCTAAACAGCAAGTGTTAAATATAAAATAACAGTAAACAGGTTGGGAAATTAACTAAACCCCGCTCCTCCCCGTTATGGGTAGGGTGGGGTTTATTGTTTGGGTGTTCTTAACTTCCTATAGTGATTATCAATTATGAGTCGGTACTTTGGCCTTTGAACCGTGTCCTGAACCTGTGTCATAATTGACCGTGTCAGCTACCGGATTTGTCTCCATCCTCGTAATCGCCCTGAGCCTCTCCGCTGACTGTTTCGCTGTAGCGCTCAGTGGCAGCTTTTCTGAAAAGCATCGTAATATTGGGCTGACTTTGAAGGTGGCGTTGTCTTTTGGTCTTTTTCAGGCCGGCATGACCTTATTGGGATGGACGGCCGGCCACACCGTTGTTGATTATATTGCTGACTATGACCACTGGCTGGCCTTCTTGATGCTGGCATTTGTCGGCGGAAAGATGCTACGGGAGTCTTTCCGAACGAAAGACACCGGGGAAAAAACCGTTGATTTCGGCGCCTGGGGGACGCTCCTGTTTTTATCGGTAGCCACAAGTATAGATGCCCTGGCTATAGGCCTGAGTCTGGCCTTCCTACAGGTAAATATCATCCTGGCCTCCCTGACCATTGGATTGGTAACCCTAGCGGTTACGGCTGTCGGGTTCGTCGCTGGCAGGAAGCTGGGATTGCTGTTCGGGAAGAAGGCCGAAGCTATCGGCGGAGTAATTCTAATTCTCATCGGCCTCAGGATATTGCTCGAGCATCTTCTCTAGTTATGTTACCCTTTGCCCGCTAAGATCCCTGTGTTAAAATATTGTCAGGAAAAAGAGGTCTGGGAAATGGCCAGCAGCCTGGTACAGGAAATACTCAATCGATTGCCGCACCGTCCCGGCGTTTATCTCATGAGGGACGCCGAGAAGAAGATTCTCTACGTGGGCAAGGCCTCAGACCTTTACCACCGCGTCCACTCCTATTTTCAGTCGGCCCGCCGCCTGACGCCCAAGATTCAGAGCATGGTCTCCCAGATAGCTGATATAGATTATTTTGTCGCCAGCTCCGAGCAAGAAGCCCTCATCATGGAGCTGAATTTCATCAAACAGTACCACCCCCGTTACAACGTCAGCCTCAAGGACGATAAGACCTTCCCCTACTTAAAGCTGGATACCCGCCAGGACTGGCCCAGGCTTTACATCACACGCCGCTACGAGCCGGATGGCCGGCGCTATTTCGGGCCCTTTTCCAGTGCCCGGTCCGTTAAGCAGACCTTGCGTCTGTTGCAGCGTATCTTTCCCTTCCGCATCTGCTCTAAAGAAATAAACGGCAAAGCCCCCCGGCCCTGTCTGGAATACCACCTTGGTCATTGCCTGGCCCCGTGCACCGGCCAGGTAACCCGCCGCGAGTATGCCCAGGTGATCAAGCAGGTGGTCCTTTTTCTGGAAGGCAAACAAGATAAGGTATTACGTGATTTGAAGGGCAGGATGGACCGGGCCGCCAGGGCCTTAGACTATGAGAAAGCGGCTCGGTTAAGGGACCAGATACAGGCGATAAATGCAGTCATCGAAGGCGAGCGGGTAGCCGCCGTTATACGCGGCGATGAGGACGTTATCGCCTTCGTCCCGGACAATGACGAGGCGTATGTCCAGGTTTTATTCGTACGCTCCAGCAAGCTGACCGGCCGGGAGTGCTTCGTCATGAAGGGGGCCCGCCAGGAAGACCCGCAACAGATCATGACCGGCTTCATCAAGCAGTACTATTCCTCGCGACCGCAGATACCTCCTTTGCTACTACTCCAGTACCCGGTGGATGAAAAGGAGGTCATCAAAGAGTGGCTCAAGGGCAGGCGAGGTGGCGCAATCGAAATCCAGGTGCCGCGGCGGGGTAACAAAAAACAGCTCGTCGATATTGCCACGGAGAACGCCCGGCAGGGCCTGGAACAGCTCAAGGTCAGGGAGATTACCGCGACGAAGTCCCTTGATGATGCCCTGGCGGAGATCGAAGAGGCACTGGACCTGAGCGGTCTTCCGGAGCGACTTGAGGCCTACGATATCTCCAATATCCAGGGTACCTCCGCCGTGGGGAGTCTGGTTGTCTTCGAAAACGGCCGGCCCAAACCGGCCCACTACCGGCGCTTCAAGATAAAGACCGTCCCCGGCGCCAACGATTACGCCATGCTCCAGGAGGTATTACGCCGGCGCTTTACCCACCGCCCCCGGAATGGGGCTAATGTCCAGGATACCTGGGCTATCGTGCCCGACCTCGTTCTCATCGACGGGGGTAGGGGGCAGCTCAATGCCGCCACCGAAGTACTCGATGAGCTGGGCGTGAATGTTCCGGCGGCCGGCCTGGCTAAGGAGAACGAGGAGGTCTTTTTACCCGGGCGGAAGGAGCCGGTGGTCCTGCCGAAGTCTTCGCCGGGGCTCCAGCTCTTGCAACGTCTCCGCGACGAGGCCCATCGTTTCGCCTTGGGATATTTCACCAATGTCCACCGGCGCCACACGTTCACCTCCGCGCTGGACGATATTCCGGGCGTCGGCCCGCGGCGCAAGAGCGCCCTGCTGCGTCATTTTGGCTCCGTGCCGAAGATCAGGGACGCCTCCGTCGAGGAACTCGTCGCCGCCACGGGCATGTCCCGGGAGCAGGCCGCCAAGATAAAGGAGCACCTCTAGGCATGCCGGCCAATCTGAATCCGGAGTACTTTGCCGCCGAGAAGGCCTTCCGGGCCGCCAGGACCACCCTGGAAAGGATCGCCTGCCTGGAGGAGATGCTGGCCATTATGCCCAAGCACAAGGGTACGGACCACCTGCGCGCCGACCTGCGCACCAAGATTGCCAAGCTGACTCAGTCCCTGGATAAAAAAATGGCCACCCAGCGAGCAACGATGACGATCGAAAAGGCCGGGGCCGCCCAGGTCGCCGTCATCGGTCTGCCCAACTCGGGAAAGTCTCAGATTGTGGCCGGTCTGACCAAGGCCGCGCCGACCGTGGCGGCCTATCCTTATACAACCCAGACCGCCACGCCGGGAATGATGGCCTTCGATAATATCCAGATACAACTTATCGATACGCCGCCCCTGAGCGACCAGCCCCCGGAGTGGTGGCTGCTGAACATCATCAAACGGGCGGACGGTCTGCTGCTGGTCGTCGGCCTGGACGAAGACCCGCTGGATCAGGCGGAGGCTCTCCTTAGCATCCTGAGGGAGAAGCGCATCGGGCTGGGCCGCGCCCCGGAAAATCCGCCTGACGACATCAACGCCCCGATTACATGGAAGAGGGCGCTGCTGGTAGCCAATAAGGCCGACCTCGACCCCGGCGGTGAGAATTTCAAGGTATTGCAGGAGCTTTACCCTGACCTGCCGGCTATCGCCATCTCAGCGCTCGGGCCGGATCTTGACGAACTGAGGCCGGCGGTGTTCCGAATGCTGGATATTATCCGGGTCTATACCAAGACCCCCGGTAGCAAACCGGACATGACCGATCCTATCATCCTGGAGCAGGGGAGCACTCTGGAAGCGGCCGCCGCCTCGGTGCACAAGGACTTCGCCAATAAGCTGAGGTACGCCCGCATCTGGGGCTCCGGCAAGCACGACGGCGTCATGGCGCGGCGTGACCACGTTCTCCAGGATGGGGATATCATCGAGTTACACGCCTGAGGCTACAGCAGAAGCTCTTGAATCGCCGCCGCCAACCCGTGCTCATATACATCCGTCGTTACGTGGTCGGCGATCTTTTTCACATCCTCGGCGGCGTTTCCCATGGCGATGCCCAGACCGGCCGCGGCCAGCAGTGGGATATCATTGACCCAATCGCCTACCGCTGCCGTCTGGGACGGCGGTATGCCCAGGTGAGCGGCTAGCGCCTGAAGAGCCGCCCCTTTGGTCGCCCCGCGCGCCAGAGCGATGACGAAAGTGACATCGGGATAGGAAGGTAACTTGGCTCGGCCTATTTGTAGGCGGTCGGTGAAATTGTTGAAGAAACTGTTGGTTCTTGCCTCCTCTTCAGGGCCGACGGCTACTAGTTCTGCCTGGACTATCCCCTCGCGGTCACAGATGCCGGAAAGGTCGGCGACGGTATGCTCGGCGTCGAAGAAACGGTGCTTGAACTCGGGTAAAACGACATCGATGTTTGAGAATGTGCGTACGCCCGAAGAAAGCTCCAGGTAGATACCGAGTTCGCTGGCAAGGGATACCATCTCATCAACCAGCGGTGCATCAATGTACCTGGCCAGGACATGCTCAGCGGTGTGCGGGCAGCTTACCAGGGCGCCGTCATAAAAGATATGATGGCCGTCGAGAGAGAGTTCCTCGATGTAGCTCAGGCTCGACCGGACCGACCGTCCGGTGGCCAGGCATACTTTAATGCCGGCTTCCAAGGCCAGGGCCAGGGCATCCTTGTTTTCGGGCGAAATGTGACCGTCGCGACCCACCAGTGTCCCGTCGACATCTATCGCCAGCAGTTTGCAGTTCTTCAAGTCGGTTTCACTTCTCCAGGTAGCCCCGCAGGGTCAACGCGTTCTTTACGGCATAGCCGGAAACGTCGTTGTTGAAGTAGATGTAAACAGTATCCAGCCCTTCGGCCAGCCGCGTGATTTTGTTGGCCCATTCTGCCAATGCCTCATCCGGGTAGGAGCTGTAGTAGAGGCCCTCGCTGCCGTGAAACCGGATATAGGCAAAGTTCGCTGTGGCCAGCAGGGGACACTTCAGCTTGGGCATGTCGAAAACGCAGAATCCGGTGCCGTGCCGGCGTAAAATATCAAAGACCTCATCCGTCAGCCACGAAGCGTGCCGGAACTCAATGACATGACGGCCGGTGGGCAATATTTCCAGGAAATCCCCCAGCCTGGAATCATCGCGTTGAAAGCTGGCGGGGAGCTGGTAGAGCACCGGGCCCAGCTTGTCCTTCAGCAGGGCTGCTCTTGACATAAAGGTGTTCAGTGGCTCTTCGCAGTCCTTCAGCCGCTTAATGTGGGTAATAAACCGGCTTGCCTTGACGGCAAAGGTGAAGTTATCCGGTGTGTCCCCGTCCCACTTCTGGAAGGCCGACTCCTTGGGGAGGCGGTAGAAGCTGTTGTTCAGCTCCACGGTGGGGAAGCGGGTGGCATAGAAGGTCAGCCATTCCTTTTTCGGCAGCTTCTCCGGGTAAAAGACGCCCCGCCAGTCGTCATAATGCCAGCCGGACGTGCCGATGAAATAGCGTGCCATATGATTATAGTTTACAGTATACAGTCTACTGTTTACAGTTGTTTCAGTCCGGGCGGGCGGGCATTCACACATTCCCGGCTTTGGGAAACCGTCATTCCCGCGAAAGCGGGAATCCAGGATCCTGGTCTCTCTACGTTCCTTGAGAATCCATACCCATAACCCCCTTCCCTCAGGGAAGGGGGAATAAATTTTTAGAGGGGCGCCAGCCCCTCTATACTGTGACTCCCTTTCCCACCTCCCCCATTTAGAAAAGGGGGATTAAGAGAGATTTGAATACTACTCCAACCCCTTGAGGATACTCTCGTCCATGGGGAAGCTCTGGGCGGCGGTGGGGAACTCGCCGGACTTCACTTCATTGAAGTACTGTGCCACGGCGCCGGCCGCGACCTCGGCCACCTTGGCATACTGCTTGGCGTGCTTGGGAACGAAGTCCGTGAACGAGCCGAGGACATCATTAATAACCTGCACCTGCCCGTCGCAGCCGGCCCCGGCACCGATGCCAATGGTCGGGATGCTTGTTTTCTGCGTAATCAATGTAGCCAGTGGTGCCGGGATGGTCTCCATGACGATGGCGAAGGCCCCGGCTTCTTCCAGAGCTATGGCGTCCTCCAGGAGTCGGGTGGCGGTTTCGGGTGTCTTGCCCTGTATCTTGTGTCCGCCAAAAACGTTGATGGACTGAGGCGTCAGCCCGATATGGCCCATGACCGGGATGCCGCAGTCAATGACCCTTTTTACCTTATCGGCGACCGTCACCCCGCCCTCCAGCTTGACGGCCTGACAGCCGGCCTCCTGGATGAAACGGGCGGCGTTCCTTATGGCGTCCTCGGTGCTGACGTGATAGGTCATGAAGGGCATGTCCCCGACGACCAGAGCTTTTTTAGCACCCCGTACCACCGCTTTGGCGTGATGCAGCATGACCTCGAGCGTCACCGGGATGGTCGATTCGTAACCGAGGACCACCATTCCCAGGCTGTCCCCCACCAGGATGAGGGGAATACCGGCTTCATCGATGATTTTGGCCGTGGTGTAATCATAGGCAGTCAACACGGCGATTTTCTCGCCCTTTTGCTTCATCTCTCTGATCTGATTGACCGTAACGCGCATGGTTTCACCTCAGGCAAAGACTGTTTCGTCCAGCTTGGTGACGATCTGATTTTTGTCATTCACATGTATTATCTTGGGACGGTAGCCCCGGAGCTGTTCTTCCGGGACTTGGCTATAGGTTAAAATAATAACAAGGTCCCCTTTAACGGCCAGCCGGGCGGCCGCCCCGTTAAGACATATCTCGCCGCTGCCCTTTTCCCCCTCGATGGCGTAGGTGGTGAAACGGGCGCCGTTATTGATGTTGAGCACGTGCACCTGCTCGTAGGGAATAATATCGGCGGCCTCCATCAACCCGCGGTCAATGGCGATACTGCCTTCGTAGTCGATGTTGGCATCAGTAACGGTGGCACGGTGGATCTTGCTTTTCAACATGCTTCTCATTAAGTTACTCCCTCGACGTTTTTCATCGGCTGGTTTTTAAATCCATGTTCAGTTCTACGGCCTTCTCTAGGCCAATCTTCCCTTTCGCCAATGCGATGGGGACAGTCTGCAAGCCGAGCTCCTTGTAGGGAAAGAGGAGCTCCGGGGCCTTTTCTTGTAAAGCCTTGAGGTGTTTATCGATGGTTCCGGCATCGCCGCGGGCAATGGGTCCGGTAAGGCAGTCCGGAATGCCGATAGTCTCGATATTGTGGAGGGTACCGCGAATAAGAGGTAGAAGGGCTGGAATTGACCGGTCGGTGGGGATGGAGAATGTCTTCCAGAGGTCGGTGGCCATTTTTACCAGGGTAACGAGGTAGTTGCTGGCGAAGACAGCGGCGGCGTGATAAAGGACTTTATCACCGGCCTCCAGCTTGATCGAACGACCGCCCAGGGCCCCGGCTATATCCCGGAGGGTGGTCAGGAGCGGCTCCTCGGCCTCGATGGCAAAGGTCGAACCGGGGATATTTTCCAGCGCCCTTTCGACGCTGGCGAAGGTCTGGAGGGGGTGGAAGCCGCCTACCATAGCCCCGGCCTGGCGGGCCGGCTCCAGAATGTCCGTGGAATCGGCGCCACTGCAATGCACCACGCTGCTTCCCGGCCGCCACCTGGCCTGAGAGACTACTTCCTGTATGACGCCATCCGGGGTGGTAATGAAAACAAGTTCCGCAGTGTCCGGCACTTCCTGCATATCAGCAGCGACGCGACAACCACCGACCGCCCCGGCCAGTTTCTCGGCGGAGGCCCGGCTGCGGCTGTAAACGATGTCTACCGGATAACCCTTTCCAGCCAGTAGAAGCGCCAGGGCCGTCCCCACCGTCCCCGCCCCGATGAATCCGATTGTGAGCATCATCCCCCTTAAATAAAAAACCCTCACGGTTTATCCCGAGAGGGCACACACTTATCCATCCTGTTGCCGTCTCGGTCGTTTCCGATCCAAGCGACTTATTATGTTAAGGTTTTGAGCTCGTACTCACCGCCTTACGGTCGATGGCACTTTTATACTAGCACGTTTCAGCTAGCCTGTCAACGTCTCCGGCAGTTCGGTAATTGTCCCCCTGCACGTCAAGGTGCTATAATTTCTCGTATCCGGTCAAGAAAAGGGGCGGCAGATAGAGATAATTCCGGCCATAGACCTGAGAGGCGGCAGGTGCGTACGCCTTTACCAGGGCGACTATAACCAGGAGACGGTCTTTTCCGACGATCCGCTGGATATCGCCCTGAAATGGCAGTCATCGGGGGCGCCCCGTCTGCACATCGTCGACCTTGACGGGGCCGCCAGCGGAGAGATAAAAAACGTGGAAATTATCCGGGATATCGCCAGGGCGATGTTGATACCCGTCCAGGTAGGCGGGGGCATCCGCAACCTCGAGACCATCGAGGCGCTTCTGAAAGCGGGGGTCGAGCGAGTCATACTGGGCACGGCGGCCGTGGAGGACCCGGACCTGGTGACCGACGCCTGCCGCCGCTTCCGGGACGTGATAATCGCCGGCATCGATGCGCGTGACGGCGTCGTCGCCACACGCGGCTGGATGAAGGACACCGGGCAGACGGCTGCCGGGCTGGCCAGCGCCATGGCAAGGGCGGGTGTCCGCCGTCTGATCTACACTGATATCTCGCGGGACGGCACACTGACCGAGCCGAACTTCTCGGCGATAGCGGCACTAATCGATGCCGTCCAGTTGCCGGTCATCGCTGCGGGCGGCGTTACCTCGATAAACCATCTCAGGATGCTGAACAAGCTGGGCGCCGAAGGCGCTATCGTCGGCAAGGCGCTATATACCGGAGGCATTAAACTGAAGCAGGCCCTGGCCGAAATCGCCCGGATGTAAGTGAGGAAGGTGAACACGATTGAGCAATCTGAAATTCAATGATAATGGACTCATACCGGCCGTTGTCCAGGACGACGCGACCGGTGAGGTGCTGATGCTGGGCTATATGAACCAGGAGTCTATCCGGCGCACCCTGGATAGCGGCGAGGTCTGGTTCTTCAGCCGCAGCCGTCAGGCACTCTGGCACAAGGGGGAGACGTCCGGCAACAAGATACTGGTACGCTCCCTGTGGCTGGACTGCGACAGCGATACCATCTTGGTCAAGGCCCACCCGACCGGTCCCGTTTGCCACACCGGCCGCCCGAGCTGCTTCTTCCAGGAGCTGACCGAAGTCGACCCGGGGGATGGATAGGCACGATGGAAGTTGCGGCCACGCTCGCCGCGATGCGGGAGGCCCGCCGAAAGCTTGCCGGTCCGGTAGGTCTCGTGCCGACGATGGGCTATCTCCACGAAGGCCACCTGTCCCTGGTCAGGCGCGCCCGGAAGGAGAATGCCTCGGTCGTGATCAGCATCTTCGTCAATCCTACTCAGTTCGGTCCCGGTGAGGACTTTAGGAGTTATCCCCGGGATACTGAACACGACCTGACCATGCTGGAACCGTTCACGGATGTGGTGTTCATGCCGGCGCCGGAGGAGATGTACCCCACGGGCTACGATACATGGGTGGATGTTGAGGATATCACGGACCGCCTGGAAGGGGCCTCGCGGCCGGGGCATTTCCGCGGCGTGGCCACGGTCTGCACCAAGCTCTTCAACATAGTGCAGCCGGACCGGGCCTACTTTGCCCGGAAAGACGCCCAGCAACTCCTGGTGATTGAAAAAATGGTCTCCGAACTTAATATGCCATTGGAAATCGTCACCTGCGAGACGGTACGTGAGCCGGACGGCCTGGCGATGAGCAGTCGCAACACCTATCTGAATGAAGCGGAGCGCCGGGCGGCGACCGTCCTCTACCGGGCACTGACGCTGGCGCGGGAGCGGTGGGGGGCGGGGGAACGAGACGCCGGCAAAATCCGCCATGAAATAACTGAACTCATAAAAGGAGAGCCCCTGGCGGATATCGACTATGTCAGCATCGCCGACGCGGCCACTTTGCAAGAGCTGGAAAAAATGGAGCGTCCGGCACTGGTATCATTAGCGGTGAGGATAGGTAAAACAAGGCTGATTGATAATATTGGGCTGGAGTAAGCGGAGACTCACTTTATGCTTGGGAAGGAAACCATGGTAACCCGAGGAATATGACAGATAAGGAAAAAACACCAAATAATATCGAATCCGTCTCCGCGTTGAAAATCAACGATTCGGGAAGCAGCCGGGAGTCCCTCCAGGTTGCCCGTGAATTAATGCTCACCATTTACCTGAACGACAAGGAACTGGTGACCATTATGTGCTCCCCGGAAAACCTGAAAGAACTGACCGTCGGCTTTCTTTTCTCAGAGGGACTCATCAAGTCGAAGGAGGATATTAAAAAGCTGGAGGTCGATGAGTGGATGGGTACGGCCCGCGTGATGGTGTCTCATGATGCCGCCGCGGACAGCCGGTTTTTCGCCAAACGCCTTTTAGCCTCCGGTTGCGGTGGCTCGGCAACTTTTTACGATGTCTCGGACGCGGCAACCCAAAAGGTCGAGTCCGGGCTTAAAGTACCCTCCGCAGCAGTGATAAGCCTGGTGCATGTCTTTCAGCACCAATCGGTGCTTTACCGCGCCACTCACGGCGTACACAGCGCCGCGTTGTGCCAGGGCGACCAGATCATCGTCTTTTTCGAGGATATCGGCCGGCACAATGCCGTTGATAAGATTTTCGGCCGCTGCCTGCTGGACAATATCCCCACCAAGGATAGGATTCTAGTCACCAGCGGGCGGGTATCATCCGAGATACTGCAAAAGATCGCCAGGCGGGGCATTCCCGTTATCGTATCGATATCGGCACCGACAGACCTCGGATTGAAGATAGCCGATAAGCTGGGCATCACGCTCATCGGATTGGTGCGCGGCGGGAAGATGAACGTTTACACTCATGAAAAACGGGTTGTCTGAGGATGGGGACAGGGGCTGAGTGGTAATATGGAGATGGCGCCGGTATTTACCTTGACTGTATCCGTGAATCTCCAGTAAAATATACCTGTCCGCCGAGGTAGCTCAGTTGGTAGAGCAGCGGACTGAAAATCCGCGTGTCCCCAGTTCGATTCTGGGCCTCGGCACCACCTAAAATAGACAAAAAAGACTATTGCCTGCGGATAGTATCGGTGGTAAAATATCCTGCAGGCACCGAGCGGAAGTAGTTCAGTGGCTAGAACGCCTCCTTGCCAAGGAGGAGGTCGCGAGTTCGAATCTCGTCTTCCGCTCCATTTTTATGCCTGCTACAGGGATGTGACCAGCAAGGAAACCTTGCCCTCTATTTCCGCCAGGTCCTCAGCGTTGGGACGGCCCCTGATGTCCCCCAGCCTCCCCTTGGTACTGAACTCCTCGCGTCCATGAAACTCGCCGACTGTGTACCATTTACCCGCTATCCGGAAGCCAATGTGAGCGAAAAGCTGCCCCAGGTATTCGCCGACCGGCGTAGCCTCATCGACGCCGGTATGAGGACCGGAATACGTGACGAAGATCACCGCTGTTTTGCCGGGTATCTGCGGCGCCCCCAGCTTGATGTCGCCCCGCTCCCGGTGCAGCTTCATCTTTTGATCGACCCATTTCAGGACCGGCGGCGGTGGCAGAAACGAGTATGATGGTGCACCCAGGAACACCAGGTCATAGTCGTATAGTTCTTCCGATTCCGCTTCTTCGACCTTCTTCACCACCGGTTCGATACCGGCGGCCCTCAGGCTTTTCTTGATGGCGCCGGCCACCTTCTCGGTATTGCCGGTGGCCGACCAGTAGAGGAGCAGCGTCTTCTTGACTTCACTTTCGGTCATTCGTTTCCCACCTTTCTATCTGTACCAGGCAAGAATTCGGCGCCATGCCCGGCGCGTTTTTCGAAAGCATCCTCGCCGGTGTCAGGATGCTGACACAACCGCCCCTATCGGGGCTGTCAGGATCCCCCGGCTCAAGAGGATCATACTTTCCGGAGCCGTAATAAGAGTGCACCACCCCCGGCTTAATTCTCTCGGTGATATCGGCGATGCACAGCACGGACCCGCGGTCATTAAATACCCTAACGATATCCCCGCCGGCGATGCCCCGGGGAGCAGCGTCCGAAGGGTGGAGACGCACCGGGCGCCAGTTGTGGCCGTCCTTCCAGACTCGGTGACCGGGAATCTCCCCGAGCCAGGATGTGTTGGCATCATAATGGGTATGGAAGGAGTACCTGGGGTGGGGGGTAATCAACTGCAGCGGGTACTTGCCTCCCGCTGCCGCGTCGTGGCCTTCCCAGGAAGGTATATAGCGCGGCAGGGGTGGCCTTTCCTCGTCATCGGGGAGGTGTTCCATCAGGCTCTGCGAGACGAACTCCAGCTTACCAGAGTAGGTCCCCAGCTCTTTAGCCTTAGCGGTATTACGCTTGCGGTTGAAGTGGTCCGGTGTATCACAGTCACGCCCCTCGGCGAACCAGCGCAAACCGGGCGTCGGTTGGTAGTCCTCCGGCATCGGCACGACGAAATAACCTTTTTCTCTGAATTCATCGAACGAGGTGTATTTGTGGAGGTCGGAGAAGTAAAAGACCTTCTCGATCCAGTCCTCCTCGGTATTGCCTTCCGTATAATCGTCTCGAATGCCCAGCCGTTCGGCGAGATCAGCGAAAATCCGGTAATCGGACTTCGACTCCCAGAGCGGCTCGATGCACTTCTGCTGGTAGACAATGACCCGGTGGTTACAGGCATTGGAGCCGTGGTGGGTATAGCCCCCGGTATTGGCCCACTCGCCGATATCATTCCTTTCGAAACCGGTGCAGGCCGGCAGGATGATATCCGCCAGCCCCGTCTCGGTGCACCACCAGCAGTCCTGGTTGACAACGAATTCCAGCTTGGGGCTCTGGTACATACGCACCCACCGGCTCGTCTGCGTCATTGTCCCCATGAAAGATCCGCCGTAGCGGTAAAACATCCTGACCTCGGAGCAACCAGGGGTGGGGTACTCGAACGACTTGAACTGCTGCTCGAGCGATTGCCCGCAGAAGGTCTCCCCCAGCCAGCGAATGGGTGGATTGAGGATGGCCTCAGGCGCCAGCAGACGGTAGATCCGCTGCTTCACCGGATTTTCCACCTTCTTCTTGGCCAGTCCGTTTAGGAAGATTGGGCCGAAGGCGGCGTATCCAGGAAATTTGAAATCGGCATTATACGGCGACCCCATCGTCGTGCCCCAGATACTGACGCCCGGCTTGCCCAATCCCTGCATCGCCTGGAGCAGCACCATCAGCCGGGCCCATTCGGTACCATAGGCCTGGCGACAGGCGCCGGACTCGCCCCCGCGGGAGCCCGCGGCCAGCGAGGTGCGGTGGGAGGCCCACTCCCGGGCCAGCCCCCGGATGGTGTGTTCCGGTATATCGCAGATGGCCGCCGCCCATTCCGGGGTCCGCGGCGCTCCGTCCTCTTCGCCCAGAATGTGCCGTTTAAACTCCTCGAAGCCGATGGTACGGGCGGCGACGTATTCCCGATCATAAGTACCCTCGGTCAGCCAGACATAGGCGATGGCCTCGGCCATGGCAGCGTCGGTGCCGGGGCGGGGGGTGATCCACTTATCGCCGAAGATGGTAGCCGTATAGTTACAGAAGGGGTCGATAAAGACCTGCTTTTTCCCCAGCTCCCGTAGCCAGACCCGCCACAGCGCCGATTCCTGTCCCCCGTAGATGCCCCGTGTCGAATCGGGGTCGTTGCCCCAGTGCACCACCATCTCGGTGTGCTTCAGGGCATCTTCGAGGAGGTCGTATTGTTCCGGCATGCCGAGACGCCAGAAGAAGCCATAGACGTGCGAGGCGCCCCAGTGCCAGCCTTCCCAGCTATCGGGATTATCCAGGATATCGGTAAAGCCGATGAGATTGAAAAAACGCGCCCACGGTGAGGTCTTGTAGCCGACATTGCCCCAGTTATGGTGGGAAGAAGTACGAGACATGACGGCCTCCGGCCCGTAGGTTTCCCGGATACGCTTCATTTCTCCGGCGACAATGTCCAGGGCCTCGTCCCAGCCGATACGCCGGTAGCCGGATCGGCCCCGGTTCTGCGGGTGGCGCTCACCGGCGAGGTCGAAGTCCTCCCTGATGAGCGGGTATTTCAGGCGCCGGTCGGAGTAAATACGTGACTTTTCCGCCATCGTATAGGGACTCACGCAGGCCTTCCGCAGCGGAGTAAGGCGTCGGCCGTCCGTCTCTATCGTCCAGGAGGCGGCGTCGTCTTCTCGCAGCGGCAGGGGCCGAACGCGGATTATTTTTCCGTCCCGGACATAGACCTGTACCGGGCCGCCGTTGGTGAGATTGACGTAAGTCCTCTCCAAATACAACGCTGCCTTTCTTTAGACCTTACGCCTCTACGAATTGTCATTCTGAGGGAGTGTAACGACCGAAGAATATCTGATGGAGTAACGAGATCCTTCGCTAAACTCAGGATGACAACATCGGAAACCGGGAGAAAACGGAGTGTCGTGGTATTTTCGCCCTTACAAAAAGTATAATAGATAAATACGGGGGATTCAAACCGGAGGGGACGATGAAACATGTTCGCCTGATCAGTTGGAATGTCAACGGTATCCGTTCGGTGAGGTCGAAAGGCTACCTGGATGTTGTGCTGGAGGGGAGACCGGATACCCTCTGCCTTCAGGAGACCAAGATCCAGCCTGACCAACTGGACGATTATCTGAAAAACCTGCCGGGATATCACGGCTACTGGGCTTATCCCGAGAAAAAAGGCTATGGCGGCGTGGCCACCTTCTCCCGGTCAGAGCCGGTGAGTGTCGGATACGATCTCGGTGAGTCAAGACTCGATATGGAGGGCCGGGTCATCGCCGCCGAATACCCGGAGTTCACCCTTTTCAACGTTTATTTCCCCAACGGTAAGGCTAGCCAGGAGCGCCTGGACTACAAGATGGCCTTCTACGACGCCTTCCTGGAGCACGCCGATTCGTTACGTAAAGCCGGGCAAAAAATCGTTGTCTGCGGCGATGTCAACACCGCCCATAACGAGATTGACCTGGCCCGGCCGAAGGAAAACAGCAAGGTCTCCGGTTTCCTGCCCATCGAACGCGAGTGGATCGATAAGTTTATCTCCCACGGCTACGTGGACACCTTCCGCCGCTTTAACAATGAGCCAGGGCAGTATACCTGGTGGGATATGAAGAGTGGGGCGCGGGCCCGGAACGTGGGCTGGAGGATCGACTACTTCTTCGTCAGCGAAGATTTGCTACCGTCGGTAGAGGCTTCTTTTATAATGTCGGATGTAATGGGCTCGGACCACTGCCCGATAGCCCTTGACCTCAGGCTGGATTAGTCTTGCTATCGAGTGTCTCCATTCCCCTGATGACATCAAAGAAATCATCAAAAGGGAGGCAGGCCAGGCCTTCCCGCCGGCAGCGGTCCAGTAGCTGCGCCGTGGCGAAGACATACCGGCAACGCCGGGACGGGAAGATGTCCGAGCTGCCGTTGCCGACATAGATGACGTCATAGCCTTCTTTACGGAGCTGCTCGGTGTAGGCCTCTTTGAAACCGGCCTCAAGCTCGGTGCCGTCCGGGCCAACGTATCTCACCTTCATGCCGTCGGGGTGAAACTCGTTTTCCGCAGCGTGTATCTCGACGCCGCTTATCCCGAGGCGCTCCAGGATAGCCTGGATATAAAACATGAGTCCGTTGCTGACGATGACGACCCGATAGCCTTTTTCGAGGCAGTAGTCCACCACTTCTTTGAAGCCGGGGCGTATCCTTACGCGGTAGCTGTTCAGGACGAGTTCGGTCATGGTTTTTCGGTCTGCCCTCATCAAGCCGAAGACCCACCGGTTGAAGGCGCCGACGGTCATCCTGCCGGACGAATATTCCGTAAGGTACTCGCGCCAGACGCTGCCGACATAGGTATCCAGC
>DAOULX010000045.1:0-10943 GCA_034414775.1 Dehalococcoidales bacterium
ACTCTAGCCGCAGATACTTGGCGGTACGCAGTTCAAGGGCGCCCAGGGGCTCATCAAGCAGCAAGATGCCCGGGGAAGTCGCCAGCGCCCTGGCCAGGGCTACACGCTGCTTCTCGCCGCCGCTCAGGGAGCGCGTATCGCGGCGCAGCAGATGAGCTATGCCGATTAGCTCCGCCAGGCTGGTAACGCGCTGGCGGACGTCGTTTGGCATACTCTTCGAGTGTTTCAGACCAAAAGCGATATTCGCCGTTACGTCCAGGAAGGGGAAAAGTACGTAGTCCTGGGGTACGTAGCCGAGGTTTCTTTCTTCCGGAGACAGGTGGGTGATGTCCGTCCCGTCCAGGCATATCTGTCCCTGGTGTATGCGGTGGAGCCCGGCCAGGCACTCGATGAGGACGGTCTTCCCGGCGCCGGTCGGCCCCAGGATCACGAAATACTCGCTGTCGCCGATGGTCAGGTCGATGTCTTTCAGGCGGAACTCACCCAGCGTCAGGGAGAGGCCTGTAACTTCTATCATATCTGGTACCTTCTCCCGATCAGCTTTCTAATGGCCAGCAGGGCTGCCACGGCGATGATGATGAGCACAAAGATGACGGCGACGGCCTTTTCCACGTTTGCCGAAGCGAGGCTAAGGAAGATAGCGGTAGGGAGTGTCTCCGTCCTGAAGGCGGTCGCCCCGGCCAGCGTCACCGTGGCGCCGAACTCACCGACGGCGCGAGCCCAGGTAAGGATCCCGGAGGCGATTAATCCGTCACGTGCCAGGGGTACGGTAACCCGGAAAAAGGACTCCGGCTGGCTGCACCCCAGCGTGCGAGCCACCTGTTCATAGCGCGGATCGATGCTATCGAAAGTGGACTTGAGCAGGCGTATGGCCAGGGCGCTGATGACGGTTACCTGGGCCAGCACGATACCCGGTGTAGCAAAAACGAACCTGATGACGTTATTGTTGACGGCGGCACCAGGCGGAGTATTGAAAAACACCAGCAGGGCAGCGCCGAGGGCCACCGGCGAGACCACGATGGGCAGGTCGAGCAAGCTATCGACGATGTTTTTACCCGGGAAGTTGGTGCGGGATATAGCGTAGGCTACCGGCACGGCAATCAGTATCGCAATGATGGCGGCGATAGTGGCTGTGGTAATGCTCAACCGGATCGCGAAGAGGATCTCCCGGGAAAGCAGCGCCGACAAGAAGGTATCCCAACGTGTATAGGCCAGCATTGAGACGATAATGCCGAGGAAGAACAAGGCCAGCAGTGCCAGGGCGCTGATGGTAGCCCCTTTAAATGCCCTTTCGCCTCTGGTGCCTCTGAGGACTCTCAACATGGGTTGATACTTTCCATATACAGTATTCTCATAGACACAGCCCTATTTGTCATCCTGATCGCTATTATTGTCATCCTGAACGAAGTGAAGGATCTCGCCCCCTGGTGGTTGATAACGAGATTCTTCGGTCGCTCCGCTCCCTCAGAATGACATATTACTTACTTCATGGCCGCTTGGTAATCATCCGGCAGCCGGTACTCGCCGCCGACCTCGGCGTCTGGGGCGAACCGCCTGGCTTCCGCCTCGGTGCTGAGATAGCCCCACTTTCGGAATATTTCCTGCCCCTCCCGGGAGACGAGGAAGTCGAGGAACCGTTCGGCGCTGTCCCTTTCGGCGGCGAAGACGGAAACGGCGGCCGGGATGTAGGCGAGCCGGGGCAGCTGCCCGGGCTCCGGATAGACAATGTCGATTTTATCCGGGTCCCACTCGTGAAAGACGTCCCACCCGATAGCGGCGTCGACAGACTTCAGGGAGACCAGCGTGGCTATCTTCTCGCAGCTTTCCGCGTTGGTAACAATGTTCTTGCCTACGTCCGCCAGGAGGCCGTTGTAGTCGAGTATCTCGATGGCGTATAGGCCCAGGCAGACCGCCTCCGGATTACCGATACCCACCTTAATCCCCGGTCGGGCGAGGTCGGCCAGCGAATGAATATTTTTTGGATTGCCGTGCGGGACGCAGATTGCCGGAACCAGGTAGGCGATCTTTTTCACCGAGGCGGGATCGATGACATTCTTACGTTCCGCCTTGGCCATGTAGTCCTGGCTGCCGGGGATATAGACATCACCGCTGCCGGAGAGCTCAATCTGAGAAAGCATCGTACCGGAACCGCCGTAGTTGGTAAAGACCTCGATCCCGGTTTCCTGCTCGAAGGCCTGGGCGGCTTCCTCCATAGCGGGTTTGCTCGCCGAACCGACGAAAGCAGTGATTGAATTCGGGGACTCACCGGCGCAGCCGCCGGCAGTAAAGAGGATCATACCCATAAGGACCGGTATCAATTTTTCCATTGTTCCCCTTATTTGTTCAATGTCTCGCGGACGCTGGCCCGTTTTTGCTTGTACTCCGCGACGATACGACGGCCTTCTTCGGTCAGGCGGGCGTAGCCTCCCCGCGGCCCCCCGGTGGATTTCTCGACCAGCGGCCGGGGTGCCAGGGAGTTCATGGCCTCCACCCAGAGCCAGGCGTTGCGGTAGGTCAGGTTCATCGACCGGGCGGCGGCGGAGATTGAGCCAAGCTCGTCAATGCGTTCCAGGAGGGTGGCCCGCCCCCAGCCCATCAGTAGCTTGCCGTCCTTCTCCAGCCAGACCTTGCTCCTGATGACGATACCGGGCTCGGGGGCGTGACCGGAGCGGGCGCCGTGCTTGACGCCGAACTCCGGCGGGGCGGGCTCGGCGGGCTTTTTCCTGTACATGACGTTCTATATTACCAAAGATATAGCGGGGTGTCAAAGACTATCGCAATCAGGCCTATGGGCCCCACTAATAGTCCGCCCCCCGGAAAATCATGAATATGAAAATATGTCTCCATTGACGGTACCCCAGCCCTGATATATCATTCATTTAACAAGTGGGTGGGAGTTATAGATGAAGCTGGGCATTCCCCTGCTGGTGATAGGAGTAGCGCTGCTATTTTTCACAATCCCGTATTCAATCGTGAGTATCTTTATCGGGGTGACACAACTGGAGGAAGAAGGGATCGTTTCCGGGGGATTCTCGGCTTATCTTCCAATTATCGGCGTTGTTGCCGGTTTCGTCCTGACCACAATCGGCGCCATCAGGGTGTTCAAGCGCTGAATTATAATAACAAGCCTACATCTTCTCCGGGGCGTCCATGCCCATCAGGTTCAAGGTCCTGCCGAGCACCAGCTTGGCGGCTTTGACCAGCTTGAGGCGAGCCCCCGTCATGGCCTTATCGTCGCTGACGACACGGCAGTCCTTGTAGAAGGCGTGGAAGACCGTCGCCAGGTCCTGGGCGTAATAGGTCAAATGGTGCGGCTCCAGTGTCTGTGAGATGGTCTCCACGATCTCGGGTAGTAAAAGCATCTTGCGGATAAGCGTCAGCTCCGGCTCCGAGGTCAGCAGGGAGACATCGCCGCCGGCGTCGGAGGCGCCCCTCTCTTCGGCCACGCGCAGGATGGAGGCGATGCGGGCGTGGGCGTACTGGACATAATAGACGGGATTTTCGGCGGAGTGCTTTTTCGCCAGCTCCAGGTCGAAGTCCATCTGGCTGTCGGCGGTGCGTGACAGGAAGTTGAAACGGCAGGCGTCCACGCCGACCTCATCGATAAGCTCCCGCAGGGTCACGATGTCCCCGCTACGCTTGGAAATCTTCACCACCTCACCGCCGCGGCGCAAGGTGACCATCTGATGGACGATGATCTGGAGGCGCTCCGGGTCGATGCCCAGCGCCCCGACGACCGCCTTGAGGCGGGAGACGTGGCCCATGTGGTCGGCGCCCCAGATATTGATGACGCGGTCGAAGCGCCGCTCGATGAACTTATTGTAGTGGTAGGCGATATCAGCGCCGAAATAGGTCGGCGAGCCGTTGCCGCGGATGACGACGTTGTCCTTGTCCTCGCCGAGGGCCGTCGAGACGAACCAGGTAGCCCCTTCCTTCTCGGCGATGTAGCCGTTCTCGCGGAGCATTTTTATCACTTTTTCAAACTGGCCCTTTTCGTAGAGGGTCTTTTCGCTGTACCAGACATCGAAGTCGACGCGCAGGTTCTTGAGGTCTTCCCGGGTGCCGGAAAGGATCCTGGCCAGGCCGATCTGCCCGAGATGGTCGATTGCCTCGTCGGCAGGTAATTTCAGGTAGCGGTCGCCCTCCTCGTAGATGATCTCGGCGGCCAGGTTGACCATATAGGTGCCAAGGTAACCTTCGGCGGGCATCTCGACGTCCCGGCCAAGGCCCTGCTGGTAGCGGGCGTAGAGAGAGTGGCGGAAATTGTCCATCTGGCTGCCGGCATCGTTGAAATAGTACTCTCGGGTAACTTCATAGCCGCAGGCGGCCATGATGTTGGAAAGGGTACTGCCCAGGACGGCGCCGCGTCCGTGTCCAACGTGCAGGGGCCCGGTGGGATTGATGCTGACAAACTCGATCTGCACACTTTGGCCCCCGCCGAGGTCGACGTTACCGTAGGCGCCGCCGCTTTCCAGGATGGTGTCCACCTGACGGGTCAACCAATCGCTCTTCAGCGTGAAATTAATAAAGCCCGGCGGGGCGACATCGACGGACTGGATTTCCTCCGAGGGCTCGATGAAACCGGCTATTTCACCGGCGATGGTCAACGGACTGCTACCGGCGGCGCGTGCCAGCTTGAGGGCGATGCTGGAGGCGTAGTCACCGTGCTCGGGGTTCTGCGGCCGCTCGATGACGATGTCGGGGAGGGTGAGGGAGGGCAGCTTGCCGGCCTGTTGCGCGGTGACGATAGCCCGGCCCAGTAGTTCGCTGATTGTCTGCTTGAGTTTCAACGTATCGTTCCCAGTCGGAAGAGCCTGGTTACCTGGAAATTATAACATAACGATTCAGTAATGTCATTGCGAGACCATCCCGGCGAAGCCGAGAGGCGAAGCAATCTCTCATACTAGAAAGATAAATTGATAAGGTGAGATTGCCACGTCGTCCCGACTATCATTGGGACCCCTCGCAATGACATCTAATGCCCTTCAAGTTGAAGCACCTTGTCCTATAAGCTATAATCAAAAGTGAACCCACGTGACAATGAGGAGACAACTTTGCTCAGAACCCATACCTGCGGCGCCCTGAGAAAACAGGACGCCGGGGCAAAGGTTACCCTGGCGGGATGGGTCAACCGCCGCCGTGACCACGGCGGCCTTATCTTTGTCGACCTGCGGGACCGGGAGGGCGTCGTTCAGACAGTGTTCAATCCCGAGGTATCGGCCGAAAGCCTTAAGATTGCCGAACAACTGCGCAGCGAATGTGTTGTCAAGCTAACCGGCCAGGTGGCCGTACGACCGGTTGGCACCGAAAACCCGAAGCTGCCTACCGGTGATATCGAGGTTATTGTCAGCGAGGCCGAGATACTCAACACGTCGAACACACCGCCGTTCTACATCAATGAAGAGGTCGAGGTGGACGAAAACCTTCGCCTGAAATACCGCTACCTGGACCTGCGGCGGCCGCGCCTGAGGAAAAACTTGACGCTACGCCATAGGGTCGCCCGGTTCATGCACGATTTCCTAGATGCTCGGGGCTTTATCGAGGTGGAGACGCCTGTCTTCGTCAAGAGCACCCCGGAGGGCGCCCGCGACTATCTGGTACCCAGCCGCCTGCATCCCGGCTGCTTCTACGCCCTGCCGCAATCGCCGCAGCAGCTCAAGCAGCTATTGATGGTCGGCGGCCTGGAAAAGTATTACCAGCTGGCCCGCTGCTTCCGTGACGAGGATTCTCGTGCCGACCGACAGCCGGAGCACACTCAACTGGATATCGAGATGAGCTTCGTGACTCAGGAGGATATCCTCCGTCTGCTCGAAGACCTGTTTACTTCGCTAATGCATACCGTCGCACCGGACCGGAAAATCATCACGCCTTTCCCCCGTTTGACTTACGCCGAGACGATGGAACGGTATGCCTCGGATAAGCCAGACCTGCGCTATGGACTGGAAATCGCCGACCTTACCGAAATCGCCGCCGGTACGAATTTCGCCGTATTCCGGTCGGTCATCGACGCCGGCGGTGTTATCAGGGGGCTGGCTGTTCCCGGCTGCGGGGAATATACCCGTCACCAGCTTGATGACCTGAATACGCTGGCTGTAAGCGCCGGGGCCGGCGGGCTGCTGACCATTTCACTCGGGGCGGCTGGCGGCTCGCTGGATGATATTACCACGGAGGGCGTGAAGTCCGTGGCCGCCAAATATTTCAGCCTGGATCAGGTAAAGGAAATGGCTCGCCGTTGCGACGCAAAGCCGGGGGACCTGCTCCTTATCATCGCCGGGGACCGCGAAAGGACGCACCCGCCGCTGGATATCCTCCGTCGCGAAATGGCCAGAAGGCTCAACATGGCTGACCCTGAGTTGTTTGCCTTTGCCTTCGTCGTAGACTTTCCGCTGCTGGCCAAAAACGAGGAGACGGGAGGTTGGGAGGCGGTCAATAATCCCTTTACCGAGCCCCGTGACGAAGATACTCCGCTCCTGGATAGTGCCCCTGAGAAGGTCTGTGGCAAGAACTATGATATCGTCTGCAACGGAGTCGAACTGGCCAGCGGCAGCATCCGCATCCATACTGCGGTTTTGCAGAGAAAGATTTTAAAAATACTCGGCTATGATGATGATACTATCGAAAGCCTTTTCGGGCACATGCTGGAGGCCTTTGACTTCGGGGCGCCGCCACACGGGGGCTTCGGGGCTGGCATCGATCGCACCGTGATGTTGTTGGCCGGCGAGGAGAACATCCGTGAGGTTATCGCTTTCCCCAAGACCCAGAGCGCCGCTGACCTGACCTTCAACGCTCCTTCACCGGTCACCGAGGCTCAGCTAGCCGAGCTCCATATAAGCTTAAGAGAGGAAGAGTAGCCCACCGGGAGGAAACTTGAAAGTAACCAGAGAAAAAGTTGAAAACAGTCAGGCCTACCTGACCGTCGAGATGGAAACGGCCGAGATGGAGACCGGACTTGAGGACGCCTACCGGCGCCTGGCGCAGAAGGCCAGCATCCCGGGATTTCGCAAGGGCAAAGCACCGCGGGCGGTGGTAGAACGCCACCTGGGGAAGAGCCGCCTCGTCGAAGAGGCAATCGACCGCCTGCTGCCCCAGGCCTACGAGCAGGCCTTGAAAGAGCAGGAGATCGAACCGTACGCCCAGCCAGAACTGGAAATCACTCAAACGGAACCACTCATCTTCAAGGCGGTAGTGCCGCTGAAGCCGAACGTTGAGTTAGGGGACTACCGTAACATACGCATGGCTCCCGACCCGGTTGACATAAAAGACGAGAACGTCAATGCTGTGATAGAACAGCTACGCCACCAGTATGCCACATGGGAACCGGTCGACCGGCCGCTTGCCATGGGCGACATGGCCGTTATCGATATCAACGGTGAGGTCGAGGGGAGACCTTACGCCAAGAAGCTGGCCGCGCAGTACCCGGTTGTTGCGGATTCCGCCTCGCCGGCACCCGGCTTTCCCGATCAAATCGTTGGTATGCAAAATGAAGAAGAGAAAGAGTTCAGTCTCAATTTCCCGGAGGACTACCCCAATGACAACGTCGCCGGCAAGGAAGGCCATTTCAAGGTCAAGCTGCACGAAATCAAGGAAGAGAAACTCCCCGAACTCGATGAGGCGTTTGCAAAGCAGATTTCGACCGATTTCAAGAGTGTTGAAGACCTGAAGGAAGAGGCCGCCAAGGGCTTGCGCATGAGGGGCGAAGAAAATGCCAGAATGGACTTTGAGGAGCGGGTTATTAATGCCGTCATCGAGCAGTCGGAAGTGGAGTACCCGCCCGTCCTGGTGGACGTGGAGACCAACCGTATCATCAACGAACAGGCCCGGCAGCTTCAAATGTCCGGGCGCGGCATGGACGAATATCTCAAGATGTCCAACAAGACGGTAGAGCAGCTCCAGGAGGAACTGCGCCCGACGGCAATGAAAAACGTAGCCGCTTCTCTGGTGATGGGCCGGATTGCCGAGGCGGAAAAGATCGAGGTCACCGATGCCGATATCGAGAACGGCATCAATAACATGGTCCGGAATGCTCCGGAGGAACGGCGCGAAGAAATGCGCCAGTTGATGGACACTCCCCAGACCCGCCAGAACCTCCGGCAATCGATAATAACCCGCAAGATCATCGAGTGTCTTACGGATATAGCAAAAAGTGCCGAGATAGGAGAAAATAAAGATAGTGGCGAAAACACAGGGACTGCCGCAGAGAAGCCTAAGGAGGGCATGGAAAATGAATAATCAGCCAATGAATATCATACCGGGTGTCGTGGAAAGCGGGCCTAGGGGCGAAAGGTTCTGGGACATCTATTCTTTGCTCCTGAAAGAACGTATCATCATGTTGTTCACTCCCATTACCGACCCCGTAGCGAACACCCTGATAGCCCAGTTACTATATCTTGAACGGGAAGACCCGGACCGGGACATCAACATGTACATACAGAGCCCCGGGGGCGTTATCAGCGCCGGCCTGGCTATCTACGATACGATGCAGCTTATCAAGCCGGATGTGTCAACCATCTGCGTTGGGATGGCGGCCAGCATGGCCACGGTACTACTGTGTTCCGGCGCCAAGGGCAAGCGCTACGCCCTGCCCCACGCCACTATCCATATGCACCAGGCCATCGGGGGGGCCCAGGGGCAGGCAGCGGATATCGTCATCGCGGCGCGGGAGATTATGCGGCAGCAGGACATCATCAAGGATATCCTGGTCAAGCACACCGGCCAGCCGATCGACAAGATAACCCACGATACCGACCGGGACTTCTATCTCAATCCGGAGCAGGCGGTGGAGTACAGCCTCATCGACGAGGTGCTGAACCAGCCGGGTGGGGCCAAAGAGGAAAAGGGTCAAGACTCGAAGAAGTAAGCACCATAATCCCTCTCCCTTTACGAAGGGAGACGACCCGCTTTTGTAAGACCGTTCCCCCTTTGTAAAGGGGGAAAACAAGGGGGATTTTGGTTCTGGACTCCAGCTTTCGCTGGAATAACTTTTTTTACAGCACGTCTTTCACCGCCGCATCTATCTCTTCGGTTAAGTCATAGCCGGCGATGAGTTTGCCGGCGGCGTCGACGACTTGCTTTTCAGGAGTGATTTTTACCCGACCCCGGCTGAACGCCTTGAGGGTGGCTACCACCAGCGGTAACTCCCGTAACGCGCCGTACCGCCTTATGGTCTTGAATAAGGGATTTTCCTCTCCCTGGGCCTGCTTGATGTCCTCCACGGACTTTCGATTAACTTCGTCCCAGAGTGGGTCGAAATCGGGGCCGCGGATGGAAAAAGTGCAATAGGTTGCCGTCGGCCCCGCGTCCAGCTCCGGGATGGCCACGTGCATTTTCACGCCGGAGTGGTCCGCTTTGGTCTCGATCAGCTTCCAGATGACCTGCTGCCAGGTCCCGGCCGGGCCGTCCGGAGCGGCGGGGTGCAGGTTGATGATATCGTAGCGGCGGCACATTTCCGGTCCGTTGATAAGCATAAAGCCGGCCAACACGAAGAGGTTGGGCTGGAACCTTCCCAGGCGTTCCATGACCTCCCGGTCGTAGTCCAGGCGCCACTGGGGCAGCGGTTGGGATGGGTCGGGATTGGGCATGCCCCGGGCCTTCCGGTAAGCCTGGTAGGAAAAGGTGACGAGCGGGATTCCGTAATCCGTTACTGTCTTCAGGTATAGATCGGTGGCTTCTGTCTCTCGGTAGTCGCGACTACAAAAAACGAACTCGATTTCAGCCGCCAACTCTCCGGAGATAATGGCCTCCTGGACTGTCTTAAGGAGGCCCAGCGAGCCGGGTCCCCGGCCCGTAGAGAACCATCCAATCCTGTAGCCCTCCGCCATCTTTACCTCCTTTTACGCAGCCGCGCTTTGGTCTTGGCCCAGGTACTGAAAAAGTGCACGAATATCCCCGAGCGTTTGCCGTATATCTGGCCTTGAGCTAAAGCCCGGAGGAACTCTGCCGGGGTCTCGAAGTCCGGCATCTCGACGTAGGCGTTGCCGATTTCGTGAACGGAGTGGGCGTCGCTGCCGGCAACAGCGGGGATGCCGTACTTGTTAGCGAAGTCGCGGGCCTTGTCGGAGTTAGCCGGGAAAGGGCTTCGCGAGTTAAGCACCTCGATGAGGTCGATATCGCCGGCGATTTCATCAATATAGGGCTCCTTGAGTGCCGAGCCTCGCATTGTCTCAAAGGGGTGGGGGACGTTCACCAGCCCGCCCTGCTCGCGGATACGCTGGATCGTCTCTAACGGAGTAAAGCCGGAAGGAATGGTCTCTTTGAGAAACATCCCCATAATCTCACCCTGTGTGGTCAGTATCTCCTCGGCGACGATGACCTTGAAAGGCGCCAGCTTCTTTAATTCCAGGCCCCCCTCGGCGGTGCCGTGGTCAGCGATGGCGATGCAGTTTATATTCAGTTTTCGGCAGCGTTTGATGATGCTTTCCAACGACGTATCGCAGTCCATGGAATAGCGGGAATGGATATGAAGGTCGGCTTTCAGCAAGTCAGTACCCGGCCTTTCCGGCGGCCGTCAGTATCCTGGCCCGGCCGTTTTCCATGACGGCCATGTCCTCGATGCGAACACCGCCCCGCCCGGAGAGGTAAATGCCCGGCTCGATGGTGAAGACCATACCGTCGCTGAGCATTTCATGAGAGCCGGGACCGAGGCGGGGGAGTTCGTGTTCAGCCAGGCCGACGCCGTGCCCCAGCGAGTGCCCGAACGCCTCTCCGTAACCCGCCGTGCGAATGACTTTCCGGGCGGCGCTATCGGCGCGGTGACCCGTCACATCCTTGACAATAGCCGCTACAGCCGCCGCCTGGGCTTCACGGACGGCATGGTAGACCTTAACGAAAGTCTCATCCGGCGTGCCGGTCCAGAGTGTGCGGGAAAGATCGCTCGCATAGCCGTTGAACCTGGCCCCCATGTCGATGACGATTGGTTCGTTTTCTCGTATGACGCGGTCTGAGGG
>DAOULX010000046.1:0-15511 GCA_034414775.1 Dehalococcoidales bacterium
AATAACCCCCCAGCAAGCTGGGGGGCATCAGGGGTAAGGGAGTAGCCCCCCACCACCATGTCATCTAAAAGGCCGCTGTCATCCCCCCAGCAAAGCTGAGGGGTATTCAGCGGAGAACTTTATAAAAGAGCAGCTGCGGTAAATGAGACTATTCAATTTACTGAGCAGTCTACAGGAGAAGTCAATTCATATTCCTGGGACTTCGGTGACGGCACTACCAGTAAAGAGCAGAGTCCGTCCTATGCTTATATTCAGGAGGGGCATTACACCGTATCTCTAATGGTATCGAATGAAGTAGGTAGTGATAAAACGACTCTTGCCATAACAGTTCTTAATCCACCAACCGCTGGCTTCAAAGCTAATACAAATACAATTTCGGGAAATGAAGCCATTAAATTCACCAACCAGTCTACGGGTAAAATCACTTCATATTCCTGGGACTTTGGTGATGGCACTACCAGCAAAGAGCAGAATCCATCACACACTTATCCCGAGAAGGGGAAATACACCGTATCTCTAGTGGTATTGAATGAAGCAGGTAGTGATAACACGACCCTTGCTATTTCGGTTTTGGAGCCACCAATTGCGAGTTTCTCTGCATCCGAAACTAAAGTTACAAGCGGGTCAAGTATTCAGTTCACTGATGAGTCGAGTGGTGATATTGATTCGTGGTCATGGGATTTCGGCGATGGTACTACAAGCGCCGAACCGAATCCATCTCATATATATGAGGATAGGGGAACATACACCGTCTCTCTAACGGTAAGCAATTCTCTCAGTTCAGACACTCAGGTAATGGAGGACTATGTTAATGTAACAAACCTCGCCATCAGTCTCTTTGAAGTTTGCTCTGAAGTCACCGATGAAGGGGATTACACTATTCAGCCCGATGCAACTTTCCATGCAGGTGACAATGCATGTATTTATTTTGAGGTAACGGGTTTTGAAAACGAAGAAGATTTCGTAGGTTATCGGATTAAAGTCCTATGGGAAAAAATCGAAATTTATGGTCCCGATGGGGAATTGATGTGGTCGGAACTAAACGTAAATGAAATAAACGTAGTTTCCCGCTATTTGTCTACATATGTATCGTTTTGGTATTGCTTTGGTAAGGCAGACAGCAGTGACCCTCTGGGGGAATACCGAGTAGAGGTAGAAGTAAAGGATGAACTTTCCGGAGAAACGACTACAAAATCCATAACCTTTTTTTTACGTGATGAAGCAGAGGGCGGGGGAACTTAAAGCCCACAAGTTAAGTATTGTCCATTGGCTGGGCACTTCTGGGTATATTCCTGGCTTAGTCCGCTTACTATCCAGTTAAAATGAAAATCGGAGAAAGCTCCAGCGATACATTTCTTTATACAACTCTGGACCTCTATATTGGGGCGAAGGGTGATAAATACGGGGATTTTAATATCAGACCCTAATCCTCGAACTTCTTCTCGACTTCTTCCGGGGGCAGGCCGTCCTCATCCCAGCCGCGGGCCCGGTAGTACAGTGAAAGTAATTGCTGGAACGTCTCTTCGTCGACCACCTTGCCGGCGTTGGGCCCGGTCAGCGGCGGGCTGGCGTGGACCTTGTAAGGGAGGCTATCGTCCCGGCGCCTGACCCCGAGGCGGACGTTGATGCGCCGCGTCAGGTCATAAATATCGCTGGAAAGTGCCAGCAGCTGCTCCAGCGTCAGGTCGTTGCCGGTCACGTACCTGTAGAAGTTCTCGTAGTGCCTCTCGTTCAGGCCCAGCTCAATCCAGGGCAGGCGGCAGACCCCCAGCATGTCGAAGAGGGGGCGCAAAGTCTGGTGGTAGATAACCGTCTTCACCCTCTCCTCATCAGACCAGGTTTGCCCCTCTTCCATCTCCCGGGCGATTGTCCAGGCACGGGTGTGATGAGCGCCGATGTCCGAGGTAGCGTAGGCCAGCGCCATGGAAGCCCCGGCCCGGCTGTCGTAGGCGGACTGCTCCAGTCCCTTGACCTGGACGATGATTTTATCCATTTCCGGCCACTTTTCGATGATACGGCGGGGGCCGTCGGCGATGATGTTACCAACGCCCTCGCGGTAAGCCACCTTGTGTATCAGGTCGATGATGCCGTCGGCGTCTCCCCAGGTGATATCCCGCCCGTCGAGGTCAGCCAGGGAGATGATGCCCTTTTCATAACCCTCGATAACGGCGCCGACCAGGTTCCCGGCGGAAATCGTGTCCATACCGAGCTCATCACAGAGCTTATTGGCGGCCAGCACCGCGGCGAAGTCGTCCACCCCCACATTAGAGCCGAGCATGGCGCAGGACTCATACTCCGGCCCCTCCACCACCGTGCCTGTGTACTTGCCGTTCTTGACCAGGCAGATGTTACCGCAACACATCGAGCACCCAAAACAGGCGCTATCCCCGATCTTGAATTCTTCCATCATGGTTGCCCCGTTGATCTGGTCGTGACGGGCGAAAACGCTGTCCTTGAAGTTATAGGTCGGCAGGATGCCTTTCTCATTGGCATATTCGATGACGTTCATCAGGCCCTGCTGCTGCCACTGCCGGAAGTATTTATGCTCGCGCAGATAACCATAGGCCTTGTTGGCCTCATCTACTAGCCCTTTGATATCGATTACGGGCAGGTCGTTATGCCCCCGCACGATAATCGCCTTGAGGTTCTTGGAGCCCAGGATGGCCCCGAAACCCGTGCGCCCGGCGTTGCGGCCCCAGTCCGTATTGACACAGGCGAATTTGACCAGGTTCTCTCCGGCCGGCCCGATGGTGGCGATGTGGGCGGTGGGGACGTCCAGCCGTTCCCGGATAATGCCCTCGGCTTCCAGTGAGGTCTTCCCCTTAAGCTCCGGCATGGCCATAATCCGGGACTCGCTATTATCAACGTAGAGCACGGAAAGCTCCGCGGCCCGGCCGGTAATGGCCAGGGCATCAAAGCCAGCCTGGCGCAGTTCGACACCGAAGCCGCCGCCGATGGACGAATCGCCGTAGAGGCCGGTGGCCGGTGATATGGCCACAAAGGAGTTCTTCCCCGACGACGGCAGATAAACGCCGGTCAGGGGGCCGGGGGCAATGACGACTAGGTTCTCCCCGCCGAGCGGGTCTACCTTAAAATCATGTTTTTTCAGGTTGTCCCAAACCAGTTTAACCCCGAAGCCCCGCCCCCCGACGTACTTCTCCAAGAAGGCGTCCGATAGCGCCCGGTGCTCGATGGCACCGCTGGAAAGGTCGATATGCAGGTATTTCTTGAAATAGCCGCCACGGATACTCATAGCTCTTCCTTGCCTATCTCCGAGTAGCGGATGGTCTTCTTCTCACCCTTCTCGTAAAACTCAATCTCCCTCATCTGTGTATAACTGAGGACATTGGTCAGACGCTTGGTCTCACCGAGGGCGTGCTCGGGCAGCAGCCGCAGGGCCCCCAGCGGGCAGTTCCTGACGCATTCAGGCTCTCCGCCGCACATATCGCATTTGATAGGCTGCTCGCAGTCTTCATGGGCGTACATCGCCCCGAAGGGGCAGGCCTCCACACACTTGAAGCAGGAAATACAGGCCTCCCGGTCCAGCTGTACGACGCCGTCGACCCACCTCAAGGCATCGGCCGGGCAGACCTCGGCGCAGGCCGGTACCCGGCACTGGCTGCAAACGACCGGCATTCTCATCACCGGATGAGGGTAGGTGCTGATGACGCGGATGGCTGCCTTTTTGGGATTGTTCACACCAAAATGTTTGATGGAGCAAACCAGCTCGCATATCCGGCAATCGGAGCACTGCTCCGGAATAACCGTCAGTCTCTTGGACATTCCCGTCGCCTCCGGGGGATCACTATTCTATTATAGCACGTTCGTAGCAGTGTGATTAAGTGAGTGATTTGAATTACCGAAGGTGGATTGCGTTATCATATACTATCCAATATAGCTTAGGAGTCTAGACGTGGCCATTTCCATCGAAGAACTGGTAGGCCTGTACCGCACGATGCTGACCATACGCCGTTTCGATGAAAGGGCATCGTTGGAATTCGGAAGAGGCTCGGTACCCGGGCTGGTGCACCCTTATATCGGCCAGAAGGCAATAGCAACCGGCGTCTGCGGCGAAGACCCCGATACCTTACCTTGTTTGAAATCACCGCCGCAAAGGGTCACCGGCCTGGATATCCCCATCCCTTACAGTCCGCCGATAGAGAGCTACGCCCTGCCAGACCGGGAGAAAATCGGCGCCACCGTTAAGCAGGTGTCCGCGGCAAATAGCTTCATTGTGGATATCCAACGCGCCATATCATAGAATATATCCATGGACTCTCACGCCGGTGCCGGCAAAGGTGGTCGCTCCAGTGACCTTTACCATCTGGCCCGTCTGTATAACGTCCAGACTTCTTATTACGGATTGGAGCACAGCCGTCACGCAGCTTCTCCTGAAAGTCTGCTGGCGATCTTGCGTGCTCTGGGGGCGCCTCTGGCTTCTTTATTAGACGTGAGTCCCGCTTTACGCGAAAGGCGGCTGAACCTCCGGCGACGGCTAATCGAGCCGGTCAATGTGATCACCGACAGCTCCAAGCCAGAAGTCCGGGTATGCCTGCCGGGTGAACTCGGAGAAGACAACGTCGAGGGTCGCCTGGAAACGGAAGACGGCGAGGTTAGGGAATGGCAGTGCCGAGGAGGAGACCTGCCCTGTCTGGAAAACATGGTGGTAGAAAGAGAGCGTTACCTCGTTAAAAGCCTGGCTTTACCGGAACCCCTGCCACATGGATACCACCGACTGTTCTTACGAGTCGGAAAGCGTTCGGGGGACAGCCTGATTATATCGGCACCTTCACGGACCTACCAGCCACCGGCTGGGGAGGATGAAAGGCGATGGGGAGTTTTTCTGCCACTCTATGCTTTGAGGACGGAAACGGATTGGGGCGGCGGCGACTATCCCGCCCTGGGAGAACTGGCTGAAAAGGTAGCCGGCCGCGGCGGGAGTGTCGTGGGGACATTACCTTTGCTGCCTGTCTTTCTTGACAAGCCCCTCGAGCCCAGCCCTTACGCCCCGGTTAGCCGCCGGCTCTGGAACGAGTTTTATATTGACGTCATTCAAGCGCCCGGATTCGAGGATTGCGCCCCGGCCAGAAAACTGGTGGAATCATCGGCCTTCCAAGAAGCCATCGCCAGGCTGAAAAAGGAGTCGCTGGTAGACTACGCCCGGCTGATGGCGCTAAAACGCCAGATCCTGGAGGAGCTTAGCCGACACGCTGGCGAGGAAATCGAACGGTTCGGCCGGAAATACCCCGTCGCCGGGGAATATGCACGTTTCCGGGCGGCTTTAGAGACACGTCAGGTAGCTTGGTCGGAATGGCCGCAGCGATTACGTGATGGCCTCCTTCAGCCGGGTGACTACGATGAAAATATCAGGAGGTATTACCTCTATGCCCAATGGCTGGCGGCCCGGCAAGTAAGCTCGCTTGCCGCCAAATGCCAGGAAAAGGGGAACAAACTCTATTTCGACCTGCCCCTGGGGGTCCATCCCCATGGTTTCGACGTCTGGCAGTATCAGGATGCTTTCGCCCTGGAAGCCTCAGGCGGAGCCCCACCGGACGCGGTATTTACCACCGGGCAAGACTGGGGATTTCCACCCCTACACCCGGAGAAAATCCGCCGGCAGGGCTATCGCTACGTTATCGAATACCTCCATCACCACATCCAGTATGCCGACATGCTCCGCATCGACCATATTATGGGGCTGCACCGGCTTTTCTGGGTACCGCATGGTCTGAATGTCTCGCAAGGAGTCTACGTACGCTACCCCGCCGAAGAGCTTTACGCCATCCTTGCGTTAGAGTCACACCGCCACCGCTGCGTAATTATCGGCGAGGACCTGGGAACGGTGCCGCCCTACGTAAGGCCAACCATGAACCGGCACGGCATCCGGCGAATGTACATCCTTCAATATGCCTTCTTTGAAAAGACCATGACGAATCCCAGCCGAATACCCCGTAGCGCTCTGGCTGCGCTCAATACCCACGATATGCCGCCGTTTGCCGCCTTCTGGCAGGACAATGATTTCGCGGAAAGACTAAGACTGGGGCTTTCAGACAAGCCGGGCGTGGCAAAAGAAAAAAAGGCCCGGCGGCTGGTGAAAGTTTTCCTGGAGAAATACCTTCGTCGTCGGAGATATCTTACCGCAGCGTCTTCAGGAACCCGGGATATCTTCAGGGCATGCCTCGGTTATCTCAGCACCAGCCTGGCCGGCGTCGTCCTGGTCAATCTGGAAGACCTATGGCTGGAGACCGAACCCCAAAACATACCCTCCATTGGAGACGATTACCCGAACTGGCGACGCCGGGCTCGCTACCGTTTGGAAGAGATCTTTCGGATGAAGGAAATTACCGACATCCTGGAAAATGTGGATCAATTAAGAAAACAAGGAAGAAGACCCTCAGAAAAATACCCCCAGAATCAACAGCGACAAGGATAACCAGAATATTACATTACAGCACCGGAGGCTGACAATCGCAATATTATGTTCTATAATTTCAATGAGCAATGTGTCCCGGTAGAAATGGATGTGGGGAGCGGTAAAAGCTACCGGCCACTGAACGCATCGGGGACCGATGGAATGTTGCCGACGAGTCTGACAGTGAGGTATATGTCCTTTTACTTGAAGGAGGGCTAATTGGAGCGTTACGTCTGCATTCACGGGCATTTTTACCAGCCGCCGCGCGAGAATGCCTGGCTGGAATATGTCGAGTGGCAGGATTCGGCCTATCCTTATCACGACTGGAACGAAAAGGTCACCGCGGAATGCTACATGCCAAATGCCTCCTCACGGATCCTGGACGGGGACGGCTTTATCACCCGTATCGTCAGCAACTACGCTAAAATAAGCTTCAATTTCGGCCCGACCCTCCTGGCCTGGATGGAAACGGCCAATCCTGATGTCTATCACGCCATTACTGAAGCGGACAAAGAGAGCCAGCGAAACTTCTCCGGTCATGGTTCGGCATTAGCTCAAGCCTATAATCACCTCATCATGCCGCTGGCCAATCGTCGGGACAAGTACAGCCAGATAATGTGGGGCATACGAGACTTCGAACACCGTTTCGAGCGTTTCCCGGAAGGAATGTGGCTCCCGGAAACGGCCGTTGACCTGGAGACACTGGATATCATGGCGGAACTGGGTATCAAATTCACTATCCTGGCACCGCATCAGGCCGGGCGAACCCGTCGCCTCGGCGCGGCAGCCTGGACGGACGTCAACGGCGGTATCGTGGATCCCACTCGACCCTATCTGGTCAGGCTTCCTTCAGGCCGCCAGATATACACCTTTTTCTACGACGGGCCTATCTCACAGGCCATCGCCTTCGAAGATGTTCTAAAAAGCGGTGAGGGCCTGGCCAACAGGCTACTCGATGCGTTTTCCCCAGAAAACGACCGACCTCAGCTGGTCAACATTGCCAACGACGGCGAGACTTATGGGCACCATCACCGTTTCGCTGATATGGCGCTGGCCTTCGCTCTGGATTATATCGAAACCAATAACCTCGCCAGAATCACCAACTATGGGGAGTACCTGGAGAAATACCCGCCTACCCATGAGGCCGAAATTATCGAAAACACCTCCTGGAGCTGCGTCCACGGCATAGACCGCTGGTGGAGCAATGACGGTTGTAATACCGGCACCGGCCTCCCCGGCTGGAACCAGAAATGGCGGACGCCGTTGCGGAACGCCATGGACTGGCTGCGAGATGAGATGGCCGTGAAATACGAGGACATGGCCCGACAGTTCCTTAAAGATCCCTGGGCCGCTCGCGACGGCTATATAGAGATCATCCTCGACCGTACACCGGAAAACGTTGATGCCTTTTTCAGGAACTGGAGCGCCAGAGAACTCAACGAAGCGGAAAAGGTCACTACCCTTGAGCTACTGGAGCTGCAACGCCATGCCATGTTGATGTACACCAGCTGCGGCTGGTTTTTCGACGAGATTTCCCGCCCCGAACCAGTTCAGGTCATCCAGTACGCCGGCCGAGTAGTCCAGCTAGCCCAGGAATTGTTCGGTGACGGACCTGAGGAAAAATTTTTGAGTATTTTACAGGAAGCCAAGAGCAACATCCCGGAGCAGGGGGACGGCCGCCGCATCTACGAGCAAATAGTACGGCCGGCCATGATTGACCTGACCAAAGTAGCCGCCCACTATGCCATCAGCTCACTTTTTGAGGAATACAACGAAAACAATGACGTATTTTGTTACATCGCTGCCAACGAGGACTACCAGGTCTCCGAATGCGGTAAATCCAGGATGGTGACCGGCCTGACACGGGTCACCTCGCAAATAACTCAGGAATCCGCCCGGCTGGCTTTCGGTGTTTTCCATTTCGGCGGCCATGTCATCAATGCCGGAGTGCGGGAATTCCGGGGCGCTGAATCCTACACGAATATGAAAGAAGAGCTGGCCAGTACCTGCACCACCGGCGATTTCACGGAGGTTGTCCGGCTGCTGGACAAACACTTCGGCGACTCGACGTATTCGCTGAAGTCCCTTTTCCGCGATGAGCAGCGGAAGGTGCTGGGCCATATCCTGGAGTCCACTATGTCCGAGATAGAGACGGCCTACCGGCAGCTCTACGAACACCATTACCCGCCGATGCGCTTCCTGGCCGAGCTGGGCGGGCCGGTACCGCGGGCATTTCATTCTGCCGCCGAGCTTATCATCAATATCGATTTGAACCGTGCTGTCGGCAGTGAAACCATCGACGCCGAGGCGGTCAGGAACATGGTGGACACCGCTAACACCTGGCAGGTAGACCTTGATAACGAAGGCATCGGCTACGCCTTCAAGGCCAACCTCGAAAAAATGATGACGACACTAATGGCCGAACCGGAAGATATCGAGAACATGAAGAAGGTCACGGAGGCGGTGACGCTGGCGCGTACCTTGCCCTTCCCCGTGGACCTCTGGAGGGTGCAGAACCTCTATTGGGAGATGCTTCAGAACGTCTACCCGGCCTTGAAAGAGAGAGCCAATAAAAACCAAGAATTAGCCATTACTTGGGTAGCCGTGTTTAAGGAACTAGGCAACCAGCTATCGATACGAATGCATTAGATAGCCTTTTATTGCTCAAGCCCCGGGCTTTAGAAACGTCACGGCCAGCGGTGGTATCGTCAGTTTGAGGGAATAGGGCTGGCCGTGCCGGCCGGGCTTCCTGGCTTTTAAGGGCCCGGGATTACATTGGCCGCTGCCCCCATACTGCTCAGTATCCCCGTTGAGGACTTCGTGCCAGGCTCCTGGCTTTGGTACGCCTATCTCATAGTTAAAATGTGTCTGAGGTGTAAAGTTCCCAACGAATAGGATAATATCACTTGGGTTCCGCCCATGCCGCATGAAGCTAAAAATACTGTGTTCATAGTCACTGGCATCGATCCAGGTAAAGCCAGCCGGCTCGAAATCGACCTGGTGCAGGGCTGGCTCGCCCCGGTACAGGGCGTTGAGGTCAGCTACCCATTGCTGGAGTCCGGCATGAGGGGGATATTGAAGCAGGTGCCACTCCAGGCTCTCCTCATGGGACCATTCCCGCCACTGCCCGATTTCTCCCCCCATGAAAAGGAGTTTCTTGCCAGGTTGCGCGTACATATAGCCCAGCAACAGGCGCAGGTTGGCGAACTTCTGCCAATCGTCCCCGGGCATCTTACCCAACAGGGACGCCTTTCCGTGGACGACCTCATCGTGGGAGAGCGGCATAACGAAGTTCTCGGTAAAAGCGTAAATCATGCGGAAGGTAAGATCATTCTGGTGGAACTTGCGGTGTATGGGATCGCGGGTAATATATACCAGGGTGTCGTGCATCCAGCCCATATCCCACTTAAGTCCGAAGCCAAGCCCGCCGAGATACGTTGGCCGCGACACCATCGGCCAGGCGGTAGACTCTTCGGCGATGGTCTGGACGTCCGGCTTTTCCCGGTAGACGGTCTCGTTTAAGCTTCTCAGGAAGGTAATAGCCTCCAAATTCTCGCGGCCGCCGTACTTGTTGGGGATCCATTTGCCGGACTTACGACCATAGTCTAGATAAAGCATCGAAGCCACGGCATCGACACGCAATCCATCGACATGGTACTTCTCCAGCCAGAACAAGGCGCTGCTAATTAAAAAGCTCTGGACCTCGTTGCGGCCATAATTAAAAACGTAGCTGTTCCAGTCCGGGTGGATGCCCTGGATGGGATTGCTATGCTCATAGAGGTGCGTGCCGTCGAAGAATCCCAGGGCGTGCTCATCGTTGGGGAAGTGGGAAGGCACCCAGTCCAGGATGACGCCGATGTCTCGCTGGTGCAGATAGTCCACCAGATACATGAAATCCTGCGGCGTCCCGAACCGGCTGGTCGGGGCGAAGTAGCCGGTGGTCTGGTAGCCCCAGGAGCCGTAAAACGGGTGCTCCATGATTGGCAAGAACTCTACGTGGGTAAAGCCCATCATGTTGATGTATTCGGCGAGGAGCGGGGCTATCTCGCGGTAGGTCAGCGACCGGTTGCCTTCCTCAGGAATTCGCCGCCAGGAACCGAGGTGTATTTCGTAGATTGATATTGGAGCATCGAGGGTGTTCTTGCCGCCGCGTTTTTCCAGCCAGTCCCCATCCCCCCAATCGTAATCAAGGCCGCGGACGACAGAAGCCGTTTTCGGCGGCACCTCATTGAAAAAGGCAAACGGGTCGGCTTTATCAACAGTGTATTTCTTGTGATGGGAGAGGATATAATACTTGTAAGTGCCGGATGTGATCCCGGTCAGGAAGCCCTCCCATATACCGGAATTACCCCTCTCTCTAAGGGCATGTCTGTTCCTGTCCCAACCATTGAAGTCCCCAATGACGCGGACCTCCCGGGCGTTAGGTGCCCAGACGGCGAAATAAGTACCCTTGACACCATCAGCCACCATAGTATAAGCCCCGAGCTTCTCGTAAAGACGGCAATGTGTGCCCTCATTAAACAGGTAGAGGTCATCATCCGTAAGAAGGGAGACATCGTAGCGGACGGTAATGACCGGTTCTTCTGTCTTATCGGGGCCTGACGTCGACGGTTGGGAGTTTTTCCTGGGGGACATGTTTTCCTCACGCCTCCGCCGAGAGTAATTGCAGGATACCCTGGACGGGTACCTTGATCCACTCCGGCCGGTTGTTCAGCTCGTAGCCGATTTCATAGATGGCCTTATCGATGAGGAAGGCGTCCAGCAGCGTCCTCAGGTGGTCCGGATTTTCCGGCAGCAGGCCCGGCAAAGAAATGACATTGAGGTAGGCTTTGAGGAACTCCACCGAGACCCAGATATACCAGAACTGAGACCATCGCTCCAGTATGGGCAGTAAAACGTCCTCTGGTTTGGAGTGCAGAGCGACTTGCCTTTCGAGGGCAGTATGAGCGGCATAGTGGAAAGACCGGAGCATTCCGGCGACGTCCCGCAAGGGTGACCGCTTGAGCCGCCGCTCGCTAATAGAGCGTTCCGGCTCGCCCTCGAAGTCCGTAATGACGAAGTCCTTCCCGGTATAGAGGACCTTCCCCAGGTGATAGTCCCCGTGGCAACGAATACGTGACGCCCTGATTTTCCCATGGCGGACCTGGTTATAACGTTCGATAATGGCCTTTTCCTGAGTAAGCACTGCCGCGGCATCATCACGGATGTCCTCAGGCAACTCCCCGAGTTTATCCCGTAGCATCTGCAGGTTTCTCAAGGCCAGCCCCCGCAGCGATTGATACAGCGACGTCTGGTAATTCAGGGTAAACGGCTCAGGGGCAAAGTCGGCGGTGTCCAATCCCGAAGCCAGGGCGATATGGAGCTCGGCAGTCCTCTGCCCAAGCATCTGGGCCGTCGGCAGAAAGGCACCGATGGTATCTCTGGCCAGGGAAGGCGGCTCTCCTAGCAGGGACAAAAGGTTCTTCCCAGGGATCGGCGGCGCCTGGACAGTGGGATGGACCATCACCTCCTCGAAATAGCGCCCCAGATGATCAAGTGTATACCGCCAGGCGTCCCCTTCATTGGGTATGTAGCTTTCGAGGATAGCCAGACTGAGGTTCCGGCGACGGCCGCGGTGGTATTCCAGCGAGCCGGCCGCATGGGCGATGTTGATAAAGGGGGTACGCTCGGTTAGAAAACAGCCAACCTCGACATCCGGATTGATCCCCTCTTCCAGTCTCCGGTAGAGCTTGAGCAGAAAGCGGTACCCGTAGATGACCGAGGTGTTGGTCTGCTCACCCTCAACCAGGTCCGGCACCATATCCTTCATACCCGTAATCGAGGTGCGGCGCAGGAAATCGGTTCCCGTAGCGACTATTTCGCCATAGGTACCCTTGAAGCTACGACGGCGTTTTATGGTGGGTATCAGGAAGTTATCGAAATCACGGTCAACCATGGCATCATAGATGATATCGTTGCCGCTCTTGCCCTTCCTTTTAAAACGGGCCACGATCGCCCCGGGATAATCTTTCTTAAACTCTTCCTCCTCTTCCAATCGCCTCGTCATCAGGGGGATATTGTACAACTCAGGCTCCCCCTCCGAATAATCGACAAGCAGGAGGACGAAATAGGCCGTGTAACTTTCAAAACGCACGGGTATGATATCCTGTATCTCTGCCGCCCAGCTGTCCCTGGCCTTGCCCCGGAACCAGTACCTGTCCCTGATGTAGTCCAACAACACGGCCTCAAGAACGAACCAGTTTCTCCTCTTGCTGAAAAGACTCTCCTCGGTCTCGCTGAGAACCGGGATTTCCCGCGGTTCCCGGCCCGCGGCGATTTTCGGTATGCCTGGCTCTCGCTGGGATTCCAGGGAAAACCAATAGAACGCGTACGGGCTAAGGGTAAAACAATATTTATCATCGATGACCGGTGAGAACTCCACCCTTCCGAAAAGATCGACGGGATGATAGCCCATGAATTCGGACAGGTCGAGGTGAGTCTGCTGCACCAGATGCGAGAGATTGGCCACAATCAAAATTGTCTCTTTCTCGTACCGCCGCAGGTAGCTGAGAATTTTTCGGTTCCCCGGGAACAGGAATTGCATGGTGCCCCTGCCGAAGGCATGGTAGCGTTTGCGCAGGGCGATGATGCGCTTCATCCACCAGAACAACGAGTCCTGGTTGTTTATCTGGTTCTCTACATTCACGGCCTCGTAGTGGTATTCCGGGTCGATAACGGGCGGCAGGTAAAGTCGCTGGGGATTGGTTCGTGAAAAACCGGCATTCCTTTCCGAACTCCATTGCATCGGGGTACGGACGCCGTTTCGGTCGCCGAGGAAGAAATTGTCCCCCATTCCGATCTCGTCCCCGTAGTAAATTACCGGCGTGCCGGGCAGCGAAAAAAGCAGGCTATTCATCAGTTCTATTTTTTTACGGTCATTACCGAGCAGCGGGGCCAGGCGGCGGCGGATACCTAGGTTGATACGTGCGGCGGGATCAGAGGCGTAGACCCGATACATATAGTCCCGCTCTTCATCGGTGACCATTTCTAGGGTAAGCTCATCGTGATTACGGAGAAACAGGGCCCACTGGCAGGTATCCGGGATGGTCGGGGTCTGGGCCAGGATATCGATGATGGGGAAGCGGTCTTCCATACGCAGGGCCATGAAGAGACGGGGCATGACCGGGAAATTAAAGGCCATGTGGAACTCGTCCCCGCCATTAAAATAGGCCGCGACGTCTTCAGGCCATTGATTGGCCTCGGCGAGGAGCATCCGTCCCTTGAATTTCCGGTCGATGTGAGCGCGCAGTTCCTTGATAAAGGTATGGGTCTCCGGCAGGTTCTCACAGTTGGTTCCTTCACGCTCGTACAGGTAAGGAACAGCATCGATTCGCAGCCCGTCGACGCCGTCTCTCAGCCAGAAGTCCATGACGTGAAAGATGGCCCTTTTGAGGGCAGGGTTGTTGAAGTTGAGGTCCGGCTGGTGGTGATAGAAGCGGTGCCAGTAGTACTCCTTGACAAGGGGGTCCCAGGCCCAGTTGGAAGTCTCGTAGTCTTTGAAAATAATGCGGGCGTCCCGGTATTTTTCGGCCGTATCACTCCACACGTAAAAGTTACGATGGCGGCTTCCCTTGGGCGACCGGCGGGCCTGTTGGAACCAGGGGTGTTGGTCCGAGGTATGGTTGATGACCAGCTCGATGACGACGCGGATGCCGTGGCGGTGGGCTTCATCTACGAAAGTCCTGAAGTTAGCCATGCTCCCGAAGTCCGGCTGGATGTCGAGATAATCCGAAATATCATAGCCGTCGTCCCGCAGCGGCGAAGGGTAAAATGGCAACAACCAGATTGTATCGATACCGAGGTCTTCGAGATAGTCCAGCTTGGCTATCAGCCCGGTAAAATCCCCGACGCCATCGGCATCGCTATCGAAAAAGGAACGGACATGAAGCTCGTAGAAAATGGCATCCTTATACCAGAGGGGGTTTCCGGTGGAGGAAAAAATACGTGGTCTCGTCATATCTTCATTGTTTGCCGAGCAGCGTGTGGATGTGTTCCAGCAGGTCTTTAAAATGGATACCCCGGGTGAAAAGGCCGCGGGCGCCGTGCTTCATACTGTCCCGTTGTATTGAAGGACTGCGCCCCGGAGATATGATAATAAAGGGGATGCCGTTCCTGTTCAGTTCTTCCAGGCTGGACCAGACCGATTCATCGAAGGCGGAGACATCCAACACCGCCAAGGATACATTACTTTCCATGTTTATCTTGCCAAGAAGCTCTGTAAGGCTCACGGCGGAGATGACCTCGTAGCCTTCTTTATCAAGCGTGGAAGTCAGGAGCTCAAGCTGACTACGGTCTGAGACCGTGGTGAGTATTACTTCTTTTTCAAAAGCTGCCATTCCATTCCTTCTTTCCTTAACGTCTATTTTACCGCTTATGCGGAAAGAATCAAAGTCTGGTCTTTATGTAGCTCAGCCCGGTGTTGAAAGCAATAATTAAACTTGATTTCCTGTCAGACCGGGCGTAGAGACCGGATCAAATGTTATAATAGCTTCTATAGTCTTCGTTCAACTTCATCGCAATGAGGTGAATACATGAAAAAAGCGATGCTGATAATTGCGGCTCTTTCATTATTATTGGTGTTAGTTGTCGGTTGCCAGTCAGAACCTGCCGTTCCATATATATATCAACAACCTGAGAATATGAATGACGGACTCGATGTGGGTACTCTGGAGGGAGTGAATATTGACTTGGCGTCTATTGAAAAAGGAATAAACGACATCAACCGGGGCAAATATAAAGAAGTACATTCCGTATTAATTTTCAAGGACAATAAGCTGGTACTGGAAGAATATTGTACTGGGCATGTATACCAGTGGGACGCTCCTAATCACCATGCTGAACTGGTGACCTGGAACAGGTCGATGTCGCACGTAATTATGTCTGATACCAAAAGCATTACTTCAATCTGTATTGGCATCGCCATAGATAAGGGCTTTATAAAGTTCTCCGCTGAATACCCCTCAGCTTTGCTGGGGGGATGACAGCGGCCTTTTAGATGACATGGTGGTGGGGCTACTCCCTTACCCCTGATGCCCCCCAGCTTGCTGGGGGGTTATTCAC
>DAOULX010000047.1:0-3902 GCA_034414775.1 Dehalococcoidales bacterium
CGCAAAACCAGCCAAGTCCTGAGCCCAATGATCCGGATCGTAAGATTTCACCGTCAGGCATTACCCATTCAAAAGCAAGGAGGTTTTCCCGGGTCAGACCACCATACAGAGCGAATGGCGAAGGCCCGCCGTTGGCGCAGGCACTGGCCAGGGGAGAGCAACTGGAGCCGGCCCCGATGATAGTCGTGTTCAGGCCGACCTTCATTGCCTCGGCCTGGAGCACAGCGCCGGTGACGTAAGGCTCGATGACGGCGTACTGGTTCTTTTCGTCTATCTCCAGGATCCGGTCCATGCGCCTCATGTCCAGCGTGATGGCATCATCATCGGAAATGTTGCCCCGGGACGCCCAGAAGGTACTGGAGGCTTTGAATTTAATCTTATATTTATTACACAGCCTGACGATGGCCTGGACCTCTGCGGTGTCTCCCGGCATCAGGACGGCCAGACCCCGGGGGGTGGAAACATCATAAACAGGTCCCATGTGATTGGAAGCCTGGGTCAAGTGCGTAACATAAGTGTCCAGCATCGCCGGATCGTCCGAGATATTATCCGGCCCGACGATATCTTCGAACTCCCGATAAATTTCTCTCGATAGGGCCATGGCATTATCTCCTCCCCTCAGTATACAGCTGGTAGTTGTTAGTCCCCTCCCCCACACTAGCCGCTAATAGCTAATTGCTAACCGCTAACCGTTAAATCGCCTGCCGTACCAGCTCGATGATGTCGAAGACCTTCATCTTGTCACCACCGGGGGTCGAGGCGTCGCTCAGGTTGCGCTCGCACCAGCCGCAGGCGGTCACGATAGCCTCGGCGCCCGTCGCTTTCGCCTCCTCGATCCTTTCCCCGGCCGTCCAGGCGGCAAACTCGGGAAAAGTATCGATACAGCCGCCGCCGGCGCCGCAGCACCAGGCGTATTCCCTTATCCTTTCCATTTCCACCAGACGCAGGCCGGGGATGCTGTTCAGGATGTCCCGCGGCGGATCGTAGATACCCAGGGCCCCGTTATAACGGGGCTTTCGAGGCTCGTAGACCACAATCTGCTTAAGGATTTTCTTTTCTTTACCTTTCCAGGGCACGTACGGTTCACCCTGCCGTCCCAGGTGGCAGGGATCATGGTAGGTAACCGACATGGGGACGGACTTGTTCGGTTTTATGCGGCCCTGCTTGATAAGGCGGTCGATAAACTCGACGGTGTGCAGCACTTCGACCCCGGAACCGAGTTCGGGATAGAGGCGCTTGAAGGCGAAATAACAATCGGAGCAGGAGGTGACCACGGTCTTTACTCCAGCGTTCTTCCAGGTTTCGATATTGTTTTCGGCGTACTTAACGAACTCCCCCCGGAAGCCCATCTGGTAGGCCCGCGCCCCGCAGCAACTCTCATCACCCCCCATGATACCGATGTCAATGCCGGCGCTTTCGAGCAGACTTATCGCGGTGCGTGGCACGTCCTGGAGCTCTTCATCGTAGCTGAACCGGCAGCCGGTGTAAAACGCGACATCCGCCTTATCCCGGGTAAGGTCCTTGACACTCAACCCTTCGGCCCATTTGCCGCGGTCGGCCTTGAGCTTGCCGAGAATCATCGTGTCCTCTTTCTTAAGGTTATCGATGATGGGGATGTGCTGCGGCAAGAGCTGCCCGTCCGTGACCGCCCTCGACTTCATTTCCAGGATATTGCCCAGGGGTTCCAGGTTGTACCGGCAGACCTTGCAGGAAACGTCGCATAATCCGCAGCTCAGGTCCTTGTAGATAACGTCCAGCACCCTCTCGCTGTAGTCACTCTTGCCCAGGATGAGCGACTTGGCGACGGCGTATCTGCCGCGTGCCGAGTAGGCGTTCCAGTTGCTGAAGGCGATGCTGGGACAACCTTTGGCGAACCTGGCACTTTGAATCTTGTCCTGCGGGATCCACTTACAGTACGAACAATAGCTGCACCTTTCCTGCTCGGGTCGATAATCTTCCAGCGCCATTCTCATTACCTCCTTCGTGTTCGGCTAGCGAAAACACAGTCTATCCGGATTCATTACGCCATTCGGGTCGAAAACTCCTTTAACATTATTCAACAGGGCCGTACTCCGGGCGTCCGCATCATTCCGGGTGCTGTCCTCCCCGACCAAGGCCGCCAGTCCGACATTAGGTTCGGTCATTCTCATACTCGTTTTCCCGGCATCGATGACGCCTGTCGCCTGATTTTTATCAAAGCCGCCTCGGCCTGCTGGCGGACGGTCGGGCACTCGTCGCTCAGGGCTTTTTCCAGCGGCTTAATGGCGGTACAGTCTCCCAGGCAGCCCAGTGAAGAAGCCGCGACCGTCCGGACTGTCCCGGCATTGTCATTTAATGCTTCAAGTAATGTTTTCACGGCCTGTTTATCCCCGATCAAGCCGAGCGAAGAGGCCGCGATGGCCCGCAGGCACTCGTCACTATCATTCATTAACTCTATCAAAGAGGGGACTGCCTCTGCTGCCACCATCTCGCCGAGCACCATGGCGGCTTGTATCCTCACCGGGTTATGCGGACTTTCCAGCGCCCGGAGTAAAATCGGTGCAATTTCACGGCCCCCGATCTCCCCGAGGACCTTCACTATCAGGGGATGCAACTCCTGTTTATCCGGGTCTTCCAGCACCTTTATAAATGGCGAAACCGCCTGTCTGCTTCCCGTATCTCCCAGAGCGGAAATAGCGGCGCGGGAGACAACGCTACTATCGTCCCAAAGGGCATTGAGAAGGTGCGGTACCACCGCCTCGTCGGATATCCTGCCGAGGGCGATGGCGGCGCACGCCCTCAGCCAGTCAATCTCGCTTTCATTTTCCAATATCCCGATGAGAGACCTGACCACCTTGCCGCCGCCCGTTTTACCTGCCGAAATGATGGCCGCCGCCCTGATTTTTATATCTTCGTCGTTAAGGTTGTATATTTCATCTGTCATGTTTATAAAGCCGCAACCGCTGCAGCCGCCTTGACATACCGTATAATATAATAAATCATGAATAATTGGCAAAATATTCCCAAAATACGGGATAATGTTATTAAACCAGCCGAGAATTCCTATACGAATACTTCCCTGGTCCGGTGACCTGCCCTCAAGGATGTGTCTTTCCGTGTTGTCCCGGTGAGTGCCCGGGACGCCTCCGAGATGGTGCGGGAAACAAAGGAGTTCGCCGTCCTCCGGGGTCACCGCGAGCAGGAACCGGTCGACTTATCGTTCCTGGAAGACCTTATCATCAAAGTGTCTACGTTTATCGAAACGAACCCGCAGATCAAGAACTCGATATCAACCCGCTCATTGCCTACAGCGACGGCGCTATGGCCGTGGACGCCAGGAGCATGATAGAATCTTAGCATCGCCCGAGCCGAAGCTACTCACCAGTGGACAAATGTCGGGATATTTGTTCCGCCGTAAGTATGTTTATATTGAGTATAAATCGTGGGGGAAATTGGGATACATATAATACTGAGAGACTTGCTCTTACCTGGGCTTTGGGGGACAGTTCCCGAACTTTTGTTTGATAAGAAGGGGCTGATTGGGGCGGTTCAGGGCCTGTTGGATGGCTAAGAGAGCGTATCCGTAATTTCAATATCAATCACCGAGCCCGATACTGGGTCTATTGCGATTTTGACAAAGTGTGGACTCGGCCCAAGCTTGGTACCAATTCTCACGGTCCATTTACCCTGTTCTAGTTCCACGTAAGGATCGGGCAGCACCTCTTTTAGTTCATCAGACGAGACTTTCACCCATTGATCGAACATATAGACAAACGTCTCGCCATTTTCTTCTTTTATAGGTGTTTCCCATTATTAGGACAGGTTAGGGATTAAATTAAGGTGGAATCCCGCCCTGGTTGACGATGGGGATTGTACCACACCTCCATTGATAGGTTCCATTGGTTCATGGACCTCAGCCGGCG
>DAOULX010000048.1:0-24205 GCA_034414775.1 Dehalococcoidales bacterium
GTGGTGAGTAACAGATAGACGGACATCGGTCGCGTCCTTATAATACAGTCCGGCTAGTATTATGAGGATATTGCGGGTCGATTTGTCTACAAGGGATTAACTAGGTTTGTATCCTGGCAGCGCGCCCGAGAATCTTTGCCTGGCTGTACACTTAATGACGTCCGCAGAATGCAAATTTGGTCATTCTTTATGCTATAATGAAGCGAAAATTTTATAAGGCGGCGATATCATGGAAAGTCTCAACCTGGATCTCATAGCGAAGCTAAAAGCGGGCGCGGCTGACGAACCCATTGCTGATTTCCTGGGCATGCGTCTGGTCGAGCTTTCCCCGGGCTTCGCCAAAATAACCATGAAACTTAAACCGGAGCACCTCAATTTCAACGGTATGGTCTTCGGGGGGATCGTCATGTCCATCGCCGACCAGGCCTTCGCCTACGGTACCAACTCGGTGATCAGTCCCAGCATCGCGACCCAGTTTAATATCCACCTGATCTCTGGGGCCAGCCCTGGCGATGAGCTTATCGCCGAGTGCCGTGTCGTCAAGAGCGGCCGGCGTATCGGCGTGTCCGAGATGACCGTGACCGACCAGGCCGGCAAGCTAATAGCCAGAGCCACTGGTACTACCGTGGTCACAGCGTAATCGTATTCTGTTAAAAGCAATACGTCGGGGATAAATATGAAGAAGGTATTGAAGGTAACTGATTATTACAAGAAGTCAGGCAGTCAGAAGAGAATGGTTTATGTAAATGACAATGGCGATTTGTTTGAAGGCCCCGAATATGATGTGGTAGTAGGCTATACATATATCGTCGAAGTCGGCATTAAAAAATTCGAGGATCGCTATTATAACATCATAAAATTTGTCAGTACGGGGAAGAAAAAGTAGCAGGTCCGCGGTTGAATTCAAACCAGCCTCACGTTATGTTGACAGGCTCACTTTACATATGGTAAGCTATCGCGATATCGCGTGGGATATAGAATCCGGGCTTCGTGACAATACTCCGCAGCTAACCTGAAACCAGAAATTCAACCTTTCCGGGCGCAAGGAGGTGCACGGAGGGTTTATATGTAAGGATTGCCGGGTATCGGCTGCATTCAAAGGATAATAGATTACTTCCCCTCGCGGGAGGTAATTCAATTTATGGGGACAGGCCGAGATACCGCCGAAAAATGGAAAAACGAGAGACGATTCCCCAGATAGTCAAAGACAACCGGGACAGGTGGAGCGCGCGGACGGCAATGTGTATGAAGATGTTCGGCGTCTGGCACCGCTATAGCTGGCAGGACTATTATGACGCCGTCAAGTACTTTTCGCTGGGATTGATCAGCCTGGGGCTGCGCCACGGCGATGTTACCTGCATCATCGGGGATAATGAGCCCCCGTGGTTCTGGGGTGAGTTCGCCGTCCAGGCGGCGGGGGGTATTGCCACCGGGGCCTTTGTCGACTCCGTCCCCTCGGAGGTCAAGTACATCGCCGAGCACTCAGATGCGAAGTTCGCCATCGTCAACGACCAGGAGCAGACGGACAAATTCCTGGAAATCAAGGACGAGCTGCCACAGCTGAAAAAGGTCATCTACTGGGATCCCAAGGGGCTGCGGAACTACGATGATCCGATACTCATCAGCTTCGATGAGGTCGTGGAACTTGGTCGTGAATATGAGAAGGACCACCCCGGTCTTTTTGAAAAGAATATCGAAGAAGGTAATGGCGATGATATCGCCTTTATCTACTATACCTCTGGAACGACAGGGCTCCCCAAGGGGGCTATGATCACTCACCGCGCCCTGATTACCACCGCTAGCGGTTTTGTGGACCGCTATCCCATGGACGAGAAAGACGACCTGGTCTCTAACTTTCCGGCGGCCTGGGTGGGAGACAGCTTCTTCGCCACCATTCCTCACCTGCTGACCGGTGCCAGGCTCAACTTCCCCGAGGAACCGGAGACCATCGCCGAAGACACCCGCGAGATCGGCCCGAACTTTGTCATCTATGGCCCGCGGCAATGGGAGGGTCTGGTCAGTGAAATCCAGGTCAAGATGGTAGACGCCGGCCCGCTGAAACGTCTTACCTATCATATTTTCATGCCGGTGGGGCACAAGATTGCCGATATGCAGTTCGAAGGGAAAACTCCGAGCCTGTTCTGGCGCATTCTCCACGGAATTGCGTATTGGGCCCTTTTCCGGCCGCTCAAAGACAGGCTGGGTTTGAGCAAAGTCCGCTTTGCTGTGACGGGTAGCTCGGTGCTGAGCCTGGATACCTTCCGCCTCATCCACGCCATCGGCGTCGAGCTTCGACAGTGCTATGCCAGCACCGAGGCCGGTCTGATTTCCTCTCATGGAAAGGGTGAGATCAAGTTCGAGAGCGTCGGGCGGCCGGCCCTGGGGACTTCCCTGAAGATAACCAAAGAAGGGGAGCTGCTCGTCAGCAGCGATTGCATGTTCACCGGCTACCACAAGGACCCGGAGAAAACGGCGCTGACCCTCATCGACGGCTGGTGCCATACCGGTGACGCCGTCAACATCAGCGAGCAGGGCCACCTTATATTCATGGACCGGCTAGAGCATATGGGCCAGCTTAAATCCGGCGCTAAGTACGCCCCGCAGTACATCGAGGGGAGGCTGCGGTTCAGCCCCTACATCAAGGACGCCATGGTCATCGGTGGTAAGGAGCGTGACTTCGTTTCTGCCATCGTCAATATCGATTTCACTATGGTCGGGAAATGGGCCGAGCGCAACCGGGTTCCTTATACCACCTTCGTCGACCTCTCCCAGAAAAACGAGGTCGCCAACCTGGTGCGGCAGGACCTAGAAAGGGTCAATGGCTACCTGCCGGAGGTCTCGCGCGTCCAAAAGTTCGTGCTGTTACACAAGGAGTTCGATCCCGATGAAGCCGAGCTTACCCGCACCCGCAAACTGCGCCGGGAATTCATGGAAGACCGGTATAAAGAGATGATTGAGGCTATCTACGGTGGCAAGGAGCAGGTCGACGTGCAGGCGCCGGTGACCTATCGCGACGGACGTAAAGGGGTCGTTACTACCGGTATCAAGGTGAGGAACGTCACCAAGGAGGTCTTCAACTAGTGGCGGAGTTCCTTCAGTTCGTCATCACGGGGATATCGGTGGGCATGGTCTACGCCTTGATAGCTCTGGGCTTCGCCCTGGTCTGGAAATCAAGTTCTGTGGCCAACCTGGCTCTGGGACAGATAGTGCTGCTTTCCTCCTGGTTTACGTACTCGATGATGGTACAGGCGGCGCTGACGCTGTACATCGCCCTGGTGGTGGTGATTATCTTCGCCCTTTTTCTAGGGTGGGTTATCGAGCGGTTCGCCCTGCGCCCGCTCATCGCCCAGCCGATACTTTCGCTCATCACGGTGACGCTGGGAATCGGCTATTTCATTGAGGGCGTGGTAACGTTCGTCTGGCCATGGAGCGTCGGCGCGCTGCCGAGGATCTTCCCGCGGGATGTCGTGCACATAGGAGCGGCCGTCGTTTCATGGGAATATATCTGGGTAGTGGGGATATGCCTGGTAATTTTTGCTCTGTTGACGGCGTTCTTCCGCTACCACCGGATGGGTATCGCCATGAGGGCTACCGCCGACGACCAGATGGCGGTCCAGGCTTGCGGCATTCCGGTCACCCGGGTCTTTTCCACTTCCTGGATGTTCGCCTGCGTGGTGGCGGCTGTCGGCGGTATTCTGATATCCAGCATCGGGGGCATCACCCACGGATTAATCGAGACGGGGCTGAAGTCCTTTTCGGTGGTTATCCTCGGCGGGCTGGACTCCTTCGCCGGGGCGGTCGTCGCCGGGCCGATTATCGGGCTGGCCGAGAGTTTGGGGGGTGGCTATTTGACGCCCTATCTCTGGGCAGGCGTTAAGGATATCATTCCATTCGTTATTATCATTATCGTCATGGTCATTAAACCGTACGGACTGTTCGGAGAGGAAAGGATAGAGAGGATCTAGCGGGAAATGACGTTACCCTGCGGGACCAGGAACTATACCTACGCCGAGGACATGGCCATTGTACGCACCAGGACCCACTGGGCGTTACTGATTATCTTTCTCGTTTTTCTCTTCACCTTACCGCTTTATCTGAACAACTACTGGCTGGGTGTTGCCAACCTGATCGGTATAACGTTGATCGCCGCTGTCGGACTGAATATCCTCGTCGGGTACTGCGGACAGCTATCCATCGGGCACGCCGGATTTATCGCCGTTGGCGCTTATACGGCGGCTATCTTTACCAATCGTCTGGAGTTGCCTTTCCTGGTGGGGTTGATCGGGGCCGGGTTGGTTTCCGGCATGGTCGGGCTGGTCTTCGGTCTGCCGTCGGTGCGCGTCAAGGGATTCTACCTGGCCATTACGACAATCGCTGCCCAGTTCATCATCATCTGGGTCGTCAATCACTGGGGTGTAACCGGGGGTTTCCTCGGCATCAGGGTGCCTTATGCGTCAATCGGCGGATTCGTCTTTAGCACCGAATCGAGTCTATTTTACCTTATCATCGGCCTAGCGGTAGTCTGTGTTTTCCTGGCCAAGAACCTGTCCAGGACCCGGGTGGGCCGGGCTTTCATTGCCATCCGGGATAACGACCTGGCCGCCGAAGTCATGGGTATCAACCTTCTCTACTTCAAGCTGCTTGCCTTCTTCATCGGCTGTTTCTTTGCCGGTATCGCCGGCGCGCTGCTGGCCCACTGGATCGGCTTTATCAACGCCGAGCAGTTCAGCTTTACGGAGTCGATACTCTATATCGGCATGATAATCATCGGGGGCCTGGGTACATCGGTGGGACCTATTTTCGGGGTGGTTTTCATTCGCCTGCTCCAGCAGCTTCTCACTAATAACCTGGTTCCTTACCTTGAGGCGACATTTACCGTCTTCCCGGCCGGATTCGCCACCGGTATAACGCCGATGCTTTTCGGGCTGATTATTATCCTGTTCCTGATCCTGGAGCCGAGAGGTCTGGCCCACCGCTGGTCGCTTTTCAAAGCATCCTACCGGTTATGGCCGTTTTCATATTGAAATGAAAAAAGGGGGTAAAATATGTAGCGCTATATTTGAGAAAAAATAAAAAAAGGAGGAGTATGTAATGAAGAACCGAAACACAATATTGGTATTGATCGTAGCCTGCCTGGCGCTCATCGTGGCGGCGTTACCCATGCTCAGCGCCTGTGACGGTGGGAGCACCGAAGGCAAGACATTGAAAATCGGCATCACCACCCCGTCGACGGGAGTTGCCGCCGAAAAGGGCTCACCGATGGGCCACGCCAACCTGGATGCTATCCAATATATCAATGACGAGCTGGGTGGCGTCAAAGGCTACAAGATTGAGGTTATCTGGCGGGACAACGGCTACGATGCTTCCAAAGCAGTGACCATCGTCAAGAACTTTATGGAGGAAGGGGCGCTGATGTTCTCTACATCGTCTTCCGCCATGATGACGGCTTCCATGGAGACGGCCAACCGGGCCGGCTTTCCCGGCCTGGCGGCATTCTCGTCACCTATTATCTACCGCCCGCCGCAGCATATTTACGGCCAGTTGCCCGATTACGGCGACGATTTCCTGGCCTTCGCCAGGTATTACCTGGATGAGATATGGAAAGGGTCTGGCAAGCCCAAATTCGCTATCCACGCCCTGAACAACTCCACCGGTAAGGGTGCTGTTGATGCCGCCCGGGCCTACGCCGATTCGCTCGGCATTGAGATCCTCTGGGACGGGCAGCTGGGTCAAGCCTTCGAGCACAAGGCCGACACAATATCCGAAACCGAATCGTTGACACGAATCAAGACAATGAATCCCGATGTAATCTATATTTCGAGTACTCCCAAACCTGCTGCCCAGATTGTTAAAAATGCCTTCGAGATGGGTCTTCACCCTGGCGTTCCTATCGGGCTGGGGCATGCCGCCATGACCAAGGCTTTCGTTGACCTGGCCGGGGCGGATATCGCCGAGGGTGTTTATGGAGTCTTCCCGACGGTTAGCTGGGGCGATGACGTGCCTGGTATGGCCAAGCTGGTGGAGTATGCCGAGAAGAACCACCCGGACGACATCGGCAACGGCGACTACATCACCTCCTGGGCGCAAAGTCTGATCATGGCCAAAGCGCTGGAGACGGCTCTCGATAACGGCATTAGTTACGATACGCTGGCCAAGGGTGATGCCGAAGCCTGGGAAGCAATCGAGACCGAGGGTATTCAGAAGATGGACTACGATGTCGGAGGGCTGCACGGACCGGTGAAGTATACCTCCGGCGATAACCGGCTGTCCAAATCGGTACGTGTCTTCCAGGTGCAACAGGGTACCATTGTAGCCATCACGGACTGGATCGATGCACCGGTAGTCATGTACGAAGATTTTGACTGGTTCGGGCAATAGAGCTAGAATATCATCCTGAGCGGAGCGAAGGATCTCGGAGTGGGGTAGTCGCATAAACAAGCCCCACCACCGAGATTCTTCGGTCGTTGCACTCCCTCAGAATGACAATGGTGGCATATGCTCAAGCTGAATAACATCGAGGTCACCTACCTCAACGTTATCCGGGTACTGCACGGCGTTTCCATGGCCGTGGAGGACGGTGCTATTATTGCCTTACTCGGGGCCAACGGAGCCGGTAAGAGCACCACGCTGAAAGCTATCTCAGGCCTGCTCCACATCGAAGAGGGTGAGGTTACCGATGGCAGCATCGAGTGGAACGGCGAGCGTATCGATAAGAAAAACGCCGAGGAAATCGGCCGGCTGGGTATTATCCAGGCATTGGAGGGGCGCCACGTCTTCGAGCATCTCAACACTGAGGAAAACCTGATGGTCGGCGCCCACAATCGACGTGACCGCGTTGCCGTCAAACGCGACCTGGAAATGGTCTACGATTACTTTCCCCGCCTCAAGGAGCTACGGCGCAATACGGCCGGGTATCTTTCCGGCGGAGAGCAGCAGATGCTCGTTATCGGGCGGGCGATGATGGCCACTCCCAGCCTGATGATGCTCGATGAGCCCTCGCTCGGACTCGCACCGCTACTTGTCGAAGAAATATACGATATCATCCGACGCTTCAACACCGAGCAGAAGACATCTGTGCTGCTGGTGGAGCAAAACGTTCGAATCGCCCTCAGCATCGCCCATTACGGCTACGTTATGGAGAACGGGCGGGTCGTGCTGGACGGCAGTGCCGACTTCCTGAAAAACAACGAGGATATTAAGGAGTTCTATCTCGGCCTCTCCGCCCTGGGCACCAAGAAGAGCTACCGGGAGGTCAAGCACTATAAGAGGAGAAAGAGATGGCTGTAAGTCCTCGCCCGGACGAGTACTTCGATGACCTGGAAACTATGTCCCCTAAAGCGCGCCAGGAATATATCGACCGCAGATTGGTAGAACATATCGGCTATGTTTATCAACACGCACCCATGGTGAAAAGACTATTCGAGCGGGCGGGTGTGACACCGGAACGGATAAAGACATTCCAGGACCTGGAGAAGCTGCCGGTTACCCGCAAGACGGACCTGCTGGAGATGCAAAAAGCGGACCTACCTTTCGGGGGAGTAGCCGCCATGTCGATGGATAACGTCGAGCGTGTCTTTATCTCACCGGGGCCTATCTACGAGATGCAGCCGTCCAGCGTCAAGTGGTTTGCCAAATCCTTCTGGGCGGGGGGATTCCGCAAAGGTGATGTGGTTATCAATACCTTTACTTACCACATGTCGCCGGCGGGGATCCTGTTCCACGAGGCCATCCGCCACTGCGGGGCGACGGTCGTCGTAGCCGGGACGGGCAATACCGATCTCCAGGTTCAGATTATGAAAGACCTGAAAGTTACCGGCTTCGTGGGGACGCCGAGCTTCCTGATGACGGTCATCCAGCGGGCCGGCGAGATGGGACTTAACATAAAGAGTGACCTCGCTATAAAAAAGGCCTGGTTCACCGGGGAAATGCTGGCGCCTTCGCTGCGCCAAACCTTCGAGGCGGACTACGGCATCGACACCTACCAGGCCTATGCCGTCACCGAGCCGGGTGGTGCCATCGCTTACGAATGCTATCAAAAATCAGGCATGCACCTTATGGACGAGTATGCCACGGAAATAGTCGACCCCGATACAGGCAAGCAGCTCGGCCCCGGTGAGGTCGGTGAAATCGTAACGACGCAGCTTTTTAATCCGGGCTGGGGGCTGCTGCGTTTTGGCACCGGCGATCTGTCATCGTATGTCACCGAGACATGCCCCTGTGGACGCACCGCCCATCGCATTACCGGGATAGTCGGTAGGGCAGGGGACGCGGTAAAAGTACGTGGTATGTTCATCGTGGCGAAACAGGCGGAGCAGGCGATTACGGGCGGGGGGCAGGTCGACAGGTGGCAGCTGGTGGTGGGACGCCGCCAGCACCGCGACGAAATGATACTCCGGCTGGCGCTAAAAGACTCCGCCGCCGATACGTCTGCATTAAATGGCGAGATGAATCAAAAGTTCCAGGACACCTGCCGCATAAAGATAGACAGTGTAGAGTTCGTGGAGCCTGATGAAATCCCCGAGGAAGAGCAGGGGATCAAGGACGTGCGGAAGTGGGAGTAGGGACAGCCTCTACCGCTTCTCTTCCCCCAGATACGCCGCGATGACCTCAGGGTTGTTCTTGATTTCATCCGGCGTCCCCTCGGCGATTTTCCGGCCGAAGTCCAGCACCACGATGCGGTCGGCGATGTCCATGACCACGCCCATGTCGTGCTCCACCAGCACGATGCAACTGACCCCGTCACGCAGCACCGGCGTGTCCGGGTAGGTGACACCCTGGCCCTCGAAGATATCAATGATGAAGCGGGCGATGTCCTCTTTCTCCTCCAGGTTCATGCCGGCCATCGGCTCGTCGAGCAGCAGGACCTTGGGCTCCAGGGCCAGAGCCCGGCCCAGCTCCACCCGCTTGCGCATGCCGTAGGGCAGCATACCTACGGTCTGTTTGCGTATCGCCTCGATTTCCAGGAAGTCGATGATGTCTTCGACAGTCTTGCGGTGGACGATTTCCTCGCTATGCGTCCAGCCGAAGTAAAGGGCGTTGCTGAGGGCATTCTGCTTCATTAAAACGTGGCGGGCCGCCATGATGTTGTCCAGTGAGCTCAAACCGGTGTATAGCTCGATGTTCTGGAAGGTCCTGGCCAGACCCATCTTAGCCGCCCGATCGGGCCGGATGCGCGTGATACGCCGGCCGTCGAAATAGATTTCGCCAAGTTGGGGTTTATAAAAACCGTTGATGCAGTTCAGCAGGCAGGTCTTGCCGGCTCCGTTAGGCCCGATGATAGCCAGGATTTCCTTATCCCGGATATCCACGCTGATATCGATGAGTGACCTTACACCCCCGAAAGAAAGCGAGAGATTATCGATCTTTATCCTGACGGCCCCGGCTGTGACGGACTTCTCTTCGCCGTGTGCGGTCGTTTCCCGGGAGCCTTTCATCGCGCTGGATCCTCTTTGCCGAGTTGTTCGTCCCGGTACCGGATCATAACTGCACAATCGGCTGGAGTGCAGGGATGTTTCTCGCAGCCGGTACAGCGGCAGGTGCCGTCCGCCGAGACCAGCATCGTTACCTCATCGCCGGTAGATTCGCAGTAAATCGTCTTGGCGGTAAGTTCCCAATCAACCATGCCCATTAATATTACTATGATTTATATACGAATTCAAACTTGATAGACCAGCCAGTGAATAATTTACATAAAGTCATGGTGGCTAAACAGGTAAGGACGACCACGCTTTGGGTTGATATTGGCGGTCGGCCGGGGTACAATATCTGGGGTGGGGGCTCGTAGCTCAGCGGCAGAGCGGCCGGCTCATAACCGGTTGGTCGTAGGTTCGAATCCTGCCGAGCCCACTTCCGAAGCTGATCAGTCAGATTGAAGACCCCTTGGTCGACGAGTTGACCGCGCTCAGAGACACCGTCACTAATATAGTATACGCGCGAATATCGGATATCGAATAAAATTGAAAAGAATAGTGTATCCAGACCTGATAGAAGCAAATCACCCGGCAATTATGCCAGAGCAATGATATTGGCTTAATCTCTAGCCGCCACAACCGCTCCACCACCAAGCTTGTCCTGCTCGACGGCATGGAGGAGATATTCCAGGCTGATAGTGTAGCCTTCGTAGTGCTGCCGGTCGAGTCGAGGTGTTCCCCAATCGTAGGCTATCTCCCGGTCCCCGGACTTGACCAACAGCCAGACATGGTTGCATTCCATATAATTTTCACCTTCCATGTCCAGGTTGCCGACAATCGGGGTCGACTCTATACCGAGTTCCTGGAAGTACCGGTAAGTCTCGAGGGCGCTGTCATCGCAGTCGAACGCAGCCGATGGCTCCGACACGTGTGGGAAAATGACCGGGCTGAAATGTGGCAAGGCTAGGGCGACTGCCAGACTGAAGAATACGAAGGCCGTGATTTTGAGGATGCCACGGCTTAACTTGTCCATACATTCTTAATTATAAATACACTCGCCTCCAGGACAATGAATTAGTATTAAGCTTTGCTAAAGCTTTACTAAAGGATTAGTTAAGCTTTCATAAAGCGGGGATTTGCATCACTGGTGCCAGCTTGCCTATACTGTGGGTGTGCAAAGAGAAGGTCTATAATGAGGGTTCTGGGAATCGTTGCCGGTATCGGTATGACGGCCATGGATGAGGCCCGCATCGCTGGACAGGATGTCATGGCGTTGTTGAAAAAGATTTCGCTTTAGGATTGGATAATAGTGGGAAAGATGGGTTCTGTATTTAATCGACTGACCGGGGCTGCCGCGCGGCACAACCGGGCTTTGGGCGAGGTTGACGAATGGCACGCCAAGGTGGAGAAGTTCCTGGGAACATACAATTTGTTAAAGGGGAAGGCGGCCCTGGGGAATCTGCTGGAGAATTGCGGGGACGCCAAGTTCGACCTAACTGGTATTGCCTACAGCGGCCGGGGTATGGCGGCCAAAGCCCGGGATATCAAGGACAAGAATGTCGCGCCGCTGGTGGCCGGGATAGTGAACAATGTTGAAGATATCCGGCGGTACCTGATGAATCCGTCATTACAAATGGAAAGTCTCACCAAGACCGTCGGCGAATTGCGGACTTCTTTTAAAAAACTCAGCGGAATAATGAAAAAAACTTCATATCTTTAGTCCTGCCAAAATTTATTAAACAAACCGGCAGGGGAGCACTACGCTATTTATGTAAAATACATACTCTGCGAGTAATAAACACGACATAACATATATTGTGCGCCCCAGAATATGCAAGGTAGAAGAGGGTGACATAATACGGTGAGGTTCATTTATTGTGTTAGCTGATACCTTGGGTCTTAAGTCTAGTAGTTTCCCCAATTACAATGCCATATGATTGTGAAAGATTATTTCTATGTCTTTCAACAGTATCTTTCTCTGGATTTGTATCATTCATATTGATATCTTCAGTAGTAATATAATCTGTTCTAGGTTCATTAATCTCAGCCATTATTCTGAAAGTATCCAACAGATTAGCTATAACACTAAGGTCATTTAATAATTGTTTAATAGATTCAGTAGCTTTACTAACAGCCTGGCTTACAATTTTTTCTATATAGTCACCTTTACTTAAACAAATAAGAATATCGGCACGTAGTTTTGGTATAGTAATATTAGGTTCAAGAGCAATATTCAGTCTAATAGATTCTGTCAAACCATGGATATTAGAATCAAGTTTCGAAACGTCGATAGCCCAATCAATAATTTCATCTAGTATACGTTCCTTACGTTCCTTTTCTCTAAGTTTATAATTTTGGTAAATATTCCAAAAGGATGCGGCTGCTAAAATAATCGTACCCAAAGCCATCATTCCAGTGGCAAATACCAAATCACTTATTAATTTATAAAGTTCTCCGCTGAATACCCCTCAGCTTTGCTGGGGGGGTGACAGCGGCCTTTTAGATGACATGGTGGTGGGGCTACTCCATTACCCCTGATGCCCCCCAGCTTGCTGGGGGGTTATTCACTGAAAAATAATTGAAAAATTGTAATAAATGAAAAAATTACGACTGTACCTATAATTCCAAAAATTATACCTATTAGTACATTGATAGGAATGTTTATATAATCACGTATGTTCTTTTTTTTCTTCATACCCCCATTATACCCCTACCGGTCAATGGTAAAATCCCTCTCCCGTCTCCCTTTACGAAAGGGAGAAGCTGGCCGCATTTTCCCTGTCCTGTCTCCCCCTTTCGTAAAGGTGCTTATCCCATCTTGATATAAGGGGGAGATATGCAAAAAATAGGTAATCCATATAAATTACTAGAAGAAGCTCGTAAAAGTTGGGATTACTTCGTCTCTGATAAAATTATGTATGAGGGGAAGTTCATTGACACTCAAAGGTCGGAGCATGCCTTCTGGGTAGACAGCTATTGTATAGGTGACATCTGGCTTGAGGTTCACGTTAATATCAGCGAGAAATGTGGAATCACCATGCTTATCGAGAATATGGACAATACCCTCATCACCTCTGGCGAGGACAACTTTAGCCCGAACGTTGCATGGTGTAACAACCCGATGTTTGTCCGTATTCGCCAAAAGTTCAAGATTTCGGAGGATGTTAAGTTCAGGCCAATTCCTTCTATTGTATGGCTGAAATCGTTCAATTTCACTATGAGCAGCGGGCAAGATATGTTTAATTGCCCTTTTCCCGACATCACTCCATTTACTTTTATCGAGACAAAGGGGGAAGGAGACACTGCGCATTTGAGAAGGCGAGAGTTTAACTCCACTCTTTTGGACTTGCAACATAGCGAGTTCCCAGGCGATATGGTCAAGAGAATCCCTAAGATTAGTGACAATATCACCAATAATCAGTCCCCAACTCTTGCTGAAGGAAGGGTCAATTTCAACCTTGACCAGTTTTGCTCCTATGAGCATGCCCTTAGATATGGGCTGTTCGCTGACGGAATGCTGTGGATAGAAAGAGCGCCTAATACTACGCTTGAGAGCATTAATGTGTATATTCGCCCTGTAAATCTTGAGCTTGGTACTATTGAGTGGGCACATATGTTATACTATCCTTGTGGGGAAGAAAATGGAAAAGAAACAAAAGACTCCCAAAGGGCACGAGATCCCCGTACCAACAAAAGAAGATTTCGAGCGCAATCTGAAAAAGGCGGCAAAGCCTTTACCTCAGAATCCGAAGAAGTAGAGTTTCAAACATCGCACGTCCCTCATTCCGGTGATTGTACCGCCAACAATACTCGTTTAGGTAGCCCTGAAGATGCTTAGACGAGACTGCATGGTAAACACCACCAATACCCCTCTTTACGAGAGACCAGAATCCCTCTATGGTATTCGTGTGAACGTCCCCACTCACATAGACTTGCTCGGAATGAGTAATTATCTCATGCTTGTATCCATTCTCTTTAAGCGGGTCATATGCACCCATTTCGTCTGTATAGACTTTAGCGGCTGGTATTACATGCTTATGAACTTCGGGGAGAAGTGTAATCCTATCCACGTTTGGGACTGTGACAGCAACAACTCTACCTTTCCGTTCGACAGCACCAAAGACGGGAATCTTACCAGCGGTACCACGCCCACCAAGACGCTCCCGTTTGGCCTTGTGCATATTATGGGCTTTGCCGCCTATGTATGTCTCATCCAATTCTACTTGACCATTCTCACCAAGTTGCTCATCGATCTGAATCATCAAGCTCTGGCGGATTTCTTTAGCTATGCGCCAAGCGGTTTTATAGGTAACACCAAGTTCTCTTTCAATCTGTTTTGCGGAGATACCGCACCGAGTGCTGGTCATAAGATACATAGCATAAAACCAAAGATGCAGGGAAGTAGAGGACTTGTGGAAGATAGTGCCAGCCGTGGGATGAATATGGTAGCCACAGCCTGTGCAAGTATAAGATGGTCTCAGTTGTTTGGAATCGTATTTATGAAATATGCGTTCCTGCTCACACTTTGGGCAATATGTGTGCTCGCCATCAGGCGAATAGCGATTGCGCCACAACCATTCAAGGCAGGTGGCATCATCGGGATAGTCCTTCATAAATTCCATCAGCGAATATTGAGATTCCGAAGTCTTTGCTCTTACAGGATTCATTCTATTTACCGCTGTCATTGGAGGTCTCCTTATGGAAGATTTTGAGATTACTTTTGCAGGTCATATACAAATTGACGAATCTTTTCTTGATAGGCTTGACTGTCTGATAAAATTAACAGAGCAAACCAATAGCGCTCCTGCCCAATTTCATTCTGAATCTTGCCCCCTGAATAAAAGAGGTCTCCTCCAACATCACCCAACTGATTCAAAGGAAGTTCATGATTCATGATTTGTTTTTCTAACACTTTCAATTGTGATACCAAATTCATTCTAATTTGTCCATCTGTCATATCCATCTCCACTACCTCTATAGCTACTATAACACAAGGAGCTTATATTGTCAAGGGATAATTACCTTTCGTAAAGGGGGATTAAGGGGGATTTTAGCATTGGATTCCGGCTTTCGCGGGAATGACAAATCAGGGTAAGGGAATGACGGTCAGTGAATAACCCCCCAGCAAGCTGGGGGGCATCAGGGGTAATGGAGTAGCCCCACCACCATGTCATCTAAAAGGCCGCTGTCATCCCCCCAGCAAAGCTGAGGGGTATTCAGCGGAGAACTTTATAAAAAGGGAGTCAAAGCCAAGAGGGGCGTTAGCCCCTCTTAATTATTTTCCCCCTCTCCAAACAAATGACACCCCGGGGATTTTTACACCCGGTTTGGAGAGGGGGTCAGGGGGTGAGGTAAAAAAACATGGCGCCGGGACGTAAAAATGCTGATAAATTCCTGCTTTAAAGGTAAAATATCACTAGCCGGGGCCGAAAAACGCCCAGATTTTGATTCTAGTGCGTCCCAGCTTCGGGCTGGGGCCATCCGCGCAGGAATTTCATATGTTTTATCTTGCACTGGCCACCGACCTTTGACAAAGATTACAGGAACAGGATAAATGTTCCTGCCAATGCCACCACCATACCGATGATTATTTTGACGGTGAACACTTCGATGCGGCGGTTGATGAAGAAAGATAAAATAAAAGTGAAAAGGACCGTCGTGTTTACCAGGGGTACCACCAGGCTAGCCGGCCCTCCACCCAGCGCCGTGTAATGGAGGAGCTGCCCCGATGCGGCGAAAATCCCCCCGGACAACACCGAGAGCAGGATATCTCTGGCTTTTAGCCTGGTAAAATGCTCGCGAAGCTCCCTTTTTATGTAAAATAGGGCGAACACCACCCCTGCCGCCAGGTAAGAGACAAAAACTCCCACGAAAGGAGAGCCGATTTCCGCGACGGCCGGCTTGATGATTATCGGCGTGACGCCCCAGCATAGCGCCCCGGTCAGGGACAACATAATCCCTTTCGCGTTATTGCTGATTCGACCGGTGGATGGTTCGGCAACCGAGCGTTGCTCCGTGGAAATGAGAGATGTGCCGGCGAAGATACCGGCCGATCCGACGATTGTGAAGACCGTAATGGACTCATTGAGGAATATGGCGGCAAGTATTATGGAATAAACGAGATTGCTCATCTGTAACGGAGTGGCCTTGTTGGCCCCGATGAGGCGGTAGGCCTCGTAGCTCAGCACCCGGCCGATGATGAAATGGATGATGCCGGCGGCTGCCAATCGCAATAGCAAGCCCCAAGAGGCTGCCATCAGCAAGTCCCAATCACCAGCCAGGCTAATGACAATAGCGAAGAACGGGACACCGAGGAAAATCCCGACCGACGTGGTCGTGTAGGACTCACCTAATCTATACGCGGCCCGGCGGTTGGCTACGGTGCTGCCGGCAAAAAACATGCCGCCGACGACTGCCAGAACCGGTGCCAGGGTCGTGTTCAATCTAGGTTACCCGGTCTTCGTTCATTAAGTCTATGATGTTCCGGCGCTCAAGTTTTTACCTATGGTTTCCAGTAATGCTGCTAGGCCCCACCCCTTCACCGCCGAAACATGGACTGTGTATTCATCCGGGGGTATTTCACGGGTCAGGAAATATCCCAGAGCCGTGCTTTCGTTCCATTCCCTGCCTTTATCCAGCAGCAGGTCGATTTTGTTCAGTACTGTTATCTGTTTCTTGGTACCAAGGTCGAGTTCAACTAGAATATCCTCAACGGCCTGGTACTGTTCCGGGGCGTCCTGTGCGGACAGGTCCACCACGTGTAACAGCAGATCGGCTTCATTGAGCTCTTCCAGTGTCGCCCGGAAAGCATCTATGATAGTGGGTGGCAGTTTCCGGATGAATCCAACTGTGTCCGTCAACAGGACGGTACGGTGACCCGGAAGCGTCAGGCGGCGGGTGGTGGGGTCCAGGGTTGCGAAGAGCCGGTCGTCGGCCAGGATATCGGCCCGGGTCAGGGTATTCAGCAGTGTGCTTTTCCCGGCATTGGTGTAGCCAACCAGGGCCACGACCGGTAAACCGCTTCTCTGGCGTTTCTGGCGATGCTGAGCACGCTGAAGCCTGATTTTGCCGGTCTGCCCTTTGAGGCGCTGGATTTTAAGACGGATGAGGCGGCGGTCGGTCTCCAACTGTGATTCACCGGGGCCGCGGGTTCCGATGCCACCACCAAGCCGCTCCAGGTGGAGCCACTGCCCGGCCAGCCTTGGCAGAAGGTATTCATGCTGGGCAAGCTCGACCTGGAGGCGACCTTCGTGTGTGCGTGCTCGCCGCGCGAAGATATCAAGAATCAGCGCTGCCCGATCGATTACCTTGACGCCGAGGGCGTCTTCAAGGTTCCGTTGCTGGGTCGGGGTAAGCTCATCGTCCAGAATCACAACATCATATCCGGTTTTATCTTTTAGAGCGATAAGCTCATCTAACTTTCCCCTACCGATATAGAGGTCATTCGATGGCACTAGTAACTGTTGGATGATTTTCCCGACGACACTGGCTCCGGCGGATTCTGTCAGCCGGACCAGCTCTTCAACCGAGCTTTCGGCGGACTGTCTGGCCCAGCTTCCTTTATCGGCAACGGCGAGAAGGAGAGCCTTTTCCGGAACAGGCCTGGTGATGACAGCGTTTCTGGCGATATTGTTCTCCCGGTGACATGATTATGTCAACTACCTTTTGGGTGTCAGACGCCGCGTATTCCGCCACCCTGAGAGCCGCGAAAGCCCCTTAACCAGCGAGGCGTCCGGTATCGTCAGCGAGAGTCTTACATAGCCTTCGCCACTGCGGCCGTACCCAACCCCGGGAGTGACCGCCACCCCTACCTGATCGAGCAGGTCGGCGGTCAGGTCTACCGAGTTATAGCCCTCGGGAACTTTAGCCCATACGTACAGGGAGGCCTTCGGCGGCGTCACCTGGAGGCCGATACTATTGAGCACCTCGCAGATAAGGTCACGGCGGCGCTGGTAGATGTTGTTGTGTTCGGCAATACTATCCTGCGGCCCGCTCAGAGCATCGATAGCCATCTGCTGAATGGCTTGCGGTATACCCGAGTCGAGGTTAGACTTCAATGTCCTCAGGGCACCAACCGCCTCGGCATTGCCTACCACCATACCAATTCTCCAGCCGGTCATGTTAAACGTCTTCGAGAGAGAGTGGAACTCTATGCCGAACTCTTTGGCTCCTTCGGCCTGCATCAGGCTGACCGGCTCGTAGCCGTCATAGGCCACCTCCGAGTACGGGCCGTCGTGGCAGATAAGGATACCGTGTTGCCGGGCGAATTCAACAACGCCGTTGAAAAAATCAAGATCGGCGACGGCCCCGGTGGGATTATTCGGGTAGTTGAGCCATAAAATCTTGACCTTGTCCAGAACAAATTCGCGGAGGCTTTTCAAGTTAGGCAGGAAGCCGTTTTCCGGCCGTAAAGCCATATAGTATGGCCGGCCGCCGGCCAGCTGGGTACCAATAGAGTATACCGGGTAGGCCGGGTCCGGCACCAAAGCGGTATCGCCGGGATCAATAAAGCAAAAAGCAATATGGCCGATGCCCTCTTTGGAACCTATCAGCGGCAGCACCTCGGTGGCAGGATCCAGGCTGACATTAAATCGCCGCTGGTACCAATCGGCAATAGTCTGGCGCAACTCGGGAAGACCCTCCGACTCTGGATAGCGGTGGTTAACCGGGTCTTTCGCCGCCCGGCAGAGCCCTTCGATGATGTGCGGCGGCGTCGGAATATCCGGATCGCCGATGGCGAAACTGATTATCTCTTCACCCTTGGCTTTCTTTTCGGCGATCTTTTTATTTATCTCGACAAACAGGTATGGTTTCAACTTTTCAATTCTTCTGGCGACTTTCAATCAGGCCATCTCCCTTCAAATACTATCTCTGCCGGGCCGCCCAATACCACCTCCCCGCCGCCGTTCCATTCGGCGTTGAGCACCCCGCCGGGAAGACGGATGTTCAGAACCGGTTCGGTGTAGCCTAGCAACTTCGAGGCGACCGTAATGGCGCAGGCACCGCTGCCGCAGGACCGTGTCTCGCCAACACCGCGCTCCCAGACCCGCGCCTCGACATGCCCTCTGTCCAGCACCTGGACGATTTCAAAGTTCACCCGGTTGGGTAGTATCGGCAGGTTTTCCACTACCGGTCCGATACTGGACAACGGGAAGTCAGCCAGGGGCCCTTCGCAGAAATGCACCGCGTGGGGATTACCCATGGAAACAAAATGCAAGTTCAATTCGGTATCGCCTATCCTTACCGGGTGGCAGATCATGTTTCCATTTTTACCGGGCTGAAGCCTCACCGGTATTTCCGCGGCAGATAAGCGGGGCGGTCCCATATTGACCAGGAATTTGATTACCCTGCCATTTTTTCGTTCCGTATAGACCCGGTTTAAAGCTGCCACAGTAGCGATGGTCAACTCCTCAGTTTCCGGGGCAGAAAGCCCATTTTCGAGTAGATATCGCGTCATGCAGCGGATACCGTTGCCGCATGTCTCGGCCTCCGAGCCATCGGCATCGAACGTACGCATCGCGAAATCCGCCTGCTCCGAAGATAGCAGGATTATCAAGCTATCGGCCCCGATTCCCAGATGACGATCGCACATTTTTACGGCTAACGTCGGCCAGTCGCGATTCATGGCGCGCGCGTCCACCACGATAAAGTCGTTGCCGGCGCCCTGCATTTTGGTAAAATCCATTCCGTTCGTTCTCCAGTATTTCCTTAATCGTTCAGGAACGAAGCCAACGCCTGTTCTACCGCCGCATCGTCCTGCCTTAAGACGTCAAACCAGTGAATCCCGGTATCCGCCAGCCGGAACCAGGCGTACTGGTGCCGGATAAACCGGTGTGTCTTCGTCTTGATCTTCCTTACGGCGTCTGCCAGGCTCATCTCGACCCGGAGGTATTGCGCCACCTGCCGGTAGCCGATACCGGACATCGACGGCAAACTATAATCATAGCCCATCTTATGTAATTTTTCCACTTCCTTGACAAGTCCGCGCTCTATCATCTGATCAATCCTACGATCAGTAATAGCGTATAGTGCTTCTCGATCGGCGGTCAGTCCGATAATGTACGAATCGAAGGCAGGTTTTTCCTTTTGTCCGAGCCGTGAAAAAGCACTATCGGACCGGGTACTAACCTCCAGAGCCCGGATAATCCGTCGCACATTGCGGCGGTCTATTTTCTTGGCTGCCTCGGGATCAAGTCGCAACAGCTCTTCGTAGAGCTCGTCGACGCCGCCTTCGCTGGCACGTTTTTCTATATTATACCTGAATTGCGGGTCGGGAGAAACCTCGGGTATTTTCCACCCTTCCAGCACGGCCCTTACATAAAGACCTGTCCCCCCTACCAAGAAGGGTAAACGGCCGCGACGATGGACGTCTTCGATAGCACGGTAGGCTGCTTGCTGGTAAAGGGCCAGGTTGAATTCTTCATCAGGATCAACGACATCGATGAGGTGATGTGTTACGCGGGCGAGTTCCTCGGGCGAAGGTTTGGCGGTGCCGATATCCATATGACGGTAGACCTGGCGGCTGTCCGCTCCGATTACCTCCCCAGAAAAAAGCTCGGCCAGATGCAGGGCCAGGCGGCTCTTGCCGGCGCCGGTCGGTCCGACGATAGCTACGAGTCGCTTCATGCCCTCAAGATAAACCTCGGATCTGTGAGGCCTGCTGCGCGATACTGACGAAATCTCCAGCTTTAAGACTGGCCCCGCCTACTAAAGCGCCATCTATCTCATCCTGACGCATGAATTCCGCGATATTGTCGGCGGTAACGCTGCCGCCATAGAGAATCCTGAGACCTTCGGCGACATTGGCATCATGTTTTTTAGCGATTTCCTGGCGGATAAAGCCGATAATTTGGTTGGCCAGTTCACCCGTGGCCGATCTCCCTGTCCCGATGGCCCACACCGGCTCGTAGGCTATCACCATGCCTCCCAGGAAGTACATGCGATTGGAAAGGGGTAAAAGCTGGTGGTGCAGGACATCGGCTATCTGGCCCGCCTCATTCTGGGCCAGGCTCTCACCGATACAGAAAATCGGCACGAGGCCGTGTTTTATGACCGCCTTCAGTTTTTTCTCGACCACTTCATTGTCCTCACCGAAATACTGGCGCCTTTCCGAATGCCCGATGATAATAACATCGCAAAGGTCGGCCACCATAGGCGGCGAAACCTCTCCGGTATAGGCCCCCGAATCCTCGTAGAATATATTCTGGGCTCCAAGCTTGACGCTGCTGCCCTCAATAACTTCCCTGACCGCCACCAGAGACACGAACGGAGGACAAACAACCTTTTCAATCCCGTGTATCTTATCCAGTCCGGGGAGCATTTCCTTGACAAGGTTGACAGCTTCGTGGATGGTGGTGTTCATTTTCCAGTTCCCGGCGATCATTGGTATGCGCGGCATTTTCAACTCCTAGGCACCAAATTTGGTCAGTTTCATGGCGTTGGCCATGGCCAGCGGCATGATCTGCGTCGATGATATACGGCCCAAGCCACCCGCCAGGAAGGCCGGTTCGGAAAAGGTGGTAACGGCGTCCTGACGGCAATTCTCCGAGCAGATTAATACCGGTACCGGATGCCAGCTATGCCCCTTGAGTATAGCCGGCGTGGAATGGTCGCCGGTAACCACCAGGACGTCCGGATTCAGGGCTGTCAGGGCCGGTAGATTGGCGTCTATCTCCTCTAAAACCTTGACCTTGCGGGCGAAGTCTCCATCCTCGCCGGCGGTATCCGTCCACTTCACGTGCAGGAAGAAAAAGTCGTAATCTTGATAGTTTTGCTTCAAAGTGGCGAACTCATCCTCGATTGTCGTACCCGTTTTGGAGACCTTCATACCTACCAGGCGTGCCAGCCCCCGGTACATGGGATAGACGGCAATCGCCAGCGGGGTTAGTTTATAGATATCCGGCATGGTGGGAAAGTCCGGTTTCCGGGAGAATCCGCGAAGCAGTACCATATTAGCAGGGTGATGTTCCGCCAGTAAAGATTTTGCCTGAAGGACAAAACGATTAGCCACCTCCGCCATTCTGGCAGCTTCAGGACTTTCCGGCTTTATGTCAAGCGGAGCTACCCCCGTCCGGGAGGGGTCAGACTCGCTAACATCGGGGACCAATCCACCGCCGCGAAACACTACGACGAATCGGTGCTCCCGTACCGGATAGACAGAGACGTTAACATCTTCGAGTGTAATACCGTCGAGTAGTTGGCATAATTCGGTGCATTGCTCTGTAGAGATACGTCCCGCCCGACGGTCGGTAATTATGCCGTCGGCGTCAACGGTGCAGAAATTACCGCGGGCTGCCACATCCTTTGGCCCGAGCTCCGCGTCGATGCCGACCGCCTCCAATACTCCCCTCCCGATAGTACAGTTAATGGGATCATAACCAAACAATGCCAGGTGCCCCGGACCGCTGCCCGGCGTGATGCCGGGAGCGACGGGATCAGCCAGACCGCAAATACCCTGAGCCGCCAGGGCGTCCAGGTTGGGGATTCGCGCGGTTTCCAACTCCGTGAGGCCCGTTTTCGGGTCAGGCATACCGCCCAGACCGTCGATGACCAGCATGACGATTTTCGACGGAGTTACTAGGGAGATTTCCCGGATTAACTCAAGATTGTCCATGGAATTTCAACGCTTCTCCGATTTTACGACTGGTTTGTCGTTTAAGGCCGTTACCCCCGGCATTTCTTCCCCGCCGAGGAACTCTAACGACGCCCCGCCCCCCGTGGAGACGAAAGTCACCTTATCCGCCAGCCCCAGGGCTTCGATGACCTCGGCGGTCGAGCCGCCACCGACAACGGTGGTAGCCTCGAGACCGGCCAGTAGCACGGCCAGGGCTTCCGTACCGGCGGCGAACTGTGGTATCTCGTTGACTCCCAGCGGACCGTTCCAGAACACCGTTTTACTTTGCTTCAGCTCCTGGCGGAAGATCTCGACCGTCTCCGGGCCGACATCGGCGATCTTTTTATCCGGCGGTATTTCCCCGACCGGGACGATGGTGCCCTCCGCATCTTCAGTAATCTTATCGGCAACGACGACGTCGACCGGTAAGAGGAGCCTGGCTCCACTGGCTGATACTTGTTGGATGATTTCACCGGCCACACCCGTGGATTCCTCTTCCACCAGCGAGGTTCCTACATTATAAGATTGCGCCTTGAGGAACGTGGCGGCCATACCACCACCGACGAGAATGGCGTCCACCTTGTACATGATGTTTTTCAGCATGGCGACCTTATCGCTGACCTTGGCTCCGCCGAAGACCGATATAAAGGGGTGTTTGGGGTCTTCCAGCAGACCGCCCAGTGTGTTAATCTCCTTTTCCAGGAGGAATCCGGCCACCGCGGGCAGGTGCTGTGCAATTCCGGAGATCGAGGCATGGGCCCGATGAGAAGTGCCGAAAGCGTCGTTGACGTAAATGTCCCCAAGGCTGGCCAGGGCCCTCGCGAATTCAGGATCGCCGGCCTCCTCCTCGGGATGAAAGCGGAGGTTTTCCAAAAGCATGACATCCCCGGCTTTCAGGGCCGTTACGGACTTTTGCACTTCCGGCCCGATGCAGTCAACGGCTATGCCGACCTGTTGGCCCAGGATCTGTGAGAGGCGTTGGGCGACCGGGGCCAACCACATCTCGTGGTTGATTTTACCTTTTGGTCGGCCCAGGTGCGAAAGCAAGACCACCCGGGCGCTGCGTTCCAGGAGGTATCTGATGGTGGGTAAGGCCGCCCGGAGCCGGCTATCATCGGCGATAGCGCCGGTGGATGCATCCACGGAAACATTGAAGTCCACGCGTAATAGGACCTTCCGGCCGGTTAACGGGATATCTCTAATCGTCATCTTGTTCATGGATATTTCCTATACCAAAAAGAACCTGGTATTGACCATCAGGTTGCTCCCCTGCCCTGCCGCAGGTAGCCCGGACAAAGTAGTTAAGCGGTCTAATACTAGCAATGTAATAGAGAAATTGTCAAGCAAAAGACCGGCCCCAGCTTGACGGTTTCGGCAGCGTTTTGCTACACTCACGTAGTAAATCCCTGCGAACGGATTTTGCTCGTCAAATGGCACCGGTATTTTTATGGATCTTTCTCACATCCTGGCAGTACTAGGCATCGCCGCCTCGCCTGTATCCGAGTTGCGGGGCGCTATTCCCATCGCCATAAGCCTCTACGATTTTCCCTGGTATTACGCCTGCCTCTTCGGAGTCACCGGAAATATATTGCCGGTGCCATTTATTCTTTTGTTCCTGGATAAGATTGTGCAGCTACTGTCACGGGTGACCTTCATCAACCGGCTGATGGGTTGGTTTTTCGAGATGACGAAGCGTCGGGGGGTAATATTAGAACGCTACGAAAGGATTGGCCTGGCGCTGTTCGTAGCCATTCCATTACCGATAACGGGGGCCTGGACCGGTGCAATATTGGCCGTTCTTCTCCGGCTGAGGTTCTGGCATGCCTTTATTTCCATAGTGGCCGGGGTGCTGATAGCGGGGGCTATCGTGACCAGCGCCACCGTCCTGGGATGGGCCATCGTAGATATATTTACGACGCGTTAACGATTGACCTCTGTTAGGATTCATGATACATTTTTAGTGAATCACAGTTTGTCCCTGTAGCTCAGTAGGATAGAGCGGCTGCCTTCTAAGCAGCGGGTCGTGGGTTCGAATCCCTCCAGGGACGCTTCCAGCTTCGGTTTATAGCTATTTTCAAAGCAGTTGGTCTTCATTTATTTAATCCTCGCTTTAAAGTTAATAGTTTTTTATTCTTTTAGCGACTTCTTTCCATCTTACTTCACCTAGCGGTTGAAGCATTTC
>DAOULX010000049.1:0-29754 GCA_034414775.1 Dehalococcoidales bacterium
GCTCAAGGCGTATCTCGGTATCGGCGTTCTGCTCCGGGTACGGGTATTGCTTTCCGGGGCCGTAATACCGGCTTTTTTCCATTATCTTCCCGACATTTCGGGAAATATGATGAGCGAATATATCGACTATCATCCGTTATCTCTCCGCGGTATTTTTTCTGAATTCTACCATATCAATCCTGCGCTTACAAAGCTACCGTTACGAACGTTGTCTTTTTACTTGCTATCCCCGACCCGTTACCGGTGTTCGCCCCGTTGCCGGTCTCCTCAACCCCACATATCATATTATTATTTATTCTAACCTGAGAGGAGACTCTAGCATGGCTGTACGAGTCAAGGTACGGCAATCTGGTGACGTTCCCGCACCCGAAATCAGCCATCCGGATCTTTCGTGTGTGGTTTACAGCGCGTTACTAGATGTGCGCCCTTTTGCCACGCCACTCCTGGAAGAGTATGCCCGTATCATCGGTCCGGCCAGGACCGAAAGAGTGCAGCGCGCCGCGGAGCGCCTCAAGGGACTGCGTATCCTAGAGCTAAACGCTACCGCGCAAGGCGGTGGCGTGGCTGAAATGCTGTACAGTTCGGTGCCATTCCTCAACAGCCTCGGTGTGGCGACCGATTGGAGGGTTATTAGCGGCAACAATGAATTTTTCGAGTGTACCAAGAGCCTGCATAATCTGCTTCAGGGAATGAAGGGTACCGTTACGCCGCAGATGAGAAATGCCTATGACTGCTCTATCGCCGAGATGGCCCGCAGTGATATTACCGGCGGTCAGTTTGATATCATTATCGTCAACGATCCTCAGCCCTTTGGTCTAGCCCAACACCTGAAAAAGCCCGGCGAGACCTGGTTCTGGAGATGCCACATCGATATCGAAGGAGCGCCTGTCACTGACAATCCGGGTCTCTGGGACTTTATGTCCGCCTGGATAAACCCTTACAGTGCCGCTATTTTTTCCGCCTCCCATTACGTCGTCACCAAGTGGCCGTTGCCGAGTTTCATTATCCCACCGTTCATCGATCCCCTTTCCGAGAAGAACCGCGATCTGAGTGAAGCCGAGATAGACGCCGTTTTAACGAAATATGGCATTAATAATCGCATCCCAATCGTTTCCCAGATCGGCCGCTTCGATCCCTGGAAGGGGTTGGACCGTACCGTCGCTGTCTTTCGCCTCGTCAGGAGAGAAATCGAATGTCAGCTTGTCATGGCGGGTGGTATGGCTACCGACGATCCGGAAGGCGTTCGAGTCTTCTCACAGCTCCAGGAAGAGATCCGCCATGATGAAGACATCCATCTGCTTCCCCTCTCGCTGGAAAACCGCCTCGAGAACTGGCGGGAGGTCAATGCCTTACAGCGGGCCTCCAGTGTTATTATGCAACCTTCCACCCGTGAGGGATTCGGCCTGGTTATTACGGAAGCCCTCTGGAAATCCAAGCCGGTCTTTGGGGCCGACGTGGGGGCTATTCCGCTGCAAATCAGAGACGGCGATACCGGTTACTTTTACGAATCGCCGAGAAAAACAGCGCGGCGGGTAATTCACCTGCTGAAGAACCAGGCGGTTTCGGAAGCATTGGGCCGGCAGGCCAGACAGTATATCAGCGAACATTTCCTCCTGCCGGACCGTATCGCGGATTACCTGACGGCGATGGATATGATGGTCAACAGGAATGGTTACACCAATTTCCCAACGGATAGCATCATCAGTTTCCACCCCTGGTTCAAGCTCAGCAAACGGCGCCGTTAGACAGGTTAATAATTTCAATACTGCGCCTATAGTCCACTTCTATTTACACCCCGTTAATATACAGGACTTCGGGCGTTTTTATAACCGGGCCTCTGCTGACTATCAAATTCAAAGTCCTTGATTTGATGTATTTACATTCCCCTTTACCTTCGTGATATACTGTATAGACGGTGTCACTATGAGAAAAAGCCGCATCGGGGTACTGACGGGCGGCGGTGATTGCGCCGGACTTAATCCGGCCATGAAGTGGGTGGTGAAGACCGCCATGGACGAACGCCTCGAATGGGAACGGGGCACGCGCTATAAGGTCTTCGGCATCAGGGACGGCTGGAAGGGTCTCACCAACGTCGATCCCGACACCCTGGATACGGCCGGACATATCGTCCCCCTCAACCCGGAAGTGGTCAGAACTTGGGACCGGTACGGCGGCACTTTCCTGGGAACATCCCGCTTCAGCCCCTACGCCCCGGAAAATGACTGCCCAGGGCTTATCAAGGACAATATCGACCGTCTTGGCCTGGAAGCCGTCGTGGCCATCGGCGGGGACGGTACCCTGGCAATTGCCACCCGCCTCGCCGGAGAGGGTGTTAACGTCATCGGCATTCCCAAGACGATCGACAAAGACCTCCCGGAAACCGATTACACCCTCGGTTATGAGACCGCTCTCAACGTCATTGTCGAAGAAGTAGACCGATTGCGGACTACCGCCGGCTCGCACCGGCGGATATTCGTCGTGGAAACAATGGGCCGGACCGCCGGTTGGCTCGCTCTGGAAGGCGGTGAGGCCTGCGGGGCCTATATTATCCTGATACCGGAATGTGATTTTTCGTTGGATCGTGTCAACGAGCTCGTGACTGAGGGGAGAAGGTCCGGGACGAGGTATGAGATTATCGTGGTTGCCGAAGGAGCCAAAACCATCGGCGGGACGGAGGTTACTAAAAAAGACGGCACCGATGCCTTTGGACACAAGGCCCTTGGCGGTATCGGAGAGGTACTGGCCCGGGGGATAGAGAAAGGAACCGGTCTGGAAGTACGTTCAGTGGTCCTGAGCCACCTTCAGCGTGGCGGTTCCCCCTGTGCCTACGACCGTCGGATGGGCCGGTACTTCGGTATCGCCGCCGTTGACCTTGTCGTCAACCAGCAGTTCGGTAACATGGTATGTGTGCACAACGGCCGTATCTCCTATTGTCCCCTGGAAAAGATATACGGTAAGCTCAATCTCGTCGATGTCGCCTCTCAATATGATGCGGATAGATACAATGGACGCCGCACCATTTTCAATAATAGTGGAAAAACAAAGGCAGGGAGGTTTTAAAGATGACAACAGCAGCGAACATCGACACCTTGATTGAAACGGCGGTATTTGCCGCCGAACCCGGGGAAAAAGCCGCCAAAATCAGCGACATCAGAAATCAGGCCCTCGACAGGGGTATACGCCCGGCGAGCATTCAGGGGCTTATGAAGCCTCCGGTCGGGGCGAATACAGCGGCATCACCGTTCCGGCGATAAACATCCGTGGTATCACTTACGAGGTCGCCCGGGCGGTCTTCCGCGCCACCATGAAGAATAATGTCGGCGCCTACATCTTCGAGTTGGCCCGCTCCGAAATGGGTTATACCGCCCAACCTCCGGCGGAGTACACCGCCGCGGTGCTGGCCGCCGCTATCCGCGAGGGTTTCGAGGGGCCGGTTTTTATCCAGGGAGACCACATACAGGTCAGCCGCTCCAAATACCTTAAGGATGCGGCTTCGGAGGTCGGTGCCATCAGGGAACTGGTGCGGCAGGCGGTCGAAGGCGGCTTTTATAACATCGACATCGATGCCTCGACTGTCGTCGACCTGGACAAGGGGACCCTTGAAGAGCAGCAGGAAGCCAACTCCCGCATTACGGCTGAAATGACCCAGTTCATTCGCGGCATCGAGCCGGATGGGGTAACCGTCTCTGTGGGCGGCGAAATCGGTGAAATCGGCAAGGGTAACAGCACCGTAGCGGACATGCGGGCTTTTATGGAAGTATACCAGCGCCGCCTCCCTGCGGGTATTAAGGGTATGTCCAAAATCAGCGTCCAGACGGGAACCTCTCACGGCGGCGTCGTCCTGCCGGATGGCTCCATTGCCGAGGTCAGTATCGACTTCAACACCCTTCAGGAGCTGTCTGACCTGGCCCGAAAAGAGTATGGTATGGGTGGAGCGGTCCAGCACGGCGCTTCGACTTTACCCGATGAGGCTTTCGACCACTTCCCCAAGGTAGGCACGGTCGAAGTCCACCTGGCGACGGGCTTCCAGAACATTATCTACGATAGTAAATATTTTCCCTCGGACCTGACGGAGACCATCAACCGGCATATCGATAAAAAATACGCCGGTGAAAGAAAGGAAGGCGACTCCGAGGAGCAGTTCATCTACAAGACACGCAAGAAGGCGTTCGGGGATTTCAAGAAAGAGCTCTGGCACCTGCCGCCGGCAATAAACAACAAGATCATGGCGGAGCTGGAAGAACGCTTTACACTCATTTTCCACAAACTCAACGTCGTCAATACCACCGGCCTCATCAAGAAACACGTATCATATTAAGCAGTTACATTAAAAGGAAAGGGCTGGATTGCTTCAATGTATCCAGCCCTAAGTATCTGATAAATCCACTTTCCGGTACCGGCTTAGCCCTTGCCGATTCTGAACATCTTGGTGCCACAGGATGGACAAGTGCCCTGAGTCGCCGGTTTGCCATTCTTCATGGTGATGGCTTTAGGATTTTTGACTTCTTTCTTGGCGCGGCATTTGACGCAATATGCTTGCATACTACCTCCTTCCTTCAAAGACATTTTTATACACAATAGCTCATTGCTAGGCTCATGTCAAGGAAAAAGAGGGCATTTTCTGTTAAATTTTTCAGGCTTAACGGGCACAACTATACTATTGATCTCCGCCTATCTGTAAAATCCTTCTCTTGCTGTGCTATACTCTTAATTGAATAGATAAGGGATTCATATGAACGATGAAAAAGACGGTCTTCGTAGACGGGCAGCACGGAACGACCGGATTGAAGATCCGGGAGCGTCTGAGCGGGCGTGATGATATTGAAGTCATCGAAATAGAAGAGGAGAAACGCAAGGACCCGGCCGCACGGCGTGAGCTACTCAACCGGGCCGACGTCGTTTTCCTGTGCCTGCCGGACGACGCCGCCCGTGAGTCTGTCAGCCTCATCGAGAACGGGGACACCCGTGTTATCGACGGCTCAACGGCGCACCGAGTGGCCGAGGGCTGGGTCTACGGACTGCCTGAGCTAAAGGGGCAGCGTGAGTTGATAAAGCGTTCAAAGCGTATCGCCGTTCCAGGCTGTCATGCCACCGGCTTCGTGGCGATGCTGTACCCGTTGGTGGTGGAAGGCGTAGTCCCGCCGGACTACCCGGTCAGCTGCCACGCCGTAGCCGGCTATAGTGGCGGCGGCAGGAACATGATAAGCGACTACGAGAGCGAGGGCGCTACGGAGTACGTTCGGACACCCCGGCTTTACGCTCTGAAGCTGGACCACAAACACCTACCGGAGATGCAGAAAATAACCGGCCTGGCGCGGCCCCCGGTATTCTCGCCCACGGTGGTGAATGTCTATCAGGGAGAGATCATCTCCATTCCCCTGGTAACAGAGTTCCTAAAAAAGCGCGTTACAGCCGGCGACATCCGCACACTGCTGGCTGACTACTACGCCGGGGAACGGTTTATCAGAGTGATGCCTTACCCGCCAGACACTGGCCTGAAAGGCGGGTTCCTTATCTTTACAGACTGTAACGGCACAAATGACCTGGATATATTCGTCTTCGGTGGGGAAGACAGGGTGCTGCTCTCGGCGCGGTTTGACAACCTTGGCAAAGGCGCATCCGGCGCCGCTGTCCAGAATATGAACATCATGCTCGACCTGCCAGAAACTGCCGGGCTCGAATCGATTGGTATTTGCCCTTGAGGAAGGGACCAATATGTCTGTTTACACACACCTGGAACTTAACAACGATATCACCGCGCCGGCCGGTTATTATACGCCTGTCAAAGAGGCCAGGATTCAGGTCGGCGGCCGGGAGGTCCTCTACGTCGTCAGCCAGACGGTCGTCGATTCCTCGTGCTGCGGTGTGACGGACTTCGCTGCGGTCATGGTGCCCGGCTACTTCATAACCTGGCGGGAAAGAACGGACGATCGGGGACTGCCTCTTTCAGAGGTTGAGCCGATACGAGATAGCAGTATCCGCGAACAGGTCAGGAAAATCATCCTGGAGAAAGAGAACGTCAACCGGATAGAGTTCTGGTGAATCAGGCGGTCTCCCTCTCCACCAGTTCCCGATAAGCCGCCATCAGGCGGCGTGTTACCTTACCGGGCTTCCCATTGCCGAACAAGATGGTCCGACCGCTTTCCTCGCGGACGTATACCAGCGGCATGACTTCCATCACCGAGGTGGTCATGAAAGCTTCCTCGAACCCTGCCAGGTCAGCCGGCCGGACATCTTCCTCCTGGATGTTTATGTCAAGTTCTTCGGCAAGACACATGACGGTCTCGCGGGTAATACCCGGTAGTATACCACCGGCCAGTGACGGCGTCACCAGCCGGCCACCCCGCACGAAGAAAGCATTGCTATTACCCCCCTCCACCACAAATCCCAGGTCGTTGAGCAGCAGCGCCTCGTCAAGACCGAGTGCGGCGGCTTCGCGTCTCGCCAGCACGTTGACCAGGTAATCGACCGACTTTATTCCGGAAATCGGCGAACGGGCGCAGCGACATATCGAAGCAATTCCGACCCTGAAGCCCTGCTCGTACTTTTCCGGCGTAAAAGGTGAATAAGCCCGGGCCGTAATCACCACGGTCGGTGTCTCCGGAATGCCCGACCAGGGAAATGTGTCCGCAACGCCATTGGTCACGGTAAGGCGTATTCTGGCATCCGTGAGATTGTTGGCCGCCAGTGTGTCCCGACAGGCTTTAGCCAGGTCCATCCCGGCGATTCGCTCTTGCATCTCGATGGCCCCTGCCCCACGAGTCAATCTTTCGATGTGACGCTCCAGGAGGAAAATCCGGCCGTGATAAGCCCGCATCGTCTCGAACAGGCCATAGCCATAAAGAAAACCGTGGTCGAAGACGGATATCTGCGCCTCACTGCGGGGAACCAGCGCGCCGTTCAGGTAGATTAACTCTTCAGCATTCATCTCTGACATGACATTTCCAGGAAATTGGCCAGGATGCGGTGCCCCTCCGGTGTCATGATAGATTCCGGGTGGAACTGGACTCCTTCAACAACATCTTGACGATTCCTGACTCCCATAATGACACCGTCTTCAGTCCTGGCCGAGATTTCGAGCGACGGCGGCAATGATTCCTCTCCGACGACAAGTGAATGGTAACGTCCCCCGGTGAGTGGCGATGGTACCCCCCGGAAGACAGTGGCACCGTCATGATAGATAAGTGAGTCCTTGCCGTGAACCGGTAACACCGCCCTTTGGATAGTCCCGCCGTAAACATACCCGATGCACTGGTGCCCCAGGCACACGCCCAAAATGGGGATCCTGCCCCGGAAAGAGCGGACGATGTCGTTAGAGATACCGGCTTCGAGAGGCGTACATGGTCCGGGTGAAATGATAATGTGTGCCGGCGTCATCGCCTCGATTTCATCCAGAGTAACGGCGTCATTGCGGCGGGTTACCGGCTCCTGGCCCAACTCCCCCAGATATTGCACAAGGTTGTAGGCGAAAGAATCATAATTATCGATGACGAGTATCATGATACGATCTCCACGTCACCATCCGGAGAAAGCCCGAGGGCCTGTATCATGGCGCGGCCCTTGTCTAGTGTCTCGATATACTCGGCTTCCGGCTGTGAGTCATAGACAATGGCTCCCCCCACCTGGAAGTAAGCCCGCCCGTTCTCGACGATAATTGTCCTTATAACGATATCCAGGTCCATATCACCACCGAAGCTGAGGTAGCCCAGCGACCCTGTATAGACGCTGCGACGGGTCGGTTCCAGTTCATCTATAATCTCCATGGCCCGTACTTTAGGCGCGCCGGTAATTGAGCCGCCGGGAAACGTCGCTTTAAGCAGGTCGATGCGGTCTTTGTCTTCTTGGAGCTGCCCCGCCACCGTTGAAGTGAGGTGAAAGACAGTGGGATAAGTCTCCAGGGCGGCCATCTCGGTGACTTTAACTGACCCGTAGCGGCAGACACGACCGATATCATTCCGCTCTAGATCCACAATCATGATATTTTCGGCACGATCTTTGACGCTCTTCAATAGGTCGTCCGCCAGAGATTGGTCTTCGGCTGGGGTCCGGCCGCGAGGCCTGGTCCCTTTAATAGGACGTGTTTCCACCATGTCCCCCTGTACCTTTAAGAACCTTTCCGGCGAAGCCCCGACAATACCGACACCATCGAAGTTAAAGTAGTTGGCGAACGGCGCCGGATTGATAGTCCGCAGTCGCCGATATAACTCATACGGTGGGACGGGCAGGCCGACTTCCAGCCGCTGCGATAGATTGACCTGGAAGATGTCACCGGCGCTGATATACTCCCTGGCCAGCTCAACCGCTTCCAAATAGGCTTCGTGGGAGAAGTTACCTTTAAGAAGAGTCTCTTGTTCTCCGGCTGCCGTTTCAGCTTCGGCGTATGGAGGCTGTTCCAAGATAATGTGTTTCAGTTCCCGGAGTCTTTCCCTGGCACGTTTTAGCCTCCTGCTTTCTTCAAGCTCGGGAAAGCCGGTTGAGACCAGATAGGTATGGTTTTTCAAGTGATCGAAGGCGGCGACAACATCGTAAAAAGCCAGGTAACATTCGGGAAGTTCCAGGTCATCGATTGCCAGGGAAGGTAACCGCTCGATAAAGTGGCACAAGTCATAGCTGAAGTAACCCACCACTCCACCGGCTAATGGCACAGGACACGGCTCGGAATCCAGGGTGTAAATGTCAAGGTACTCGCCAAGCACGTCGAAGGGATTGCCCCGGATCGCTTCCTCTTGTCCGTCCTTTAAGACGGTGATATCGTGCCCGCGGCTACGCAACACCAGAAAAGGATCGCTGCCCAGAAATGAGTAACGGCCCAGCCGTTTCGCGTCCATGCCGCTGTCCAGAAAAAAGCTGAAAGGCCGCTCGGCTAAGCCATCGAAGCACCGTGATGCCTCTGGTGTGCTTCTTAGCTCTTCAATGATTGGATATTTACCCTGCATCCCACATTAATTATATACCGGATGCAGGTAGCGGATAAAATGAGTGCTCGATAGTCTGGTGGATCAGTGATGAATCGGGGATTTCTCCTTGATACCGAACTGTGATTCAAACATTCCTGACTGGTTGATTTTGTTACCGAGGGGAGTCTCCGGTTCTTTGGTATTGAAGGTCTCTTCCTTTTCTCCGGTAAGTTTGGCAATCTCCTCCCGGTCATTGCAGAAATCCCATACCATCTCGCGGGTGATCGTACCGGCGCGGTAAAGCCTCACCAGTGCCTGGTCGAGCAGTTCCATACCGTTGTGCGTATTCATACGCATAGTATTGGGTAGCTGGAAACTCTTGCCTTCCCGGATAAGGTTCCGTACCGCTGCATTGGCAAGCATCACTTCGATGGCAGCTACCCGGCCGGAGCCGTCGGCCTTAGGTATCAAGGCCTGGCAGAAAATCCCCAGCAACAGGGACGCCAGGCGGGACTGCGCCAGGTGCCTCTCGTGGGGCGGGAATATGTTGATGATACGCTCGACGGCCTGAGAAGCGGAAGGCGCGTGGCCCGTTGTCAGTACCAAATGCCCCGTTTCGGCCACGGTGATGGCTGCCGAAGCCGTCTCCAGGTCTCTCATTTCGCCGACCAGGATGACATCCGGGTCCTGCCTCAGGACATGCCTCAGGGCTTCGGCAAAGGAAAGGGTATCGGCGCCTAGCTCACGCTGGGTGATGATACATTTTTTGTTTTCGTAGGTATACTCAATAGGGTCTTCCATCGTTACGACACGTTTGGACTCGGTCTCGTTCAGGTAATCTATCATTGATGCCAGCGTGGTGGACTTCCCACTGCCGGTAGGTCCGCTGACGACCACCAGTCCCCGAGGCCTGATTATCAGTTCTCTACACACATCCGGCAGGCCCAGAAACTCCGGTGTCGGGATAGTACTCGGCAGGAGACGATTAACGAGACTGGTCGTCCCGCGCTGACGGGCGGCGTTAAAACGCACCCGGCCGACCTGAGGCACCGTCCGGCCGAAGTCGAGTTCGAGGTCATGGCGGAACCTCTCCCTCTGCTCTTCGGTGGTAACCTGAGCCAAAGCATCTTCGATATCCTCTTCCGTCAGCGGTAGCATGTTTTCCACAGGTTGAAGAACACCGTTGATGCGGAGCAGCGGCGGACTATCTACCACCAGGTGCAGGTCGGAGGCTTCCTGTAGCCGGCCCAACTGTAGCAGTTTGATCATATCTGTCATGGCGACTTCTCCTCTAAATGAAGGTTCAGGTAGAAGTCCATCATATCGCTTCCATTATCACTCGCCTCTTCCATCCGGGTGATATTAGCAATGGTTATCTCGGAGAAACGCCCGGTACTTGTTAGTTTCCGGACGTATTCCATAACTTCTGCCTCGGTAGCGGCCCGTCCCCTGAGGCTGACCATTTCACCGGAGTGTCCAAAACTTCCCAGAGCAAGATCCGGTACAATGTTATCAACCGTCGCCTCGAGGTCATTGTTCATCTTGTTGCCGTTCTCGGTCAGGTTCTCCAGAATGGTTGAAAAGCTCAGACGTTTGGACTCTAAAGCCGCGATTTGTGCCTGCTTGGCAGCAACGCTATCGGATAGGATATTTCTTTCCGCCTGCCTCTTGTCCAGGATCATATTTGTCGAATCAATCTGCACCCTGGCAGCTTCAAGATTGGCGGACGCATTCTGGATGGTCAGCGCCAGCACTATTATTATAGCCCCGGCCGCCGCCGTCATCGGCACGGCCATGATGCGGTTTAAAGATATCTGCTTCGGTTGGTAGGCGATTGGCAAAGTGTTGAAATTGGGCAGCAACGGCCCAGCCTCTCGGGTCAGCTCCTTGAGTGCCAGACCTACATTAACCAGGTGACGGGATGGGTCCAAGTGTTTAGGACACTTAAGAGGCGATGTCAGCAACCCCGCCTGGAGCCCCATTGATTGGGCCAGGGACTCGGACATTTCAGGCTCGTCGGCCAGTTCGCCGGAAACAAGCATCGGCGTATCCGGCTGTATAATTCGCTCGGGATTGTTGGAATTATAAAACTGGAGGGTCCGCTCTAGTTCATCCCGGACAATTTCCATTCGCTCTTCGAAAGAAGTGTTCTCTTCCGGGAACGGTAAGGTGCGGACGGGCTGGGGCATGCCTTCCACCATTGTAATAATGTCAAACTCGACCGGCTGGACATCAACGATAATAGCGGTAGGTACCCGGGCCAGTCTGGCCAGTGCCAGCGGTTTGATATCCATGAGGACTGGTTTGAATCCCGCCTGGCCGAGCGCTTTGAGTATAGTATCGGCGATATACTTGGGTATGGCCACCATAAAGGCCTGTAGCTTGTTTTCATAGGAGCAGAGGGACTGCCAGGAGATGTGGAGCTGCTCGGTGGGTACCGGCAGGACCCGGCGGGCCTCCCGGATTACCGCCTCGTCGAGCATCGTCTTGGGAAGGTCGGGCAGGGTAAGGGGGCGGGTCAGGCAGTGCAATCCGCTGATACCCAGCACAACCTTCCTGGAACCGATTTTGTTGCGGCGGAACAGGTCCTTTATCTTGGCAGCGAGCTCGTTCTCTTTCTCTTCCGAGCCTACTTCGCCAAGGCTGGTTTCCAGCGGCACGTCCGCCAGCTTGGTGATACGCTTGCCGCGGGTCACCATCAGGCGGATGCTGGTATCGCTGATATACAGCGTCGTCGCGCTATTTGCCATGTTTATTTCCCCTCGTAGGAAAAAACTATCATCTGGATGGTTACGGTGGTCTCTTCTTCAGACGGTTCCTCAATCTCTTCTTCCTCTTCCTCTCCCTCTTCTTCCTCCCCTTCTCCGGGTTCTTCAGGCATCGAGTCCTCAAGTGGTATGTTCATCTGGACCGTCTGGACATGGCCCGTGGCATAGCCATTGTTCAAATTGATCACGAAATCGACGATATCCTCGAAGTCACCTTTCACCTGAGCGGCGAGGGAGATCTTGTCAAGACCGATCCCTTCCATCTCATTAGGAGTTATCTTCGAGGTGGTTATATTCATAATGGTCACATCGCTGTAATTCGCGATTTTAAAAAACTCTTCGGTTATGTCGACACTCACCACCGTCTGGCGCAGCCTTTCCTTGGCTTCATTTAGCTGGGCCTGGCCTTCCTCGACTTGTAGATTAAGCTCTTCGAGCTGCCGGCGCAGGTCGGTAACGTCGAGGTTATTCAACCGCGTCTCAGACAAGCTGAGCTCCTCGTTCATACTGGACTGTTCACTGATCTGCTGAGATCGGGTAACACCCAGGCCGGCCAGGATGACAATAAAGATACCCGCCGACAATATCAGCCAGCCGGTTTTACTAAGTTTAATTCCCTTCATAGCTCATGTTGCCTTTTCTCGAACTAGAATGCCTGCCCGTATATGGAATACATAGCCGAAACCATAGAGAGGGCGATTACGCCGATAAGCCCGGCAATGACAATCGTCATAACCGGCTGTATCATACCGATTAGCGCCTTGGTCTTTTCCCCGGCCTCGGACTCATAATTCTCGGCCACGGCCAGCAGCGAGGCGTCCAGGTTGCCGGTCTCTTCACCGACCTTGACCATCTGTACCATCATGGGGAGGAACATGGGATTGCGGGACATTGGCCGGGATAGTCCCTCACCCTTGAGCATATCTGTCTGCACGCTGTAAAGCGATTGTGCCATTACCCGGTTGCCGGCACCCTGAATCACCAAGGGCATTATCTCGGTAAGGGGCAGGCCGGCATTGAAAAGCAATGAAATACTGCGGCAGCAGCGAGAAAGCTCGTTGAGATGCTTAATTCGGCCCAGTTGCGGCAGGCGAAGCGAGAGCAAGTCCAATCTATATTTACCGTCGGGCGTCCTGAAATAGATCATCGCCAGTCCGACGAAGATTAAAATACCCAATATAATATTAAAGGCATGGTCACGTAACAGCAGCGACGCGTCCATCATCACCCGGGTCAGGGTGGGTAGCTCCGCACCCAACGAACCGTAAAGGTTGGCGAAGGCCGGCAAAACGAAGAACATGAGGATTCCCACAACAACCACGGTCACTATGGCAGCGATTATCGGGTACATCAGGGCGCCTTTAATACCCCGGCGCGTTACAAGCTCCTTTTCCATGTAGTCCGCCACCTGTTTCAACATCGTTTCCAAGCCACCGGTCTGCTCACCGATAGCGATAGTACGACAGGCCATCGGATTGAATACATCCGGGTGGTGGCCCATAGCGGCGGAGAGTTGATTTCCGCTCCGGACATCGGCCACGATCTCTTCTAGAACCCTCTTGAGCGTCCGGTTGGCTACCTGTTCCTGTAAAAGTTCGATTGAGGTAACGATGTTTATGCCCGATTCCAATAGCAGGGCCAATTGCCGGAAAAGCAGGATGATATCGTTTTGTTTTACCGGAAAAAGCTGAGATAATAGCTTCCCCATGCTTAAAAAAGGGACATACGGCCTGAGGTTAATAAGGCGGTACCCGGCGTACCCCAGCATCTCGGCGATGACGTCTTCGCCGGTCGCCGTCAGTTTCCCTTTAACGATTTCCCCGGCTTCACTGCAGGCTATATACTGGTATATCACTCTTTAACACTCCGGAGTTTCGTCTCATTATTCATTCGATAGAGTACGTGTTGCGTAGGACCTCACTGGGGGTAGTGGCGTTGTTTTTCACCTTGGTCATACCGTCTTTCAGCAGCGTCAACATACCTTCCCGGACGGCCTGGGCGCGGAGTTCGGCGGTAGTGGTGCCCTTAACCAATAATCTTTTAATGTCGTTGCTGGTGCAAAGTAGCTCGAAAATACCGGTCCGGCCGCGGTAGCCGCTGTTGGCGCAGGCCTTGCAGCCGGCGCCGTAGAGGAATTCCTTCTTTTCTTCACCGACTTCATGGCTGTAGACCAAGCTTTCTTCCGGAGAAGCTTCCATGGGCCGGGCGCAATTCGGGCAGAGACGCCGTACCATTCTCTGGGCAATGACGCCAATGAGCGCTGAAGATACCAGGAATGGCTCCACTCCCAGATCGATGAGGCGCAGCACGACGCCGGCGGCGTCGTTGGCATGAATTGAAGAGAGAACCAGGTGCCCGGTCAGAGCGGACTGGATGGCGATATTGGCTGTTTCCGCGTCCCTGATCTCTCCGATCAAAATCACATCCGGATCAAGGCGGAGGATTGATCGGAGGCCGCTGGCGAAGGTTATTCCGGCACGGGGATTAACCTGAATCTGGTTGATATTGGAAAACCGGTACTCGACCGGATCTTCAACGGTGATAATATTGCGTTCGGACTGGTCCAGGGAGTTGACCGAGGCATAAAGCGTGGTGGTCTTGCCAGCTCCTGTCGGACCGCTGACCAGGATGATTCCGTATGGTACCTTGAGCATGCTCTCATACTTGGCCAAACTATCCGGCAGGAAACCCAGGTCGGTGAGTGTGAGGGTTGCCCGGCTCTTGTCCAGGAGACGCAGCACCGCCATTTCCCCGCAGACCGTCGGTATGATGCCCACGCGGACGTCAATCTGGCGGCCCTTGGCCTTGACGGAGAACTGACCGTCCTGGGGACGATGATGGTCGGCGATGTTCATACTGGCTAATATCTTGATTCTGGAGACAATCGGTGTCATTGTCGTTAACGGCAGTGAGAACATTTCCTGGAGTGAACCGTCGATGCGGTACCGGACGCGCACCTTGTCTTCTCCCGGTTCGATATGGATATCCGATGCCCGGGCCTTCACGGCCTCGTCAATGATCAGGGTCAGGGCCTGGGCCACCGGAGCCTCAGTGGCGGTATCAATGGCTATGTCTTTATTCGTTCTGGCGTTTTCAGTCGGTGATATGCTGGAAATCTGTTTCTCTATTTCTTCATAATTCTTGTAGTTGAAATCGATAGCTTCGAGGACCTCTTCCTCCGTGGAAGGTTCCGGCTCAATGCGCATCTGGCTCCAGCTGGCCAGGGCTTCCAGAGCCATGATGTCGGAGGAGTTAGCCATGGCCACATGCAGGACGTTACCCTCCAGAAAAACCGGAATGGCGGAATATTTTCTTGCCATAGCTTCGGGAATGAGACGTAGGGCTTCGGGCTGAGGTGAACTTTGGCGCAAAATACTCTTAGAGTCTTCGGCGATCTCTTTCATTAATGGGTATGTACCTCAGGTTTCTTTTGATATAAAGGCTACCAAATTTATCTTATATGCCTTTTGTCACCATAACAATAGCTATTTTGTCATAGTCATTACGTTGGGTAGACCTTAATTATGGTTGACGTACTTTAATCTGTCCAAATATTATGTTAAAATACCTATCGAGAACTGTTTTTACATGTCGCTGACAGGGACCGGCCGCGAAAGCAGCCGTTGAGGAGAAATCATGAGAGAAGTTATCGAAGTCTTTCTTAATTACCTGTCCGTGGAAAAGGGCTATTCCGAAAACACCATTGCTGCCTATCGTAATGACCTTTCCGGCCTTGCCGAATTCGCCGCAAAGCTGGGCTTATCTTCGTGGGGGGACTTTACCCGGGATACCATGTTGAGCTATCTGTTGGACCTTAAAGAGAGAAGTTATGTTGCCACCACGGTGGCCCGCAAAGTAGCCGCCGCGAGGTCGTTTTTCGGCTTTCTCCAGGCGGAAGGCACCATTAAATTTGATCCGACGGAAAACATGAGCTCGCCCAGCGTCGGCAAGGCGCTACCCAAACCGATCCCAATCAATCAGGTACGCTTGTTGCTCGAACAGCCAGACAAGCTCAATACCTCCGAAGCAAAAAGAGACCGGGCCATGCTGGAGCTTCTTTATGCCAGCGGTATGAGGATAAGCGAGCTTGTTTCGTTAAACCTTGGGGATGTCAACACCCAGGGCGAGTACTTCGTGCGGTGCTTCGGCAAAGGCCGCAAGGAGCGCATCATCCCCCTCTACGAGCAGATTGCCAAAACCATTCAACAGTATATTGACGGTGAAAGACCCAAACTTGCCCGCGGTCGTAAAGAAACGGCCCTCTTCCTCAACGCCCGTGGTGAGAGACTCACCCGGCAGGGATTCTGGCAGAAGCTCAAAGAATACGCCAAGTCAGCCGGACTCGATGCCAAGATAAGTCCCCACACGCTGCGGCACAGTTTTGCTACCCACATGCTCAGCGGCGGGGCAGACCTGAGGTCGGTCCAGGAACTCCTGGGGCATGCTAACATATCTACCACCCAGGTATATACACACCTTACCACCGAACATGTCCGGCGTACCTATGACAAATCACACCCGCGGGCCGGGCAATAGAGTCCAGGAGGTTACGGATGCCAGGCAAAGCCAAACGCAAAGGAAAGCATCCTCACAGTAAGAAAAGCAAAGCGATACTGCGGCATGTCGCGGCGCCCCCGCCAGAAATGGCCGCCGGAAAGGAACCGGCGGCTCCGACTACGGCGCCGGCCACGGCTCCGACCGTAGCCAGACCAGCGACTCCCCCCAAGGCCGCGGCAGCCACTGCCACAGGCACGACCCAATATCCTCATTTTATTCCGGAACTTAAAAGAATTGGCCTATTGGCGGCTATTATTATAGTCGTTCTGGTAGTATTATCCGTTGTACTACCTTAGCTCAAAGCCGGCAATGCAGGACTATGCGGCGGCCAGGACCAGGTTAATAAAGTCCCTGGGTACCGAGATCAAGGACGAGCGGGTACTGGCGGCGATGTCCCGGGTGCCCCGGGAGGAATTCGTACCGGAAAGAGTGCGCCAGGCCGCCTATGAAGACAGGCCATTGCCGATAGGATTCGAACAGACCATCTCCCAGCCCTATATCATCGCCCTGATGACCGAGGCATTGAAGCTAACCGGTGAGGAAAAGGTGTTAGAACTGGGCACCGGCAGCGGTTACCAGGCCGCTATTCTCGCTGAGCTGGCCCGTCAGGTTGTCACCGTTGAGCGCCTGGCCGAACTTACCAAGACAGCCAAGCGAGTGCTCGACCGGCTGGGGTATACAAATATCGAGTTTCACCTCGCCGGCGATACCCTCGGCTGGCAGCCGGGGGCCCCGTACGACGCCATCATGGTCACGGCCGGCGCACCGGAAATACCCGCGGAACTGCTGGCCCAACTGAGCAGTGAAGGGCGTATGGTTATACCGGTAGGCTCGCGCTACATTCAGGAGCTATGCCTGGTGACACACGGTCCCAAGGGGGTGCAGGTACGGCACCTGGGGAGCTGCCGCTTTGTCTCCTTGATAGGTAAAAGCGCCTGGGACAGCTAGGTAAAGGTCTGGGGAGGTTGGATATGGACGTTTTTGAAGCAATCAGAGGCCGGAGAAGTATTCGGCACTTTAAACCGGATCCGGTTGATGATGAGATGGTCCGGGCCGTTCTGGAAGCGGCACACTGGGCCCCGTCCTGGAGCAACCGGCAATGCTGGTGTTTCATTATCGTGCGGGATCCCGGGATAAAGGACCGCATCGCCGACACTCTGAACAAGTTGACCGTCGAGAACGAACTGGTGGAGAACGCTGCCGCCGGGGCGATTCGGCAGGCGCCAGTACTGGTTGTGGTCGGCTCCGAATTAGGCCAGGCCGGCTTCCGACCGGACGGCCTGCCCGCCATCGAGAAAGGCCTGCACTGGTATATCTTCGATGTTGCCCTGGCTGTCCAGAACCTGACCCTGGCCGCTTATGGCCTTGGCCTCGGTACGGTAATCGTCGGTAGTTTCGATTCGGCTAAGGTAGGCAAGATACTAAATGTCCCGGACGGTTTCACCGTGGTGACCATGACGCCGCTGGGGTTCCCGGCCCAGAAGGGGCAGGTCTCGCCGCGGAAGGCCCTTTCCGAAGTGCTCCACTACGAGCAATTCGGAAAATAGCGGATGGAATGCGTCCGTGACACATTTTCCTCGACTAGTGCCTGGTAATTCGTTATTTCAAGGAGTCTCGCTATGGAACTTTTCGATGCCATCAAGACCCGCCGGAGTATCCGGCGTTATACTAGTAATCCGGTCGATGATTCAAAAATCGAAGCTATTTTGGAAGCCGGCCGCTGGGCGCCGTCCTGGTCAAACACTCAATGCTGGCGTTTCCTGGTGATACGAGATCCCGCCATCAAGTACAGGATGACGGAAGCCCTATTGCCCCTCAAACTGACGGACAAGACCGTGCCCAACCGGGCTATCGAGATGTGCAATACGGCGCCGGTGGTAATTGTTGTCTGTGCGAAGACCGGCATTTCAGGAGGACCTCCCGGCAGGCCGGGGGGCGCCGGTGATGAGTTCATCACCGATAAGGGGGATTGGTTCATGTTCGATACTGCCCTGGCCGTACAGAACATGGTGCTGGCCGCCCATGCCCTCGGGCTGGGCACGGTTATCATCGGTACCATAGATGCGCCGAAGATGGAAAAGATACTGGGCGTACCGGACGGCTATCGCGTCGTTACCCTTTTCCCGATCGGCGTGCCGGACGGGGAAGGCCGGGTTCCTCCCCGGAAAGAGCTATCCGAGATTGCTTTCAAAGATAAATGGGGTTAGCGATAAATACCCTCTGGCTTGCCCCGTTCCTCGTACACCAGCTATAATATGCTTGAAACAGTCTAGACAGCAGGTGATTATATGGAAAAATACGGGCTGGATAACATCTACAACGTGGTTTTACTATCTCACGGCGGTGCCGGAAAAACTACGCTCGCCGAGGCGATGCTTCTAAATGCCGGGGTTATCAGCCGGCTGGGGAAAGTCGATGACGGCTCTTCGGCCTCCGACTATGATCCCGATGAGATAAAGCGCAAGATAAGCATCAACCTTTCGATATTGCCCTGCCCATGGCACGATAGAAAGATAAATGTCATCGATACCCCCGGTTACACCGACTTTGTTGGTGAGGTTAAGGCAGGAATACGGGTCAGCGAAGGTGGCATCATCATTGTCTGTGGCAACTCCGGGGTGGAAGTCGGTACCGAAATGGTCTGGAGCTACTGCGAGGAAGCCAATCTGCCTCGTATCGTCTTTATCAGCCGGATGGACCGCGAAAACTCCGACTTCTCCAGGGTCGTCGACGAGATCAAGTCAAAATTGGGAAATCGCTGCGTACCTCTACAGATCGCTATCGGGGCGCACACCAGCTTCGAAGGCGTCGTCGACCTGCTGGAAATGAAGGCCTACACCGGCGCCGGCTCCCAGGTAAAAGAAACGGAGATACCCGAAGCCTTCAAGACCCAGGCCGATTCCCTCCGGGAGAAGCTAGTGGAAGCAATCGCCGAGGTGGATGACGCCCTTATTGAAAAATACCTCGGCGGGGAAGAGATTACCCAGGAAGAACTGACGAAGACGCTTCGTGTAGCCGTAACCAGCGGCAAGATTGTTCCTATACTCACCGGCTCGGGACTGCTCAATACCGGCGTCAGCCGCCTGATGAACGCCATTCATGATTATCTACCCCTTCCCCGAGAAAAGACTATCGCCGTTGAGGGCGGCACGCTGGAACCGGACGAAGCAGCCCCACTGGCCGCCCTGGTATTCAAGACCAGCGCCGATCCCTATGTTGGCAAGCTGACCTATTTCCGGGTCTACAACGGCTCTATTACCAGCAATTCGCAGGTATATAATTCCAGCCGGGAAGCCGCTGAGCGTATCGGGCAACTTTTTATCATGCGCGGTAAAACACAGGAACCGGTGGCCAAAGTGCAGGCCGGTGACATCGGTGCTGTAGCGAAGTTGAATGTTACCGCCACCGGGGATACCCTCTGCTCCCAGGACAAGCCGGTCAAACTGGAAGCAATTGTCTTCCCGGAGCCTATCTTCCGCGAGGCGGTCTATCCCAAGACCAAGACGGACGTCGATAAGATGGGCACAGCCCTTTCACGTTTGTCCGAGGAAGACCCCACTCTTGACGTGCAACGAGAGCTGGGTACCGGCGAGACTATCCTCTCCGGCATGGGAGATACCCATCTCTCCGTGGCCGCCGAGAAGATGCAGCGTAAGTTCTGCGTCAATGTGGAGCTGGCCATCCCCAAGGTACCTTACCGCGAAACCATTACGATACCCGTAGGTAAGGCCGAGTACAAGCATAAGAAGCAATCTGGTGGCCATGGCCAGTATGGTCACGTACTGCTGGAGCTTGAGCCGTTACCGGACCGGGGCGAGAATGAGTTCGGCGATAGGATCGTCGGTGGTTCGGTGCCCAAGAACTATATCCCGGCCGTGGAAAAGGGCGTCATCGAGGCCGAGCAGGGAGGCACGTTGGCCGGGTACCCGGTTGTCGGTGTCAAGGCTACCCTCTATGATGGTAGCTTCCATCCGGTGGATTCCTCGGAAATATGCTTTAAAATAGCCGGAGCCGGGGCGTTGAAAAAGGGCCTGGCGGAAGGTAATCCCATTCTCCTCGAACCGATTATGAACCTCCAGGTGACCACCCCCAATGACATGACCGGGGATATAATCGGCGACCTGAATACCAAGCGGGCGCGGGTCCTTGGCATGAATCCTTCCGGCGATACCAACGTCATCGATGCCACCGCACCCCTGGCGGAGGTTCAGCGCTATGCTATCGACCTCAAATCGATGACGCAGGGGCGGGCGACTTATACCATGAAATTCGATCACTACGAAGAAGTGCCGGCTCAGATTACCCAGAAAATCGTGGCGCAGGCGCACGAGGACAAATAATCCCTTCGAGTACAAGATATCTATTCACAAATAAATCCCACCCCTTCACCATAGAAGGAGTGGGATTTTTGCATCAATCCTGTAATTACCTTGATGTCAGGTCGCTCTTATCTCCTGCCTCATAAACACGATATAGCTGGCGGCGAAACAGATGACACTCAGGGTAATAATCACCACAAGCTGCGGCCAGATAGCCAGGAGACTTTGGCCCAGGCTGAGCGGGTTCGGCAGCATAAAGGCCACCTGAGCGGTGGTGAGAACTCCCAGGCCGGTCATGATGGGTGATAGTAATACCTGATAGGCCTCATGGAAAAGGTAGCTCGGTGAGAGGCGGATAATGGTATACTGCAGTTCCAACTGGCTTATTTGCGCCGTTATATCGCTGCCGGGACTGACAGGAGCGATACCTTCAGCAATAACCGCGCCAAACCCGAGCAGCACCCAGAAAAGGTAAAAAATAAGGAAAATGACAATCGGGACCAGCAGTGAACCGGCTGTCCGCCGGAAAACCACCGAAAAAAGCATAGACAGGCCCAGCCAGAAGGCCCCGTAAATCAGTGTAATGACCCCGAAAAGGAACAGCCTGATAATCTCCTCGGCGGTGGGCGGTACCCCGATCATCCGCAATCCGTAACCCGCAATCAGCAAAATGGACGTGCCCAGCATAATGGACATCGTAATCAATCCAGCGATGAACTTGCCGTTGATAACGCTATCACGGTAGACCGGCTGGGTCAGCAGGCGACTCAATGTCCCACCGGTACGTTCGCTGTTGATGGCGTCAAAGCCCAGCACAATGCCGGTGATCGGGATAACGATGGCAATGGCTAACGTGATCACTGGTATATTATTAAATGACGATGTAAATAAAGCCAGGAAAACAAAACCGCTGTTGATAACGGCCTGGCTCTGTTCCAGGGCGGCACGTATTCCCTGGTTGGCAGCGTATAGCCCGAAGCCACTGGCTATCAGCACCAGCAGGAAGAGCACCAAAAACCTGACGCTGTTAAGATAATCGGCCAGTTCCTTTCGTATTATCGCCAGCATGGCCTATTCCTGACCTTCCTTGAAATACTTCATGTAGATGTCGTCCAGAGAAAATTCGTGGACCTTGATTTGAACCAGGGGAACGTCACTCTGGACAACCGCCCGGGCGATTTCCTGGCGCAGGTCAACGTCAGAGGTGATGTTCATTACGTTTTCGGCCACTTTAACGTCAAGCACACCGTGCATTTTGCTGATGACTTCTACCAGCTCTGTCGCCGGCCGGGCTGTCTCCACTTCGATAACGTAGCGCCCCCCCGCCATTGCCTCCCTCCCCAGCTGCTCGATGGGGCCTTCGATAACCATTTTCCCCCGGGAAAGTATCCCGATGCTATGGCACACCCGCTGTACCTGATATAGCTGATGAGACGATAGCAGAACGGTAGTTCCCATGCCGGGAAGGCTGGCAATAAGGTCGAGGAGCTGATTTATGCCCTGCGGGTCAAGCCCGGAAGTCGGCTCGTCCAGAATAACGAGCCTAGGCCGCTTTATCAGCACGTCAGCGATGCCGAGCCGTTGCCTCATACCTCGGGAAAATTTCCCGGTGGGCGTGTCTCTTTTTTCAGATAACCCAACTAATTCCAGGATTTCATCTACCCGACGCCGGGCCTCTTCCCAGCCGATGTTGTTCAGGTCCGCGATGAACTCCAGGTTCTCGCGTGCTGTCAGGTCTTCGTAGAAACCGACCTCTTCGGGGAGGTAGCCGATGATACTTTTAACCTTAAGAGTATCGCGGGTAGGATCGAGGCCGAACACTCGAGCCGTCCCGGAGGTTGGCTCGGTAAGCCCCAGCATCATCAGGATGGTAGTCGTCTTTCCAGCACCGTTCGGACCCAGCAGTCCGAACACCTCATTCTCCTTAATGTGGAAACTGAGGTGATCGACCACGGTGACTTCGTCGTAGTCTTTGGTCAGGTTCTGGATTTCGATTGCATATTGATCGTTCATTGCTAACGACGGCCTAACCGCATAAAGGTAAAGATAAGGCCAGCAACCACCAGGACGATGATGAATACGCCGACCCATCCCCAGATAGTGGGGGTTTTCACGGTCACGCGCACATTCATCTTTTCAGCATCAGCCTGGGTCCCGGATACATGAAGCGTTATCATGTAGTCACCGGCCACGGTCTTGGGAGGCGGCTTGATATTCACATCAACAGTGTTTTGGTCAAGCGAGTTCAGGAGATCGAGCTTGTCCGGCTGAAATGTGATTTCCCAACCTTCCGGCTTTTCCGAAGAGAAGGTGATATTATCGATAGAAGCCGTCCCCAGGTTGGTGATAACGAGTGAATAGGCATTGTCACGACCCGCCGAAGCTTTCGTATTATAGAGCTGATTGTAGGGCACCGCATTTAATACGTATTTTGCCGTAATCCGGGCGGTAAGGTCGATACTGCCGACCACCTCCCCAGAGGCGGCCTCCAGCACCAACTCGTAGTCGCCCGGTTCCGGAAGCGCAAACGCCTGCGGCGATGCTATTACCTTAACCGTTTTGGTAGTCGGAGAGAAAGAAGAAGCATCTATCGATATCGATGATATCCTCTGGGAATCATACTGAGGGGTGACATATATGTCCCAACCGGCTGGAGCGCTGGCGTTAAGGTCAAAAATACGGTCAGTTTGGCCCTGGTACTGGATTTGCACGGTGAATGTAAATTCCCCGGTAGCGATGGCCTCCAAAGCCGGAAATTCCGTGCTCATGGCGACGCTTTCCGGAGGAGGCTCCTCGGTAGTCGTAGTAGTCGGTGGTGGTGGGGTCGTCGTGGTTATTGGCGGAGGAGTCGTCGTGGTAACGTTGTCTGAAACCCCGTTCTCTTCTTGGGCCAGGGCTATGCCCGAAAGTCCCAAAGGCAGGACCATCATCAAGAGGAGGGCCAGAATCGTTAGAATTTTCGTTCCTTTCATCTCATCTACACCTCGTAATAGCTGATATCGTCAAAGGTATTATCCGAAATTTTTTTACTCAATATTAAAGTTTATCTTCTTCAATGGATTCATCGGTCACGCTATGAAGATCAGGAAGCGACCAGCTCTTTGATTTTGGCGGTAAAGGCCGGCAGCACTTTTTTCCAGTCCCCTACCACGCCGAAACGGGCTTGCCGGAAGATGTTTGCTTCTGGGTCTTTGTTTATGGCGATAATCGTTTTAGATCCGGAACAGCCGCTCATGTGCTGGCTGGACCCTGATATCGCTACGGCGATATATACCTCGGGTGCGATAATCTTCCCGGTGAGGCCTACCTGCACCGTATCGGCCACCCAACCGTTATCACACGGCGGGCGGCTGGCGCCCACAGCTCCCCTGAGCAGTTTGGCGAGCTCTTCAAGCTGGCTGAAACCCTCCGGCCCGCCGATGCCTCTTCCCCCGGAAACCACTACGTTGGCATCCTCTATCTTGATGCCACCGGCCTCTTCAACCACCCGGTCTACCACCTTGGTCTTTACGGATGAGGCATCCAACTCTGGGGCAATATTGATTACTTCCCCCCGCCGCGATGCGTCCGTCTCCAGAGCAGCGAACGCCTTGGTGCGAATGGTCACTATCTGCGGGTCAGTATCTCCGGTATAAACGGCGTGGGCGTTGCCACCGTAGACCGGCTTGGTCTGCAATAGCCGTTTCGTCTCAGGATCTATAGCTAGGTCAACACAGTCCAGGGTAACCGTTGTATCGAGGCGGAAGGCCAGCCGCGGCGCGAGTTCACGGCCGGCATCGGTCTGGCCCATGATGAGTACCTGGGGCTTTATCTGGCCAACGGCCTTTTCCAGGGCACTGACACAGGTTTCCGCCAGGTAATCTTTCAACAGCGGGTCATCGACGACATAGACTTTATCCGCGCCGGCGGCGAGGGCCTGCTGGGCTAAGTTGCCAACGTCATTCCCTACCAGTAAAGCTAACAGTGGCTGACCTATTGCATTCGCCAATTGTCGCCCGACACCGAGTCCCTCAGCGGCAATCGGCAGCAGCCCATTGTCCCTTATCTCGCAGTAAACGGCGACTCCCTGATACTCGGCCATCTTCCTAACATCTCCTATGATATTCGATAATTGTTAAAATCCTGTTAACTCATTTAAAAAATTTTAGCTTCCCTGATTTTTACTGCCAGAGTAACGGCCGTTTCCTCGGCGCTGTCGCCTTCGACAAACTCGCACTTGCCCTCGTAAGCCGGCTGAAATAGCTTCTGCGTTTTTGCCTTGGTGGTGGAAGATGGTGTCACACCAATATCAGCCGGTTTCCAGACCACCGGTTCAATCTTCTTGGCGGCCATAATTCCTTTTATAGTGGGATAGCGTGCCTCACCGATTTCATTGCTGACGCTGACTACCGCCGGCAGGGAAGTCTCGACAACGTCGTAGCCGACCGATGTCACCCGCTCTACCCTGGCCGAGCCATCCTTGATTTCGATTTTACGGGCCAGGGATATACAAGGTAGACCCAGGACCTCGGCGATGCCAGAAGCGGTCTGGCCGGCATTGGTATCCGAGGCCTCGCGACCGCAGAGAATGAGGTCGTATTCGCCCTTCTTTTTTATAGCGGCAGCCAGAGCTATGACAGTCGTCCAGCTATCGATATCGGCGAAGCCTTCGTCCTCAAGTAATATAAGTTCATCGGCCCCCATGGCCAGGGGTTTTTTCACCACTTCGCGCAACAGGCCCGTCCCCAGGCTGATAACGGTGATAGTGGCTCCTCCGGCATCTTTAATTTTCAGCGCGGCTTCCACGGCAAACTCACCGTAAGGGTCAATGACGGGTGGAGCGCCGTGCATCTCGGCTTTGCCGGTGGCAGCATCGATTTTAAAACTGCTAGGTGGGGCTTCCGGATCGATAACCTGTTTCGCACACACGATAACATTCACCTGTAACATCCTCTAAAAACCGATCGAGACTGCGCCTGAAATGAATCCAGAACTAATTTAGCATTACACACGCTGCTCTGTCAAACGCAGGCAGAGTACGCGTTCGATACCCGCCAGGTCCCGGTCTATTTCCAATTTCGACGAAGGAAAGACCTCGCTCAGCAAGGCGGCGACTGGCGATGCCTGCCCCTGCCCTACTTCAATAAGGAGAAAACCGCTACCATTCAGCTTTGAATCCGCCTCCTCGCAGAGCCTGCGAATCAGGTCAAGGCCGTCCTCTCCACCATCGAGCGCCACGACCGGCTCATAATCCAGAGGCCCTCCCGGCGGCAGTTCCGTCCTCCGGACATACGGCAGGTTGGCGATAATCATATCGACGGGTCCTGGCAGAGGTTCCAGCAGGTTACCATGAAGAAACGAAATCCTGTCCTCAACTCCGTGTTTTCGAGCGTTTTCCCGGGCAACTTCCAATCCATCGGACGAGATGTCGGTGGCGTAGATAATGACATCCGGCAGATTGACGGCCAGGCTGACGGCGATGGCCCCGCAGCCCGTCCCGATATCGGCGATACACTTAATCTTACGTTCTCGCACCAGGCCTATGGTCTTCTCCATGAGCAACTCGCTTTCCGGCCGGGGAATAAGAACACTTCGATCGACGCGGAAGTCCAGACCGAAAAACTCGCGGTGACTGGTAATGTAAGCCAATGGTTCACCTCGTATGCGACGTCCCAATAGTCCCCGCAGGTTTTCAGCTTGCCCCGGTGTAATCTCACCGTCAAGACTGGCGAAAAGGCCAGCGCGGTTTGTATCGAGTACGTGTCTTAGAAGGACCTCGCCTTCCAGCGAGGCTTCTTCGATGCCGGCTTCTTCTAACTCGTGGCGAGCGTGAGCCAGCGCCTCTCCCCGGTTCAAACGGCCTGCCCCTCCAATATTTTGGCCTGCTCCTCGGCCGCCAGGGCGTCGATTAACTCATCCAGGTCGCCTTCCATAAAACGCGGGAGATTGTGGAGGTTCATGTTAGCCCGGTGATCGGTGATGCGGTCCTGGGGATAGTTGTATGTCCTGATCTTCTCGGCGCGTTCACCGGTGCCGACCTGCAAGCGGCGGTCGGAGGTTATCCGATCCTCCTGTTTGCGGCGCTCAAGATCAAGGAGGCGTGTCCGTAGCACAGCCAGGGCCTTTACCTTGTTCTGTAGCTGGGAGCGCTCGTCCTGGCAGACGACGACCATTCCCGTCGGCAGGTGCGTCATGCGTATGGCCGTGGCCACTTTATTGACGTTCTGGCCCCCCGCCCCGCCGCTGTGAAAGACGTCCACTTTGATTTCGTCGGGATCGATATCGATGTCCACCTCCTCCGCCTTGGGTAAGACAGCGACCGTAGCGGTGGAGGTATGAATACGACCCAAAGCCTCGGTAACAGGCACGCGCTGCACGCGATGCACGCCCCTTTCGTATTTCAAACGACTGAACGCGCCGCGGCCCTTTACCTCGAAGATAATTTCTTTGAATCCGCCTTTACCGCTCTCGCTCAGGCTCATGACATCCGTTTTCCAGTCGCGTGACTGGGCGTAGCGGCTGTACATACGGAAAAGGTCGGCGGCGAAGATAGCCGCCTCGTCACCACCCGTCCCCGCCCGTATTTCCATTATGATATCTTTATCATCGTTGGGATCTTTCGGTACCAGCGCCGCCCTGAGCTCTTTGGATAGATTTTCGAGGTGGGCCTCCAATGACGAAACCTCCTGCCGGGCGAGCGTAGCCAGGTCTTCCTCCAGTCCCTCATCCAGCATGGTACGTGTCTCCGCCAGCGATTTCTCGGTAGCAAGGTACTCACGGTAGGTCTTGACAATATCCTCGATACCGGCCCGCTCCTGAGCCAGGGCCTGGAGTCGAGTGAGGTCCGTAGCCACCTCAGGCCGGGCCATCTCTTCTTCGATTTCCCGGTAGCGGTTTCCAATCCTTTCAAGTTGTTCCAGCATATCGCTTCTCCAGTCAGAATTATAGCATAGCGCCGGTTGCCTCTCAAAGCTGGCTCAATTGACAATCGAGGCCAAAATGGAATATAATCAAGCGTGTTCACCGTACCAGTCAGCCGGTACAACATTCCGCCAAACCCCACCCGCTTCACCAGGTATTTTTGCTGCGGATTCAATGATAGATGAATAACGCGATTTAAAGGAGCAGGACTATGATCATCACCGAGATACTTGCCAGGAACGCCCGTCTCACTCCCAACGCCACGGCCATCATCGAAATTACCCCATCGAAGGGTTTACGCAAGGAGATAACCTGGAAAGAATTCGATGATAACGCCAATCGTTTCGCTAATGCCTTGATAGCCAGAGGCATTAAGAAGGGCGATGTTGTTATCCACCTCATGATGAATTCCATCAAGTGGCTCGAGGCCTATTTCGGTATCCTGAAAACCGGGGCCATGGCCGCACCCCTCAATTTCCGCTTTATCAGCCGGCAGATTAAATACTGTGTCGATATCGCCGAGCCAAAGATTATGGTCCTGGACCAAGACTTCCTCGAACGTGTTGAAGAGATCCGCCATGATATGCCGACCATCAAGAAATATATATTTGTTGGCGATAAGCTTCCGGACGGTATGGAAGATTATGATGCCGTGTTAGCCGGCTCCTCTGCAACTCCGCCGGATGTCTCCCTGACCAGCGAGGACGAGGCCGGGCTTTACTTTACCTCCGGTACAACCGGAGATCCCAAGGCAACATTGCTCTGCCATCGCAGCCTGGAGCACGTCGCCGTTAACGAGAACTACTCCCACCTGGAGAGACGCAACGATTGTTTTCTGCTCATCCAGCCCCTCTATCACACCGGCGGCAAGATGCACTGGTTCGGCAGCCTGATCGCCGGCGCCCGGGCGGTCATGACCACCGGCGGCGAGAGAGTGACCGCCAAGCTCATCCTGGATACCATTACCAAGGAGAAGGTCAGTATTTGCATGCTGCTGGTACCCTGGCTACAAGATATCGTCACGGCGCTTGACCGCGAAGATCTGAATCTATCTGATTACGATGTCAGTTCCCTGCGGCTGGTCCACTCCGGGGCCCAGCCCATCCCGCCTGTGTTAGTACGGCGCTTCCTAGAGCATTTCCCCAACATCTCCTACGAAGAGAACTACGGCTTGACAGAATCGGCCGGACCGTGTATGCACCTCGGTCTGGAAAATATCCACAAGCTTGGCTCGATGGGCTACCCCCGGCTTAACCTCGACGCCCGCGTTATCGACGATAATGGCAATGACGTCCCCATCGGCAACGTCGGCGAGATGATTCTCCGCGGGGCCAATGTCATGAAATGCTACTACAAGAATCCTGAAAAGACGGCTGAAACCCTCCGTAACGGCTGGCTGCACACGGGTGACCTGGTCAAGCAGGACGAAGATGGTTTTATCTACTACATCGACCGTAAGAAAGACCTGATTATTTCCGGCGGCGAGAACATCTACCCCGTCGACCTGGAATCCGTACTGATTGGACAGCCCAAAGTCAAGGACGTGGCCATTATCGGCATTCCCGATGAGCGCTACGGCGAGGTAGTGGCGGCGGTGGTTCAGCCCAAACCCGGAGTAGACCTTACCGAGGCCGAGGTACGGGCCTTTTTCGAGCCACAGCTACCCAAGTACGCCTGGCCCAGGCTCGTCCTCTTCGGTGACGTACCGCGTAATCCTACCGGCAAGATAGAGAAGCCTAAGCTGAGGGAACACTACCAGGATGTAAAATGGAATCCTCAGGGATAGTCCCTGAAGTAATTCCTCCTCACACAAACCGATAAATGACAAGGCCGGCCGGTATCTTCGGGTAAAAATACGTCGACTTGCGCGGCATACGGTCACCGCTATCGGCAACGGCCTTGATAACTTCCGGCCTCACGGGTCTGACGAAAAATGCCAGCTGGTATTCCTGGTCGTTGACCCGCTGAACGGCCTCGGCGATGTCCGAAGAATAATCTAAATACGTTCCTGCCTTGTCATACGTTAATCCCAGCATATCGCCCGTGATGAAGTGATCAACAATACTCACTTCCAGCTTTCCGTAAAGCTCGGTATGGAAATAGGGCATCATAGCGGCAACGGCATCGCATTCTCGGAGAGTCAACACGTGGAGCGTAGCGTCGGGGCCGTACATCGCCAGCCTTACCTCGCCCGGCTCCTCGGATAGGATACGATCGACTTCCGCCGGAACATCGGGTTTGGTAGTCACCTTTTCCACCGTAAAGCAAGACTTCAAGCCATCGAGTAGACCGTCAAGGAGTGACTGAGCCACA